>VSPE01000005.1 GCA_009775225.1 Muribaculaceae bacterium | reverse complement strand
CGCCATTAAGTCTCGAGTCTCAAAAAATATGGGCCTATTCAGAACGGTGCTTTTTGCACTTCGTTATTGAATCTTCACTTCGAACAATGACAGCAGCCCGCTTTCATAGTTAAAAGAGCATGCCGCCGGTGTGGCGACACGCTCTTCTTGCGTATAGTAATTGAAGTATCCGTCTTTCAGATGCCGAGTTCCTTCTTGATGCGCTCGATTTTGGCGGCTGCGTCGCGGTTGCAGCGGTCATAATCGGCAGCGTCGGCCATTTTGTCGTGAACCTCAATATAGAATTTAATTTTAGGCTCCGTGCCCGAGGGACGGATAGATACCTTTGAGCCGTCTTCGGTGATGTACTGAAGCACATTGGATGTGGCGGGGAAGTCCATTTTCGTCACAGCGCCGGTGCGTACGTCGGTACAGTTGAGGTCGGCATAGTCTTTTATTGTCACCACGGGGCTTCCGGCAAGTTCCTTTGTCGGGTTGGCGCGGAAGTTGCGCATCATCTGCTGGATTTCGTCAGCGCCGGTCTTGCCGGGGCGTACTACGGAGATGCCTTCTTCGTGGCTGTAGCCGTTCTTCAGATATATTTCTTGAAGCATCTGGTTGAAGTCCATGCCGCGGTCTTTGGCCCATGCGCAGATTTCGGCCATGAGCGATATTGCCGACACAGAGTCTTTGTCACGGCAGAAGTCTTCGGCAAGGAAGCCGTAGCTCTCTTCACCGCCGCCGAGGTAGCGTTCTGTGCCCTCTAGGTCGCGGATTACGCTGGCAATCCACTTGAAGCCTGTATAGCAATCATACATCTTCACGTTCTGATTATTGGCGATAGCTTTGATTGTCTCTGTGGTAACGATAGTCTTGACTACATACTCATTGCCTTTAAGACGACCAAGTTCGCGGTTGCGCAGCATGATGTAGTTCAGAAGAATCATCACAATCTGGTTGCCGTTTACGAGCTGGTATTCGCCGTTGTTGTCGCGGATTACGCAACCTATGCGGTCTGCATCGGGGTCAGAAGCAACCACGAGGTCGGCTTCCACTTCCTTAGCCTTTGCAATAGCCATTGCCATTGCTGATGCGTTTTCGGGGTTGGGTGAGTCAACGGTGGGGAAGTCTCCGTCGGGAATATCCTGTTCGGGAACGTGGATTATATTGTTGAAGCCATAATTGCGCAGCGAGTCGGGAACGAGCTTCACACCGGTTCCGTGGATAGGGGTGTACACAATCTTGAGGTCGGCATGACGCTTGATAACTTCGGGGTCGAGCGATAGGGTCTTGATAGCGGCAAGGAATTTGGCATCGATTTCTTCGCCGATAATCTGGATTTTGGACTTATCACCCTCGAACTTGATTTCGCGCACGCTCTTGATGCGGTTCACATTGTCGATGATATTCACGTCGTGAGGCGCGATAATCTGTGCGCCGTCGCTCCAGTAAGCCTTGTAGCCGTTATATTCTTTAGGGTTGTGCGAGGCTGTGATGTTCACACCGCTCTGGCAACCGAGTTCGCGAATAGCGAACGAAAGCTCCGGAGTGGGACGGAAGCTGTCAAAGAGATATACTTTGATACCGTTGGCCGAGAAAATATCGGCTACGATTTCTGCAAATTTGCGTGAGTTGTGGCGAACATCGTGACCTACGGCTACGCTTATTTCCGGAAGGTCTTTAAAGGCTTCCTTTAGGTAGTTGGCGAGGCCCTGTGTGGCGGCGCCTACTGTGTAGATATTCATGCGGTTGGAGCCTGCACCCATAATGCCGCGAAGACCACCTGTGCCGAATTCGAGGTCTTTATAGAAAGATTCAATCAGTTCGGTCTTATCTTCTGCGTCGAGCATGCGTCTCACCTCGGCCTGCGTCTCGGCATCGTAGCCTTCGGCAAGCCACTGTTGGGCTTTCTCAGTAACCTGAGCGATGAGTTCGTTGTTATCCATGTCTTAGGTCAGTTATATAAGGTGTTTATAATATTCTAAGATTGTTATTAGGCAAAGGTAAGACTTTGTTGTGAGTTATACAAATTTTACCGCTGCGATGTTTGTACTTTTTCCCGTTTTATCGCTTTTTGACATTTTCGGGATTTTTCAGCCAGGTTGTCAGTATGCACCAATCAGATGCAGAACAAAAGGTGCGAGAATGGCCGTTAGAAGGCCATTCAGCGTAAGCCCTAGCGATGAGAATGCGCCATAGCGCTCACTGCGCTCCATTGCGGCCGATGTACCCACGGCATGCGCCGCGGTACCAATAGACAGGCCTTGTGCGATAGGACTCTTTACCCGGCTCAGTTTAAGGATTTTAAAACCGGCTATCCCTCCGAAAATACCTGTACTCACCACTACGGCGGCAGTAAGCGATGGTATGCCGCCAACCGCAGCCGAAACCTCCATGGCAATAGGGGTGGTCACAGCCTTGGGCGCAAGCGACATGATTACCTCATGCGAGGCACCCAGCAGTTTGGCTATTACAACCACCGACACTATTCCGGCCACACAGCCGCATAGTTCCGACACAAGAAGCGGCAGCACCTGCTTCCTGATTGCAGGCAGCTGGCGGTAAAGCGGCAGCCCGAGGGCCACCACCGCCGGCTTGAGCCAGAAATCGATATACTCCCCTCCTCTCTGATATGTGGCATAGTCTATGTCTAGAAGCAGCAGAAAGCAGATAATCGCCGCTATAGATATCAGGATGGGATTAATCAGAATAATCCCGGTAGCGCGTTGCAGCCGTTGCGCTCCTATATAGAAAACGAATGTGACTGCAATGAGAAAAAACTTGTCGGTTAAAAATTCCATGTCGTTATTCTGCTATTCCGCTTTGTGTAAGAGGCTGCTTGCGCGAAAGGCTGCGCCGCACCATACTGTGCACCTGCCCGCTTACAGCTATGATGATGACAGTACTGCCCACCGACGCCCCTAAAATCGGCAGCCATTGTTCCGATATAATACCGAAGCAATTCATCAGCCCGACACCGGCGGGAACAAAGAAAAATCCGAGATTATGCACAAGAAAATTGGAGAGCCGCTCTATCTGATACGGCTTTACAATCCCTCCCTTTAGCGCCGATGTAAGCAGAAGCATACCGATGATACTCGAAGGGATATTTACCCCGGTAAGCCATACAATAAACTCTCCGGCGGCAAGAAACGACAATAAAATTCCGAACTGTACTATCATAATACAAAAAACAATACGACCCGCATGAGTTTTATAGTTTCATGGAGTCGTATAGATTTACGCCCGCAAAGGTAATACTTTTTATTTATGCGCCAAAATTTGTATACCTATTTTGCACATTCACGCTTATCCCACGACGGATGTGCGGGGTCTTCTGCTGTAAGAGCCTCGGCAAGGTCAATTCCGAGGGCTGCCGCTAGCATACTTCCGTATTCTTTGTCGGCGTTATGGCAGGCCCTCACATGGCGCTGTTTTATGAAGAGAGGAACTTCTTTCATCTGTGCGGCGGTGTTTTCGCAGGTGGCCTTTTTGTCGGCCGCGCTCATCAGGCGCCACAATTTTCCGGGCTGGGTATAGTAGTCGTCGTCATACTCGCGTTCGTCGTAGGTGTATACATCTCCCTCTACATGCAGCGGAGGTTCTTTCAGCGAGGGTGTATCCTGCCACTCTCCGAAACTGTTGGGCTCGTATGCGGGAGCATCGCCGTAGTTGTCGTCGGTGCGCATCTGCCCGTCGCGGTGATAGGCATGGAAAGGACATTTAGGCCTGTTTACGGGTATGAGATTGTGGTTTACGCCCAGACGATAGCGTTGGGCGTCGCCATACGAGAACAGTCGGCCCTGAAGCATCTTGTCGGGAGAAAAGCCGATGCCGTCCACGATGTTGGCCGGGTTGAAAGCCGCCTGTTCAATCTCGGCAAAAAAGTTTTCCGGGTTCCTGTTTAGCTCGAGTATGCCCACGTCGCGCAACGGGAAATCCTTGTGGTACCACACCTTGGTGAGGTCGAACGGATTGATATGGTATTTTCGCGCTTCGTCTTCTGTCATGAGCTGTACCTGTAGTTTCCAGCGTGGGAAATCGCCGCGCTCAATAGCTTCAAAGAGGTCGCGTTGGTGCGATTCCCTGTCTTTTGCGATTATAGCCTCGGCTTCTTGGTCGGTAAGGTTCTTTATACCCTGGAGGGTGCGGAAGTGAAATTTCACCCATGTACGCTTATTGTCTTTATTGATAAAGCTGTAGGTATGGCTTCCGAAGCCGTGCATGTGGCGGAAAGAAGCCGGAATACCGCGAGGCGACATCGTAATAGTTATCTGGTGCAGAGCTTCGGGCAGAAGCGTCCAGAAGTCCCAGTTGTTTTGGGGGCTGCGCATGCCTGTCCGCGGGTCGCGTTTAATGGCATGGTTGAGGTCGGGAAATTTAAGCGGGTCGCGCAGGAAGAATACAGGAGTGTTGTTTCCGACCAAATCCCAGTTGCCTTCGTCGGTATAGAATTTCATTGCAAATCCTCGTATGTCGCGCTCGGCATCAGCTGCGCCGCGTTCGCCGGCAACGGTCGAGAAACGCACCAGACAAGGTGTCTGTTTTCCAACCTCGGAGAATATCGATGCGCGGGTGTACTCCGAAAGAGCGTTGGTCACGGTGAAGGTTCCGAAGGCTCCCGAGCCTTTTGCGTGCATGCGGCGTTCGGGTATCACTTCGCGGTCGAAGTGGGCTATCTTTTCAAGATACCATGGATTCTGAGCTGTTGCAGGGCCTCGTAGGCCTGCGGTCTGTACATTCTGGTTGTCGGCGATAGGGCGCCCATTTTCAGCGGTCAGTCTTTTTTTGTCCATACAATCATAAATGGGGTTATAAATCAAAGCAATATATACAAAACAGATACTTGCGTTAAAATGTTTGCCTTTGGCGTAGTCATATTTTCTAATGCCGCAGATAATCGCTAAATTTGCCTGTCATGAAAAAACTGTCACTCATACTTGCCTCCATACTCTTCGCATCGTGCTCTATAGCAGCCGGTGCACGCGAAATACCTCGCGACACTTCTTTCACTCTGTATTCCACTGCAAAGAAAGTGCTGCGCAAACATTCCGAAGCCACGGTGTTCAGGCCTGCCATGCCGCAGGACATTCGGGCGCACCGCGACATGGTGTACTCCACTCTATCCCGCACGCCTTACGGCAAGCGGAAGCTGCACGCCGACGTATTCAGGCCCGACAACGACTCCATATATCCGGCTCTGATAATGATACACGGAGGTGGCTGGAACTCGGGCGACAAATCGCTGCAAGAGCCAATGGCCATTCAGATTGCCTGCCGAGGTTATGTGACTATTCCCATTGAGTATCGTCTAATCCCCGAAGCGCTGTACCCGGCCGCGCTGCACGATGTGAAGGCCGCAATACGCTGGGCAAGGGCGAACGCCGGCAAGCTTGGCATAGACGCCGGCCGGATAGCCGTTTCGGGGTGCAGCGCAGGCGCTCAGCTTGCCACGTTGGCCGGAGTAACCAACGGCTCAAAGCGACATGAAGGCAAAGGTGGATATTTAGGTGTGTCAAGCGACGTTATGGCGGTGATAAACATCGACGGCATTGCCTCCTTCGTATCCACGACCAATATCGCCGATGCCCGTAGCCATTTTGAGGCCAAACATGAATTGCAGGTCAATGCAAAATGGCTTGGAGGCTTATATGACGACGCTTCTGAAAACTGGCATGAAGCATCGCCGCTCGAATGGGTGAGCATGCGCTCCGCTCCGATTTGTTTCATAAACAGCGAGCTGCCCCGCTATAGCGACGGCTGCGACGAACTTGTGTCGCGCTACGATTCTCTCGGAATATACTCCGAACGCCACCGCACAGGTGCTCCGATACATCCTTTTTGGTTCTTTAACCCTTGGGCCGAGACCACAACAGACTATGTAGCGACATTCCTAAACCGCGTACTTAAAAATGCCGGAACGGTGAAAGAATACCGTATAACCGACTATGGAATTTCTGCCGATAGCACCGTGGTACAGACGGCTGCAATTCAGGCTGTGATTGACCGCGCCGAAGCCGACGGAGGCGGCGAAATTGTTGTGCCACAAGGCACCTTTATGAGCGGTGCCCTTTTCTTCAAACCTGGAACAAGCCTTCGCCTTGAGCACGGAGCGGTACTCAAGGGCAGCGACAATATTACCGACTACCCTCTCCAGCCCTCGCGAATGGAGGGGCGAAGCATATACTATCATGCGGCTCTTGTCAATGCGTACCATGTCGACGACTTCCGCATAGAAGGCCCGGGAACTATCGATGGCAACGGCTTCAAATTCTGGACAGAATTCTGGGAAAACGTAGCCGCAGCCGAGGCCAAAGGCCGTGAATGGACTAATCTTGAGGTGCGACGCCCGCGTCTGCTGTTCCTGTGGGGCTGCGACGGCGCCCGTGTGCGCGGCGTCAGGCTTATAAATTCAGCGTTCTGGACTTCGCACTATTATCTGTGTAACAATCTCACTATCGAGAACTGCTATATCTACGCACCCTCCAGGCCGGTGCGCGCGCCCAGCAGCGATGCAATCGACCTCGACGGATGTCATGGTGTGACAATCCGCGGCTGTACTCTCGATACCGACGACGATGGTGTGTGCATAAAAGGCGGAAAAGGCGTTGATGCGCATCTATCACATGAAAACAATTCTGTGACCGATGTGCTTGTCGAAGGATGTGTATTCGGGCCTAATCTTCACGGCACACTCACTTTCGGCAGCGAATGTTTCCATGCCTCAGATGTGGTGCTTCGCAACTGCCGTCTCGACAACGATTGTGCTCTGCTGCGTCTGAAAATGCGCCCCGACACTTATCAGACCTACGAGAATATTACTATTGAGAATATCTCCGGACGATGCGGAAATATGATTGAAATTCTCCCTTGGCGCCAGTTCTTCGACCTTGAAGGGCATAAGGGACATCCCCGCGGCACAATCCGCAATATCACGATGCGAAATCTCAGCCTGCGCGCATCTTCGCTCGGCATTATTGCCGGCAACGCACACGACACTGTAGATAATTTTCTCATCGAAAATGTGGCTGTGAAGGCTCCCTTGCGCGTGTTCCGCTGCAATTACTCGCCTGAGGACGTGCGTCTCGTCGATGTCCTGGTGAGCGGAAAGGCTCCGGAAGTCATGCCTGCCAACGAACAGATGAAGGCATCCATGAACTATGATGCCGGCGATTTGTAGAGCATCCGTTATACCGGGTCTACATCATAGTATACCGACAGCCCGCGGGCAAGCGGCGACGCAGTAAGCTCCACATAGCTTTGGCGGAGTATCTCCTTTACGCGCTTCATCGACACGTTTGCCTCGATTTTCAGCATGATTTTGCGTATGAAAAGACCCTGGACGCGCGACACTCCGGGCTCTTGTGGCGGAGATACCCTGTTGCCGAAAGTGGCACGCAGCATGGTCGAGAACTTCGACGCACATTCAGTCACAACCGCCACATCGCGATGCTTGAGGTAGACATTGATTATACGGGTAAACGGAGGGAAGCCGAACGCACGCCTCTCCTCAAGCTCATGCCTGTAAAAGCCTTCATAATCATGTGCGGCAGCAAAAGCGAGTATCGGACTTTCGGGATTGTATGTCTGCACTATCACGCGCCCGCTGCCGTCGCGGCGCCCTGCTCTGCCGGCCACCTGCTCTATCATGTTGAAGGCTCGCTCGGCCGAGCGGAAGTCGGGAAAATTGATAAGGCTATCAGCATTAAGCACGCCCACAAGCTCTACGTCGCCGAAGTCAAGACCTTTGGTCACCATCTGGGTACCTACGAGTATATCGGCTTTATGGGCCGAAAATTCGTCGATGATACGGCTGTAGCCTTCTTTGTTCCGCGTGGTGTCGAGGTCCATGCGCAGCACGCGTCGGTCGCGGAAGTTCGCGCTTATCTCATCTTCGAGCCTTTCGGTGCCGTAGCCCACAATTTCAATAGCGGGTTCCTTGCACTCGGGGCATAACTGCGGTACTGCGTATTCGGCACCGCAGTAGTGGCATACAAGCCGGTTGGTACGCTTGTGGTATGTAAGCGACACATCGCAGAAGTCGCATTTGGGCGTAAACGCACACATCTTGCAGCGGGCAAGCGGAGCATATCCACGGCGGTTATGGAATAATATAGCCTGACGCCCGCGGTTCACTGCATCGAGCGTGGCATCGAGCAATCGGTGAGAGAAGTAGCCGCTCACGGCTCGCCGCCCTCGCTCGGATTTCATATTCACTATATCCAACGACGGCATACGGGCATCGCCGTAGCGTTCGGTGAGTTCCACAAGCCCGAATTTTCCGTTGAGCGCCTTGTAATATGTCTCTACGGTCGGCGTGGCGCTGCCATAGAGTGTTTTTGCCCTATGTATCGACGCCAGCACCACGGCGGCGTCGCGCCCGTTGTAGCGCGGTGCCGGGTCGTATTGCTTATAGCTCGCCTCATGCTCTTCGTCTACTATCACAAGACGCAGACGCCCGAACGGCAGAAATACAGCCGACCGAGCGCCTATTACGACACACGGTTCGTCGCTTTCAAGCATGCGGCGCCAGATGTCGACTCTTTCGTTGTCACTGAATTTGGAGTGATATATGACCACCCGCTTGCCGAACACGCTCTGCAATCGCCGCGTAAGTTGTGTCGTAAGGGCTATCTCAGGCACAAGAAACAGCGCCTGACGCCCTTCGCGCAGCACAAAGTCGATTAGGTGAATGTAAATCTCTGTCTTTCCGGAGCCAGTAACGCCACGCAGAAGAACTATATCTTTATCGCGGAAGTCGATGTGTATGCGGTCGAGCGCCTTATCCTGTGCCGGCGATAAGGCCGGGAGCTCCTTACAGGGGCCGCCCGAAGAGCTGAACCGCGATATTTCCTTATTATAGATTTCGGCATAGCCGCGCTCCTCGAGTCCTTTGACTATAGTGCGAGTCACGCCTGAGCGGTCGAGAAGCACGTCAAGCGGTACCTCCACAAGCGGTGTGTCCGTCTTGTAGAACGACGAGAGAGTTATCAACGCCATAAGAGCTTCTTCTTGGCGCGGTGAGCGCTTCAACACTCTGAATGCCTCTTCCATGGCGGCAGCATCGCCGCGTGCAAGAGTAGGCCGCACATATGGTTTGCGCACCGCCCGATAGCGCTCTACGAGTTTCTCGCTCACACTGAGTATGCCATCTTCTATAAGAGCTGTGATTACTGCGCCTGCACGCGGCACCTCCGACTTGGCGGTCGCGGCATCGAGAGTCACGCTGTTTTGCGAGCGCACAAATTCCACCATGGCAAGCGCATCAGAGCCGAGCGTTGCAAAATCCTCGGGTGTGGCACGCTCGTCGATAGATATGCGTGTCTCGCTCTCTATCTTCAGCCCGGCCGGAAGTGCGGCCTTGAACACCTCACCTATAGTGCATAGATAGTATTCCGACATCCAGCGCCAGAACTGTATCTGCTCGGGACGCACTATTGGTTTGTCGTCCAGAACATCTACTATTTCGCGTATGTTGATGTGGTCTGGCTTCTCTGCTGTCAGACTCTCTATCAGCCCCGTATAATAATGCTTTTTCCCGAACGGAACTATCACACGAAATCCTACCCCGGTCTTATCCGCAAGCTCGGCGGGAACGGCATAGCTGAAAGTGCCGTCGAGTGGCATAGGCAGGATTACATTGGCATACATCTTATGTAACCCTTATTTATACAGAAAACGGCGAATGGAGCGCTTAGGAGTCTTCTCGAACTCGTCAGGCATAATTTCTATAGCCTGTATCTGTTCGTAAGGCGCAACAATTTTGTTGAGTGTGCGTCGGTTCTGCTCCATTGCTTCGGTCAAGCCCGAAGGGGTGAGGCTGTCGCGAAGAACTTCATCGGCATCTGGGTGGCACAGCGCTACCAGATGCCCGTGGCGCTCCACAACCAGGCACTCGCTCACATAGGGCATGTTGCTCAGCTTGGCCTCTATCTCTTCAGGATAGATATTCTGCCCGTTGGCCGTAAGTATCATGGTCTTGTAGCGGCCTCTGATATTGATAGTACGGTTATTCGGCTCTCCGAGCCAACCCATATCGCCGGTATGGAGCCACCCGTCATGGTCAAGAGCAGCCTCTGTGGCTTCCGGGTTCTTGTAGTAGCCCTTCATCACATTGAGGCCGCGCACCATAATCTCGCCTTGAGGCTCACCGTTTGGCCCGAGACCTTTGGTTTCGTCCTCGAGTATGCGTGCCTCCATAATTCCTTTAAGCGTGCGTCCTGCCGAGTCCGGGCTGAAGCGTCGCCACGGCGAATAGCTTATCAGCGGCCCACATTCGGTCATGCCATAGCCGACCGTGAAGGGAAACTTTATACGGGCAAGAAACTCCTCTACCTCATGGTTGAGCGCCGCTCCGCCTACAATCACTTCTTCAAAGGCTCCGCCGAAGGCATCGACAAGCTTGGCTCGGATGAGGCTGTAAACAGCCTTGTCAAGCATCGGTAGCGCAAGAACCCACCGTATGGGCTTGCGTGTAATCTGCGGCACTACTATCTTGCGGTATATCTTCTCAAGTATGAGGGGCACGCATATTATAAGCGACGGCCTCACCTGCTTCATGGCTTTGAGAAGCAATGCCGGTGTGGGTGTCTTGCCGAGCAATGTCACGTGCGAGCCTACGGCAAGCGGCACCAGCATATCGAACGCACAACCGTAGGCATGTGCCAACGGCAGGAACGACAGCGCGCGCGAACCCTGATAGTGAAGGTTGGAGCGAATACCGAACACCACATTTCCCCGCAGATTGTCGAGAGTGAGCATTACGCCTTTGGAGAAGCCAGTAGTGCCTGAAGTATAGTTTATTACAGCAACACTGTCGCCTGAGAATGTCTTATACTTTATGTCGTGCGCAGAAAATCCCTCCGGGTAGCGTTTTCGGAAATATCTTGTGAGGTTGGCGACAATGGATTTATGACTCTGTGGCTGCCTTTTGCCGAACACCCTTACAGGCGAGCGCTCCGCTATTACGGTGCGTGTGTCGAGCGACACCACCGCTCTTACTTCAGGAATGGCATCGAAGTCGAGCGCCGAGAATATACTGTCGCTCACAAAAAGTATGCAGGCATCAGAGTGATTGATGATGTGCATACTGTCGGCAGCATTGAAGTCGTGAAGTATCGGCACTATTACGGCGCCATACGTCACCACTCCCATGAAACTTATAACCCAGTTTGGGGTGTTACGTCCGAGAAGCGCGACTTTGTCGCCGGGCTTCACGCCGGCCATTTCAAAGAACAGATGCAGGCGGGCTATGCGGCGCGCAAGGTCGCCGTAAGTGACAGTCTTACCTGAGATATAGTCAGTGAGAGCCGGCAACGGAAAGTGGTCGGCAAAACTCTCCCGATATATCTCCAGAAGATTGTCAAAGGGTGCTTTGTTGTATTGTTCTTCGAAACGGTACATTGTTGCTTGGAGGTGGATTTAGAGTGGGTCTGAATAATACAACAATTCAAACCCATTCTTACCATTATTTGTTGCAGAAAACAAGCTTGATGCTGTCAAAAATCTCGTCGACAGTGCGGTTGCCGTCTATCGGGTGGAAGGAACCCTTGTTTGTGTAATAGTCGCGAAGGGGCGCAGTTTGCTTGTGATATACCTGCAGTCGTTTAGTAATTGTGTCTATATTGTCATCGGCACGGCCGCTTTCCTTGCCTCGCTGCAGCATGCGGCGTATGAGCTCGTCTTCGTCGACATCAAGCCCAACTACGGCGTGCACTTCAGTGTTGTATTCCTTTAGCATTTCCGAAAGAGCTTCGGCCTGCGCGATAGTACGGGGAAACCCGTCGAAAATCACGCCCTTTGCAATATGCTCGGGATGTTGGCGGAAAAGGTCGTGAAGCACATCAATCATCAGCTCGTCGGGTATGAGCTGACCTTGAGAGATAAAAGAATCGGCAACCTTGCCAAGGTGGGTGCCTTCGGCTATATGCTTGCGGAGCAGCTCGCCGGTAGAAATGTGATGCAGGCCGTATTCGGCAATAAGTCTGTCGCTCTGAGTGCCTTTACCGCTACCCGGAGCGCCGAAAATTACTATATTCATTTTCGTCAGTCTTCTTTGAGTATATATATGTCGTTAAGATTGCGGGCCTTGCCGTTAAGGTCAAGCCCATAGCCAATGATAAATTTTGTGGGGATGCTGAAGCCTACATAGTCCGGCTTTACGGGGCGCACCAGTGCGTCGGGCTTGAACAGAAGTGTCGCAACCTTAACGTCGGCGGGGTTCTTCTTCTTCAGGTCTTCCACAAGGCGATAGATAGTGTTGCCGGTATCTACGATGTCTTCAATTACGATAACTGTGCGTCCTTCAATATTGTCGCTCAGGCCAAGAACTTCCTTCACGGCACCGGTCGATGCAGTGCCTTCGTAGCTCTTCAGGCGTATAAACGAAATCTCGGCATCAATGCCTTCAACAGCTCTGAAAAGGTCGCTGGCAAAAGGAAATGCCCCGTTGAGCACACACACAAACAGGGGCATTTTATCGGCGCAATCGCGCATTATTTGCTGGCCGATCTCTTCTACGCGAGCGGCTATTTCTTCTTTTGAGATATAGGGCTGAAAAGTCAAACCCTCATAAGTCACTTGTTTCATTGCAATAAGAAATAAATTATGCAAAGGTAACATTTTTTTCAATTTCTCGCAAACATCATCCTGCACTACGGTCTGAAAAATTCTATAAAATACATTGGCCACTGGTTTATAAAACAAGTGGCCAATGTATTTTATGTGTATTGATTTTTATGACTTGCTTATATGTCGCCTTCCTGAGCTTCCGCCTCAAGTACGGCAGTCTTGCTCTTTATGTTAGGCTCTTCAAGTCCGTAGTGATTGCGGGCGTTGAGGGCCTTGAGCCAGATACCGAAGAAGAGTGCAAGCACACCGAGGCTTGCAAAGAGAAGCATGGGCACGGTATAGTTGTAATTCATAGGATTGGTTACACCGGGGTTAGTCCACTCGAGCACGTTGCCGATGAGGATGGGGAAGAGTGCGAGGCCGATGTTCTGCACCCAGAAGATTAGTGAGTATGCAGAGCCGAGATAGCGGGCCTCCATGATTTTGGGCACCGAAGGCCAAAGTGACGCAGGCACAAGCGAGAACGATATGCCGAGAACGATGATTGCAGTAAAGGCAATCCATGTCTGAGGATAGGCCGGAAGAACAAGTGCGAATGTGAGGTGGCACACAATCATGAGTACGGCTCCGCCTATGAGCATCGACGCACCCTTGCCGAAGCGGTCGAGAGCATAGCCGAGGAACGGTGTCAGCGCGGCTGCACCAATCGGGAACCAGCGGAAGATGTCGGCAGCAGCCTTCTCTGTCATGCCGAGGTTACACTGAAGCATATTGGTGGCAAAGCGCTGGAAGGGGAAGATTGCCGAGTAATACAGCACGCAAAGCAGTGCTATAATCCAGAAGAGCTTGCTGGATAAGATTTTACCTACGTCGCTCATCTTGAACTCCTCTTCTGCGGTTTCATCGGCCGAAGCGATGCGCTCGGCTGTCGTTTCGCGGTCGAGCTTTGCATCCATAAAGGTAAATACAATATAGGAGATAAGGCCTATCAGCAGAAGAGCCGTGCAAAATGCAACAGGTGTAACGACGGTCGGCTCGCCCATCCAGTCAGCCAGGCGGGGCGATATGGTGAATATAACCCATACGCCTACTCGTGCAAGGGCCATTTCAAGTCCCATTGCAAGAGCCATTTCATGGCCTTCAAACCATTTGGCAAGTGTCTTGGAGACTGTGATGCCTGCCATTTCGCAGCCACAGCCGAATACCATGAAGCCGAGAGCGGCAAGTTTGGCGCTGCCGGGCATCTCTACCCACCACGAAGAAAGCCACTGCTCCAACGCCGTTCCGGCGAAGTAACTGCTTATGGCATAGAGTTTGATGCAGGCACCTACAAGCATCAACGATGCCGAGAGGGTGCCGGTAAAGCGTACGCCCATTTTGTCGAGAATGATACCGGCAAGGATGAGGAAGCCGAACACGTTAAGAATATATTCCGCGCCGGCATAGTAACCGAAGGCTCCGGGGGTCCAGCCAAGCTCTGTCTCTACAAGCGACTGCAGCGGAGACATTACATCGACAAACATGTAAGCGAAGAACATCATCAATGCCACAAGCACCAATGCTGTCCAGCGAGCCCACGCGTAATCGCGCAAAGTCGCCTTGATTTGTTCTGTCATTTAGTGATTATGATTTAGGTTTAAATTATTATTTGTCGCAAAATTACGAAAAAAATTGCCAACAATAGATATTGCCGGCAAAGATTAGGCGGTTTCTGTTACCTTACTTTTGATTACGGGGATTGTTGTTCAGCGTACACGTACGTTCGTCAACAAGCTTCTCCGAAACCTTGTTTTTATTGGCATGGTCTACGGCCGCACCGGGAAGATGGTCTACGGCATGGTCTTTCTCCTGCTGTGTCGGGGCATTAGGTTTTGTCTCTTTCATAATGGTGTTGAATTATTTATTTGAAAGAGAAACACCCTGAGTGCTCAGATTGTTTGCAGCGGCAGCTTGTTCATCTGCTCGATATAGTCGAGTATCTCTTCGCGGCCGAGTCCTGTCTCGCTGGACGTGCGGAACACCGGCGGAAGCTCTTCCCACGTTTCGAGCATGCGCTCAAGATATGTGGCAATCTTTGCCTGGCCGGCGGTCGCCGACTGTTTGTCGAGTTTGGTGAACACTATGCTGAAGGGTATGCCGTTCTCGCCGAGCCATTCCATGAACTCCATGTCGATACGCTGCGGCTCATGACGACTGTCGATAAGCACAAAAAGGTTGGTCATCTGCACACGGTTGAGGATATACCCCTTGATTATGCCCTCCAGGCGGTCGCGGTCATCTTTGCTGCGGCGGGCATAGCCATACCCGGGCAAATCGACTATATACCAGCTGTCGTTCACAAGAAAGTGATTGATAAGCATGGTCTTTCCCGGGGTCGCCGAAGTCATGGCAAGTCCCTTGCGGCCGGTGAGCATATTGATAAGCGACGACTTCCCTACGTTTGAGCGTCCGATAAAAGCATACTCGTGGCGGCTCTCGGCCGGGCACTTGCGTACACTGCTGTTGCTTATTACAAAGCGGGCGGTATTGATGAGCATATCTGGTGCGTGATTTGATTGTGAAACAAAGAACCCGCCCTGTCAGTTCTGACATCGGCGGGTTCTGCTGTTCGTTGAGCTGAATGCTTTAAGCGTTCTTCACCTTGTCTACAACGGCTGCGAAAGCTGCGGGGTTGTTGAGGGCGAGGTCAGCGAGGACTTTGCGGTTGATTTCGATGCCGCTCTTGTGGATAAGACCCATGAGCTTAGAGTAGCTCAGGTCGTGCTGACGGGCAGCAGCGTTGATACGCTGTATCCAAAGGGCACGGAAGTTGCGCTTTTTGTCCTTACGGTCGCGGTAAGCGTAGGTAAGACCTTTTTCCCAGGTGTTTTTAGCTACGGTCCATACATTACGGCGGCAGCCAAAGTAGCCTCGTGTAAGTTTGAGGATTTTTTTACGGCGTGCGCGCGATGCAACGTGGTTGACTGATCTAGGCATTGTTTCAGATGATTTTGAATGTTAGCGGCAGTAGCGTCTGTGTACTGCTCTTTGGGCTAAGCACTCGGTTAATAATTGAATTATATAATCACGAATTAAGCTTGCAGAGAATGTGCTTACGGCGAAGCATTACTTCATGCCGAGAAGGGCCTTCACGCTCTTTGTGTCAACGCGGGCAACGAGACCGGCGTGAGTAAGGTTGCGTTTCTGTTTCTTTGTCTTCTTGGTCAAGATGTGGCTCTTGTAGGCGTGTTTTCTCTTGATCTTTCCTGATCCGGTAAGGGCGAACCTCTTTTTGGCACCGGAATTAGTCTTAATCTTAGGCATTGTTTTGTAAATTAGATGTTAATTCGAGTTTATAATCGTTTGTCAGCTCGTGACAGATTACTTCTTTTTCGGTGAGAGCATGATTATCATGCGCTTTCCTTCGAGTAGAGGCATCTGCTCTACCTTGCCGTAATCCTCCAGGTCGTTGGCGAAGCGCAGAAGCAGAACCTCACCCTGCTCTTTGAAAAGTATCGAGCGGCCTTTGAAGAATACGTAGGCTTTAACCTTGGCGCCTTCCTGAAGGAAGCCTATAGCATGTTTGAGCTTGAAGTTGTAGTCGTGGTCGTCGGTCTGAGGGCCGAAACGGATTTCCTTTACAACTACCTTGGTAGACTTGGCTTTGATTTCCTTGGCCTTCTTCTTCTGTTGGTAAAGATACTTCTGATAGTCGAGTATCTTGCATACAGGAGGGTCGGCGTTGGGCGAAATCTCTACGAGGTCAAGCTCCAGCTCGTCGGCCATGTGGCGGGCTTCCTGAATGGAGTATATGCCGGGGGTGACATTTTCGCCTACAAGGCGCACCTCGCGGGCACGTATGTGCTCGTTGATGTTGTTGGGCGCTTGCTTCTGCTGGCGAGGGTCGCGTCGGCCCTGCTGTCGGGGGCCTTGATTATTGGCGGGGCGGGGTGCTCCGGGATTAAAGGGCGGTTTTTTATCCATTCAGTATGCCTGGCGGCAGTTAAATTAGTATTTTAGTTTGTTATTGATTTATCAGATTTTTGACTTCTTCGGTCAAATGCGCTGCAAAGTTAGCAATTTTCATCGAACCAAGGTCACCTTCGCCCGGTTTTCTTACGGAAACTTCGCCATTTTGTGCCTCTTTTTCACCAACAATGAGCATATAGGGCACTCGTTTGAGCTGATTGTCGCGTATTTTGCGGCCTAAGGTCTCGTTGCGGTCATCAATCATAAGGCGGATGTCGTCCTCCTCAAGCTTGGCAGCGACTTCCTTGGCGTAGTCAAGATACTTGTCGGAAACAGGTATGATGACTGCCTGTTCGGGAGCAAGCCACAGGGGGAAGTGGCCGGCGGTGTGTTCGAGAAGCACAGCTACGAAACGCTCCATGGAGCCGAAGGGGGCACGGTGTATCATCACGGGACGATGCTTGGCATTATCGCGGCCGGTGTACTCAAGCTCAAAGCGTTCGGGCAGGTTGTAGTCAACCTGGATTGTACCGAGCTGCCAGCGGCGACCGATGGCGTCGCGCACCATAAAGTCGAGTTTCGGGCCGTAGAACGCGGCTTCACCAAGCTCTGTGCGGGCATTGATACCCTTCTCGGCGCAGGCCTCGATGATAGCCTGCTCTGCCTTGTGCCAGTTTTCGTCGCTGCCGATATACTTCTCTTTGTGGGCCGGGTCGCGGAGCGAAATCTGAGCCTCGTAGTTCTCAAATTTGAGAGCCTTGAATATATAAAGGATGATATCCATCACTTTGAGGAACTCATCTTTTATCTGTTCGGGGGCACAATAAATATGCGCGTCATCCTGCGTAAAACCGCGTACTCGGGTAAGTCCGTGGAGCTCGCCGCTCTGCTCGTAGCGATATACCGTGCCGAATTCGGCAAGGCGCAGAGGCAGGTCGCGGTACGAGCGGGGCAATGCGCGGAAAATCTCGCAGTGGTGGGGACAGTTCATTGGTTTGAGGAGGTATTCCTCACCTTCTTCGGGGGTGTGAATGGGCTGGAACGAGTCCTTGCCGTACTTTGCGTAGTGACCCGAAGTAACGTAGAGCTGCTTGTTGCCTATATGCGGAGTGATTACCTGCTGGTAACCGTATTTTTTCTGTATCTTGCGGAGGAACTGCTCGAGGCGGTCGCGTAGTGCGGCGCCTTTGGGGAGCCAGAGAGGAAGGCCGGCGCCAACTTTACCAGAGAAAGCAAAGAGTTCCATTTCCTTGCCGAGCTTGCGGTGGTCGCGCTTCTTGGCTTCTTCAAGGAGTGCGAGATACTCGTCGAGCATGCTCTTCTTGGGGAAAGATACGCCGTACACTCGCACAAGCTGATTGCGCTTCTCGTCGCCGCGCCAATATGCGCCTGCGAGGCTCATAATCTTCACAGCCTTGATAGGTGCGGTGCTGGGGATGTGCGGGCCGCGGCAAAGGTCGGTAAACGCACCTTGCGTATATGTGGTGATGTGGCCGTCTTCAAGCTCGGAAATAAGTTCGCACTTATATTCCTCGTTGCGGTCGCCGAAGAGCTTCAGAGCGTCGTCCTTCGCTATGTCGGCACGCACTATTGTCTGGTCTTGCTTGGCAAGCTCAAGCATCTTGGCTTCGATTTTTACGAAATCGTCGGATGTAAGCTTGTTGTCACCCGGGTCGATATCGTAGTAGAAGCCATTCTCAATGGCCGGGCCGATACCGAACTTCACACCGGGATACAACTCCTGCAGTGCCTCGGCAAGGAGGTGGGCTGAGCTGTGCCAGAATGCGTGCTTGCCTTCGGGGTCTTCCCATTTGAAAAGTTTGATAGCCGCATCGGTGTCGATAGGACGGGTAAGGTCCCACTCCTCGTTATTTACCGATGAAGCGAGCACCTCACGTGCGAGGCGAGGTGATATGCTTTGTGCAATCTGAAGCGGAGTCACTCCGGCCTCAAATTCCTTTACGCTATTGTCAGGAAATGTGATTTTAATCATATCTGCGTAGTTAACAACAAGCCGACAGCCGCCCATGGGCGCGCCTGAGGCTAAAATCAGGCGCAAAGATACGAAATATAATTCATATCTCCGCGCCTGAGCTTAAGTTTTTTTATGCAAATTATTTAATTCGAATGCTCTGTCGACACTTCAGTAGCGTCCACATCGTCGATTGGCGGCGGTGTCGGCTCTTTGGCATCATCCTTAGAGCCTGTCTCCGAAGCTCCGCCTTTGGCATCGGAGGCAGTTCCCGACGGCAGCTCGCGGTGGCCGAAAAGCTCGTCGGTGCGCGACGTCCATTTACGGGGGCCGAAGATGCGCTGCACGTCGTCGGTGTAAATCACCTCGCGTGTGATGAGGGTTTCGGCAAGGTCGTGGTGCCCCTGCGCATATTCGTTGAGGATTGCCTTGGCGCGCTCATACTGTTCGGTGATAATCCGCGACACCTCCTCATCTATGATTTTCGCACGGTCGTCGCTGTAGGGGTTCGTAAACATGCTGTTCTGCCCCGTAGAATCGTAGTAGCTGAGGTTGGGAAGCCTGTCGCTCATGCCGTAGTACACCACCATGGCATAAGCCTGCTTGGTTACGCGCTCAAGGTCGTTTGCGGCGCCTGTGGATATGCGGCCCATGAACAGTTCTTCTGCGGCGCGGCCGCCCAGAAGCGAACATATATCATCGAGAAGCACCTGCGAAGGCACTATCTGACGCTCTTCGGGAAGATACCATGCGGCGCCTAAGGCCTTGCCGCGCGGCACTATCGTCACTTTTACAAGCGGATTTCCGTAGCGCAGATGCCACGACACGGTAGCATGACCGGCCTCGTGCACCGCTATGGAGCGCTTTTCGTCGTCGGTGAGTATCTTGTTGCGCTTTTCAAGACCGCCGATAATACGGTCCACGGCTGCGTTGAAGTCCGTGGTGTCTACCGACTCTTTGTTGTGGCGGGCAGCGATAAGGGCAGCCTCGTTGCATACATTTGCGATATCGGCGCCAGAGAAACCGGGAGTCTGGCGAGCCAGCATCTCCACATCAAGGTCTTCGGCTGTCTTGATTTTGCGCAGATGCACCTTGAAGATTTCCACACGGTCGGGAAGGTCGGGAAGGTCTACATATATCTGGCGGTCGAAGCGTCCGGCACGCATAAGTGCCTTGTCAAGGATGTCGGCACGGTTTGTGGCGGCGAGTATTATCACACCACTGTTGGTGCCGAAGCCATCCATCTCGGTAAGCAGCTGGTTGAGGGTGTTCTCGCGCTCGTCGTTGGCACCCATGCCGGCGTTTTTGCCGCGGGCACGTCCCACGGCGTCGATTTCATCGATAAAGACAATACAGGGGGCCTTTTCCTTGGCCTGACGGAAGAGGTCGCGCACTCGCGAGGCACCTACGCCCACAAACATCTCTACGAAGTCGGAACCCGACATCGAGAAGAAAGGCACATCCGCTTCGCCGGCGACAGCCTTGGCAAGGAGAGTCTTACCCGTTCCGGGAGGGCCTACTAAGAGAGCGCCTTTGGGAATTTTGCCGCCAAGATTGGTGTAGCGCTTAGGGTTCTTCAGGAACTCCACTATCTCTTCTATCTCGGTCTTGGCCTCGCTCAGGCCGGCCACGTCCTTAAAGGTGACTTTGTCGGCGTTGTTCTTATCGAAGAGCATCGCCTTGGACTTGCCGACACTGAATATTCCGCCACCTCCGGCACCGCCGCCTGCGCCGCCCGACATTTTGCGCATGATGTATATCCATACAAAAATAAGGAGCAGGAACGGAAGTATCGACCACAGCATATTGCCGAGGGGGCTGCTCTGCTCGAACTCAACTTCGCCGGTAAAGGCTCCGTCGGCACGCCACTGCTCTATTTTCTCCGAAAGCTTGTCGGCAGACGGTATGTTGGCTTCTACCTTGGCCTCGATGCCTTGGCCCGAAGTATAGTTACTGCCGCTGAAAATAGCCTGTGCGAGCGAGTCGGTAAGAAAGCCTTCCACGACTTTCTTGTCGGAGAATATCACAATCTTCGATATTCCGTGGTCTTGCTCTACATATTTCTCGAAAGTGGTATAGTTCACTTTCTTGGTTACTGCATTATTGTCAAAATAGAGTACTCCGCACAAAAAGAGCAGCACTATGGCGTACATCCACCACAGGCTGAACTTGAACGGGTTCTTCTTATTGCCGTTGGGGCCGTTGTTTATGGGAGGGATTGGCATGATGGATTTCTTAGAAGTTGTTTATTAATCAAGGTCGGGAACCTCGGTGATTACGGCATCGCTCCACAGCTCCTCAAGCTTGTATCTATTGCGCGTATCAGGCAGGAATATATGCACCCACGTGTCGCCGTAGTCCACTATCACCCAGTCGCCCGCATCGGCGCCGTCTATACCGTAGGGTTTCACGCCGGAACTGAGGCGCACATGTTCCTCCACAGACTCTGCTATGGCGGCAGTCTGAGTGGACGACTTGCCTTCGGCGATGATGAAGTAAGATGCGGCGGCAGATTCGATGGATGTGAGGTCTATTACGGTCACTCCGTGGCCTTTGCGGTTATGTATGCCTTCTATGATTAGGTCCTTAAGTTCGGTAGTCGTTGTGTCTGTCATTCGTTAATTTAACTATAAAACGGATACAAAAGTAATGAATTTTGTTGTTAGGCAGGCATGGCCGCCCGCACTAATATATTTATTTAACACTTTGTATAAAGAAAAGTTGCCTCAGTCACGCGCAATGACTTGCGAGGGGTCGGTGCGCGATGCCGTACGCGCCGGAATAGCCAGAGTAAGCCATGCAGCCACAATCACGCCGGTGTTGAGCGCTATAAAGGCCCACGGACGTATATCCACAGGCACATATGAGAGATAATACATGTCGGGGTCAAGCGGTATGGCGTGCGTGTATTTCTGCACCAAAAGTATTCCGGTTCCGAAGATGTTGCCTATGAGCATGCCCACGAGCAGCAGCCGCATGCCAAGTCCCGTGAACACCTGCTCCACAAGCCGTCCCGACGCACCAATTGTGCGGAGCACGCCTATCATGCGGACTCGCTCAAGGATGAGTATATACATGCTCGACACAAGCGTGAACGCGGCAACAGCAAACATAAGCGCGAGGATTACCGCCACATTGGTGTCAAGGAGCGACAGCCAATTGAAATACAATGCACCGGAGTGTCGTATATTGTCTACAGGATAATACTCGTCAAGGATTCGGGTCGCCACAGCGCCAATCAGCCCACGCTGAAGAGCGTCGGCCCGACTCTCGATGTCGGCATCGGGTATGCCTCTGATG
Organism: Muribaculaceae bacterium; assembly: GCA_009775225.1. Classification (GTDB taxonomy): domain Bacteria; phylum Bacteroidota; class Bacteroidia; order Bacteroidales; family Muribaculaceae; genus CAG-873. The sequence goes on along the minus strand of VSPE01000005.1, from coordinate 56,741 downwards.
TCGAGCCGTGTCCCTGTGAGCGAATCCACGCCGGCAACACGCTGGAGGCTGCCAAGTGAGGCGAAAACGACTGTCATGTCGTATTCGCCGAAACTCGAGTTATACAGTGCCGCTATGCGGTGGCGTCGCAGCTTTACATCGCCGTCTATTATAAATGTGGAGAAAACCTTGTCGCCTTTGGCTAGCCCGAGCGAGCGGGCAAGAGACTCCGACACCACAATATCGTTGGCACAGGAGTCGGCTGCGAAGTCGGGCCATTCGCCGTCGGTGATGCACGAGCGCTCAAAGTCGAATGTGGCTTCGGGCTGTTGCCCTACATATACCACACCTTGAAAGTTGTCGTCGGTCTTGAGCATTCCGGGCTGACGCAACGACAGTCTCAGCTCTGCCGACGATGGTATGTTGGCTCTTACAATGCTGTCGAGAGCGGGTGTGCGCGTCAAAAAAAGAGTGGCGGCAATATCAGAGTTCCGTATCGGAGCTTCCACCGTCACTGCGGCGTCGAAGCCCGTAAGCTTGGCCCTGATAGCGTCTTTAAAGCCGACGGATATGGCAAGCGATGCCTCCATGACGGCAAGCGATAACGCTACTCCTGCTACCGCGATGATTACCGCAGCTTTCGACCCTCCGCCGACAGTACGTAGCCGGCTCGATATCCATAAAGAAACATTCATTCCGCAAAAATACTCGAAATTTCAGAAACAGCCATGCGCGTCATGCCAAATCCGGCTTAGTTTTGAGCCATTTGCCGCCGTACATTCGCCATAGGAATATAAGGCCGCGGAATATCAGCTCCGCGCACATAGCAATCCACACGCCGCGCAAGCCCATGACGGGAGCCATTACTGCAGCCAGCGAAATACGCACAAGCCAGATGCTTCCGAAATTCATTATGGCCGGAATCATTGTGTCGCCTACTCCGACAAAGGCTCCGTAAGCCACTATCGAGGCTGCATACATCGGTTCAGCCCATGCCTCTATACGAAGTACTTCGGCGCCAAGCTCCGATATTGCAGACACTGGGGTCATTATCTCCATCATCACGGGCGCGCACACGTACATTATCAGCGCCATTACCGTCATCACGGCGATGCCGAGATAGGTGGTGAGATGACAGAACCGTTTTACAAGGTCGTGGCGCCCAGCTCCGTAGCTCTGCCCGCACAGGGTTGTGGCAGCCTCGCCTATGCCGAAGCCGGGAAGATAGCACAGGCTTTCCGCTGTCACGGCAAACGCATTTGCGGCGATTGCCACCTTGCCCAAAGGCGCAACTATGGTTGTGATTGTTATCTGCGCTCCGCAGAAGATTACATGCTCGGCGGTCATGGGCACCGCAATCTTTGCGCCCTTCATGAGCACCGCTTTTGTGGGACGATATGATTTATAGGCTTCTTCACCCTTGAGACAAAGGTCGGGCTGGCGCCGCACAAGATACCATATCATCAGCGATGCCACAACACATTCCGCAGCAACGGTGCCGAGAGCCGCGCCGAGCACGCCAAGGCCAGCGCCGGGCATCATCACGGAAATGCCGCCGAAGTTTATCTCGCGCGTGGGGAATATCAGGAAGAAGTTGAATACGACATCAAGCAGGCACATCGCCACGTTCAACGCCCCCGGCACCTTCATGTTTCCGGCACAACGCAACATACCGCCGGCAAGATAATTGAGTATCAGCACGGGAAGTGCCGACACAAACACAAGAAAGTAAAGAGATGCGTCGCCGGTGATAGCGTCATCGCCGCCAAGCCACACGGGCAGTCGCCCGGATATGCCTATGCCGAGGAGAGCCATTATGGTGCCCGCTATCACGCAGGCCACTATACCCTGCCTGAGTACCGAGCGGGCGCCGCTCTCGTCCTTAGCGCCAAGGTGATGCGCCACCTGCACTGAGAAGCCCATGGTAAGCATGGAGCACACGCCCCAGAACATCCACAGACTGCTGTTCATAAGTCCCACGGCGGCAGAGGCATCGGCACCGAGACGGCCAACCATTGCCGCGTCGATATACTGCATAAGTATCGTCGACAGCTGCGCGATGATAGCCGGAGCCGACAGTTTCGCTGTCAGCTCTATCTGCTCGCGGAGGCTCATGCTCTCGCCGTTCTGTATCTGATGTATATGTGCCATTCAGGCTGCAAAATTACGAAAAAATCAAATAAACAGCTCTCGTATTACTGAGTCGGATGTAAGCCAGTGCTCTTCGGGGATGTACAGGCGACTTCCCTCCGACTTCAGTTTCCCGCAGTCCGCAAAGGGCCGGGCAACTTCAAGCAATCGCTTCATATACAGTGGTTCAACTCGCGAAAGGTCAAGACCTTTCGCGGTGCGCAGACTTACGAGTATCAAATCGTTGAACCGCTCTTCATCGCTTTCCTCATCTACCTCATATAGCGACTCGGGATGCGTAATATATCGTTTTAAGTCAGGCGAGGAAAACCGTCTCAGGCCGTCGGCTCCGAGGCTGTGCGCGCCCGGCCCCAGACCGAGATATGGCGTAAGGTTCCAATAGGCTGAGTTGTGGCGCGAATGGAACCCCGGCCTGGCGAAATTGGATATTTCATAATGTTCGAAGCCGGCAGCCCGCGCTTTACGGCACAGAAGCTCGTACATCTCGGCCGAAAGCTCCTCTTCGGCCTCGTCGACCAGTCCGCGCTCGCGCAGGCTGTAAAGCCTCGTGCCAGGTTCGAAGGTAAGACTATAGGCCGACAGGTGCGTGATACCGCTTTGAAGAAGCCTGTCGACAGAGTATTCCCAACTTTCCGGCGTCTGGCCCGGAAGTCCGTATATAAGGTCGGCGCTTACATTGCTCAGCCCCGAAGCCTGCAACACTTCAAGCGCCTTTAATGCCTCTGTCGCCGAATGTCGGCGCCCTACCCTCCGCAGCTCATCATCGACAAGAGACTGTACTCCCATGCTTACACGGTTTATGCCGGCAGCTCGCCACGCGGCACATTTTTCAGCGTCGACGCCTTCAGGATTGACCTCTATTGTCAGCTCTTCGGCATCACCACACGGAAATAATCCTATTATGCGGGCTATATCCTCCGGCGGCAGTACCGAAGGCGTACCACCACCTATATATACGGTTCGAACGCCGTCTTCGCCAAGTTCGCCGCGCCGTGCGGCCCATTCCCGCTCCAGCGCATCGACATATCCGGGCATAAAAATATGGTTCGCGACCGAATAAAAGTCGCAGTACGAGCATTTTGCATTGCAAAATGGTATGTGCACGTATATTCCGGCCATGTCCGCTCTCAGTTTTTACGTATGATGCGTCCGCACAGGGTCTTGAACTGACAGTAGGTGCACTTGGCTATGTCGGCGCACTGGCCGAACTCTACAGCAGGATTGAAAATCTCGCCCACGAATTCTATGAGCCTCCGTTTGAAATCGTCTTCGTATGCCGAATACTTGTACACGCTCTGCTTGTTTATGGAGAGATGAGCCAGCGCCTCTCCCGCCGCAAAACGGCGCATAGAGTGCAGTACGGGGGTAATCTCAGCCTTGCCGTCTACCATGTCGCGATAAGCCTGTGCGTATGTAAAGAGCTGGAACATGCCGTCCTTGTCGCCGTTGGTGAACAGCGCGGCCACATCGGCCGCGCGGATGTCGTCCTTGCCGGTTTTGAAATCGACAAAGCGAAGATGCCCGGCGTCTATACCGTCCACGCGGTCTATCGACATATAGAAATTCACATCGAGACCGTCGGCAAGATGCCACACTCCGTTTACTGGATATTCACAGCCCATAAAGGTAAAGACTTGAGAGTTCCGGCAGTAGAAGTCTCGTTCCTCCTTGAGATTGTTTCGTGTCATCGTGGTCACCAGGCGGCAGTTTATGTCGGCGTCGACCGACATATTCACGGCATACGGGTCGGCATCCTTGCCGTATCGCTGCCTTATCACCATAGCATGCGCCGTTTCTTCAATGAGCTTGTTCGAGGGGTCGAGCCAGTTGTCGATGAGCGCCCTGTCTATAATGCTGCCTTTGTACGGCTCGTACAGACTTTGGATTGTGTCGTGTACCGCCGTGCCGAACTGCGAGGCCGACATATAGTCCACAAGGTCGTCGCTGCCGCGCATATTGCGCACATACTTGAGATAGAACTGCACCGGGCAGCTCTTGTAAGTTTTCAGTGCCGATGCAGATAGACGCTGGCTTCCTCCGGCCCGGTAGCGGGAAAGAGCCTCCAGCACATCGTCGCTCTTCTTGATTGAAAGCGTGCGGCGCTCGCTGCTGCGCGACACATAGCTCAGCGAAGCTATTTTCACGTTCAAACCGGGCATAAGGTAGCGGAGCTGCGATATGTAGCGCGACATCTCGCCGTTGCCCTGCCCCTCGGGACGCGAATCGTACAGCAGCGTGACGCGTCGCGCCCGTGCCACCAGTCGATAGAAACAATACGCATATGTCCACTCGAGGCTGTCGAAGTCGGGCAGCCCGAAGGCAGCGCGCAGAGCCACGGGTATCATGGTCTTGGAGTATTGCGCACGCGGGAATATGCGCTCGTTCATCGACAGTATTATCACGTTGTCGAAGTCGAGGGCACGTGTCTCAAGCACGCCGAGCATCTGTAGACCTGCGAGAGGACTGCCGTTGACAGTGAGGCCGCGACTGCTGAAGATGCGCTCGAACAGATGCAGAAAGGTGCGTTCGCTCATAGTGACGGCATAGCGTGCTATCAGCGAGCGAAGCGAGTCTACCTCGGCGCTGAAATAGCGCAGTGCGTCAAGCTCGAAAGTCTGCGAAGCAGGCATCCTGTCGCGCAGCTTCTCTGCAAGCCAGTAGAAGAGCGTCGAAAGATAGTCGGCCACGTCATCAGCCGACGAAAGCGAGCGCACAGCCGCGAACACCGGCCTGAACTCCTCTGCGCGCGAGCACACATCGTCGGCCGGGATGTTGTACATGCGCCCTTCCGTAATGGCTTTGGATAGCTCTTCTGCTGCCTCGGGCGCGAGCCGGCGTATATGCGGATGCGCGAGCACAGCCATAACATCCTCATAGTAGTAATGTATGCGCCCGTGCAGTTCTCGCGACCGCAGCTGCATCGATATGATGGAATGGAAAAGGGAAGCGAATGTTGTGGTACGGTAGGCAAGCCCCATAGAGATGTTTACTGCATCAATGTCTTCGGGTACTGCCAGCAAGGCCGGCATGAGAAGCCCCTGGTCGGGGAGCACCACGGCCGTATTGAGTGCGTTGTGCACATCAAGCTCGGGCAGCCAGCCGCCGAGGATGTCGTGGATAGCCTTGGCCTGACCCACATTCGACGGCACCGCCATCACCTTTATGCCGGGGCCTGCGGATGGCTCAGGCACTTTATAGCCCTCCGGCATGGGGAAGGCTTTGACGAGGTTCTTAAGTCGCCGCAGAGGCACGGGCATAGCGTCTCCAGTGCCGTGTTTCAGCAGCGACAAAGGAGCCGTATCCCAAAAGAAGGAGGCCACCCCCAGGTTCTGGAGTTTCTCGAAAATCAAAGTCTCTACGGTGGTGAGGTCGTTGAAGCCTACAAACACATAATGCGTGTCCGGCTCCACCGTATCGGCCGTAATGGCGCGTATGGTGGCGAGAGCCTGCTTGTACTGTCCTCCCGTCGACGAGAGTTCCCGCTCGTCGAGCATGGAATTGAACTCATGGTACACATCGGCAAGGATCTCCCACAGATACACGAAGCGCGAGCCGAGGGCGGCGTCATCGCCGTCGTTGACATGCAGCCAAAAAGCGTCTGCATCGGCCGAGGTGAGGCGGCTTTCGCCCCACACACGCCGTATCACCTCTTTCTGGTCTTCATCGAGATAGTCGGCCTGAATGTCTTTTACGTCGCGCAGGTTCTTAAAGAGCTCGTCGGCATTTGCAAGCGAACAGTCTATATCATTGAAGTCCGACAATATCATGTCGCCCCAGAATACAAACGAATCGAACTGGCGTATCCCCTGTTCTCGCCCGAGCCTGTTCATCACCCTGCGGTATGCCTCGTAGAGTATGAATATCTGCTCGCGGCTGTCGGCCTCACTGTAGCGCGCATGCAGCGACAGAAAGGTGCGCATGGTCATGAAGCGAGGCATAAGAGACACCCCTGCGGCACACTCGCGCACATATTTCTTAAGGAACATGGCGCTGCGCTTGTTCGGGAGCACATACACAGGCTCGTCCATGGCCGGACGTCCGGCCACGCCCGCTCCGTAATACCGGGCCACCGATTGCAGGAAATTGTATTGAGGCATCACTTGCGGCGTATGAGTATGATTACACGTACGGCCACATCGAAAAACACCATTTTGGCATTGGCGTTCCCGGCTATATCGCGCCGCACCTCATCGAACAGCTCTATCATATCCAACACATTCTTCTCGTTGATGAAAGGGAAGAACTTGGCAGTGAAGGCATGCTCGGCGCTATCGAGGGTAAGCAGATTGCCTTCTGCAAGGTGCATAAGGAAGCTCTCGCGGATAAGACGTGTGCAGTAATCCACAAACTGCATCTCTCCTTCGCGTCCCAATGCAGCCACCTCGAGGCTCCACGCCCGCAGCTCTGCCACCTTGCGGGCATAAGCTTTACGCATGAGTTCCACAAAAAGGTCGAAGTACTGCAAGCGCTCTTTCGATATGTTGAGAAGCTTCAGAGCCTCGTTCACATTGCCCTGAGCTATCCGTGCCACGTCGGCAGCCTGCGAACTGTCTACGCCGCGCGCCTCAAGTATGCCGACAACTTCGGCATCGCTGTACCGGCGCACCTCAATGCGCTGTGTGCGCGAGTATATGGTGGGTAATATCAGGCGGGCATTGTTGCTCACCATGATGAATTTGGTATCGTCGAAAGGCTCTTCGACAAGCTTGAGCAGCTTATTGGCGGTATCCTCGCGCATACGCTCGGGCAGCCACAGGAGCACAACCTTGTAACGTGCCTGCCTGGCCATATACGACAAGCGGCGCAGCAGCTCCTGCCCCTCGTCCACATATATCTGAGGCTGCGAGTTGAGATTGTCGAGACTCACACGCCATGCGTCGAAGTCCATGTAGGGATACTCTCCCATAAAGGCCCTGAAATCATCCGCATAGTCATCGGAAATCGCAGGCTTGCCGCTCCGCTTGATTACGGGAAACGAGAATACGGTGTCGATGTGGTTGAACGCCTGATGCTGAAGACACGAAGGGCAACGGCCGCAGCTGTCGCCGTCGACGTGCGACGTGCAGTGAAGATACTGCGTGAAAGCCCTGGCAAGGGCAAACTTGGCAGAGCCGGCGGGGCCTTCCAGCAGCAATGCGTGAGGCACGCGGTCGGTGTCGGCCATGTGACGGAGACGTTCTTTTACGTCCTCATGGGCCGGGATGTCGGCAAATCTCATTTGGCGTCGTTTTCTATGGTGCCGTGCTTGGCCACGTATCGCCGCACTTGCTGGAAGAGGCGGGTTGCGAATACGAAATCATTAAGGGCGTCGTTGGCGGTATTGTATATCTGACTCATGTCGCCCACCCACTCGCGATGACCCTTGTTGATGAATATTATATTCTCACCGATGCCGAGCACCGAGTTCATATCGTGTGTGTTTATCACCGTAGTAATCCCGTATTCGTGCGTGATATCGCTCAGCAGCTCGTCGATAAGTATCGAGGTTTTGGGGTCGAGGCCCGAGTTGGGCTCGTCGCAGAAGAGGTACCTGGGGTTCAAAGCTATCGCTCGGGCTATGGCTACGCGCTTCTGCATACCGCCCGATATCTCGGCGGGATACTTGCTCTCGGCCCCCTTGAGGCCAACACGCTCGAGGCAGAACATGGCACGCTCCCGCATCTCGGCACGACTTTGGCTCGTGAACATCATCAGAGGGAACATCACATTGCCGAGCACCGTTTCGCTGTCAAACAACGCAGAGCCCTGGAAGAGCATGCCTATTTCTTTGCGAAGCTCCTTTATCTCACTGTCCTTCATGCACAGCAGATTGCGTCCGTCGAAGAGTATCTCCCCTTTTTCGGGTCGCAGCAAGCCTACGAGCGACTTCATCAGCACGGTCTTGCCCGAGCCGCTCTGCCCTATAATAAGATTGGTCTTGCCGGAATAAAATGTCGCATCCACGCCGTGAAGCACGGTGCGGCCGTCGAACGATTTTGTGAGGGCTTTTACTTCAATCATTGCAGCAGTAGTTTAGTAAGGATAACATCGAAAAGCAGAATGAAGATACTGCTGCTCACTACACCGTTGGTGCTCGCTTTGCCCACTTCGAGCGCGCCGCCCTTCACATAGTAGCCGAAGAACGAGGCCGCACTCGCGATAATGAACGCGAATACAAGCGACTTGATTATGGCATACCATATATACCATTCGATAAAGAATGCCTGAAGACCGTACACATACCTCGATACGGTAAAGAGGTCGGTAAACACGGCCACGAGATAACCGCCCACAATGGAGGTGCCCATACACAGAACCACAAGAACAGGCATAAAGGCCACAAGGGCCACTATCTTGGGAAGTACGAGGAAGTTGGCCGAGTTCACACCCATAATTTCAAGGGCATCTATCTGCTCGGTGACACGCATCGTGCCTATCTCCGACGCAATATTCGAGCCTACCTTGCCGGCAAGAATAAGGCACAGGATTGAATTGGAGAACTCAAGCAGCACAATATCGCGCGTGGCCAGTCCGACCGAATAAGCCGGAATAATCGGCGATGTGATATTGAGCTGCATCTGTATGGCAATCACCGCGCCTATAAACAGCGAGATAATGAGTACCAGCGGAATGGAGTCGATGCCGAGTTTGCTTACCTCCTGGAGCGTGCGACGGGCTGATACGCTCCAACGGTCGGGAATAGAGAAAGTGCGGGCTACAAACATGCAGTATCTGCCGAAGGTAGCTATAGGTTGTGCGAGGTTCATGTCAATTCTTATATTTCGCGTATTTCTCGCAAAATTAGCAATTTTTTTCGACAGCCTTCATTTTTTACCGCTTTTTACCATAAATATGGCGTGCCAGACCATATATGTAGCGGCGAAAGCCGGGACGGAAATGCAGCAGGCGCTCGAACCAGCCGAGGCGCTGCGCATAGAACTTCACCACCATGCCTACAAATATCATGGCGAAAATCGTGCCGAATCCCACAACATTCCACATCCACGTACCGAGAAACAGATAGCACAACACTACGGCTATAGCCACAAGGCTTATATCGATGATAATCTTGGCTGTAGCGAACGGCATGCCACACGCTTTGCTCACGGCGGCGGGGAGGCCTTCGCCGGGCATCGTCACAGAGCCGCAACGCACCTCAAAGGCAATGCCAGTTCCGAGAACCAAACAGCCGCCGACCTGAGTTATAGCCTGCTGCCACAGCGCGGGGCATACTACCCACGACGTAAGAGCCATGCTCAAATCCAGAAAGAAGCTGAAGAAAAAGCCTATTACAAGCTGTAGCAGCTGCACTGCCTCGAAGCGGCGTCGCAACACAAGAAGCTGGCACACCACAAGGCATATATTCATCAGGTTGGTGTAGTCGCCGAGCGTGAGACGAGGCACAACGCCGGCCTCTCCGGCAAGAGCCAGCGAAAGAGGAACCGACGATATTACACTGCTGCCGAGGTTGCTGCGTATGCACAGCGCAACCCCGAAGGTCATGATAAAAAGAGAACCGAACAGCAGCAGATGCTGCCAGCACAGCGACGCTGCCTTTTCTTTGGATAAAGCGAACGCCGAAATCATCAGAACTCGCTCGAAAAGTGAAATCTGATTTTCGGAAAATCGTTCTGCGCCATTGTGAGCACAAAAGCCGAGTCGGCGAGGAACACATCACGGCCTTCACGGTCGAGAGCCATAAACTGATGCTTGCGTTTCTTGAACGCTTCGAGCGCCGCCGGGTCATCACTTTCTATCCAGCAGGCCTTGTACATCGACATGGGTTCCCAGCGGCATTGAGCGCCATACTCATGCAGCAGGCGGTATTGTATCACCTCGAACTGTAGCTGTCCTACCGTGCCGATTACCTTGCGGCCGTTGAACTGGTGCATGAAGAGCTGAGCCACACCTTCGTCCATAAGCTGCTGTATGCCCTTGTCGAGCTGCTTGGCCTTCATCGGGTCGGCATTCTCGATATACATGAACATCTCGGGGGAAAAGCTCGGCAAACCCTTGTAATGCAGGTTTTCGCCTTCGGTGAGAGTGTCGCCGATTTTGAAGCTGCCGTTGTCGGGGATACCTACTATATCGCCGGGGAAAGCCTCGTCTACAATATTTTTCTTCTGCGCCATAAAGGCAGTAGGAGCTGCGAAGCGCATAGTCTTGCCGGAGCGTATGTGCTTGCAAGGCGCGTTGCGCTCGAAGCGGCCAGAGCAGACCTTTACGAACGCGATACAGCTGCGGTGGTTCGGGTCCATATTAGCGTGGATTTTGAACACGAAACCCGAGAACGGCGCTTCGGAAGGCTCTACGGTGCGCTCTATGGCGTCGACAGGGCGGGGCGAAGGAGCTATCTTCACAAAACAGTCCAGAAGCTCTTTTACGCCGAAGGTATTGAGCGCCGACCCGAAAAATACGGGAGCGACCTTGCCGGCGAGATACGCCTCAACATCGAAGTCGGGATATACGCCCTCAATCAGCTCGAGGTCTTCGCGCAGGCGCTCGGCGTCTTTCTCGCCGACAGCCTCATCAATGCGCGGGTCGTTGATGTCGTCTATCTCCACGCGCTCGGTGGCCTTCTGCTTGTCGGGTGTGAACAAATCGAGTCCGTTCTCATATATATTATACACGCCTTTGAATTTCGCACCTATATTAATAGGCCACGAAAGCGGGCGCACAGCAATCTTCAGCTCGGTTTCAAGCTCATCGAGTATCTCGAACGGGTCGCGCCCCTCGCGGTCGAGCTTGTTTACGAAGATTATCACAGGAGTGTTGCGCATCCGGCATACCTCCATGAGCTTTCGAGTCTGAGCCTCGACGCCCTTTGCCACGTCGACCACTATAATTACGGAGTCGACCGCCGTAAGGGTGCGATAGGTATCTTCGGCAAAATCCTGGTGACCGGGGGTGTCAAGGATATTGATTTTATAATCGCCGTAGTTGAAGCCCATTACCGAGGTGGCTACCGAAATACCGCGCTGCTTCTCGATTTCCATCCAGTCGCTGGTGGCGGTTTTCTTTATCTTGTTGGACTTTACGGCGCCGGCGATATGGATAGCACCGCCGAAAAGGAGCAGCTTCTCGGTGAGTGTCGTCTTACCTGCGTCGGGGTGTGATATAATGGCGAAAGTACGTCGCCTCTTTATTTCTTCGCTAATGCTGGCCATGTTATAACTCTAAGATATTCATGCAGGCGCGCAGCGATGTGCGCCAGTGAGGTATGGTGATGCCGTATGTGGCTTTTACTTTTGTCTTGTCGAGCACGGAGTATTGCGGCCGCGCGGCTGCGGTGACGTACTCCTTGGTGGTTACAGGGATTATCTTGCCGTCGAGACCGGCCTCTTCCGCTATCGCTACGGCGAAATCGTACCATGAAGCAACGCCCTCGTCCGAGAAGTTGAAGATACCGCCCGTCCAATGGCTGTCTATGGCCATGACGATAAAGGCGGCAAGGTCGGCGGCATAGGTCGGCGTGCCAATCTGGTCGCACACCACTCTGATGGTGGCACCCTCGCGCAGCTTACCGAGGATAGTCTTCACGAAGTTCCGGCTGTGCGACGAGTACAGCCACCCTGTGCGGATAATCATGCTCGTCGGCGCAAGGCCGAGCAGAGCCGTCTCGCCTTTGCGCTTTGTGGCACCGTACACCGACACGGGCGACGGCTTGTCGGCCTCGGTGTAAGGCACACAGGAGCGCCCGTCGAACACATAATCGGTGGAGACATGTATTATGCGGTAGTCAAGTTCGTCGGCAAGACGTGCGAGGTTTTCGGGGATATCGACATTGGCCGCCGCACACTGGAGCTTCTCTTCTTCGGCCCTGTCTACGGCGGTATAGGCGGCACAGTTCACCACATAGGCAAAACGGTGCTTCCTCATGAAAGCGCCCACGGCATCGGCATCGGTAAGGTCAAGTACACTGCGTCCCGCGTAGAGCGCCCTGTCGCCCAGCAGGCGGCGAAGCTCGCTGCCAAGCTGACCGTCGGCGCCGGTGACAAGTATGCGGTATTCTTCTTCCATAATTCGAGGCGCAAAATTAGTGAAATTTTTCGGCAAAGACAAGCATCTGCAAATTTGGAGAAAAGAAAATGAATGCTTAAATTTGCAGCATCGCCACTAATGGCACATATCATAACATTTATCGTATGAAGAAGCATAATTTCTACGCGGGACCGTCGATTCTGAGCGAATTTACAATTCAGAATACGGCCGACGCCGTGCTCAATTTCGCCGACACAGGTCTGTCGGTTCTCGAAGTATCGCACCGCAGCAAAGAGTTCCAGGCTGTAATAGACAAGGCAAGTGCGCTTGTCAAGGAAATTCTTGATGTGCCCGACGGCTTCCATGTGCTGTGGCTCGGAGGTGGCGCTTCCATGCAATTCTGCATGGTGCCCTACAACCTGCTCGCCCGCCGTGCCGCCTACCTCGACACCGGCACCTGGGCGTCGAACGCCATCAAGGAAGCCCGTCTCTTCGGCGACGTGGATGTTGTCGCTTCTTCGAAAGACGCCGGATACACCTTCATCCCCAAGGGCTTTGAAATCCCCGAAGGCGTGGACTACTTCCACTACACCACAAACAACACTATCTACGGCACCGAAATCCGCACCGACCCCAAGGTGAACTGCCGCGTGGTGGCCGACATGAGTTCCGACATCTTCTCCCGTCCTATAGACTTCACAAACTACGACCTTATATATGCAGGCGCACAGAAAAACCTCGCACCTGCCGGCGTAACACTCGTAATCGTGCGTGAGGACGCTCTCGGAAAAGTAGACCGCCCCATCCCCACCATGCTCGACTACCGCACGCACATCAAAAAAGGCTCGATGTTCAACACCCCGCCCGTACTGCCCATATACTCGGCCCTTCAGACCCTCATATACTACAAGCAGCTCGGAGGCATCACCGAACTCGAACGCCGCGACCTCGAAAAGGCTGCCATGCTCTACGATGCTATCGACAACAGCAAAATGTTTACCGGCACCGTGACCGACCCCGCCGACCGCTCCATAATGAATGTATGTTTCGTAATGAAGCCCGAATACAAAGAGCTTGAAGTTGCCTTTATCGACTTCTGCCTCGCCCGCGGCATCGTTGGCATCAAGGGGCACCGCTCGGTGGGAGGCTTCCGTGCCTCGCTATACAACGCGCTGCCTATCGACAGTGTACGTGCCCTCGTGGAAGCCATGCACGATTTCGAGGCCACTCACTAAGCACCACTGATTGTAAAACAAATCTAATACTACTTGCTCATGAAAGTATTAGTAGCAACCGAAAAGCCCTTCTCGACAAAAGCCGTCGACGGCATCCGCCGCGCTATCGAAGACGCAGGCCACACATTTGCACTGCTCGAGAAATATACCGACTCGGCACAGCTCCGTCAGGCAGCAGCCGACGCCGAAGCCCTGATTGTGCGCTCCGACATTGTCGACAAATCCCTTTTCGATGCCGCGCCAAAGCTTAAGATAGTAGTGCGTGCCGGTGCCGGCTACGACAACATCGACCTGCAGGCGGCTACCGAAGCCGGCGTAGTGGTGGAAAACACCCCGGGGCAGAACTCAAACGCGGTGGCCGAACTCGTGATAGGCATGGCCATAATGGCAGCCCGCAACAAATACTCAGGCACCACCGGCTTCGAAATATCGGGCAAGCGCCTCGGCCTCCAGGCCTTCGGCCAGGTAAGCCGCCATGTTGCAGCTATCGCCAAGGGCTTCGGCATGGAAATCAGCACGATTGACCCCTACTGCCCCGCCGAAGCAATGACAGCCGCAGGCGTGCATCCGGCATCTTCGCTCGAAGCACTCTACGAAAGCAACGACATAGTGTCAATCCATATCCCCGCCACTCCACAGACGGTAGGCTCTATCGGCAGAGACCTCATAAGCCGCATGCCCAAAGGCGCTATCCTCATCAACACTGCCCGCAAGGAAGTTGTGAACGAGAGCGAGCTGGCCGAAGTGCTTGAGATGCGTCCCGACCTCAAATACTTCGCCGACGTAAAGCCAGGTAACGCAGCAGAGCTGTCCGAGCGCTTCGCCGACAGAGTATTCTTCACGCCCAAAAAGAGCGGCGCGCAGACTGCCGAAGCAAATCTCAATGCCGGTATTGCTGCCGCAAACCAGATTGTGGCGTTCTTCCGCGACGGCACCGACCGTTTCCGCGTAAACTGATGTATAATGACTATTGACGAATTAATAAAGGCCGGGGAATACCACCCCGGCCCTATTGGTGTTTTTGACTCGGGCTACGGCGGGCTCACTGTGCTCCGCTCGCTCAGGGCCGCGCTGCCCGATGCCGATTTCATTTATCTCGGCGACAATGCACGCGCGCCATACGGCAACCGCTCCTTCGACCTCGTGTATCACTTCACACTCGAAGCCGTACGCTATCTGTTCGCCTGCGGATGCCAGCTTGTAATCCTCGCCTGCAATACAGCCTCGGCAAAAGCTCTCCGCACCATACAGCAACGCGACCTGCCCGCTCTCGCCCCCGACAGGCGCGTGCTCGGCGTAATCCGCCCCACAGCCGAAACTGTAGGCACACTCACAAAGTCGGGCGCCGTAGGGCTGGTAGGCACCCCCGGCACCGTAAGCTCGCACTCCTACGACATAGAGCTTGCCAAGCTGCACCCCACACTACGCTTCTACTCGCACGCCTGCCCCATGTGGGTACCGCTGGTAGAGAACCTTGAAGCCGAAGGCGAGGGCGCCGACTACTTCGTGAAGCGCGACATCTCGGCGCTACTGAGCCAGGACGCCGATATCGACACTCTCATACTCGGTTGCACGCACTACCCTCTCCTTATTAATAAAATCAGACAATACCTGCCGTCTCATGTGCGCGTGGTGCCGCAAGGCGACATCGTGGCAGCTTCGCTCCTAAACTACCTCCGCCGCCACCCCGAAATGGACGCCCGCATAACCCAAGGAGGCGGCACCACATACATCACAACCGAAGAGCCGGATAAATTTTCCGCCCTGGCCAGAGTGTTTATGGGAGCGCCGGTAGAAGCCCGGCGAGCATACACTTTGAGCGAAATATGAAAATTTTTAATGCTTTTTTCAACAATATTAAACCTAAAACGGCTGAATTTTACCCCTGTTAAGACAGGCGGTTTCAGTCTTTTTTTGTAATTTTGCACTTGGAAATTTTCAATACGTGACAAATTTAAACAAACAATTCCCTATATAAACGATTACACAACGTTATGAGTAAAGAAAAAAAATTCTTGACCTGCGACGGTAATCAGGCTGCAGCCCACGTGAGCTACATGTTCTCTGAAGTTGCCGCCATTTACCCCATCACCCCCTCGTCGACTATGGCTGAATACGTCGACGAATGGTCGGCAGCAGGCCGCAAGAACATCTTCGGCGAGACAGTCCTCGTTCAGGAAATGCAGTCGGAAGGCGGCGCAGCAGGTGCTGTGCACGGCTCACTTCAGGCCGGTGCCCTCACCACCACCTACACGGCTTCGCAGGGTCTCTTGCTGATGATTCCCAACATGTACAAAATCGCAGGCGAGCTTCTGCCCACCGTATTCCACGTGTCGGCGCGTACACTCGCCTCGCACGCCCTTTCTATCTTCGGTGACCACCAGGACGTGATGTCGGTTCGTCAGACCGGCTTCGCCATGCTAGCCGAAGGCTCCGTACAGGAAGTTATGGACCTCGCCGGTGTGGCTCACCTCTCCACCATCAAGGCAAGCGTTCCTTTTGTAAACTTCTTCGACGGCTTCCGCACCTCGCACGAAATTCAGAAAATTGAGGTCCTCGAACAGGAAGACCTCCTTCCCCTGCTCGACCGCAAGGCTCTCGCCGACTTCCGTGCACGCGCCCTTACTCCCGACGCTCCCGTAGCCCGCGGTATGGCAGAGAACGGCGACGTATTCTTCCAGCACCGCGAAGCCTGCAACCGCCACTATGAGGCTGTTCCCGAAATCGTAGAGAGCTACATGGCCGAAATCTCGAAAATCACCGGCCGCGAATACCACCTCTTCAACTACTATGGTGCAGAAGATGCCGAGCGCGTAATCATCGCCATGGGTTCGGTTACTCAGGCCGCCCAGGAGGCTATCGACTATCTCGTGAAAAAAGGCGAGAAAGTGGGCCTCGTGGCAGTACACCTCTACCGCCCCTTCTCTGCCAAGCACTTCCTCGCAGCAGTGCCCGCCACCGCAAAGCGTATCGCAGTGCTCGACCGCACTAAAGAACCCGGTGCAAACGGCGAACCCCTCTACCTCGACGTAAAGGAATGTTTCTACGGCAAGGAGAATGCCCCCCTCATTGTCGGCGGCCGCTACGGTCTCGCGTCGAAGGACACCACTCCCGCTCAAATCCTCAGCGTATTTGAGAATCTCGCTCTGCCCCAGCCCAAAGACCACTTCACTCTCGGTATCGTAGACGACGTTACATTCACTTCGCTTCCCCTCCTTCCCGAGGTTGCTCTCGGTGCAGAGAGCACTTTCGAGGCCAAGTTCTACGGCCTCGGCGCCGACGGTACCGTAGGTGCAAACAAGAACTCGGTGAAAATCATCGGCGACAATACCAACAAGTATTGCCAGGCTTACTTCGCATACGACTCCAAGAAGTCGGGCGGCTTCACCTGCTCACACCTCCGTTTCGGCGACGAGCCTATCCGCTCCACATACCTGGTAAACACCCCCAACTTCGTGGCATGTCACGTACAGGCTTACCTTAATATGTACGATGTGACCCGCGGCCTCCGCGACGGCGGTACTTTCCTTCTCAACACTATCTGGGAAGGCGACGAACTCGTAAAGAACCTCCCCAACCACATCAAGCGCTACTTCGCAGAGCACAACATCACCGTTTACTATATCAATGCAACCAAGATTGCGCAGGAAATCGGCCTTGGCAACCGCACCAACACCATTCTCCAGAGCGCATTCTTCCGCATTACCGAAGTTATCCCCGTCGACCTCGCTATTGAGCAGATGAAGAAATTCATCGTGAAGAGCTATGGCAAGAAGGGTCAGGACGTGGTAGACAAGAACAACCAGGCAGTAGACCGCGGCGGTGAATACCACACCCTCGCAGTAGACCCCGCATGGGCTTCTCTCGAAGACACTCCCAAAGCTGCCAACAGCGACCCCGCCTTCATCAACGAAGTAGTACGCCCCATCAACGCTCAGGACGGCGACCTCCTCAAAGTTTCGAACTTCGAGGCCAACCCCGACGGCACATGGGCACAGGGCACTGCCGCCTACGAAAAGCGCGGTGTTGCCGCTTTCGTTCCCGAATGGCTCGAAGAAAACTGCATCCAGTGCAACAAGTGTGCGTATGTATGCCCCCACGCCTCTATCCGTCCGTTCGTACTCACCGACTCCGAGGCTGAGAAGGCTCCCTTCGGAGTTGCCGGCACTATCCCTGCACTCGGCCCTTCGTTCAAGGGCATGCACTTCATCCAGGCTGTCGACGTACTCGACTGCCTCGGCTGCGGCAACTGCGTTGACGTATGCCCCGGCAAGAAGGGCGTGAAGGCTCTCCAGATGAAGCCCCTCGAAACCCAGCTCAACGTACAGAACGGCTGGGAATACTGCGTGAAGGAAGTAAGCAGCAAGCAAGACCTCGTTGACATCAAGGCCAACGTGAAGAACAGCCAGTTCGCAACTCCCCTCTTCGAATTCTCCGGCGCTTGCTCGGGCTGCGGCGAAACTCCCTACGTGAAGCTCATCAGCCAGCTCTTCGGCGACCACGAAATGGTAGCCAATGCCACCGGTTGCTCGTCGATTTACTCAGGCTCCGTTCCCTCTACTCCCTATACCACCAACGCCAAGGGCCACGGCCCCGCATGGGCAAACTCGCTCTTCGAGGACTTCGCTGAATTTGGCCTCGGTATGAAGCTCGGTACCGAAAAGCTTCGCGACCGCCTCGCCGACCTCTTCAAGCAGATGCTCGAATGTAGCAAGTGCTCCGACGAGATGAAGGCTTTGGCTCAGCAGTGGCTCGACGCTCCCCACAGCGCAGGCGTTACCCGTGAGGTTGCCGACAAGCTCGTGCCCCTCTGCGAAGCCTGCGGCTGCGACATCTGCAAAGCCGTCATCGAGCTCAAGGGCTTCATCGCCGCCCGCTCGCAGTGGATTATCGCCGGCGACGGTGCCGCATACGACATCGGCTTCGGCGGTCTCGACCACGTACTCGCGTCCGGCAAGAATGTAAACGTACTTGTTGTCGACACCGAGGTTTACTCCAATACCGGCGGCCAGTCGTCGAAGGCTACTCCTCTGGGCGCTATCGCCAAGTTCGCTTCGGCCGGCAAGCGCATACGTAAGAAAGACCTCGGTCTTATCGCCTCTACCTACGGCTACGTATATGTGGCACAGGTGGCTATGGGCGCCGACCAGGCTCAGACCCTCAAGGCTATCCGCGAAGCCGAGGCTTACGACGGCCCCTCGCTCATCATTGCCTACGCTCCCTGTATCAACCACGGCATCAAGTCCGGTATGGGTCATGCACAGGCCGAAGAGCAGCGCGCGGTTGCCTGCGGTTACTGGCAGCTCTGGCGCTACAACCCCGATGCAGAACTCAAGGGCGAAAACCCCTTCACCCTCGACAGCAAAGAACCCGACTGGAGCCTCTTCGAAGACTTCCTCAAGGGTGAGGTGCGCTACGCATCGGTACTCAAGCAGTATCCCGCAGAAGCAGAAGAACTCTTCGCTGCTGCCAAGGATAACGCTCAGTGGCGCTACAACAACTATCGTCGACTCTCGCTCCAGCAGTGGGGTGTAGACCCGAGCGTTGCTCCCGTAGAAAACAGCAATGAGCAGATTTAATTTCTGACATTCATAACTCAAAAGAGCGAGACATTCCACATGCGGAGTGTCTCGCTTTTTTGTATCCGTCATCCGAACTTTCCGTTCCTTAGACAAACGCACTTAAGAGAAAACGAACGGAAGTGACATGCCCTGTAGTGGTCTGTAGCGCCGATTGTCTGAAATCTTATACTAGATACGGAAGTAAAGAAAGTAAAAGGTGCGGTATCGGAAGGAAAGTAAAGCAAGGAAGTCGAGGGAAATTATGCGTCGAGCCGAAATCACGGTGTATTTGTTTAATTGCGTTTGGATAAATGGTAAAACAGTGGTCTCCGAGCACATATTTCATTAAATCCATACACCGTGATTTCGGCTCGACCCTAATTAGGTTTAAACAAACGCACCATAATGCAACAACCCCGCCCTCGTTAAACGGAGGCGGGGCTGTCAATCAGAATGGATTTCTTATTTCTTTGCGCTTTCGAGCGAAGCTTTGCGGAATTCCTTCATGAGTTTTTCAAGCTCGAGCGAAGCTTTGCGGGCACGTGTGCCGGCTGCTTTGTTGTTTTTCTCCTGCTGGAGAGCTGCGTCAAGCTTGAATGCTTCGTAAGCAGCATGGATGGAGTTGAGTAACGATTCCATGGACTTGATTTTTAAGTTGATTATTATGGTTGATGGTCACGAAAATTCTTATTCTTCTTCGTATTCTGTAGTGTCGTCTATTTCGGCAGCCTGAAGTGCGGCACGGCGTTCGCGGCATGTGGCGCACTGTCCGCAGTGCTTCTCTCCGCCTTTGTAGCAGGAGTATGTGGTGGAATAGTCGAGTCCGAGGCGCTTTCCCCTCAGAGCTATGTCGGCTTTGGAGAGGAGCGTGTAGGGGGCTTTCACCTTTATGCCTTCGTAAGTGCCCTCCTGTATAGCCTTCGACATAGCCTCGATAAATGCGAGGCGGCAGTCGGGGTACAGGGCATGGTCGCCGGCGTGGTTGGCAATCATAAGTACATCAAGACCGTGGCTTTCGGCGAGGCCTGCGGCGGCGGCAAGCATTATGCCGTTGCGGAAGGGAACGACGGTCGATTTCATGTTGTCGAAATCGTATTCGCCTTCGGGCACAGCGTCGGGGCCTTCGAGGAGCGAGCTGTGGAAATATTTACCGATAAATCCGAGGTCAATCACCATAAGCTCAATGCCGAGCATGCGGCAGTGCTCGCGTGCGCACTCAAGCTCGCGTGTATTATGGTTTGAGCCATAGGTAAAGTTTACGGCGAGTTCGATTTCCGATGCGTACTCGTGGAGCATTGTCACGGAGTCCATGCCTCCGGAGAGCACCATCAACGCGTTTTTCTGATTGCGTGTAGTCATAACTGATTTGGCATTAAGGGAAATGCGGCAAGCATGCGCTGTCGCACCATATCCTGGTGGTTTTCATCGCCATAGTTGGCAAAGGGGACTATCGAGATGCCTCCTCGCGGCATGAAGATACCGCGCACTTCTATGTATTTAGGATTCATGAGCTTCACGAGGTCTTTCATTATAATATTGATGCAGTCCTCATGGAAGTCGCCATGATTGCGAAAGCTGAAGAGATAGAGCTTGAGACTCTTGCTCTCCACCATGTCTTCGGCAGGAATATAGTTTATAATGATGTGCCCGAAGTCGGGCTGACCCGTCTTCGGGCAGAGTGAAGTAAATTCGGGGCAGTCAAACGACACTATATACTCGTTCTCGGGATGCTTGTTCTTGAAAGTCTCAAGCATCTCGGGCGCATAGGACGTCGGGTATTTTACCCCTTGATTACCCAGTAGCGAACAATTCTGCAATTCGTCAAGCTGTCTTGGCATATCTTGTGATGGAATAGCGTTCGTTAAAAACCGTTTCAATCGGCTCCACAGAGCTTGTGAGGCCAATTATTCGGCAAACATACAAAAAAAACTTTGTACAACAAAAAAAACTTTATCAAATCGGCAATTTAATACATATTATTGCTCAAATAAGGGCGATATTCGCTAATTTTGCAATCTAAAACAAGCTTATAAGCCTATAATGGAGATACTCTACGAAGACAATCATATAATAATAGTGAATAAGCGCGCCGGCGAGATAGTGCAGGGAGACAAGACTGGCGACGAACCTCTCTCGGAAACGCTCAAGCGCTATATCAAGGAGCGCGACGCCAAGCCTGGGAATGTCTTTATCGGTGTTGTGCACCGCCTCGACCGCCCCGTGAGCGGTGTGGTGATGTTTGCAAAGACCTCTAAAGCGCTGTCGCGCCTGAACGCCATGTTTGCCTCGGGCGATGTGCACAAGACGTACTGGGCCGTGAGCCGCAATGAGCCGGCGCAGGTCGAGGCCACGCTCACACACTATATCAGCACGGTGGAGCGCAACAACAAGTCGTACGCATCTCTTACACCGAAAGAGGGCGCGAAAAAGGCTATGCTGAGCTACAGGCTCATAGCGCGCAGCGAGCGCTACAATCTGCTTGAGGTAAATCTTATGACGGGCCGCAAGCACCAGATACGCGTGCAGCTCTCGGCCATAGGCTGCCCCGTGAAAGGCGACCTGAAGTACGGCGACAAGCGCAGCAACCCCGACGGCAACATCTCGCTCCACGCACGCCGCATAGAGTTTGTACACCCTGTGTCGCAGAAACCGATAGATGTGACAGCACCCGTACCTGCGGGCGATACACTTTGGCTCGCTCTCGAGCAATACGCGACCCAACATCCATAAAACAGATATGACCAAGCAAGACCTCAGAATAGTATTCTTCGGGACTCCCGATTTTGCTGTGGAAAGTCTCGATGCACTTATAAAAGGCGGCTACAATGTAGCCGCCGTGGTTACGATGCCCGACAAGGCATCGGGCCGCGGGCAGAAAATCAACTACTCCGCCGTAAAGAAATACGCCCTGGAGCATGAGCTGCCACTGCTACAGCCCGAGCGCCTCAAAGACGAAGAATTTGTAAGCGCACTGCGTGCAGTGAAGGCAGACCTGTTTATAGTAATCGCATTCCGCATGCTTCCCGAAGTGGTGTGGACGATGCCTCCGCTGGGCACGTTCAACCTCCACGGCTCACTGCTCCCGCTGTATCGCGGCGCCGCGCCTATCAACCGCGCTATTATGGACGGCGTGAGCGAGACCGGCGTGACCACCTTCTTCCTCAAGCACGACATAGACACCGGCGATATCATAAGCCGTACGCGCATTGACGTCGGTCCCGACGAGGATGCCGGCTCGGTACACGACCGCCTTATGGAAATAGGCGCTCGCCTCACCGTGGATACCGTGGAGCACATAATAAAAGGCGACCTTAAGACCACGCCCCAAAGCGAGCTGTGCGGCGACACGGAGCCTACACCTGCGCCGAAAATCTTCAAGGAAGACTGCCTGACAGACTGGAGCCGCGATGCCGCAGCCATACACAACCATGTGCGCGGCCTTGCGCCATATCCTTCAGCCTGGTCGCATCTGAGTCTACAGGCTGAAGGCGACGATACCGGCACCGTAAAGATAATAAAGACTGCACACGCAACCGCCGAAACAGGACTGAAACTGAAGCCCGGCGAGCTTGCACTCTGCGGCAAACGTGCCTACGCCGGCACCGGCGACGGCAAGGTTCTGGAGCTTGTAACGGTGCAGCCGGCAGGCAAAAAGCCTATGGGCGGCGCCGACTTCCTGAGAGGATTGCGCATCGCCGAGCGAGGACTGTCGCCGCATCTTAAGTGATGCAGTTAACAAATATTATTGAATATTTCACATCTCTTTGGCTTGTATGCCGTCAAAAATGTGTAACTTTACGGCTACAAAGAAAAAGATGCACTGATAAAAAAGCACAAATCGAACTTTAAAGGTCTTAAAGTGTTAAAAAATTATAGAGGTACGGAATAGTACTCTTGTAAATTTATTTAACTAAAAAAGACATAGTTATGAGCGAATATAGAATACCCACCCCAGAGGAACGCCGCCGTCAGCGCGAGGAGGAGGCCGGAGAGAACAAGTCGAACAAGGTGATGCGCGCAATTTTCGGCATCATCATGATAATCGTATACGTCGGCATGGGCGTACTGCTCCTGATAAACTTTTTCGGCTGGAACGGTGACTGGGCATGGACTCGCTATGTAGTAGGAGTAGTGCTTGTAATATACGGCATCTGGCGAGCCTATCGGCAAGTCAAAGGCATAGACTGACCGCAGACATACATACGATTAGATTATCATACTCCAAGACATGAATAACAGTTCCGTAAAGTACGCCGCTTTGGCCTTGGCAGTCATGCTGGGCCTTGGCGCCACATCGTGCCTGAAATACGAGAAAGACCCGCACTCCTCCACTTCGGGTACCACCACTATGGTGTGTGACAACACTTTCGAGAACATCTTCGAGCAGGAAGTGGATGTATTCGAGTATCAGTACCCTGATGCCCATATCCTTGTGCGCTACGGCACACAGGCCGAGGCTCTCGACTCGCTCTTCAGCCTCAACACTCGGAGTGTTGTAATCACCCGCGACCTTACGCCCGAAGAAAAGCGCGCACTCAAGGCCAAGTACAAGAAAGAGCGCGGCGCCAATGTGAATGTGCGCTCTGCAAAGATTGCCGTAGACGCCGTAGCCTTTATCGTAAACCCCAAGAACACCTGCGAGAAGCTTACCGTGAGCGAGCTGGCCGACATCATGTCGGGTTCGTCCACTCAGTGGAACGACCTCGAGCCTTCGAAGCTCGGTAAAATAAATGTGGTACTCGACCAGACGGGCTCTTCCCTGGCCACCTTCCTCACCGACTCGCTTCTGCACGGCAAGCCTCTTGGTCCGAACGTGTACTCGGCAGGCTCAATCAAAGATGTATTCAGCATCGTTGAGAAAAACCCGAACGCCATAGGCGTACTCGGCGTGAGCTGGATTACGTCCGACATGGACAAGGCAGACGTAAGCCGCGACGAGCTTGCCAAGAGCGTGCTCGACGACGGTGCAGTGATTGGCGCCACCCTCACCGACCGCGTGAAAGTGCTTAAAGTAAACCGCGACGACGAAGTTCGGGCCTACAAGCCCTACCAACAGTATATATTCGACGGCTCGTATCCGCTGTTCCGCCAAATATATATGGTGACGACAGCTTCGACATCGAATGTGGCCGGCGGCTTCTACTCGTTTGTCACAGGCCCTATCGGTCAGAAGATAATCATGAAAACAGGCATCCTACCAGCCCGTGTAAGCGTACAACAGGTGGAGCTGCCCGACCGTGAATGAATTAAAAACCGGAAAAAGTAATAGAAAAAACAAATAAACCCACAAAACACACAATGAAAATCAAACTCTTCTTATCCTTGGCTCTTGCCGCCGGCCTTATGGCATCGGCACAGACTCAAGGCTACAAAGACGGCATCGAATATTACAAGGCCGGCCAGTACGACAACGCCCGCACTATCCTCGAGCGCACGCTCAGCGATGCGGCTACCGACCAGTCGCTTGCCAACTATTACCTCGGTCAGGTAGCGCTCCAGCAGGGCGACAAGGCCGCAGCGAAGTCATACTTCGACAAAGGCCTCCAGCTCAATCCAGACAACGGCTACAACTATGTAGGCCTCGGCGCTCTCGACCTTCTCAACGGTCAGGCATCGGCGGCAGACAAGCAGTTCGGCGAAGCACAGAAGCACGCAAAGAAAAATGCCGACCTTACTATCGCTATTGCCCGTGCATACTACAATGCAGACGCAGTGAAGTACGCTAAAGAAATTCAGAAGTATATCGACAAGGCCCGCAAGGACTCCAAGCTCAAAGCCCCCTCGATATATATCCTCGAAGGCGATATGCTTATGGACGCCCAGGACTTCGGCAGCGCTGCGGCCAAATATGAGAACGCTATTCTCAACGACCCTCAGAACTCCGAAGGCTATGTTAAATATGCCAACGCTTACTTCAATGTAAACAAGGGCTACGGCATACAGAAGCTTGAAGAGCTGCTTGCCCAGCAGCCCAACTCTGCCATGGCACAGCGTGAACTCGCCGAGAAGTACTTCCTTGCCGACCACTGGAAAAAGGCTTCTGACCTCTACGGCAAGTATATCCAGAACCCCAACCACTTCCCCGAAGACAAGGCCCGCTATGCCGTGCTCCTCTACTGGGGTGAGAAGTATCCCGAATCGCTCGGCGTAGCCAACGAAATCCTTTCGCAAGACCCCTCCAACTTCCTGATGCAGCGTATCCGCTTCCTCGACCAGACTGCCATGAAGGACTATGCCGCCGCTATCGACAATGCAGCCAAATTCTTTGCATCAAACGCCGGCGGAAACTTCACCACCAACGACTACGTGACCTATGCAGAAGCTCTCTCAGGCGCCGGACAGGACTCTCTGGCGGTAGTACAGTATGAACTTGCAGCCGAACGCGACCCCAAGAACGGCGACCTCCTCAAGAACCTCTCTTCGGTCTACAACCAGAACAAGATGTATGCCAAGGGTGCCGACGCCTACGCCGCTTACCTCGAAATGCAGGAAAATCCTTCGCCCGACGACTTCTACGGCATGGCTACCCGCTACCTCCAGGCTGCCGGCGCATCGACCGACACCATCCAGGCACGCGAACTCGCCGACAAAGGTATCGTGTACATCAAGAAGGTGATTGACAACCCCAATATCAAGCCTATGGCTCAGTTCTACCAGCGTCTGGCCTTCCTCAACATCGCAGGCAACAACAAACAGCCTAACACTGAATCTATCGAAGCACTCGACAGGATGATTGAGCTTCTTGATGAAGACCCCGCCAACAAAGACCCCAAGAACCAGGGCAACCAGCTCAACCTCTACAAGAACGCATACGCATTCAAGCAGGCATACTACAGCCGCCTCAAAGACGCTGAAAACTTTGAGAAAGCAGTGGCAGACTACAATGCTATAGTAGATCTTATAAAGAGCGGTGCCGCACAATAATAGGTTTTTAAATATAAACCTGACACTTACATATTTAAGCAAGAGCCCCGCATCAGGGGCTCTTGCTTTCACTACACAGCCTCACCGATGTCAACACAACCACTAGCCGACCGTCTGCGCCCCCGGAACCTCGACGAATACATAGGGCAGCGTCACCTTGTAGGACCCGACGGCATTATACGCCGCATGATAGAGTCCGGCAAGATAGCGTCGTTTATCCTATGGGGCCCTCCCGGAGTAGGCAAGACCACTCTGGCCCGCATCATTGCCAATACTACCAAGTGCCCCTTCTTCACTTTGTCGGCAGTGACATCGGGCGTAAAAGACGTGCGCGAGGTAATCGAACGTGCTCAGCAGGAAGCTGGCGGCATGTTCTCCGGCGGGCGCCCAATACTGTTTATCGACGAAATACACCGCTTCAGCAAGTCGCAGCAGGACAGTCTGCTCGGAGCGGTTGAGAACGGCACCATCACTCTAATCGGTGCCACAACGGAAAATCCGTCGTTCGAGGTCATACGCCCGCTACTGTCGCGTGCGCAGGTGTACACACTCAGACCGCTTGAGGAGGACGACCTCCGTGCACTCCTAACCCGCGCCGTGACCGTAGACGAGATACTGTCGCAGAGCAAAGTGCGCATAGAAGAGACTTCTGCGCTCTTCCGCTATGCCGGAGGCGATGCGCGCAAGCTGCTGAACATACTCGACCTGCTCGAACAGTCGACAGGCCTGGGCGAAGAAATAGTAATCAACGACCGGATAATTACCGAGCGCCTTCAGGAGAACCCTCAGGCCTATGACAAAAACGGGGAGATGCACTACGATATCATCTCGGCTTTTATCAAGAGTATCCGCGGTAGCGACCCCGACGCCGCCGTGTACTGGCTGGCAAGGATGATAGCGGGCGGCGAAGACCCCGAGTTCATAGCCCGGCGCATGGTTATACTTGCATCGGAAGATGTGGGGCTGGCCAATCCAAACGCCATGCTGGTGGCAAACACCACCTTCGACATAATACAGAAAATAGGCATGCCCGAGGGGCGTATTCCCCTATCGGAGTGCGCTATATATCTTGCCCAATCGCCAAAAAGCAATTCGGCATATCTTGCTATAGACGCGGCTCTCGAGGAAGTGGAGCGCTCGGGGAACCTGCCTGTGCCGCTGCACCTGCGCAACGCCCCCACGGCGCTTATGAAGAAGCTCGGCTACGGCAAAAACTACATGTACTCGCACAACTATCCGGGCAACTTCGTGCGCCAGCAGTTCCGGCCCGATGCCATTGCCGGAAAGGAGTTCTGGCATCCGTGCAGCAATCCTGCCGAAGACGTTATGGTACAGCGCCACAATTCGCGCTGGGGTAATGTGAAAGGCAAGCAATAAGACCGACGTTTTCCGCGTTAATGTATATATGTATCCACGCAATAAATTCCTCACCATACTGCTTGCCGCCGCAGCCATAGCACTGAGCTCGTGCGGCGGAGCCAAGCTTGCCACCGCAAACGAACAGATGGAGCGCGGCGAATATTTCGACGCCTCACGCACCTACCGCAAGGTGTACAACAAGCTCACCAAACGCGAAGACCGCCCTCTGCGTGGCGAAGTGGCTTACAAGATAGCCGAGTGTCATCGCCGCATGAACCAGTTCGCACAGGCCTCGGCGGCGTATCAGAATGCAGCCCGCTACGGCTACGGCGACTCTGTGATATACCTCCGCATGGCACAGATGATGGCGGCCGAAGGCAAATATCCGCAGGCTATCAAGGCATACAAAGACTATCTGGAATGGAAACCCGCCGACAAGCTCGCGCAGAACGGCCTGATAGGCGCGGAAATGGCGCGCGACAAGAAGGGCGCCACCCGCTATGTGGTAAAGAATGCGAAGCTCTTTAATTCGCGCCGCTCCGATTTCTCGCCTGCATATCTCGACCGCAGCCTCGACCAGCTCTATTTCACTTCGACCAACGAGAAGGTGACAGGCACCAGGAAAAGCGAGATTACGGGGATGAAGAAAGGCGATATATGGTTTGCCGGCAAGGATGAGCAAGGGCGCTGGAAGCGTCCCGAACCAGTGGAGGGCGAGCTGAACAGCGATGCCGATGAAGGAGCCATAGCGTTTTCACCCGACGGCTCGACCATGTATCTGAGCCGCGCCCGCCGCGAGCCGAACGCGCACACCGGCGTGGAGATATACACCTCACAGCGTTCCGATGCCAAATGGAGCGCGCCGGTGAAATTCGAGATTACAAGCGATACACTTTCGAGCTACGCGCATCCGGCAGTGTCGCCCGACGGCCAGTGGCTCTATTTTACCTCCGATATGCCCGGCGGCTACGGCGGCCGCGACATCTGGCGCATCAATCTCAAAGAGCGCAGCGGCTCGCTCGAGAACCTCGGCGAGTGGATAAACACCCCCGGCGACGAAATGTTCCCTACTTTCCGCAGCGACTCTGTATTCTATTTTTCGTCGAACGGGCATCCGGGTTACGGCGGCCTCGACATATTCCGTGCCGAGCTTACACGCTCGGGCGGCTGGAGCGTGACCAACATGGGCACACCCGTGAACTCGTCGGCCGACGACTTCGGCATGACTTTCGGCGAGGGAGAACAGGGTTTCTTCAGCTCCAACCGTACCGACGGCAAAGGCTACGACCATCTTTTCTCTTTCGAATTGCCCGAGCTGAAGATAGTGATTTCGGGCTGGGTGCTCGACAAGGACGAAGAGCCCGTGCCCAATGCCGTGATACGCATAGTGGGTAACGACGGCTCAAACCAAAAGCAGATAGCGCGCGCCGACGGCTCGTTCTCCTTCCCTCTCGACCGTGGCGTGAGCTATGTGATGCTTGCGGGCGCCAAAGGGTACCTCAATGCCAAGCAGGAGTTTACCAGCGATACTGCAGAGGAGGACGCCGAGTACGGCGTGGACTTCATCCTCGCTTCGATAAGTAAGCCTGTGGTAATCGACAATATCTTCTATGACTTCGACAAGGCCACACTACGCCCCGAGTCGAAGGCCGGACTCGATGAAATGGCGCAGGTGCTGCGCGACAACCCAAACGTGACAATAGAAATGGCTTCGCACACCGACCGCAAAGGCTCCGAAGAATATAACATCGACCTTTCGAGCCGTCGCGCCCGCTCGGTGATAGACTACCTCATCTCAGTGGGGATTTCTCCCGAGCGTCTTCAGAGCCAGGGCTACGGTAAGTCGCGTCCCAAGACTATCACCAAGAAGCTTACGCGCGAATATCCGCAGTTCAAAGAGGGCGATGTGCTCACCGAGGAATACATACTCGCCTTGCCCGAAGCCGACCGGGAAGTAGCCGACCAGATAAACCGACGCACCGAGTTCCAGGTGCTTTCGATAGACTATCAGATGTATTAGCAGCCATGCGTTTCCGCACAGAGATAGAGGCGCAGAAAGCGCCATTCCGCATAGAGCACAACACACCCGTGCTGCTGCTCGGTTCGTGCTTTACCGATGAAATAGGGGCGCGACTAGAGGACGACGGCTTCGAGGTGCTGCGCAATCCCTTCGGGCCGCTATACAATCCGCTCTCGATACTGAACTGCCTGCAGCGGGCTGCCGACAAGATTGCCTACACCGAAGCCGACCTTGTGGAAGGCCCCCGCGGCTATCACTGCCTCGACTATGCCTCGCGCTACAGCGGGAGCGACGCCGCACATGTTCTTGCCGACATCAATGCGACGCAGGCCCGGCTCTACAACTTCGTGGAGCGCAAGCCTCTTGTCGTTATCACACTCGGCTCGGCATACGTGTACTTTCGCCGCGACAACGGACTGCCGGCAGGGAACTGCCATAAATTTCCGCCATCGACATTCGAGCGCCGCCTTCTCGAAACGGAAGAAGTGTGCGCTGCCGCTCTTGCCATAACAGCCGGGCTCGCAGAAAAAGGAGCGGGCCGTGTAATATTCACCGTAAGCCCCATACGCCATTTGGCCGACGGCCTCCACGGCAACCAGCTCGGCAAAGCCACTCTGCTTCTCGGTCTCGACAAGGCACTGCGCGAGGCCGGAGACGCCACATATTTCCCCTCGTACGAAATAATGCTCGACGACCTGCGAGACTACCGCTTCTACGCGTCGGATATGAAACATCCGTCGGAGACTGCCGCAGACTACATTTACGAGCAATTCTCTGAAACATTTTTTACGAAAGACTGTGCCAACGCCGCCCTCGAAGCACGACGCAGACACAAAGCAAGCCAACACCGTCAGATATTATGACACTTGAAGAGTATTTGAGCCGCGGACGCGACCCCAGATATATCACCACCGACAGCCGCTCGGTATTCGACCCAGCCAACACTGTATTCGCTGCTATAAGAACTGACCTCGCCGACGGGCATCGCTATGCAGGCGATATGTATAGGCGCGGAGTGCGCACGTTCATAGTCGAGGAGCTTCCGCAGGATGCACCCTCCGATGCCGAATATATCGTTGTAGGAAATGTGCCGGAGGCTTTAGCCGGAATAGCTCGCGCCCGACTGGAAGACATACACTCCGGCGTGATTATAACGGGCAGCATAGGCAAGACCACCATGAAGGAACTGCTCTACACTGCCCTGCTTCCTTACGAGGATGTGCGCCGCAGTCCCCGCAGCTGGAACTCGAGCATCGGAGTGCCGCTGGCCGTGTGCGATATGACACGGAGCGACAATCAAGGCGCTCATATTCTCACCGAGGCCGGCATAGATGCTCCGGGACAAGGTGCCCAGCTAAGCGCCATGCTCGGGCCGTCGCATGGCATGGCAATTATAACGCCTGTTACCGAGGAGCACGACGAGGCTTTCGCATCGCACGCCATGAAGGTGGCAGAGAAACTCGCTGTGGTGAAAGGCGCTTCTATAATTATATATGCGGACTCCGACGCGGAACTGCGACGGCGGCTCGAAGAGAAAAAGAGCACAGACCGTTCGCTGCGGCTCTATCCCGTGCAGCAGGGGCAGTTCCCAAGCATATACCACGCACTTGCCGACAAGGCTATGGAGCTTATGGGCTATGACGAAGAAAAACGCCGGGCAGTGCGCTCTCTGCCTTTGGCCGACAAGCGCCGTGAGATTGCCGCAGGCAGCTACGGCAACACTATCTATCGCGACGGTTTTACGGCAGACGTGCGTTCGCTTCAGGAGGCTTTGGACTTTATGCGCCGGCATGCCACCCCGTCGCGCCCGAAGGTGCTTGTTCTCGGAGAACTGATAGACCGAGAGCCGGAAGAAAGCGCTGCGCAGGCAGTGGCTCTCGCAAATAAATTCGGGATTGACAAAATGGAGCGCGTGTGCCCCGAGCTTCTAGCCCGCATACACACAGGAGAGGAGCTGCGCGACTCACAAGTATTGCTGTTCGGACGACAGACACCACTTATGACAAACATTGCCGAGGCTCTCGAAAGTGCCGGGCACGACACCATACTTGAGGTAGACCTTGATGCTATTGCTCATAACTACAACTATTTCCGCAGCCTTGTTCCGAAAGGCACGGGTATTGTGGCAATGGTAAAGGCATCGGCCTACGGTCTCGGCTCCATAGAGATAGGCAAGACCCTACAGAGTCTTGGCGCCGCATATCTTGCAGTAGCAGTCATAGAAGAAGGCATAGCGCTTCGCGAGGCCGGCATAACCATGCCGATAATGGTTCTCAACCCTGTCACCAACCGCTACCCCGCCCTTTTCAGCCACCACCTTGAGCCGGCTGTATTTGCACCCGACGAGCTTTCGGCCCTGATTTCCGAGGCAAAGGCTTTTGGCGTGAAAGACTATCCCGTACATATCAAATTCGACACCGGCATGCACCGTGTGGGCTTTCTTGCGAGCCAGCTGCCCGAGATAGCGAAGATGCTTTCGGCTACTGATGCGGTGAAGGTTTCGTCGGCGTTCTCGCATCTGGCTACCGCCGACTGCATCGACATGGACAGCTATACGCGCGGGCAATTATCACTATTCTACGAGATGACAGGCAGCCTTCGCGAACTTATCGGCTATGATTTCAAGCGCCATATACTCAACACCGCGGGTATGATGCGCTTTGCCGATGCCGGAACATACGAAATGGGGCGTCTCGGCATAGGGCTTTACGGCGTGTCGCCTTATCCCGGGCCGGAAGCGGCCAATCTGCGCACGGTTGCTTCATTCCGCTCGCATATCATATCTCTGAAAGAATGGCCCGAAGATACGCCCATTGGCTACGGCTGCAAGGGTCATACAGCACATGATACCACGCTTGTGGCAACGGTACCTGTGGGATATGCCGACGGCGTGAACCGACGGCTCGGCTATGGCAACGCATCGTTTATAGTAAACGGAGCCGAATGTCCGACCCTCGGCAGCATATGCATGGATTTGTGCATGATAGACGTGAGTGCCGCTCCAGGCGTTAAGGTCGGCGACAGCGTCGAGATATTCGGCACTGCACAGCCGGTGGAGCGTCTTGCCGAGACTTTAGGCACTATCCC
Source organism: Muribaculaceae bacterium (assembly GCA_009775225.1). Taxonomy (GTDB): domain Bacteria; phylum Bacteroidota; class Bacteroidia; order Bacteroidales; family Muribaculaceae; genus CAG-873. The sequence continues at coordinate 24,465 of VSPE01000005.1, read as the reverse complement.
ATACGAACTTCTTACGTGGGTGTCGCAAAGGGTGCGGCGCGTATATGTGAAGAGGTAGAACTTATAGTCTGTGTTGAGCGTTATTAAGGAAAATAATAATGCTTAAACATAGAACTATGAAGAAAATCTTATTGCTTATAGCACTTGTGGCCGGCGCTTTCACCATGGCACAGGCCCGCGACACTTATGCACACGACGCATCGGTACTCCCCGAAGCGGCCCGCACAACCATTGTGAACAACTTCAAGGCCGGTGTGAGCGTGGTGAAGATAGACAAGGATTTCGGCCGCATAAGCGAGTACGACGTAGTGCTCGACGACGGCACGGAAATAGGCTTCGACCGCAACGGCAACTGGGATAAAGTGGAAGTGAACAACACCAAATCGGTTCCGACCTCGATAATTCCCACTTCTATACGCACCACCGTTGCCAAGCTTCAGCCGAAGCAGCGTATAGTGGGCATCGAGAAAGAACGGAGGGGCTACGATGTGGAGCTCTCGAACGGAGTAGAGATGAAATTTGACCGCGACGGCAAATTCATGCGATACGATGACTGATAAGAGATTAAAGGTTATTTAATCGGTTTCTTATAAACTCATCTGTTATGCACACGCAATCCGATATAATCGCATATATAGAGCAGTCGCTCCGCCTGAATTGGGAGCGACTCGCTCTTACCGATTTTCAAGGCCAGTCGTTCCAGTACCGCGATGTAGCCCGCAAAATCGCGAAGCTGCATCTGCTCTTCGAGCATGCCGGCGTGCGTCGCGGCGACCGTATAGCACTATGTGGCCGCAATTCGGCGCAATGGGCCATAGTGGCTCTCGCTTCGCTTACATACGGGGCTGTGATAGTGCCTATACTGCATGACTTCAAGCCCGACAACGTGCATCACCTTGTATGCCACTGCGAGGCCCGGCTTTTCTTTGTCGACGCGGGCACGTGGGAGAATCTCGACCACGACAATATGCCCCGTCTTGAGGGAGCGCTGCTCATCAGCGACTACTCTCTTCTGTTCGCCCGCAACAAGCGTCTTGAACATGCACGCGATACTCTAAACCGCCTTTTCGGCGACAAATATCCCGAGCGCTTCACACCCGACGACGTGCATTTCAGCACCGAGGCCAAGCCTGACGAGGTGGCTCTGATAAACTATACCTCGGGCTCTACCGGGCTATCCAAGGGTGTGATGATTACATACGGCAATCTTTGGTCGAACATACAATATACGGTCGACGGCCTGAACTTCCTTGTTCCGGGCGACGGCATGGTGTGCATGCTTCCGCTGGCGCACATGTTCGGCTTCTCGGTAGAATTACTGCATCCGTTTGTAAAAGGCTGCCATATACACTTCCTCACACGTACGCCTTCGCCCAAGGTGATAATGGAGGCGTTCGCCCAGGTGCGCCCGAAGCTGATAGTATCAGTACCCCTTATCATAGAGAAGATTGTGAAGACACGCGTGTTCCCGCTGCTCGACAAGCCGCTCATGAAGGTGCTGCTGCACATACCGCTCGTGGACGACAAGCTTCTCGCACGGATTAAAACACGCATCGAAGAAACATTCGGCGGCCGCCTTCAGGAACTCATAATAGGCGGAGCAAGCCTGAGCAAAGATGTTGAGGCTTTTCTGCGTCGCATAGGGTTCCCCTATACCGTGGGCTACGGCATGACGGAATGTGGCCCTCTGATTTCCTACGCGCCGTGGGATGAGCAGAGGGCCGGTTCGTGCGGACGTGCCGTGAGCCGCATGGAGGTGCGCGTAGACTCTCCCGACCCGGCCAATGTGCCCGGCGTGCTGTGGGTAAAAGGCGCCAACGTGATGAAGGGATACTTCAACAACAATAATGCCACGGCATCGGTATTCGACAAAGACGGCTGGATGAATACCGGCGATATCGTGACGATTGACCCCGACGGGTACATATATATCCGCGGACGCGACAAAAGCATGATACTCGGGCCTTCGGGGCAGAATATCTACCCGGAAGAGATAGAGCAACAGCTCAACAATATGCCGTATGTGGCAGAGTCCCTCGTGGTGGAGAACGACGGCAAACTTATCGCGCTGATACACCCCGACTACGATGCGGCTTCGCTTCAAGGTGTGTCGTCGTCGAAACTGGAGCCTATCATGCAAGACAATATTGAGAAACTCAACCATGAGCTGCCCGGGTACAGCCAGATTGCTTCCTATAAGATTTATCAGGAAGAATTTGAAAAAACGCCCAAGCGCTCTATAAAGAGGTATATATATCAGCATTGACAATCCCTCCCCTCAAAAGAACAAAAGCCACAGACACGCGATGTCTGCGGCTTTTGCTGTATTATGTGAGTATCCGTTACCAGATTACTACGCGCTCCTCTTCGGGGAGGTACATCTTGTCGCCTTCGGTGATGCCGAATGCTTCAAAGAAGGGCTGGATGTTGCGGAGGGTCTGGTTTACACGCCAACGACCGAGACTGTGGGGGTCGGAGATAGTGAGCGAGATGATTTCCTCGTCGCGGATGTTGCCGGCCCATACATTTGCGTATGCAAGATAGAAACGCTGCTCGGGAGTAAAGCCGTCGATAACGGGGGCCTCCTTGCCATTGAGCGAGTTGAGGTATGCAGTGCGAGCCACACGCAAACCGCCCTGGTCGGCGATATTCTCACCGAGTGTGAGCTGGCCGTTGGCGTGAGTGTCGCCCACCACTACGATAGAGTCGAACTGAGCTACGAGCTTCTCGGCAAGGCTGTTGAACGCATCGGCGTCGGCTTCAGTCCACCAGTCGGCGAAGTTGCCGTCCTTGTCGAACTGACGGCCCTGGTCGTCGAAGCCGTGAGTCATTTCATGACCGATTACGACACCAATAGCACCGTAGTTAACAGCGTCGTCGGCTTCGGGGTCGAAGAAGGGTTTCTGAAGGATACCTGCGGGGAAGCAGATTTCGTTGGTGGTGGGATTGTAGTAAGCGTTGACAGTCTGGGGCGACATGAGCCAGCGTTCGCGGTCGACGGGTTTGCCGTAGTCGTTGTTATTGTAGTCCTGATTGAAGAGGATAGCTTTCTGAATGTTCTTCCAGTAGGAAAGTTCAGGGTCGATATCGAGCTTGGAGTAGTCGCGCCAGGTGTCGGGATAACCGATTTTTACGTGGAATGTGGCGAGTTTTTCGTGAGCACGGGCCTTTGTGGTGTCGCTCATCCAGGTGAGATTGTCGATGTGTTCGCCAAGAGCCTTCTGGAGATTGCCCACGAGTGTGAGCATGCGCTCTTTGGAGCTTTCGGGGAAGTATTTGGCAACATAAAGCTGGCCGACAGCTTCGCCGAGGATGCCGTTGGGCACGCCGAGGGCACGTTTCCAGCGGGGACGCTGCTCTTTAACGCCCGAGATTGCCTTGGTGAGCTCAAACTGTGCGTTGATGAAGTCGTCGCTGAGGTAGGATGCTGCGCTCGACACATAGGATGCGGTCATGTAGTCGCGGAGCATCTGCTCGTCTTTTTCGGTGAGGGCTTTTGCCACTGTAGCGTAGTACTTGGGCGAGTCCACAATCACAGTATCAACATCGAGGCCCTGAAGCTCGAAATAGTGCTTGAGGTCAACAGAAGGATAAGTCTTTACGAGTTCGGCCACCGAAGAGGGATTGTACTGGGCGGCAATATTGCGCTGCTCGGTACGTGTCATCTGGTTTTGAGCAAGCTCTGTTTCGAGAGCAAGTACATTGTCGGTGAGGCGCTGAGCGGCAGCATCGTCATAGCCGATAAGATGAGCGATAGTGCCGAGGTAGGTGCGGTAAGCCTCACGCACTTTCTTGGCGCTTTCGGTGTCGTCGGTATAGTAGTCGCGGTCTCCAAGGCCGAGACCGCCCTGCCCCCAGTACATTGCATTAACGTTGCTGTCCTTGAGGTCGGCCTGTACACCTGTGCCGAAGAATACACCCATGCCGGGCATTGTGGCTAGCAAATCTACAATCTTCTCGCGGGGAGTAGCAGCAATAACGGCGAGGTCGTCGACGATAGGTGCGATGCCTTCGCTGTTGAGGCGTACGCTATCCATACCCATGTCGTAGAGGTCGGCCACTTTCTGCTCGTTGGTGCCTTTTGCGGCGTTTCGGTCAAGGCCAAGCACAAGTTCGCGGATTTGCTCGCGATTGTCTTCACCAAGTTGGTCGAAAGTGCCGAAGCGTGAATACTCGTCCTTGAGGGGATTGGCCTTCATCCAACCACCACAGGCGTAATCATAGAAGTTGTCTTTGGGGGATACCAATGTGTCGAGGTTCGACGCATCGATTCCTTTGGGAGCCGCGCTCTTGCTGTTGCAGGAGCCGAGTGCTCCGGCCACAACTACTGCAGCCATAAGGAAATAAGCATTAGAGATTTTCATATTAAATTGATAATGAGTGATAAATTGCTGTTTTTACTGTTTAAGCGAGTCGAGTTCCAGCTGAGCGAGTTCCCACATGCTCATGGCATTCTCGACTGCCTTTACGGCTTCGGCATGGGCTGTGAACACATCGCAGGAGACATCGCCGGCCGCAATCTTAGCCTCGATTTCCGCAAGTTCGGCCTCCCGTAAGCCCACAGCGGTCTCGGCTTCCTCGACCTTACGAGCGGCACGTTTGAGCACCTTGTCGCGCTCACGCTGCTCGGCATAGCTGAGTTTGCGGGGCTGTCCGGCCTCGGCGGTTGGCTCAGGAGCGGCAGCTGCGGGACGGGCTTTGAGCTGTGGAACATCCTTTGCCGGTTTTGGCGCCGACGCCTCAAGTTCGCGCAGCGAGCTGAGTTTTTTCTTTTCGAGAAACTCGTATATGCCTCCAAGACATTCGCGCACGCAACCTCCTCCGAACTCATAGACTTTCTGAACGAGTCCGTCGAGAAACTCACGGTCGTGGCTGACTACAATCACCGTTCCGTCGAAGTCTTTGATAGCCTGCTTGAGAATGTCTTTAGTCTTCATGTCGAGATGATTGGTAGGCTCGTCGAGAATTAGCAGGTTGACCGGCTCAAGGAGGAGCTTAATCATAGCCAGACGAGTCTTCTCGCCGCCTGAAAGCACTTTCACTTTCTTGTCGGACGCTTCGCCGCCAAACATGAAGGCGCCAAGAATATCGCGGATTTTGGTGCGTATATCGCCGACGGCCACGCGGTCGATAGTGTCGAAGACTGTAAGAGACTCGTCGAGAAGTTGTGCCTGATTTTGAGCGAAATATCCTATTTTGACGTTATGACCGATACGGAGGTCGCCGGTATACGGTATTTGCCCCATGATACACTTAACGAGTGTGGACTTGCCTTCGCCATTCTTTCCGACAAAGGCTACTTTCTCGCCTCTGCGGAGTGTGAATGTGGCTTGGTCGAACACCTGGTGCTCGCCATAGGCTTTGCCAAGCTCCTCTACAATCAGGGGGAAATCGCCTGAACGAGGAGCCGGGGGAAAGCGTAGGCTAAGGTGCGAAGTATCGACCTCGTCGACCTCTATACGCTCAATCTTGGCAAGCTGCTTGATGCGGCTCTGCACCTGTACCGATTTGGTGGCCTTGTAACGGAAACGCTCTATAAACTCCTCGGTGTCGGCAATCTGCTTCTGCTGATTGCGATATGCCCGCATCTGCTGCTCGATACGCTCCTTGCGAAGCTCTACGAACTTGGAGTAATTTACATTATAGTCATAAATCTTGCCGCAGGTGATTTCGATAGTGCGGTTTGTTACATTGTCGATAAAAGCGCGGTCGTGACTGACGAGCACCACAGCTTTCGCCTTGGTGGTGAGAAAGCTCTCGAGCCATTGAATGGATTCGATGTCGAGGTGATTGGTGGGTTCGTCGAGCAGGAGCACATCGGGGCGCTGAAGCAACAGTTTGGCAAGCTCAATTCGCATACGCCATCCACCGCTGAACTCCGAGGTGGGCCTGTTGAAGTCCTCTCTGACGAAGCCGAGGCCGAGCAAGGTGCGCTCCATGTCGGCTTCGAAATTGTCGGAAGCAGCCATTGCCACGTCTTCCGAAAGGGTGCTTACCTTTTCAATAAGCGCGTGGTACTCGTCACTGTCATAATCGGTGCGTGATGCCATCTCCTCGGTAAGACTGTCGAGCTTGCGGTGCATGGCATCGACAAACGCAAACACCTTGCGAACCTCATCAAGAACAGTAAGAGTGTCTTCAAGCACCATCTGCTGCGGCAGATAGCCAATAGTGACGCCAGACGGCACTGCCACGCTACCGCTGCTCGGGCGCTGAAGCCCGGCAATAATCTTCAGCATGGTACTCTTGCCGGCACCATTCTTGCCCACAAGGGCTATCTTGTCCTTGGGGTTTATCACATAGTTTATATTGTCGAAAAGGAGTTGCGAACTGAACTCCACCGACAAGTTATTGATTGAAATCATGCAGTAATAGTCTCTTTCAACCTGCAAATTTACAAAAAAATATTCTAACCACAGGCAGTATCGCCTATGTTGATAAAATTTCATCAAGCCATAACCACGGATTGAAAGAAATAGCTTAACTTTGGAGGCGGAAATTATTCCCCCGTCATACTATGTACCGCAAAGGAAAACTATACTTCAGATACGGCACCATGGGCTCCGCCAAGACTGCCCTGCTGCTCACCACAGCCTATAACTTCGAAGAACGACACATGGACTACATGTGCCTCAAGCCGGTGGTTGACACTCGCGAGCAGGCAAACGTAATCCGCTCGCGCATAGGTATTGAGCGCGACTGCCATTGGATATATCAGAATACCAATCTCTACGAATTTGCCCGCGAACTCTACCGCAAGGACAAGAGACTGGTCGACTGGTATCTTATCGACGAAGCTCAGTTCCTTACCACCGCTCAGGTAGACCAGCTCGCACGTATCGTAGATGATATGGGCAGCAATGTTATATGCTATGGCCTGCGCACCGACTTCCAGACACATCTCTTCGAGGGCTCGCGACGCCTTTTTGAAATCGCCGATACTATCGATGAAATAAAATCGACGTGTAACTGCGGGCACAAGACCATAGTCAATGCCCGAATAGACCACAACGGCAACATAGTGATGGAGGGCGAGCAGGTGGAAATAGGCGGCGACGACCGCTATGTGGCCGTGTGCCGCAAGTGCTGGAGAAACAAGCGCATAGAACAGGCAAGCCGGGCAATTCTGCCATTAGAGTTCGACGACGAGAACCGGAATTAAAAAAACTTTTTTTTGTATATATGATAGTCTGCACAATAGACGACGCAAACCATTATAAGGGCCTCAGCCACGCCCTCGACATGGCCATAGAGTGGCTTGTCAACAACAAGGACACACAATTTGTTAAAGGAGTGTACATAATCGGAGACTCTGATGCTGGCGAAGTTTTCGCCAAATGCGAGGAGCCGGCACTCGTACCACGCGAGAAAGCAGCCCTTGAGGCCCACCGCCGATACATCGACATACACGTACCCCTAAAGGGTACCGAAACTATAGGCTGGGCTCCCGTAGGACAGCTCGTACATGTAAGAACTCCTTACGACGAGAGCCGCGACGTAGCATTCTATGGCGATGCCGCACAAGCACTGCTGCATATCCGCACAGGCCAGTGTGCCATCTTCTTACCCGAAGACGCTCATGCGCCCAATATCGGGCTTGGCACCCACCGCAAGCTGTGCATCAAGATTCCGATAAATGCTTAATTGAATGTTCCGAATTCCGATCCGCACTATATCCGCCATACTGCTGGCCATAGCAGTCGCCACACATGTATCAGCCTTTACCCCGGCCTCGCTGAAGTCGGAGACACTGACATATAAAGTGATGTTCAAATGGGGCCTCATCAACAAACAGGCCGGCCGAGCAACCCTCACTCTGAAGCAAACACCCACACAGTATATGGCAAGTCTGGCAGCACGCTCCGAACCGTGGGCCGACCGCATATATAAAGTGCGCGACACTCTCAACGGCCGCATGACAGCCGCCGACTTCACCCCTCTTTTCTATGAAAAAATTGCCAACGAGGGCTCGGAACGCAAACACGACATAGTGCGCTACAACTACACAAGCCCGGGCATTGTAAAAGCGCAATGCACACGTAAAGTATTCAAGAAAGGAGTACTGAAAGTAGACCAGCAGCACGAGCTTGAGGCCGACAGCGCCGCTATCGACATGCTGTCGTCGTTCTACTATATGCGCACATTACCCTACCCCGACATGAGGAAAGGACAAGAAACACGCATCGACATCTTCTCGGGCAAGCGCAAAGAGCTACTCACAATAAAGTATCACGGTGTCGTAGACGCAAATCTCGACGGCACAACAGCAAAAACATACTACATAACCTTTACCTTCACCTCAGAAAACGGCAAAAAGACATCGGACGACATGGAAGCATGGATATCAACTGACGCCGACCGCATCCCGCTCAGACTCGAAGGCAAGCTACCCGTAGGAAACGTGCACTGCATATTTACAGGCAAGCAATAATTTAACCCTCAAACCACTGAAATTCAACAATAAATAAATTACAAGCGAAAACTTTGCAACAAATGCTTGCTTTTTATAAAAATAAATCCTAACTTTGCACCGCAAAATAAGGAGCGGTGCTCGAGTGGCTGAAGAGGCACGCCTGGAAAGCGTGTATACGCCAAAAGCGTATCCCGAGTTCGAATCTCGGTCGCTCCGCAAGATAGACACGTTAATTATCAGTAATTTAGCACTGAAATTAGCGTGTCTTTCTTAGCAGAATGGCTCCTTAGGTAGCTTAAAAAAAAGCCCTCCAATGCCGAAAATGGACGGAGTTTGCGGAAGTTTGCCGAGAAATGTTTGCGAAATGTTTGCGACGGCTTCGCAAACATTCAAAGACTCCCGAAATTCAAGCATGGGCGAGATTTAAGCCCTATGGTAAGAACAAAATTTTACCTCGACACCCGCAAAGCGGCAGTCACCAATGAAACTAATCCGCTTCGCATCAACATCTGTAAAAACAGAAAAACGGCCGCATTGCCGCTTGGTATTTACCTCGCGTCCGACCAATGGGATGCAAAAGCCGAAAAAGTTGTGAAGCACCCCCAAGAAATGCTCTACAACAATGCAATCTCTCGAAAAAAGGTTGAGGTTGACACAATAATTCTCAAACTGGACGATGAAGGCAGATTGGCCGGGATGACAGCATTAGAGATTCGTGATTATGTGGTAGCGAAGCTCACGCCTGAAGACGCAATCGAGAATAAGCCGAAAGAAGACCCCAACACATTTTTGAAGTGGTTCGACCGCTTCACGGAGCGCAAGCAGGGGCGCACAAAAGCCATCTATGAGGCTACCCGGAGCCGCCTTGTGGCGTGGCTCGGTGAGAAATCACTTGCCAAAGTGAAGTTCGAGGACATAAAAATTTCGTGGCTCGAAGGCTTCGAGGACTTCATGGCGTGCACGTGCAAAGCCAACTCGATAGCCATTCATATGCGCAACATACGCACGGTGGTAAACTATGCCATCGACAACGAGATAACGACAACCTACGCCTTTCGACGCTTCAAGATAAAAAGCGAGGCCACGCGCAAGCGCGACTTCGATGTGGCTACCCTGCGCAGAATATTCACTGCACAAGGTCTTGAGGAATGGGAGGAAAAGTACCGCGACTTCTTCGCGCTCACGTTTATGCTCATCGGTATAAACGTGGTAGACCTCTGCAACCTCGACAAGATGGTGGGTGGGCGTGTTAACTACATTCGTGCCAAAACCCACCGCCCTTATTCAATCAAGGTAGAGCCGGAAGCCCTCGCTCTTATAGATAAGTACAGCGGCGAGAAGCATCTGCTGAACTACCTCGACGGCTGCGTAAACTACCGACACTTCTACAACAACCTGTGCAAAGGGCTTCGGTCGGTAAAGGATAAGCTCGGTCTTACAGAACTGACTACCTACTGGGCGCGCCACTCCTGGGCCACGATAGCGGCTGAACTGGATATACCCGACGCTGTAATTTCGCAGGCTCTCGGCCACGGCAGCGACACTAACCCGACGACGGCCATCTACATCCACCGTAATGACAAGAAAGTGGACGAGGCCAACAGAAAAGTTCTCGACTGGGTTCTCTACGGCAAAGACTGGCGAAAACCGGCTGCTCCGGCAAAGAAGCGCGGTCGCCCACGCAAAAATGTAGATGCCGAGGCTGCATAAGCCTTACTCGGCGATTGGGTAGAAAACGCCTTTGAGTAACTGCGACATTCCCTGCTCGGTGAAGGTCGCGGTTATTTTTTCGCAGATATAGTTCTTGCCGTGGATGTTGAACACGGCGCGGACGTCGGGGATGTTGTCGGCGATGAACTTAAAGGTTGTTTTCTTCTTCGGGTCGATGCGGTGGACTATTCGCCGGGAGTTCAACGCGCCGTTGTTGAGACGCATATTGAAATGGAGGTAGTTGAAGTTGCTCCAGTCGTCGGCGATAAGAATATCCTCCGTCCACGGCGAGGGCAGCTTTGAGCCGTGGTTTTGCGAGCCATCCCAAAAGCCGACATATACGCGGTCGTAATACTCGGCTTTCTTCTCTTTCTCCCCTGCTTCGAGGCTCTGTATGGGGTGGGTCTGCATGAAGGGATAGTTGCTCTCGTCCTCCCCCTCGGCGTTGTCCTCGTCGTAGCCGGAGAAGGAAAGGAACAAGACTTTGCCGTATTTTTCCTCTGTGTAGTCGATGCGCGCCGGAACAAACTCTATCTCGATTTGGTCGGCGTTCTCGGATTCGTCGACTATTCGGCCTCCGAAAAGATTCACGGGCTGCAACACACATTTGTAGGTGAATTTGATATATGCGCGTCCGGCTCTCACGACCAACTCCCCTGCGCGGCTGACGGCGCGGATAACAAAGTAAGCGTCCGCGTCTTTGGCATACAGGAGGCGGTCAATCTGACTGTTGCGGTGGTGCTGCCCATCCCATGTGCGCCATCCTCTGTTGGCCGCAAGCAGCTCCGACATGGTATTATAGACAACGGCGCGGTCTTTCCACGCCTTGATGAACCAGTCGCATGAGTAGTATTTCCATACGGCGTGGTCGCATTCCTTATAGACAAGATTCTTCGCTTCCTGATATTCGCACCGTGCGTCCTCGACCGATACCTCCGTACTGTGCTCGTCGACGACATTGCGCAGCTGCACCGTGCCGGAGGCTTTGAGGACAGACTGGGTAAAGGCGAAGTCTACACTCTTGGCGCGGTGGTTGATTTCAAACTCCGCGTTAAGAAAAAGTTCCAGCTTCTCGAAAAACTCCGCGACAGTCCAATGCGGCAGGGCGCGGGCATACTGCGGCGTGTACCATGCCGCCGGAAGCGTGTTGCACACAAGGAGGTAGCGGTGTTCCTCCGACTGCTCCCACTCGGAGAGGTCGCACGAGTAGCCCACGGCCTCGCAGATACGCGCCACAATGGTAATGAGGTAAGGCTGCCACGACAGCCCCCATGTGTCCGGGTGCCATTCGTGGTGCCCCCGGTTTTGGTTGGCGTTGTCAATGACATACTCGGCGAGGTTTTGGATATTGCCCGAATAGTCGTTAACCCACGGCAGGGCCACGGCCTCCGGCCTCGACGAGTTGCCCGGCCACCACGCCTGTGCCGGAGTTGATTTGCCCGACGGCCAGGAACCGAGGTCGAGTTCATTTATATATATATCGTCGAAGGTCTGCGAGAAATTGCGCTCCGAGCGGCCTTCAAGAAACTGGCATTTGACCTCGGAGGCATTTATCTCGTTGACTGTGATAGAGCCGAACTTGAAAAACTTGCCGTGGCGTATCTCGCACTCGAAAATCACCTTTCGGGCAATTACATCGGCGCGGTTGATGTTGCCGAAGATGGCGATGTTCTCCGGGCAGTCTTTGAGCGGAAAGGTGATACTCAAAGTATAGCCGTCGCTCCCCGAAAAGAGGCGGTTTTCGGCGACATACTCAAATGAGGTGCCGGATTTGAGGACTGCATTATGGCCGTTGATTTTAATTTCCATAACTTGTATTTTCCACGAAAGTACAAGTTGCAGAAAAATGAGAAAAAGACAATCAAAATCGAATTGTATTGTGATTTTCTTTCTCTAAAAGAGCTTCCCACAAATCACAATCTTCTGCTTTTGAAATAATTAGACCTTGTTGTAAGCCATTGCTACCTAAAATACGTTTATATTCGGTGTCAACTGATATTTCAAGCAAATCATCATGCTTATATAAAGGGTCGTGCATAGGCGATATAAAATAGACCCGATTTGCAATCGAATCATAGACCCCGAAAAATGGGGAATCGGAAGATAGGTTGTTTTTCCTCAACTCAAAAGATAAAACTTGAACTTCTACTAAATATATGTCTGGCCAATCCCCAAAGAAATCTTTTAGCAATTTCTTGGATATGACTTTGCCCTCCAGCCGATAATCAACCGCAGAGAGATATGTTGCAAAAGTTTTCTCGGAAGTTTTATATTGCGTGGAGTTATTTTTGCAGTTGGTAGCAATAAGAAGCCATCCTAATACGCCAAATATCAGGATATACTTCATACAATATTTTGCAATGCCATTCATCAGCACAAAGTTAGCATAAATCTGTGAGATTAGTGCTTAGTCTTGGGAGATTTGTTGCGTATAAGTCTATCGTATTCCTCCTGGGCGCGTTGTATGCCGTAATCGCCGGCAACGGTGTTCACGGTTACAAACGGCTCGTTGAGCCTTTCATCGAGGCGGTCGAGGGTGGCGTACAGCCTTTCGTCCGACTGCGCCGGGGCGGTGTTGTAGGTGTTGTTCACTATGGTTGGGGCTGCGGGCTGCTGCGCGGCAAGGACGGCGGGAGCCGTAATCGTGCGCGACACATCGGCGGCGGTGATGGAGCCGATTGTGTTGTTTCGCTGCGCATAGTCCAGAGCCTCCAACAACGGGCGGGTTCGGGGATTGCTGACAAGTCGCTGCGAGGCGACCCATTCCCCTTTGTGAACAACTCCGGCCACTTCATCGGGTCTGCCCTCCGGGGTAAAACCTCCCGACTGATAGCCCTGCGCCTCCGAAGCCTGTTGCTGCTTCTTGATGGTGGCAATCTGTATGGCACCGGCTGCGACGGCCATAGCCGCCGCGATGGGCGCCAGGATGTAGCCGATTACAGGCACGGCGGCGGCCGAGCCGTAGGCGTTGAGGGCGTTGGTGGCGGTCTGCGCCACGGCCTGAATAACCTGCATTACGAACATCTTGCGGTTGGCCTCCTTCTTGATTTTGGCAAGCTCCTTCTCCTTCTGCTTCTCCGCTTTCTTGACGCGGTAGGAATTGCCCTCTGCCAGTTCAATCTCACGGTCGTACTTCTTCTCGGCCTTTGCCGTTTCGAGGTCGGCACACGCCCTTACATACTCCGAATACTGCTGCATCCCGGCAGTCATCACGGCAAAGACCGACGAGGCGAGTGCGGCAAGGCGCGTCGCCCAGTTGCCGCCGTCTTCCTCGGTGGAGTCAAAAAAGTTCTTCCATGCCTCGTAGATGTCGAGCAACTGGTTTGTCTGCGTCGAGCCGAAGCGGCGTACTCCCTCGATGGCTTTCTTCTCGTAAGCGCGGTTGATGCGGTCTTTTGCCGCCTCGGCCTGTTCGTGTGAGATAACGCCCTGCGCTTCGAGCGAGGCCACAATATCGAGTTCGCGCCTCTTTGCGGCGGCCATCTGCCCCGCCGATCCCTGCGAGGGTTTGGCGTTATCGGGCAGATATTGGTCGGCATACTTCTTGCGGAGGTCGCGCTGCGCGGCAAGGAAATCCCCGTAAGAGATAAGTTCCTTGTCGTATGCTTCGAGCAAAAGGTCTTCCTCCAGACGCATACGCTCCCCGGCCTCGCGGTATTCATACTGCTTGCGCCACTCGGTGATGCGTCCGGCAAGAAGCTGCTGACGGCGCAGCCGCTCCGCGTCCTCTGCCTGTTCAATCTGCACGACATAGCTGTGGTATTCCTCGCTGTCTTTGGTGTAAGCGTCGCGCATCCGGGCGAGGTATTTCATCTTAATCTCGAAAAGCCGCTGCTGCAAGGCTTCCTCGTTTCCGTAGAGCGCGTTTCCGGGCGTGGCCGCGTCCATGCGCGCCTGTGTTTCCTCGGCCTGTTGGCTGCGGCGGCTTTCCTCGACCGACATACGGGCGTTGCGCTGCAACCACTCGGCCTGATACTCGGCCTTTCTTTTGAGAATTTCCTTGTAGTCCTCGTCCTCGGTGAGATTGAACTGGGTATAGACCGCCTCGCGGTCGGTGAAATACTTCATTTCAATCTCGTGCTTCTTCATAAGAAAGTCCGTCCACGATTTAAGCCCTGCCGAATAGTCGCTGACATTCTGCGCGGCACCGGCCTCCCATTCACCCTTTGCGTCGTTGAGGCTTTCCTTGAACTCACGCCGCGCCTTGATGGTGTTGCGGCGTTCCTCCGCCTCACGCGCCCTGCGGTCTTTCTCCGATTCGTAGGGAGTGAAATCATCGAGGGAGAAATCCGGGTTGCCGGGCACCGGGTCTGCCGAAGGGGATTCGAGCAGCGACAGCCGGGCCCGCGCCTCGTCGAGAAACTGCGACAGTTCCGGGGCTGACAGTTGGCGCGTTGTGGGGTTCGGCTCGTTGATGCCGACGATGATTGTTCCTCCCTGCCCCTGCGCCTCTTTGCCCTCGAAGTCGGTTATGAGCGATTGAAGCTGCGCCGACGAATATCCGGCTAACGGATTGGTGTCGCGCTCTATCTGCCGTATCTCCCCCATAGCGGTGTTGTATTCGCCGTGGGTGCCTATCATTTCGTTCACGACATTTACAGGGTGCGCCGTCCATCCCCATTTGTCTTGTAACGAGCCTTTGATGCCTTGCAGTTCGCCGACAATATCCTGCCCGATAGTGCCGGTGGTCTGCAAGTCTATGACGACGCGGTTTGTGATGCGCACGGCGTCCTTGTAGGACTTGCCGTAGGCGACAAGCTGCTCCTGCAATTTCTTCGCAAGGCCGCTGAAAGCGTCGTCGAAGGTTTCCTGCGCGGCGTCTTTCGCGCCCTGTATGGCCCGCTCTTTGGCGGCGATACGCGCTGCCGCCGCAAGGCGGTTGTAGGCGGCGGTGAGGTTGGTAATCTCTCCGCGCTCGTTGATGAGGCCGCGAAGATATTTGCCGTACTGCGATATGATGGTGTCCTTGACCTCCTTGTATTCTTTCGTGCCGCGCTTGCAGGCTTCGAGTTTTCCAAAGAGTTCATCGAGTTGCCGCTGCTCCTTCGACAGTTCCTTTGAGAAATTGGCGGCGGTGTTTACGGCCTCGCGCAGTTTCTTCGTATATTCGGAAGTACGGTCGCACAACGCTTTGACAACGAGCACAAGGGCGGTTACGGCTGCGAGTATAAGCCCGAAGGGATTTGCCGACATCGCGGCGGTAAGGAGCCGGAAGGCATGGGTGGCCGCGCCTATCCCCTGCGTGAAGGCGATAACGGCGATACGACCGAGCACCACGGCTATGCGCCAGGCGTTGTGCAGGGCCGTGGCCGTCTTCACCACGACGTTGTAGGCGGCGTGTGCCACTTTCATAACGCCTATGTAGGTGTAGTAGGTGGCGAACACGGCACAGATGCCTAAGATTGCCGTGCGGTATTTGATGAGGAAGGTAACGATGACGTTCAGCACCCGGAGGAATACCGAGGACGATGTGTAGATATGGCGCATGACCGGGTACAGCTTCTCGCCCAGTTCGATGGCAAGCTCCGACACGCGCTTCCGCGCCTTGTCGATGCTCGCCTGTGCGGTGTTGTTGAAGATGGCGTACTCGTTGGAGGCCGAAGTGCCCTCGCGGAAAGCCTGGTTGGCCTCGCCCAACTGCCATTTGAGGAAGTCGAGGTGCGACGACAGATTGGAGAGAACCGAGGACACGCGGGCACCGTCGAGGCCGAGGTCCTGGAAAAGCGGAGAGAGGACGGCGAGAGCCTGGTCTTCGCCGAGTCTGCCGAGGGCTTCGAGGAACATCATCACGCCCTGCGTGGTGGATTTGTTGAGGGTCTCGATGAAGGCATTGGTTTCCAGTCCTACCTTTCTCGCCATCTCGCCCGGCTTCTTGAAAAGCTCCATGATGGTGCGCTGCAAGGCTGTGGCCGACATTTCCACTTTCTGCCCGTGAGCGTCGAGCGTGGCGGCGAAAGCCATAATCTCCGGGATAGTCATTTTGGCGGTCGAGCCGATGCCGGCCATACGCTGCGCGAACTCCACTATGAAGGGCTTGGCGGCGGTGCAGTTCTGGGAGAGGTGGTTGACGGTCGAGCCGACTTTCAGCATCGCCTCGCGGACGCCGTACATCTGTTCCATGCCGAAGATGTTAGAGAGTTTGGCGATGGTCTGCGTGGCACCTTCGCCGAGGTCTACGAGCGCGACATTGATAATGGAAGCCGCCTCGACATACTCCTTGACAGACTGAACCGTGTTGTAGCCGAGGCGTCCGCCCTCCTGTGCGAGAAGGTTAAGCTGCTCACGCGCCAGTCGGGTGTCCATCCCTTTGAAGATCTCGTTGAGTTCTTCAACCTCGGCGGCGGTCATTCGGGTGTATTTGATGGTGTTGGCCATCTGTTCGTCCATATCGGCGTAGGCGTTGACGGCCTTACGCCCGGCCATCACCAGCCCCGTAACTGCGGCGACAACGCCCAGTATCGCCGTCTGGCAGTTGTTGAGCCAGTTGTTGAAGCGTTGCCACCGGGTCTGTCCGACAGCCATCTGCGCGTTGACTTTGGCGATTTCGGCTTTAACGGCCTTGATTTTGGCAAGCTGCGCATCCCACGCGGGGGTGCCGCGCTGTATGCCGTTAAGCTGTGATTGCAGGGTGCGGAGGGTCTTGTTGAGTTCGCGCGGAGTGGCGCGGTCCATTCGCGCAAGCACCTGTTCGGCGGTTTTGGCCGAGGACTGCAACTGCTGGATGAGGCCGTTGGTCTGCCGTAATTCCTTTTGCAACTTCGACATTGTGGCCTTATCCCCGGCGGTCGCCGCTTTGGAGATTTTCTTCTCCAATGTGGCGGCTTCGTTCTGCAAGCGTTTGAGCATCTGCTGGGCTTGCTTGCCGTTGACCGAGAGGGTTACAGTTGCGGAAGTATTGTAATTAGCCATAATTCAATAGTTTATTGCGCAAATGTAAACCTTGCCTCTCTGCCCCTAAAAGACGGAGTTTTAGGGGTGTGGAGCGCAGATAACGGGCGGCTGTGCCGTCGGGTCCCGTTGTCTGCGCTCTGAAAAGGCACATCCCGGCGCGATGGTATGGGGATGAAATCGGGTCCCGTATCATTTCGCCGGTAAGGAGGTGCCACACAACGGTTTAACCGTGCCGTTTTCGGCGGCTCTACAAAATCCCACGGATTTTTAGGAGGTTAAAATCGTTGCAAGCCTGAAAGACAGCGGTTTATCAGGCGCAAAGGGGGTTCGGGGGAATATTTTCCCCCGAGGGTGCCTCGCACTATCCCCCCCACGGCCTGGGGCGGGTTTCGGCTCGGCGCGGGTGTTCGGGGGGGGTTATGTAGCCGGGCCCACCTCGCCGCCCCTACTTGCCCCACGTCCGCAAATCCGAAAGCGCGGTGATGTCGTTGACGCGATAATCAAATTGGACGCAGGGCAATTTGAGGTCGCGGCAAACTCCTATTCCTACATCAGCCGACGGGCGGTGATGCCCCGATGATGCAGCCGAGGTGGTGGGTTGGCGGTTGTGTCCGGGTGGAACGTGGCACGGATGCGTTGCAGAGACCCCAAGGAAGGCCGGGGTGTCGCCGTGGTATGAGTTGCCGCGCCACATTCCTGTTATGTCCGGGCCGGTCCACTCTCGGCAGCATCATTCACATATCCCGGAAGCACGTCGGGTTGATGTCGTGGCAAGCGTGGCGGTGGTGGCAGGGCGCATAGCAGAGGTGGCCGGGGCCAAAGGGCGGTGATGAAAGGCGGAGCAATGCAGCCCAACCGAAAAGCTCGGCCATAAGAGCCTCTGCCGTGGCAGTGGGTTGTTGGACGAATGAAGGTTTTCGATTGATGCGTAATGACCGCTCGGCCTTGCATCAGCGACCGCCACGGCAGCCGGAGCGGAGTTGTGTGCCGCCGCGCCGTGCTTGGGGTATGGGGAGGGGATTGTGTCGATGTGTCGAGATGCCAATAAGTCGTAATGTCCTTGTATCGTTGCCGATGTCAAAGCGCATATCGTCGGGGCTGTGCGTCGCCCGGAGGTGTGCAGCCGATAGCGCAGCGGCGGCGCGGAGTGGATGAGCGAAGCCGTGGCAAGACTACCCCCGACCGCAGGGAGAAGGCTCTAACGAGCGCAGGGAGTTTGTGCCTGTGGGGTGTCGTCACGAAAGCCTCGCCCATCTTTCTCGGCGCTGACGTGTAGCGTAGGCTGCAAGCCGCAGGGCGTCTGTCGGCCCCGGTGTGCGCCATGATGTCGGCAATGGGTGTCGGCATATCGACGTGCCGCTGTATCATTATGTCGTTGTGTCGTGGCGGTTGTGCGCGATGGTGGCCGATGTTCCTCTGCCGGGCGTTGTGCGGTGGCGGATCAGGGCGTGGACGCGAGGGTGTGAGCGGAGGTGGCGCGGCGACAGTGAGCGCGGCAAGGCTCGGAGTGTTTGAACACCGCCGCCGGGTGTCGGTCTGAACTGTGTTCAAGGCTCTCTCTTAAAAGCCGGAGTGAAGCCGTGGCGTAACGTGGCGGTTGTGGAGCGACAGACGCCGGAGCAGTATGCGGAGGTGTCGGAGCGGAACAATTTGAGAGTGTGCCGGGGCCAACACCCGACGGCAGAGGGCAACAAGCGCAGCGCGGAACTCGGAGCCGCCGCCAAGTGAGCCGCCGCGCGCCGGAGCGATTGCGTCGAAGCGGCCTGTGCCTGTAAGCCGCCGCCTCACAACGCTATGGGTGGGATTGGGGATAATGCAAACGGCTACCCTCACGGGCAACCTGGCAATCAACCATGAGAAATCCGATTACACCATTGTCCAATAAAGCCAATAATAATTAAGACGAGCAAACTGGCCGGAAAGTAAACAAGTAAGTCGAGATTGAAAAGGAAAATGATAAATCCAATATAGTTATCAATAATAATAAATGACAATAAAACTATCAATGCGGAAATGACAAATAATGCGACCAACAGAATAAGTGATAGACTATACCAATTTTTGCCTTTCCATATTTTCCAAGAAATTGCCGATGCGATTGAAAATATAATTGACGGGTAAATAGAGTGTATGGCAGCAGCTTTTAAGATCTCATTTTCTAAAACATATGATAGAGGGTGTATTATATGAGATATTAACATAACAATAAAGGTTACAATAGGAATTGTAACTTGAAAAATCAAATAGTTTTTGCTTTTCAGTGTCATTGTCAATATTGATAATTGCAAAGTTACAAAAAATAAGCGACATATCCATCACGGACTTGTCGCTCGAAATCTACTTATGAAAAAACTAATACTCTGTATGGGTTATCTGCGGCGGCGGAGGTAGAGGGCGATGCCCGACACAATCAGAATGAGGGCGGCGAGGGTGAGGATTATCCGGGTGGTGTCGGGCGGCTCGGCTACGGAGGTGGTTGCTGTGTGTTCGGCTCTCGATGTGGCGGAGGCGTGGCGGTAGGCCACGGTGTCAAGTCGGTTATATCCGGCTATGGCGTTGCGTGTCTGTCTGCGGCGGTCGGCAATCTTGCCGCCGACGGCGCGGATTCTGACGGTTTCTTCGGGCGACGCTGCCGATAGTGCTGCGTCGGCGGCGTGTCGCTCTATTGTTATATCCAGCGTGTCGAAGTCGAAGTTGATGCGGCGCATGGCGGTGTCGATGCGGAGGAAGTAGCCGGAGGTGAGGGAGGCGGCCACGCTGTCGGTGTCGGCGCGGCTCTCGGCGGCGATTTCTTTCTTTGCCCGGCATGATGCGCAAAGTGCGGTGAGCAGCAGGATTATGTAGAGTTTATGGTTCATTGTTCATAGGGTTATGAATCGGATATGTCTTTATATTCGGCGGTTGCGTCGAAGGAGGGGCAGGCTTTGGGGGCAAAATCACGGTGCCCGTATATCCGTGCGCCGGGGTATCGCTCTTTCAGTTTCTTCAGGAGTTGGCGCAGGGCTGTTTTCTGTATTGGTGTGCGCGTGTCTTTGGGCTCGGGCTGTCCGTCGGGTAGCCGTCTGTTGGCGTCGCAGCCGCCGACGTAGCACACGCCGATTGAGTGCGCGTTGTGGCCGGAGCAATGTGCGCCGATCTGCTCGACAGGTCGGCCATTGTGTACGCTGCCGTCGAGATAGACTATATAGTGATAGCCGATGTCGCGCCAGCCGTTGCCTTTCGGTTTCGGGGCGGTATGCCACTCTCTAATCTGCTGCACGGTGTAGGGCTTCCCCTCGGGTGTCGCCGTGCAATGGACGATAATCTTGTCTATGCTTCGCATAAGGTTATGTGGTTATATGGTTATGAGGTTAAGTCTTCGTCGTGGTCTTTTGGCCGCGAGTATTTATAATGGTAGTCGATGCCGAACAACGCCCCGGCGAAAGTGAGGATTTCGCCGAAAGCGATAAGGACGGAGTTGTGGATTTCGCCCGGAGGGGGCAGAATAAATCCGGCAATGAGCAGCCCGCAGCCCAGGGCGATGAGGGCGATTGCGGCGAGTAGCTGAATGGTGGGCTTATGTTTGCGGAGGTTCATATTTTGTGGCGTAATTATTTGGCTATGTGGTGAATTATGGGTATCTTTGCGTCTGTAAGTAAAACCGTACTAAAAATGACCCGGACACCTCTTAACAATGTAAAGCCGCGCTAAAGATGAACTGGATACCTCTACGTATGACGGATAGCATCTCCCTCGTGGGCTTTCCGGGCGGAGTTTCATTGATAGCATATCCGAGTGGTCTTGTACCACAAGGGCTATCCCGGCTCGTATAAAAGATAGCATTCCCTTGCGGCTCGCCCGCGAGGGCTTTCTTTTTATGTGCCAAACGCCCATGACTTGCTGCCGGGGTCGTATATGATGGTGAAGGTGGCGAGGGAGCTTGCGAGGTTGGCCGGAGTGATGGCGGCGGTGCCGGGATAGATAGGCTTGGCGAGGCCGATTCCGAAAACGAGGCGTATCATACGCTGCTTTTTCGGATTCTTAGGGTCGGTTAGCGACACGGAGCTACGACCGAGGCCGAAGCGGATGTTGCCGTGGCGGTCGGTATGCCGCGTTACGAGTGTCGAGGCGGCGGCAGACCATCCCTCTGCCTTGACGGACAGGTGGCTGTGCGGGTTTGTGGAAAAGAGTATTTTGGAACCGTCGAGTTTGACGGCGTAAATTGAGCCGTAAAGCCCCCAGCCTTTCTTGGCCGGGCAGTATGGCCGCGCGGCACGCTGCTCGGCGGTGGCGAACTTGTTCTTATAGGGATTGCGCTTGCGCACACGCCGAAAGAGATACGGCACATATCCGGCGGCGGTGAGTGTCTGCGCGCCGAGAAGGTGCAGCGAGCCGTTGATTACCTGACAGGAGATTTGCGAGGCTTTATAGAGGTTGTCGGCGGTGCCGACGCCGAGCAAGGAGTTAATTGTGGAAATCTGTTTCTTGATGTCGGCCACGTCGCGCCGCGCGGCGTTGAGGTCAACGACCTGTTGGGCGCGCATGGCTCCGGCGCGCTCGGTGGTTGCCTGTTGTATCTGAATAGGCGCGATATTGGTCTGTGCGCCGGTGTATAGGTTGACGCTCCGGGCGGCGAGGTATATGTGGTTGCGGTCGGCGTTGCCCTGCGAAAGCGCGGTGAGCGCGGGCGCAGCGGCTTTCAACGCCTCGTGCCACTTGTTGATGATGTCAAGGTTGGCCTGTGTTCCGGCGGTGGCGAGTATGTCGACAATCTTTTGGAGAATCGAGCCGACGGTTTCGGGCGACACGGAGTTTGAGGCCGTGGTGTTCCTGAACTGGGTTATGAGATTGGTTAAGGTGGTTACGTCTATCATTGCGGTAATCTTTACCGCAAAACTACGGCGACGGTGTCGCCGGGGAAAAGACACAAAATTTCGGAGGTATGCGCCGTATGTCGCCGAAAATGTGTAACTTTGCGTATGGTACGCAGTCGAAAATATCTAATCGGAATCCTTGCAGTATGTCTAATGCTGCCGCTGTTGATGTGGGCGCAACAGAATAGTGAGCCGCAATGCAAAACAGTTTATACTAAATCGGGGGCAGAGACAATAACAAATAATTTGGCAAAAATTATTCTACACAGTATCAATTTATGGCAAGAAAAATGTAAACGCCAAGTTAGAAATGGCGTTTGTATGCGTGATACTACGAATTTTTTGATTAGTTCCATAGGGCTGCCAAGTGAGGTAATATATAATCTGCCGAGTAACACAAAATATGTTTATGATGTTAGTTACGGCAATGAGTTATATAAGCAGGCACGCAAAAATAAAAATCATAGCATAGGATATACCAAAATCGACATAGACCTTTTTGAGAATCATATAGAGATACGTTTTTTGGGCCAAACTGCCGTGGCACAAAAGAAAGGAAAACGTCAATGGTGGGAAATCAGTTCGTCCGAATATGATGCTGTATTCGAGTATTCATATAACGAAGATATAGATGAATGGGAATTGATTGATGAAATGGATTAAGCGGGTGAAATTAAAAAGATATTGCATAAGGCTGAATTATCCCATGAGTGACTGGCGGAATGAGCGGTCGTTGAGGGCGTTGGCGACGATGCCGCAGAAGTCGCGGCCGAGGTTGTCGGCCATGAACTCTTTCAAGTTCATCACGGAGGCGTAGTATTTGGTGGAGAACCATTTGCGGCGTTGGCGCACTTTGTCGCGGCCTATGTCGCCGGGGTTTCCTCGTGGCACCTCGCGGCCTGTGCCGTAGTCCTGGAATATGCCGTAGGTATTGAAGCGTTGCGAGAGGGTTACGTTGGTTACTTTGCCGTCGATGCTCATGCCGACGGCAAGCGTGGAGCGGTACAACGCGCCGGTGTCGATGACTTTCAGCAGGGCGATGCGCTCGCGCCATATCTTTATCATCGTGGAGTTGAAGGCGGTTACATATTTGCGCCGCTCGGCTTCGGGGTCAAGTCCATTCGTCTGCATTGTATCGTAAATCGGTGAAGGTGTCGACGGCGATGTGGAAGTAGGCGCAGGCTGCGCCGGAGAAGAAGTATCGCTCTATCTCGGTGAAGGTGATTTGCGGATCAAGATAGATGCGGTTCTGTTCGAGTCGGGTTTTCTCCTGAAGAAGCACCGACATGAACTGCCGGAAAAGCTCGCGGAGGGTGTCGAAGCACCCCTGCCGCGCCTCCATATCGTCGAGGGCGTGGCGCATGGCGAGGAACACAGTCTTAATGCGGCGTGTCCGTGGGGTGTTGTTCATATCCATAAAGCCCTCGGAGGTGTCGCTGACGGCCACGACAGCCGGTGCGGATTGGAGGTTGTGCAATGCTTCCTCGAAGCCCTCCAGTCCGCTGACACGGCAGAAAACGAAGTTTTCGGCGCGGGCGAGGCGGTTGCGGTCGGTCAAGTCCTCGAAAAATGCCGTGGCGTTCCACGAGAAAGTCGAGAGTTTAGGGTCGAGAGTTGAGAGATTCATTTCTTCGGCAATTTTTCGTTGAGTTCTTTATACTCTTTTGCTTGCGCGTCCAGTTCGGTTAGGGCGCGGTGGGTGTCGAGCGAGAGTATTTCGCGCTCTTTCGTTATGTCGCCTTTGGTGAGGGCGCGTATCATAGCGTTAACGGATTGTTGGATTTGCGCCCCCGTCGGCAAATGGTTGCCGCCAAGTAGATTTTCAGGCTGCGCGGCGGTCTGAAAAAAGTTAGGAAATTGCCGGGCGAATAGGTCTTTGACGGAGGCAAACCAGTAGAATACGCTCACTCTGTGAGCCGGTGAAAGGTTATGGGGTGAGAGGTTATGATTGTAGAGTATGCTTGCGAGTTGGTCGAGCAGATCTTCTCTCTGTGTGGCGAGGTAGCCTTGATAGAGGTTGTCGCAGATGATGAATTTCTCAAAGGCGACTTCGGAGAAGTCGGCGGCAAACGGGCGGTAACGCCCGATACGCGAGATGCAGACCGGCTGCGGCGGTATGGTGTCGAGCCAGTCAAGAGCCGGGAGCACTTCGGCCACTTGGAGGGCGGTTAGCCGGAATGTTTGCTTACCGAGGCGGCAGATATAACCGGCTTGCCGCTCTGCCCAGGCAGAGAACTCGGTGTTGTGTCGGTGTCTGACTGACAGACCCGACCAACGGAACAGGCAAAGGGTCTTTAGCTCGTCGGAGGTAAAGCCTTTTGCGATAAGCTCGAAAGCGTAGCGGAGTTGCTTGTCGGAAAGCTCGTGCCAGCCCTGCGGCACGGCGAGGTTGATATGTAAAACGGACGATTCCATACCGCGAAAGTATGGCATCGTCCGCTATGACGAAAAGACGAGGATTTAATTAGTCCAAAGATAAACTCTAATTGCAAAGAATACGATTGGGAGCATAAGAAAATACAGATAAAACCACAATGAAGTTTTATCATTATATTCTTTCAGCCATTTATTATAGTTCTTCTTAACGAGTTTTGGAGG
>VSPE01000049.1 GCA_009775225.1 Muribaculaceae bacterium | reverse complement strand
AACGGGAATCAAGGCGTCAGCCTTGATTTTTTATTCTGCCGGTGTAAAAATCTCAGGATTTTTATCTAAATTTGTAGCCCGAAAACAATATTAGACAATATAAATATGATTACTCAGGAACAATTAAAAGAGACTTTTGAGCGTATGCTTGCGCTGAGGAGGTATCTTTGACATCGACGGGAAGAAAATAGCTGTCGAAGAAGAACAACTCCGCACAATGGCCGACGGCTTCTGGGATAACGCAGATGCCGCCCACCGCCAGATGAAGAAAATAAAAGACCTTCAGAAGTGGGTCAACGACTACTCGGAGCTTGAGGGCGCCGTCGACGAGGTAAAACTCGCGCTGGACTTCTTCAAGGAGGAAATCGTGACCGAAGAAGAGGTGGACGCAGCTTACGCCAAGGCCGTGAAACTGCTCGAAGACCTTGAGCTGCGCAATATGCTGCGCCGCGAAGAAGATATAATGAGCGCCGTACTGAAAATCAACTCCGGCGCTGGAGGCACCGAAAGCCAGGACTGGGCTTCGATGCTCATGCGTATGTATATGCGCTGGGCCGAAGACCACAAATATAAGCTATCGGTAGCCAACCTTCTTGAAGGCGACGAAGCCGGCATCAAGAGCTGCACACTCAATATCGAAGGCGACTTCGCCTACGGCTTTCTCAAGAGCGAGAACGGCGTACACCGCCTTGTGCGAGTATCGCCCTACAACGCCCAAGGCAAGCGCATGACATCGTTCGCATCGGTATTCGTAACACCTCTTGTCGACGACTCAATCGACATAAAAATCGAGCCGGCGCTGATGTCGTGGGATACCTTCCGCTCTGGTGGCGCAGGCGGTCAGAATGTAAACAAGGTAGAATCGGGCGTACGTCTGCGCTATCAGTTTACCGACCCCTATACCGGCGAAAAAGAAGAAATCCTCATTGAGAACACCGAGACGCGCGACCAGCCCAAGAACAAGGAAAACGCCCTGCGCCAGCTGCGCTCCATACTCTATGCCAAGGAGCTTGAACACCGCATGGCTGAGCAGGCCAAGGTTGAAGCCGGCAAGAAGAAAATTGAATGGGGCTCACAAATCCGCAGCTACGTGTTCGACGACCGCCGCGTTAAAGACCACCGCACCAACTATCAGACATCCGATGTTGGCGGCGTGATGGACGGCGACCTCGACGACTTCATTAAGGCTTACCTGATGGAGTTCTCCGAGAAAGAAGCCGAATAAGATGGTGTGATGTCGCTCGCAGGCAAGAAGTTTCTGCTCATCATCAACCCGGCCTCGGGTACGGTGTCGAAGCACCGCATTGTGCCGCGTCTTTACCGAAAGATGCTGCGGATGGCGGTTGACTTCGACATCGCTTTCAGCCGTGGACCGGGGCACGTACACGAGCTTGCCGCCGAAGCAGCGGAAAAATCGTACTACGGTGTGATTGCATGCGGTGGCGACGGCACCGTCAATGAGGCCGCCACAGGCCTCATCGGCACAGCCACAGCTCTCGGCATTGTACCCACGGGCTCCGGCAACGGACTGGCAAGACACATTGGCATACCTATAGACATCGACCTGTCGCTCAAAATAATAGCGGAAAACAATATCATAAACGCCGATTACGGTACAGCCAACGGCGTACCGTTCTTCTGCACATTCGGTGTCGGCTT
This sequence comes from Muribaculaceae bacterium, assembly GCA_009775225.1. GTDB lineage: Bacteria > Bacteroidota > Bacteroidia > Bacteroidales > Muribaculaceae > CAG-873. Next base: position 13,620 of record VSPE01000049.1, on the reverse strand, counting down.
CGATGCCGCCGTCAGCGAGCGATGCGCACGCGAAAACCGACGCGGCGCGCTCATGTATCTCAAAAACTCATTTACGGAATATATAAAGTTCCACCCCGAGGAATACCAAATCCGCGTAGGCAACCAAATACTCACCGAGCGGGCGTTTCTTGTTGTATGCTGCAACGCCTCGCAGTACGGCAACAACGCCTTCATAGCACCGCAGGCATCCATAACCGACGGCGCCCTTGATTTTGTGATAGTGCATGCCGGGAATATCTTCACTCAGGCTGCAATGGGTTTCGATATGCTCACAGGCCTTATCAAAAAGAACTCTTATATAGATGTGATACGAGCCTCCGAAGCCGTAATCACACGCAAGACCGACGGAGCAGCACATGCCGACGGCGATTCTGTGCGCATGCCCGCCACCATAGAAGTGAAGTGCCACCCCGGCAAGCTCAGACTGTTCGCCCCCACCGAAGGCACGCGATTCAAACCGGTGGTGACTCCGGCTCGACTCTTCCTGCGCGACATCGGTCTCTCAATACGACACATCCTGCCTCAGTGGCCCTGAGCGCCGGCATGCCCGAGTTCCCAAACCCACTGAAACCTCATGACCAACCATATACACAACACAAACCGCCCCCACAGCAATCGAATTATTGTTTTACTTGCCGCTACATTCATCTGTGCAGCGGCCTTTGGCGCCAAAGCGCAATTCGACAATCCGTTGCCTGAACCACAGATACCTCCATACAGCGTTTCTATCACAGACTTCGACGGCAAGGGCGACGGCATTACCGACAACACCGCATCATTCTCCAAAGCATTTGCACACCTGCGTCAGCACGGTGGCGGCCACCTTAACGTACCTGCGGGAATATGGCTTACAGGGCCGATATCCCTCGAAAGCCATGTCGACCTACACCTCGAAGAAGGCTGCATGCTGTATTTCTCCGATAATATCGACGATTACCCGCTTTTCAAATGGGATGTAATCGGAAATTCGGCTTATGAGTGCGTATCTCCGATAAGCGCCTTCGACAAACACGACATATCCATTACCGGTACCGGCAGCATCGACGGCCGCGGCCAGGCATGGCGGCCTGTCAAGAAAGCAAAGCTTACCGACGGCGAGTGGAAAAACCTTTGCGCAGGCGGCGTACTCGCGCAAGACGGAAAAACATGGTATCCCTCCGAAGCTGTCCGAGACTTCTCCAACGAACGCCTCGGCAGCATCCCGCACGACAGCGACTCGCTATGGGAAGCAGCACGCCCGGCACTCCGCCCGGTAATGATTCTCCCTGTAAGATGCCAACGTGTTTTACTGGAAGGCGTGACATTCTCTAACTCCCCTCGCTGGAACATCAGGCCGCTTCTGTGCCGCGACCTCGTGGTGCGTGACATAACGGTAAGAAATCCATATTACGCCCAGAACGGCGACGGCATCGACATCGAATCGTGCACCAACGTACACGTGGCCGGATGCACCTTCGACGTCGGCGACGATGCAATATGCCTGAAATCGGGTCGCGACGAAGAAGGCCGCAGGCGATGTGTGCCCACTTCCAATGTCCTTATTGAGAAATGTAAGGTTTACCACGGACACGGAGGTTTCGTAATAGGGTCGGAAATGTCGGGCGGCGTACACGGCATCACGGTGCGCAACTGCACATTTGCGGGCACCGACACCGGCATTAAATTCAAATCGACAAGAGGACGCGGCGGCAGCGTACACGATGTGCGCATCGACAGCATAACGATGACCGACATTGTATCCGATGCCATTACTATCGACTTCTATTACGGAATAAAAGGGTCTACCGGGCATGCGGAAGTATCGGAAAGCACACCCGTGCTCGACTGCATAAATATCAACGGCGTGCTCTGCTCGGGCGCACGCAGAGCAATATGGATTAACGGACTACCCGAAATGCCGGCCAGAAACATCATCGTATCAAACAGCACCTTCACCTCCGATAACGGCGCCGAGATAAGGAATGTATGCGGTATAACACTCGATAACGTGGTATTGAACCACCGCAACGGGCGTCGCATCGTGCTTGAAAACGCGACAGGCTTTAACGAGCGATAGAGAGTAGCAAAAAAGCAAAAGGCACAATAAAGGCAGTGTTTCGACGTTAAATTTTTGATGAATAATATCAAAATCGTTTTTCTGGCAGTTCTTGCGTGTGTCGCCTCCGCGATACCCGTTCAAGCACGCACGTTCAACGACAAAGTGCAGAACCGCCCCTACGCCGACCTGCGCAAGTGGCACCTGGGCTTCTCGGTAGGTCTGTTCACGTCCGACCTGCACTTTACCCACAACGGACTTGAATTTCAGCCTGTCGACGAGAACGGCAACCCTGCGGGCGCACCCCAGCTGTGGCGCGCCGAGCAACCCGACTACCAGCCCGGCTTCTGCGTAAACGGACTCTTCGACCTGCGGCTCAACAACTACTTCTCGCTGCGCCTGTCGCCAGGTCTGTACTTCGGCAGCCGCAACATATCAATGCTCGACATAACTACACGAGCTACCGAGCGCCAGAATATCAAATCGGCGTTCCTCGTACTCCCTGTAGACCTGAAATTCGCAGCGCAGCGCTACCGCAACGCTCGTCCCTATGTAGTAGGCGGCATCATGCCGGCTTTCGACGTAAACAAAAAAGGCAGCGAGTTCCTCAAACTCAACACCACCGATTTCTACCTCTCTATCGGTTTTGGCTGCGATTTCTACCTGCCGTTCTTCAAGCTCAACCCCGAGCTTAAATTCTGTTTCGGGCTCACCGACGTGCTCACCCATGACCGCCCCGACCTCTCCGACGACATCAACGGCATGAAAATCACACAATCGCTCAAGAAAGCGACCTCAAAAATGATTGTACTTACGTTCTACTTCGAATGAAAATACTACGCACAGCTCTCATTTACGGCATAATAGCGGCAGTCTTTACGTTCAAAGCCAACGCACAGACCGACGCGCAACTGTCGCAGTATTACGAAGTGCCTTCGTACTACAACCCCTCGGCCATAGGCCAGACCGACCTGGTGCGCATACGCGCCGGCGCCCGTCTTCAGTGGGTAGGCATCGACAATGCGCCGCAGACATTCATGGGCGTGGCCGACATGCCTTTCAAGCTCGGCAAACATCGCTTCGGTGTAGGCATACAGGTAGAACAGGAAAGCATAGGCCTATACAAAACTCTCGCTATGGGCGCACAGATAGCCTATCAGCTCAAGAAATGGGGCGGAATGTGGAGCGCGGGCCTGCAACTCGGCTTCTACGACCAGTCGTTCAAAGGCTCGGAGGTATATATACCCGACGGCGACGACTTCCACGAGAGCACCGACGACGCCATACCCACCACCGACATCCACGGCACAGCCTTCGACCTCGGCGTAGGATTGTGGTACAGACACCCGGTGTTCTACGCCGGCATATCGTGCACACATCTCACCTCCCCGACCGTGACAATGAACGCCGAGGACGCCGCCGGAGGCTCCGAGACATCGGGCGAGCGCCGTTTCGAGTTTCAGGCACGGCGGACGCTATATTTTACCGCCGGATGCAATATTCCCATAAAAAACACGTTATTTGAGATAGTACCTTCAGTGCTTGTCAAGAGCGATTTCGCCTTCACCGGCGGCGAAATTACGGCACGCGCCCGCTACCGCAAGATGTTCTCCGTAGGCATCGGCTACCGCTGGGACGACGCCGTGATAGCCACCCTGTCGGCCGAGATAAAGAACTTCTACATAGGTTACAGCTACGATTATGCCACCTCGGCCATACGGCAGGCATCGTCGGGCAGCCATGAAGTCTTTATAGGATACAGCCTAAAACTCGACCTAAGCGAGAAAAACAAGCACAGGCACAAAAGCGTAAGGCTCATGTAAGCAGCCTTGCGTCTATCAATTTTTAATAAACAAGGACAACACAAATCTTGCCAAGACATATATGAAACAAGCCAAGCAGATATTCTTTTGGTGCATCGCAGCAGCTTCGCTGGCATCATGTGCAGCAGGCGGCGGCCGCTCTTCGGCCGGAGGCGAAGTGACCGGCGTGGGCGGCACGGCGTGGGCCGAGCCTACCCCCTACGGCATGGTGCTCGTTGACCGCGGCTCTATGAAAGTCGGAGTCGGAAAAGCCGATTCTCTGTGGAATCTGCAGGCCAACGCCCGCGGTATCTCTGTCGACGGCTTCTGGATGGACGAGACCGAAATTACCAACGGGAAATACAAGCAGTTCGTATTCTGGGTGCGAGACTCGATAATCCGCGAACGCCTCGCCGACCCCGCTTACGGCGGCAACGAGGACTTCAAAATAGAAGAAGACCGCGAAGGAAACCCTATCACACCTCATCTCAACTGGAACAAGCCCATTCCCTGGCGCAACCCCAACGAGGACGAGCAGCGAGCCATAGAAAGCGTGTACCGCACCAACCCTATCACAGGTGTACGCGAGCTCGACGGCACTCAGCTCAACTACCGATATGAGATTTTCAACCATACAGAAGCTGCACGCCGACGCAACCGCCTCGACCCGCGCCGCCGGGAATATAACACCGACCGCCCGATTCCGACAACCAATCCCGTAATATCAAAAGATACGGCATACATCAACGACGAGGGCGAAATAGTGCGACAGACAATTCAGCGCGCACTCACCGGCGACTACGATTTCCTCAACACCTATATCGTAAACGTATATCCCGACACCACCGCATGGGTCAACGACTTTGAGAACGCCTACAACGAACCTTATGTACGCATGTACTTCGCTCACGGCGGATATACCGACTATCCTGTAGTGGGCGTGAGCTGGGAGCAGGCAAACGCCTTCGCCAACTGGCGTACCGACTACCTGCGCCGCTCGCTCGGCAAAGACGGCGTATACGTGGAGCCATATCGCCTCCCCACTGAAGCCGAATGGGAGTTCGCGGCCCGTGCCGGCGTAGACGACAACATCTACCCCTGGGACGGCGACCTCACCATGAGCGACGACAAAGGGTGCTTCTATGCCAACTTCAAGCCTATGGAAGGCAACTATGTGAAAGACGGCCATATCATTACCTCGCGAGTAGGAACCTACGCGCCTAACGACTTCGGCCTCTACGACATGGCCGGCAACGTGAGCGAATGGACATCGACCGCCTTCACCGAAAGTGTGGGACGCCTCACCAACGACCTCAACCCCGAATACCGCTACGACGCCGCTCTCGAAGACCCGTACAAGATGAAGCGCAAGATTATACGCGGCGGCTCGTGGAAAGATGTGGCACACAACGTACGCTCCGACCTACGTATGTGGGAGTATCAGAACGAACAGCGCTCCTATATCGGTTTCCGCTGCGTGCGCACACAGATTGGATTTGCCAAAGGTCAGAAAGAGAACAAAAAATAAAAACGCCCTTACATCCCTTCCGACAAACACAACTACTCTCCTAAAAATAATATACAGACAGCAATGGGAAAAGTACAACAATATAAAAGCGGCATAAGCGCCTTTATCAGCAGTGAGAACGGCCAGCGCTTCTTCAACTTCGCCTATTCGATAGGCGCTGCCATCGTAATCTGGGGCGCCCTCTTCAAAATTCTGCACCTTCCCGGTGGCAACGCACTTCTATCCATAGGCATGGGCACCGAAGTGCTTATGTTCGTACTCACGGCCTTTGACCGTCCGCCTAAAGAATACAAGTGGGAAGACGTGTTCCCCGCACTCCGCGGCGACAACGAAGCTAACGCCGAAGGCCCGACATTCACAGGCGCGGTACATCCGGCCACAGGAGCCGCATACACCGGCACAGGCGTGGCTGGCATCCCTGGTGCTCCGTCCGCCGCTGCTTCCACAGCAATAGGCTCCGATATTGGCTCCGTGACACAGCAGTACCTCGACCAGCTCGCCACCATTACCGCCGACATGCAGCAGCTACACGCCACCACGGCAGCACTCAACCATGTATCGCAGACTCTTCTTGAAAGCTACCGCGCAATTACTGAGAACTCTGCAGAAATTTCGCAGAGTGCCCGCGGCTATGTAGACCAGATGCAGGCCCTCGACCGCAATATCAGCGGCCTCAATACCATATACGAGCTGCAGCTCCGCAGCGTATCCTCGCAAATAGACTCTATCGACCGCGTGAACCGAGGCATCAAGGATATACGTGACATGTACGAAAAATCGGCATCGCAGAGCGCTCGCTACTGCGAGGAAACCGAGAAAATGGCCCGCTACATGCAGCAGCTCAACAACGTGTACGAGAAGATGCTCACCGCCATGACTGTAAACATGTACCGGCCCGGCATGACTCCTCCCGACATCGACGGCGTACCCGTAAACGCACACCCCACCAAAGTGGAAGTTTAACAATCCGATTAACAGTAAGAAAAAAAAACACGTAGATGGGAGCAAACTCCACCAGACTTTCGCCTCGCCAGAAGATGATAAACCTTATGTATATCGTCCTGACGGCTATGCTTGCACTCAACGTGTCGTCGGACGTGCTCGACGGTTTCACGCAGGTGCACGAAGGTCTCAAGCGCTCTAACTCAAACTTCGACAACCGCAATACCGCCATATACGGCCAGCTAGAAAGCATAGCCGAACAGAACCCCGACAAAGGCAAGACATGGCTCGACAAAGCCACCGAAGTGCGCAACGAGACACGCAACCTCTATGTTTATGTCGACTCACTCAAGACGGCTATAGTGCAGAAAGCCGACGGCAAAGACGGCGACCCCGACAATATCCTCAATCGCGACGACCTCGAGAGCGCTGCTGTGGTGATGCTTGCGCCGGGGCGCCAGAACGGTGCACGCCTGCGCGGGCGCATCGACACCTACTGCGATTTCGTAAGCGAGTATATACCCGACTCGCTCAAACGCCATACTATCGCCGAGGCACTGTCCACCGCACCGGTCATGCGTACAGGCACACTCACTCCTCAGCGCTGGGAAGAAGCTAAGTTCGACCAGCAACCCGTCGTTGCAGCCGTAACACTCCTCTCCAAGCTTCAGAGTGACATCCTGTACGCCGAGGGCGAAGTGCTGGCCTCGCTGCTGTCGCAGGTCGATGCCGGCGATGTGCGCGTCAACGAACTCAACGCCTACGTAATGCCCCAGTCGCGGCTGGTGATGCGAGGCGGAAAATATTCGGCCAATATAGTACTCGCCGCCGTCGACACCACACAACGTCCTCGCGTATTCATTGAGGGCAAACCGCTCGACAACACAAACGGACTATACGAAATAGCCACCGGCAGCACCGGCTCGTTCAACTATTCAGGCTGGCTTGAAGTAAGCCACGGCGACGGCACTACCACACGCCACGACTTCAAATCATCGTACACCGTAATAGAGCCTATGGCTACAGTGTCGGCAACGCTGATGAACGTACTCTATGCCGGCATCAACAACCCGGTAAGCATCTCGGTGCCGGGCGTGGCCATGAGCGACATCTCGGCCTCGATGACAAACGGCACACTTACCCGCGAAGGCGACCATTGGGTAGCACATCCGCAGACAGTAGGCCAGGACGCCGTAGTAACCGTAACCGCCAATATGGACGGTCGCCCCGTGACAATGGCATCCACAACGTTCCGAGTGCGCAAGCTGCCCGACCCTACCCCGTTTATAGCATACAAAGACGCACAGGGCAACACAGACCATTACCGCGGCAGCAAGCCCTTTGCCAAAGCACTTCTGCTCGCCTCTCCGGGGCTCGAAGCGGCTATCGACGACGGCCTGCTCGACACACGCTTCGAAGTGCTGAGCTTCGAGACAGTGTTCTTCGACTCATCGGGCAACGCACTTCCCGAAGTGAGTGCCGGCGCTCAGTTCTCCCAACGCCAGAAAGCGCAGTTCCAACGCCTCGGACGCGGCAAACGCTTCTTCATATCACGCATCAAAGCAAAAGGCCCCGACGGTATCACCCGCGACCTCTCGCCGATGGAAGTCATAATTAATTAATAATTAAAAATTAAGAATTATACATCCACAAACACACATAAAATTGAGAATCAAGAAAGTGTAATTTTTCATTCTTAATTCTTAATTTTTAATTACAAAGAATTTGGTTATGTACAAGATACTGAAAAATACAATGCTCGCAGTAGCACTGGTCTGCATCTCGGCAAGCGCTTTCGCGCAGGACGAAAACAGCGGAGTGGTACGTCGCCGCTCTGCCGACCGCAATGCGCCCAAGCAACAGGACGGCACCGTGGTGACGGAGCGCATGCAAAGCTTTTTCTCGGAAGACAACTCGTCAATCTCCGATGCCGACCGCCAGTGGATGCGCGTAATATACCGCTCTATCGACCTCGACAAAGACAAAAACGCGCCCCTGTATTTTCCAGAAGAGCCGGTCGACGGACAGGAAAACCTGTTCCGCATCATCATGCGCCTGCTGGCACAAGGCACAGTACCCTCCTACGAATATCTTGACGGCCGAGAGATTTTCACAGACAAATACCGCATCAAGACCCGCGACGTGCTCGACCGCTTCTATATTCCCTACACCGAGGCCAAGGGCTCTACCGAGAAGAACCCGAAGTTCACTATCGACGAAAACGACATACCTACCAACGAGGTGCTGTCGTACTATATTGTCGAACGGTGGGAATTCGACACCCGCAGCAACCGTCTGCGCCCCGTAGTCGAAGCAATCTGTCCTGTACTCCACCGCACTGGCGACTTCGGAGGCGACGCCCTCAAATATCCTATGTTCTGGGTGAAGTTCTCCGACCTGCGCCCCTATCTTGCTGCGCAGACAATCTTCGTCGACGACGACAATAACCTGCCCACCTGCACCTACGACGATTTCTTCACACTCTCAATGTACGACGGCGACATCTACAAGACTCGCAACCTCAAAAACAAGTCGATGGTACAGCTCTACCCTGACCCCGACAACCTCAAGAAAGCTCAGGACAGCATCCAGAACCGCCTCGACACATTCGAGAAAAAGCTTTGGGTACCCACACGCGAGGAAGTGATAGCGGCACGCGAGGCACGCGAAGCACTCGCCGCAGGCAAATCCGACAGCACAGCTATTGAAAGCGCCATAGAAAAAACCTCGCCAACACGCGCCACAGCCCGCTCCACCAAGCGCTCTACAAAGCGCAGCGATGCCCCCAAAGCCAAGAAACCTAAAGTATCCAAGCCCAAATCCACTTCATCCTCCTCCAACGCCGTACGCTCGGTGCGCAGGCGCAAGTAATCTCCTCACACATGAACATCCTCGAACCCCGTGCCATCGTAGCCTCAGATACTACTGATGGCATTTGTGGTAAAAACTACTTCATTCCCGATTACCAGCGTGGCTACCGCTAGGAAAAATAGCATGTAAATCAACTGCTGCACGACCTCACGGTTTTCTTCCGCAACCGCAAGCCAAACGCCGGCAACTTTTACTGACTGCAACCGATTGTGGTAAAGAAACTGACCGACACAAAGAAAACCGAGTTCGAGCTGCCGAACCCAAACGAGGACTGGTACGAAGTAATTGACGGGCAGCAACGCCTTACTACTATACGTATCATCCTCGCCATAATGAAGAACCTCGAGCGCAGATGGTCGGAAGAATATTCATTCAATATCCATTACCGTACGCGCCCGGCTCTCGGTGCAATCTTCGACAAACTTTCTGTCAAAGACACCGACAATGGAAGCGAAGCGATATTCGAAGGTATCGACCTAAGTCACCCTGATATTGACACCTACCATGTTCGGCAGACAGCACAAACCATTCTTGATTTCTTCCCTCCTACAGGTAACAACAATATCAACGAGAAATTTTTCACCGGCGAGTTCGAGCAATATTTCCTCAACGACGGCAACGATTCCGACAGCAAGGCGGTGAAAGTGATATGGTACGAGCTCACCGACAATGAAGAAGACAGCGCCGAGGAATTATTCGAACGTCTCAACGAAAAGTGCATCAAGCTTAACAATGCCGAGCTTGTAAGAGCCCTTTTCTTATCAGACCAAGCCGAATATAAAACCGATGAAACACTTCTCAAAGGTCTGGACGACACACTGCGCGTAAAAATTGAAGAGCGAGAAAGCAATCGCAAGCAATCACATATCATCACTCAATGGGACGTGATAGAGCAGCATCTGCACGACCCGTCTTTCTGGGCCTTTATAAACCAGGACGGAGAAGGAGCATCTTACGACTGTCGTATAGAATACCTCTTTGACCTTGTTGCCCGCAAAGACAAATTTGAAGGAGATTCACTGTTTACCTTACTCGAGTTAGAACGCCGCAGCAAACTTGGCTCCGATGGCCTGTGGGAGCTATGGCGTACGGTAGAGCGCTATGCAGCCACACTGTCGGCGTGGAGCCGCAACCGCAATCTCTTTCACAAAATCGGTTTCATCGTTCTCTACAGCGGCAGGCAGGCTCTGATAGATTTGCTTGAGAAATCCACAACTCTGCCTAAGAAAGCAAAAGAGGGAGAGGAGTCGTTCGAATCAGTTATTGATGGCATGATAAAAGACATAGTCGCTATAGGAAACGACCGCACACTCGAACAACTTGATTACTATAAGGACAGCGAAGCTATAAAGAAACTGCTTACTCTATATAACGTAGAATCGACACGCCTCAAAACCACCGAATCATTCTTTCCCTTTGACCGTTTCAAAGAAAAAATACACTCCGGCAACGGCTGGTCGCTCGAACATATCCACGCCCAGAACTCAGAACTCATTGATAAAAACAAACGTGAGAAATGGGTGGAGTTTATAGAGCTTAACCTGCGGACACTACGCAACATGAAACGACGCTTCCAAGAAGGCCAATATGACCCACAGAGCACAATCGATACGCTGGAAGCTCAACTGCAGCAGGCTCGCACCGAGAACTTCAGCTATAATGATGTTGTAATTCTATATGAAGCAGTAGTACATTATTTCAACCGCTTCGTTGCAGAAGAAAAGCGCGCTGTAGACCTCCACAGCATATCTAACCTCGCGCTTCTGAGTGCCGAAATGAATTCTTCGGCCGGCAAATCTGTGTTTGAGGTCAAACGTCAACTCATTATCGAGAAAGACGCGGCAGGCGAGTACATTCCAGTATGCACACGACGCGTGTTCCTTAAATATTATAACTCAGGCGACGAAGATTTTACCACGGCTCAGCAATTCTTTTGGGGCAAGGAAGACCAGCGCAACTACGCCCAAGACATCACGACCACCTTATCGCCATACCTCAAATGACATGAACCAGATAGGAAAACTCACAACGTTCTACCGTCTTCTCTGCGAAGAGAAATCCATAGTTATTCCCAAAGTTCAGCGCGACTTTGCCTATGGTCGTCAAGACAACCGCACTCGCGACATTCTCTACGGCATACTCGACAAGATACGAAACGCCGTGTCCGAAGGCACTCACGAAGTCCTCGATTTCGTCTACGGTGCAAGCTATGCCTCCACATCAGACAGTCATACGGGTATGATACCCCTCGACGGACAGCAACGCCTCACCGTACTCTTCCTGCTTCACTTCTATGGTTCTCTTTCTCAAGAAAAAGAGACCGGAACACCTATCGAAATTGAACCGCTACTAAATTTCCGCTACGAAACACGCACCTCTGCCAACGATTTCTGCCGGGACCTGCTTACAATCATACGACCGGAACTTATAAAGGATTATGACGACTCGGGAATAGCATCGGCAATACGCAATAGTCCACGCTTCTCGCCGGCCTATGAGGCCGACCCAACTATCAAATCCATGCTGAATGTGCTGGATGCCATAGAAGAGCGTTTCAACGGTATCGATGCGCTTTGGGACAAACTCTGTAAAGGAGACTACCCTGCATTTTATCACCTGACCATAGACCGCATGGGGCTTACCGACGATCTCTACATCAAAATGAATTCTCGAGGTAAAAAACTGACAGAGTTCGAGCTGTTCAAATCGGAGCTAAACGCCGCAATCCGCAAAAACAACACAACATATGCATCCAGGCTCATATTCAAAATTGACACACGGTGGATGGATATGGTATGGGCACACTTCAACGCAAAACCAAAAGAAACCGACCGGGGCTATATGCAGCTCATCCGCAACATCCTGCGTTTAGTATGTATACTGACCGACAAGGCTGTACCCGCAAACGATAAAGACGCGCTTGATGGCGTAAGTTCAGACCTGGACAAACTGCACCTGTTCGAACAATTGCTCGACACCATGCACTCCGTATTTGCCGACAAAGGCGGCTTTGCAAAACGTTGGCAAGAATTTACCTACAACTGCGGCTCTGTAGTTGGAGAAACGGCAGCAGATACAGAAAGTCGCGTACGTATGTTCCACCTTCAGGCCTCACCTTTTGAGCTGGCAATGGAAAAGACACTAACCGTGCCGGAAACCATATATTTTTACGCAGTTTATCTGATTGAGTCGCTGACGCTGAGAGACGATGACGCAAAAAAAGGCCTGCGCCTCGTCCGTAATCTTGTAGCGGCAAACCGTCGTGCACACGATATGCACACGCCTCACCTGCCGACCTTCCTTGACGGCACATACGTCATGATAGCTCAGCGAACACTACCCGCAGCCAAGCCATTTGCAGGCCCTGCAGTAGAAGAGGAGATACTTAAGCAGAAACGCTTCAACACCGATGAATATGCCTCTCTTTTACACTATGAGAACCACCGTGTGTTATATGCTTCACTTAGTCTCTTCCTGGCGGTATACAACGACTATCCTTCTCTCATAGAGGCATTGCGGCACTTTGAGTCTATCTTTGACAACAACTGCATGAGTAACGACTCGTTTGAGCGTATACGCGTATCTATGCTCTCACCGGACACAGACTACTGGCAGACTCGAAACGAAACATTTGTAAAACCGACCGTTTCAAACAATGTCATCCGTTATTTTCTACATAAGCCCGATGACTACCAGGACTTCTTTTACTGCAACCGCGAGCGCTACAATCAAGAAGCAATTCTCGCTATCACCGACCGTCTGGCACGACACGGACTTAAATACAACGATACTGCAGCAGCTCAATTCAGCTATTCAGACTGGCGCTATTACATGGCTCGCTATAACAACGCCAACTGGCAATGGAGCGGATATGGCTGCTACGCATGGCGCGACTATACCTCTGCGCCATTAGAGGTATATATCCTTAACAGCTCTTTGTTCGGGGAAAACAACCTTGCCTGGTCGATGATGCTGAACATTGTACACAACAACATCCCCTCGGAATGGCCTCGCACATGGGATGCACACCAGCAACCTATCGAATTTACTGATGTGCTCTTCATGCTCGACTTCCACCAAAACGGCTGGGTGTTGCGCCCGCTTTCGGCAGACGCCACCGAACGCATCGACAGCGCCATTGACGCCCTTGCACTCAGAGCCTCCACCGAAGATGACGGAAGCAGAGTTGTGTCACATTCGACAGAAAAAGACTACATAGCCTCATGTATAAGTCTGCTTGAGAAAATCATGCAGGGATAGCGGCGGTGACTACTGGCAAACAGTATATCTTATTAGGATTTTTATTCCTGTTATCTCAATTCCTTCGATACTGAGGCCACTATATCTAAGAGAGTGTTTGAATTTAAATAGATTTTAATGTTCGACATGATTAAGCAACAGTTTGAGCGTGGCAAAATCAA
>VSPE01000048.1 GCA_009775225.1 Muribaculaceae bacterium | reverse complement strand
AGCATAAATGTCTGAAATTTCGACTGATGCTTATTTTTTTATTCACATTTGTTTTTAAACAACCTCTTAATTTTTAACCAGCTCACATTTTTATGGGACACTAGTGAGTTGAAGTCTTCTGTGAATCCGATACGACCACAGTTATTGAATGTATCTGAGCGTGAATGTATTCTGGGTTTTATGCTCATTGCGTTGGGCTTAGAGGCTGAATACGCAATGATTGGTAAAAGTTATTCCTCAGAAGAGCTTTTAAAGGCAATTACTGCAACTTACCCGTCGTTTATATCGCTTGTCGCAGCGAATGGTTACGATATAGTTGCGGAGGAGGGACAGTTAAGTCTCAGAGGTGTTGATTGTCGTTATTATCTGATGTAAAGGGAGTTGGGTAAATTGGCTAAGCAATATCTATGACTTTTAAGTGTAATTGTTATTACGTGCTTGAAAAGTGTTATCTTTGCATATCCGATAATCACTTTCAATCATGAAAAAACATATCATCACAGCTCTTGCCGCTCTGGCGCTTGTGGCGCAGGCTTATTCCCAGCGCATTGCTGTTCTCAGTGACGTTCATGTAACTCCCGGTAATGCCAACGATGCCGCACTGCGCGAGGCTGTGGCAGAAATAAACAAGGGAGACTTTAATTTGGTGCTTATGAACGGCGACCTCTCCAACGAAGGCTCCGACGCAGAGCTTAAAAATGTAAAAGAGATACTCGACGGCATCCGGCATCCGCTGTATGTGCTTCCCGGCAACCATGAGAACAACTGGAGCCAGAGCGCTACCAAGACTTTTGTCGACCTTTGGGGTAACGACCGCTTTATGGCTGTGGCTGATTCGCTGGTAGTCATTGGTATAAACTGCGGCCCGTATATGAAAATGGGCGACGGGCACATCAAGCAGGAGGACTTGCACTGGCTGCGCTCAACTCTCGACAGTGTGGCCACACCCGGACGAAGGGTGCTGTCGGTGAACCACTATCCCTTGCTCGACGACCTTGACAACTGTTCCGACTATCTCGCTATACTTGAGGAGTATCCTGTTATCGGGCATGTCAACGGTCATTATCACAGCTGGAGACAGTATCCGGCAGGAGGTGACGCTTCGGGTTCCGACCTGCCATGCATAATGGTGCGCGCTCTTGATATGCGCGACGGCACCTTCGGATATTCTATAATAGAGGTTGATGATGAATGGATGAAAGTGTACGACAAGTCTGTGGGCAAGACCCGGCGTGCCGTGTTTGCTGTTCCTGCACGCACCGAGCATGCCAAGGCTGCCTTTGCTCCACGCCCCGAGATTGTAGCCCCCGACGGCTATGAAGTCACTAAAGTATGGGCCGACAGTGCATCTATATTCACTCGGCTTGCTGTGGATGCCGATAACATTTATTTCGGCAATTCGCTTGGGCATGCCCGTGCAGTGGATAAAAAAACGGGAGCATTGAAGTGGAGCACACCTTCGGGCGCCTCTCTGTTCAGTCGTCCCGTGGCGCTTGGCTGCAATGTGATTGCTGTTCCGGCACACGACTGTATCCTTATGCTTGACTCCCGCACCGGCAAAGTGAAGCGCAGACTTCCGTCGGCGGAAGGGCCTTATGTGGCCGACGGCCTCCTTACTGACGGCGGCAAGGCATATATTCAGGGCGGCTATAAGCGTATGGAGCGCCGCCGCGCGTCCGACGGTGCCGTGGTGTGGGTCTACGACTCACTGTTCAATTATTGTCAGGCAGCACCGGCAGTCAACGACAACGACCTGATTTTTGGCGCATGGGATACCAATCTGCGTTCGCTCGACATGCGAACAGGGCGTCTCCGCTGGGTATGGAATAACGGCAAGGCAAACAATATGCTCGGCCCGGGCAATGTGGTGCCCGTAGTCACTGCGGATAAAGTGTTTATCGTTGCCCCTGACAGAGTGATGACATCTCTCGACAGGGCTACTGGTCGTGAACTGTGGCGCGACAATTCGCACCGTTTCCGTGAGAGTCTCGGCCACAGCGAGGATTTCAGCCGCATCTATGCCAAGACTATGGACGGTGAACTTGTTGCCGTCGATGCTACGGCACCG
The DNA here is from genome assembly GCA_009775225.1 of Muribaculaceae bacterium. Classification (GTDB taxonomy): domain Bacteria; phylum Bacteroidota; class Bacteroidia; order Bacteroidales; family Muribaculaceae; genus CAG-873. The sequence goes on along the minus strand of VSPE01000048.1, from coordinate 15,187 downwards.
GTGTATAAGGAGCTGTGGAAAACCGACCTTGGTATCGGCTACGACCATGCCCCCTGCATCGTGCTCGAGCGCGACGGTATCGTGTTTGCGGGTTCGCGCCGTGGAGTGCTAACCATGAGCGCTGCCGACGGCTCCGGCCTTGTGGCATCGCTCCCGTTGGGTGTAAGCGAGATAAACGGTATCGATACTGACCCCGCGACAGGCGATATTTATGTGTCGCTTATCGAGGGGACGATATTCAGAATAAGTAAGAAGCAGTAGTTCGGATTATTTTGCTGAAGCGTTGCGCCGGGAGTTATATGTGTATAATTTCCGGCGTAAGACTTTCCGACAGGGGAAGTGCGAGATATACGCACAGGTGCGCAGCCTTGTCTGCAAAACAGTCTGCGTTCGTTGTCGCTGTTCTGCGGATGCTCCAGGAGCGGTGCCTGCCGGAAATCTTCAATGCGTCGGCAGAGCCCTCGATGCAGAAGTCAGGGTTCATTCTTCGGCTTTCGAGCAGGGTGTTGGCCCGGACCATGTCGTCGAAAGGAATGTGCATGGCGCCGGTGCGCTGAGCAAGTTCACGTCCGGCAAGAGCGTCGGTACAGATAAATGCTACCCGGCATGACGCCTGCCGCAGTGTGCCTGCAATGGGTGCGAGCAGCCTCATGTCTCTTCCGTCGATACGTATAAGAATACAGGGGCTGTTCCAGCCGATAGCTTCGGCCAGTCCTTTCTGAGTGATAGTGTTGCCGGTGCGACGTTTGGGCGCACTCATGGTGCGCCGGTGCTCTTCCATTTTGTTCTCAAGGTAGTTGTCAGCCATAATAATCACCTTTCAATGGGTCGAAATGAAGGCCTGAGTCTGCGAATGCGCGGTCGAGAATACCCTTGTCGATGATGTCGGTGCGAGTGCCGGCACTGATACTTTTTTGCGCAGGGTCTACCACAAGTAGAGAGTCGGCCTGTGCTACCGCCGGAGCGATGTCGTGAGTCGAGAGGAGTATTGCATGGCCGCTGTCGGCCAGAGAGCGTAGCAGTCGCATAGTGTCGATGCGCCCGGCTACGTCGAGAAATGCCGTAGGCTCGTCGAGGATAATTAGAGTTGTCTGCTGGGCGAGTGCGCGCGCTATCATCACTTTCTGTCGTTCGCCGTCGCTCAGTGTGCCGAGATAGCGAGTACTCTTGTCTGCCAGACCTACTGCGCGTATACTGTCGGCAACGATTGCCTTGTCGTTGGCCGACAGTCGGCCGAAGGGGCCTGTATGGGGGTGTCGGCCGATAGCCACACATTCGCTCACGGTGAGTGCGCCGCCTCCTGTTCGTTCGGTGGAAACGACCGTCATAAGGCAGGCAAGCTCTCTTCGTGAGTACGACGACACATCCATGCCACCTACAAGCGTATGCCCGGCAAGGGGCGGCTGGAGTGCCGAGATAGTGCGTAGGAAAGTGGATTTGCCGCTGCCGTTGGCTCCTATCAGAACCGCCAGCTCGCCACGGTGCAGTCCTATGCCGATGTCGCGCAGCACTTCCTTCCCCGGATAGCCTACTGTGAGGCCCTGTGTCTCAAGAACTCGTTCCATTAGTTGAAGTACAGAAGTTTGCGGCGGTTAAGCAATACATATATGATTACCGGCACTCCTATTACGGGCGTAATGGCGTTGACCGGAATTGTGGCACCGTCGCTAAGCGCCGGGCTTACGGATATTATCTGACATAAAATCGCCATTGCTGCGCCGCAGAGCATGGTGGCAGGCAGAAGCGTGCGGTGGTTCGACGATGCAATGAGCATGCGTGCGATATGCGGCGCTACCAGTCCGATGAAGCCGATAGGGCCGCACCAGGCTGTCGCTACGGCAGTGAAAATGCCTGAAAGCAAGAGTAGGGCGGTGCGCATTTTGCGTGTGTCAACGCCTACGTTTTCGGCAAATCTCTCGCCGAAGAGCATGGCGTTGAGGCTCTTGGTATAGAGCATGGAGATTGCCACCGGAACTACACAGAGCGCGGCGAAAAGCGGCAGCTCGGAGAGGCTGACTCCTGTGAAGGTGCCGAGGCCCCAAAGGACGAAGGAGTGGACGCTGCTGTCGGTAGAGAAAAAATTGAGGAGGCTTATAACCGAAGAGGCCGCATAGCCAAGCAGGATGCCTACAATGAGCAGTACATCGTTCGATTTTACCACCAAAGAGAATAAAAGCAGAACACCGAGTATGCCTAACGCGCCGATAAAGGCGCCTCCGACTATGGCGAGTCGCCCCAAGGTGCCGATAGTGCCGCCCAGCATCATCATGACGAGCGCAACCCCCACGCTCGCGCCTCCGGAAATACCCATAATGGAGGGGCCGGCAAGCGGATTATTGAAGCAGGTCTGCATTAGCAGGCCTGCGAGTGCAAGTGAGGCTCCCGCCAAAGTGGCGCATAGCAGCGCCGGCAGGCGGTTCTCAATTACGATAAAGTGCGCTATCGAATCGTCTGTGTCGCCAAAGGCTTCGAATATCTCGGCTGCCGACAGGTCGACGCCTCCGACCAAGAGGCCGAGCGGCAGTGCTGCCGCTATTATTGCGAGCAGGCCTGTGATGACGATTGCGGGGCGTTTCATTGGCGGCTGAAGTATCGGAGTGTGTAGTCCGGCATTACTTCGGGATGAAATATGGCTACGTATTCGGCTAACACCAGGTCGGGGTGAAAGGCCATATCCGAGAATATGGGATTGACTTTGCTGTCGCATCCGTACACATTTCCTGTTTTTACAGGCTTGAATGTGGCATAGCGGGAGTTTAAAGACTTTAAGTAGGCGGCTGTAGGCGTGAAACCGTAGGTGCGGATGAGCCAGATGTCGGCATCGATAGCCTTTTCGGCTACTTTCTCTATGCTCAGCGACAGAGAGCCGGTACCTTCGGTGTCGGCCCAGGGGTAGTCGGCTCCGGCATCGGCCAGCATGCGTGCGGCGTAGCTTTTGCCGGCAGCCAGATACCATGTGCCAGATTGCTCTGTCTCTGTCAGCACTTTCGGTTTTGGCGAGCTGGCTGCCGAAGCCTTGAATGTGAGGTCGGAATATCGGTCGATTACATCTGTGAATATGCTGCGTGCGGTATCGCGCGTTCCTGCAAGTTCGCCCAACAGCAGCAACCATTCGGCCCGGCCTATAGGCGTGGTCTCAAGATAGTCGGCCATTTCGACCGGTACGGTAGAGGAGGGAAGAGCACCAGCCGTGATGCCTTGCATGGGCGAGCGCAATGCAACCTGTGCCCTTGCTGCCGCAAGGCGCTCCATCGAAGGAGTGGCAGACGAACCGGCATCGATTATCTCTCCTTTGGCAAGCAATCGGCTTACTGTATCGGAGGGGGAGAAGTAAGCAGCATCGGTCACTGCGGCTACCGATGATATTGCACCGAGTTCGTTTAAGGCACCTGTGTGTACAGATGAATACACAGCCATACGCTCGACAGGTGTGCGGATTATAAATCTGCTGTCGTCGAGGTTTTCCGGTATGGTCGAGTCGCGATGTACCAGAGCATAGCGGGCGAGTGTGCGCCCATCGTTCCACGGGTCGGCTATGTCGACAAGTACGGTACCGTTGCCACAGTCGGCCATGCAGAGGTAGCGGGCGTGGTGAGTCAGTGTATCTGCGGTATCAACATCGTCGTAACTGAAGCTGTCGGCGCGCCCCGAACATGAATATAATCCCGACAGTGCGATTGCTGCCGGGATTATTATTTTGGCAGAAATTCTCATTCCGCTACTTCTTCAGAACCGGGGCCGTAGGGATTGGGGCCGTATTTATTGTCAGGGCCACTGGGGAGCAGTGTAAAAATAAGCGATACTATACCTGCGATAACCGCAATGCCGTATCCGAGGCTTACCGTGCCGATGTTTGAGGTTATTGCTTCGTAAACTCTCTGGGGGTCTTCTGGCGAATTGATTATTGAAGGGAATATGCTCGCCAGAGCAATGGTACAGCCGACAATCGAGGCAGCCAGAAGTATGAGTACCCACCATCCGCTGCGGCCACTGTCGTGGAAGCGGCGGGTGACAATTGCAAGGTTAGGAATAATCAGTCCCAAGCCGATAACTGCGGAGAAATATGGTATTTTTGATGTGATTATGTTGAGAATGGCCACGAAGAGCATTGCCCACCAGTATTCCGCACGGGTTGAGCGTCCTTTGAAATTCGCATAATTGGCAAAATACAGCTTGATGGCTGTAGTGAAAGTTACATTCATAATACGCGTGTGTTTAAAGATGATGTTTATGCTGTAAAATTATAATGATTTTTCTGAAGTAACAAGCTTCATGTGAAATTTAAAGGTTGTAGCAATGTTATTTTGTGTTAATGAGGCATTGTCGCATACGTATTGTTTAAATATTTTTTGACAAATAATAGTTAACTTTGCTGAATGTTTAAGCGCAACTTATGATTGCTTATGAAATTGAAATTCAAAAAAGGACTCACCCTGAACATCGCAGGCTCTGTCGACGCGTCGGCAAAGCCTATTGATGTAGACGTGGATTCGGTGGCTGTATGCCCGGACGATTATCCGGGGTTCATACCGAAGGTTGCGGTCAAGGAAGGTGAGGCGGTGGCCGTTGGCTCACCTCTGCTTTTCGATAAGAAGCATCCTGAAACAAAGATAGTATCGCCGGTTACAGGCTCCGTGAAGGCTATTGTGCGAGGCGAGCGCCGCAAGATATTGCGTGTTGAAGTTGATGCCGGTACAGAAGCTGGTGTGCAGCCGCATTTCGACAAACCGTCCGACAAGGCTTCGGCCAAGCGTTTTCTGGCAGAAAGCGGTCTTTTGGCGCTGATGCGTCAGCGGCCTTACGATATAGTTCCTTCGCCCGAAGATACGGTACGTGATATATTTGTAACTGCCATTGACAGCGCCCCGCTGGCTTTTCCGCTTGCTGCCGCAGGCGATTTTCTTTTCGAGAAGGAGGACTATGAGGCCGGTATTGCCGTGCTTGACATTGTTAGCGAAGGCAAAGTCTATTTCTGCCATGATATGAGCTGGACTCTCGGTGCCTTGAGCGGCGCTGAAACTATTGAAGTCGAAGGTCGTCATCCGGCAGGCAATGTCAGTGTGCAGATTGCCGCTATAAAGCCTGTTGACAAGGGCGATGTGGTATGGACTCTCGATGTACTGACTCTTGGCCGCATAGGCCGGACGTTGCGCACGGGAGTGTTTGCGGCCGAGACGGTTGTAGCTGTTACCGGCCCCGAGGTTTCGGAGCCGTGTCTGATTGGTGCGGTAATTGGTGCCCGGGTGGCGCCGCTGCTTGCAGGTCGTGTGGCCGACAAGGGGCACAGTACGCGGGTTGTGTCGGGCAATCTTCTTACAGGTACAGCAATCGATGTTTCCGACGGCTATCTCCGCTATCCTTACCGCCAGCTTACTGTAATAGCCGAGGGCGACGATGTGGACGAGTTTATGGGCTGGGCTTCGTTATCTCCATCGAAGATGAGCGAGAGCCGTTCGTTCCCGGGACACTTCCTGAAACGTCTTTTTGTTCCCGACACACGCCTTCATGGCGGTCGTCGCGCCATGATTATGAGCGGCCAGTACGAGAGCACTCTGCCTATGGATATCCTTCCGGAGTATCTCATAAAGGCTATACTTTCGCACAATATCGAAGAAATGGAGAAGCTCGGTATATACGAGGTTGCACCCGAGGATTTTGCTGCGGCAGAATATGTAGATACATCGAAACTGCCTTTGCAGCAGATAGTGCGCGACGGGCTTGACTATCTTCGTAAAGAATTAGAATAATCAATTATCCAACAATAGAATTTTGGCTAAACTACGTAAATATCTCGACCGCATAAAGCCGAATTTCGAGCCGGGCGGCAAGTTGCACGCCTTTCACTCGGTGTTCGACGGTTTCGAGACCTTTCTATATACGCCCCGGACGACTTCGGCATTATCGGGAACTGTGCATATACACGACAGTATCGACAGCAAGCGCACCATGATTACAGTGGTGATGGCGCTGCTTCCGTGTTTTATTTTCGGAATGTATAACACCGGCTACCAGCACTGGCTCGCACTCGGAGCAACAGAGTTTCCGTTTTGGGAGCTTATGCTCTATGGATTTCTGACTATCCTTCCGAGAGTGTTTGTAGCCTATCTTGTTGGCCTTGGCATCGAGTTTGCGTTCGCACAGGCCAAAAAGGAGGAAATTCAGGAAGGATTTCTTGTAACCGGCCTTCTTGTGCCGATGATATGTCCGGCCGAGATACCGCTGTGGATGCTTGCTTTGGCAGTCGCCTTTGCGGTTGTCTTTGCAAAGGAGGCTTTCGGCGGCACGGGATACAATGTGCTTAATGTGGCTCTTGTGACGCGAGCATTTCTCTTTTTTGCCTATCCTGTGCAGATGTCGGGCGATAAGGTATATGTGGCATCCGGCGCTCCTTTCGGCTTCGGAACACCTCTGCCCGATGCGTTCAGCTGTGCTACTCCTCTTGGACAGATTGCCACTCAGAGTGGGCCAGAGCTGGTTCTTACGGGTGTCGACGGCCGCGTCATAGATACATGGCAAGCCTTCCTTGGCCTTATCCCCGGTTCGTTCGGCGAGACATCCACACTGTGCGTTCTCATTGGCGCGGTAATCCTGCTTGGAACCGGAATGGCTTCCTGGCGTATTATATTGTCGGTTTTTGCAGGAGGTCTGTTCACCGGCTGGATTGCAAATGAATTTGCATCCCAGGTTTATCCGGGTTCGTACCTTAACCCCTTGGAGCAGTTGTTTCTCGGTGGCTTTGCCTTTGCAGCGGTCTTTATGGCATCAGACCCGGTTACGGCAGCGCGTACGACTACGGGCAAGTATATCTACGGTTTTATGGTAGGTGTTATGGCGGTATTAATCCGCACTTACAATACCGGCTATCCCGAAGGTGCCATGCTTGCTGTGCTGTTTATGAACTGCTTCGCACCTCTTATCGACTATTGTGTGGTGCATACCAACATGAACCGTCGCACTCGTCGTCTAACATCTAAAGCATCTCGGTCATGAATAAGCAAAGCAGTGTATATACATTATTATATATAATAGTGCTTGTCGTGGTAGTGGGTGCGGCGTTGGCTTTTACCTCGATATCGCTTAAAGAGCGTCAGCAGGCCAATGCCGATGCCGACAAAATGCGTCAGATACTTGCAAGCGTGAATATCTCGGCTTCGAACGATGATATTATCGATATGTACGAAAAGTATATAGTAGGCACCTTCGTTATTGATGACCTAGGAGCACGTGTCGCCTATGCCCCGGAAGCTTTTGACATAAATGTTGCAAGCGAGAGCAAAGATGCGCCCGAGGCGCGTTTGTTGCCGGTGTACGAGTGTCGTGTTGACGACGGTTCTATTAAGTACATATTGCCTATGTATGGAGCCGGTCTATGGGGTCCGATATGGGGTTATGTGTCGGTAGATGCCGACGGTTCTACGATATACGGAGCATATTTCGCGCATCAGGGAGAGACTCCAGGTCTTGGTGCCGAAATCGAGAAGCAGGCCTTTTCCGGTCGCTTTATCGGCAAGCATCTTCTCAAGGACGGGGCTTTTTACCCTGTGGAAGTTGTAAAGCGTGGACTTGCTCCGCGTGGAAGTAATGACTATGTGGACGGAGTTTCGGGTGGTACTATCACCAGCAAGGGCGTGAGTGCCATGATAGACAATTGCCTTTCGCCATACAGCGCTTTCCTCAAAGAACTTGCATCGTCAAACGGTCAAAACAACTTGGAAAATGTCGAATAAAAGTGTATTTTTCAACCCGTTCTCAAAGAACAATCCTGTCATAGTACAGATACTCGGCATCTGCTCGGTGTTGGCCGTAACAGCCAAGCTCGAGCCGGCGCTTGTAATGGGTCTGTCGGTTATTACGGTGCTGGCCTTTAGTAATGTAATCATCTCGTTGATACGAAATACGATACCGACGAATATTCGTATTATAGTACAGCTTGTAGTCGTTGCGGGCCTTGTGGTGATAGTGTCGCAGCTGCTCGAGGCTTATGCGTACGATGTGAGCAAGCAGCTGTCGGTTTTTATCGGCTTGATTATCACGAACTGTATTCTCATGGGGCGCCTTGAGGCTTTTGCTATGGCCAATCGCCCTTGGCCTTCGTTTCTCGACGGCGTGGGCAATGGTATAGGTTATGCGATTATCCTTGTCATTGTAGGCTTCTTTCGAGAACTGCTTGGGTCGGGTACTCTGCTCGGCTTTCAGGTGGTGCCCGAGTGTGCTTACGAGGCCGGATATGTGAACAACGGTCTGATGATACTTCCGCCTATGGCACTTATAGTGGTGGCCTGCATAATATGGGTGCACCGAAGCTATAACAAAGATTTGCAGGAATAAGCAATAATCTAAGACTATGGAAAATCTAAATCTGTTCATACGGTCGATATTTATCGACAATATGATTTTTGCCTACTTCCTTGGCATGTGCTCGTTTATAGCGGTGAGCAAGAATGTGAAGACGGCTTTCGGGCTTGGCATAGCGGTGACTTGCATGCTTACGCTCACTCTTCCTATCAACTGGATGCTCGAAACTTATGTTCTGCGTGAAGGCGCTCTTGTATGGCTTAATCCGGATTTTGCCGATGTAGACCTGAGTTTCCTTTCTCTTATTGTCTTTATCGCCGTGATAGCGTCTCTTACGCAGCTTGTGGAAATGATTGTGGAGAAATATGTCCCGGCCCTTTATGCGTCGCTCGGCATATTCCTTCCGCTCATAGCTGTGAACTGTGCCATTCTCGGTGGCTCGCTTTTTATGCAGCAGCGTGGCTTCGAAAATCTCGGCACGGCAGTGTGTGCAGGTGCAGGGTGGGGTATTGGCTGGCTTTTGGCAATAACAGCCGTGGCCGCCGTACGCGAGCGTGTGGCTCAATACTCCAATGTGCCTGCATCGCTTCGTGGCGTAGGCATTACTTTTATCATTACCGCTCTGATGGGTATCGCCTTCATGAGTTTTCTCGGTATTAAAATCTGAGCTATATGATATTGGCATATATATATTGTGACCTTAGCCGTCATGCTTGGCTTACTATAGGCGCCGGGGTGGGCTTCTTTTTGGCAGTGAGCCTCCTGCTTGTGATAGTGCTCCTTGTTGCCAAGCGCTTTCTTGTGCAGACAGGCGATGTGACAATCACTGTGAACGGTGACCGAAAAATTACTACCGAAGCCGGTAAGTCGCTTCTTTCGACAATGGCTGACAGCAATGTGTTTCTGCCCTCGGCTTGCGGCGGAAAAGGCAGCTGTGGCCAATGCCGGGTGCAGGTGCTTGCCGGCGGTGGCGAGTCGTTGCCCACCGAGGCTGTACACTTTACACGCCGCGAGATGAAAAACAACTGGCGCCTTGCCTGTCAGGTGAAGGTAAAAGACAATCTCGATATCACAGTGCCGGTATCGGCGCTGAATGTGAAGGAGTGGGAGTGTGAGGTGATTTCAAACCGCAACGTGGCAACGTTTATCAAAGAGTTTATAGTGGCGCTCCCCGAGGGCGAGCACATGGATTTCCTCCCAGGCTCGTACGCGCAGATTAAGATACCGCTGTTCGAAATGGATTATGCCAAGGATATCGACCGCTCGCTGATTGGCGATGCCTATCTGCCTGCATGGGAGAAATTCGGCCTTTTCGGGCTGAAGTGCCGTAATACTGAGACCACGGTGCGTGCATATTCTATGGCAAACTATCCTGCCGAGGGTAACCGCATAATGCTTACCGTGCGTATTGCCACTCCACCGTTCAAACCGAAGCCCGAGGTGGGTTTCCAGGACGTGATGCCCGGTATAGCTTCGAGCTATATATTCTCGCTGAAGCCCGGCGACAAAGTGGTGATGAGTGGCCCTTACGGCGATTTCCACCCGATACTCGACTCCAAGGCCGAGATGATGTGGATAGGCGGTGGTGCCGGCATGGCTCCGCTCAGAGCGCAGATAATGCACATGACAAAGACTCTGCGCACTACTGACCGCAAGATGAATTTCTTCTATGGAGCCCGCGCGCTGAACGAGGTGTTCTATCTCGAAGATTTCCTGCAACTCGAGAAAGAGTTCCCGAATTTCAAGTTCCACCTCGCCCTAGACCGCCCCGACCCGGCCGCCGATGCTGCCGGGGTGAAGTATACGCCTGGTTTTGTACATCAGGTTATTTACAACAACTATCTCAAAGACCATGACTCGCCCGAAGACATAGAGTACTATATGTGTGGCCCCGGCCCGATGAGCAATGCTGTGAACGGAATGCTCGACAGCCTCGGCGTGGAGCCGGAAAGCATACACTACGATAATTTCGGAGGGTAGGCATGTGAAAATCTAATAAAAAAGCGGCCGAGCCGTATTGCAGGTGCAAAAATCTTTCTTTTTGCACCTGTTTTTTGGTAAAAATGCGTTATCTTTGCAAATCCAAGCCTATACAGGCCTGCTCTTATACATGAAACACGAATCGAAACATCATTAATATCAAAACGAATGAAAAGAGTATACACATTCGGCGACGGCAAAGCCGAAGGTAACGCCGAGATGAGAAACCTCCTCGGAGGTAAGGGCGCTAACCTTGCTGAAATGAATCTGCTTGGAATGCCCGTTCCCCCCGGTTTCACTATCACCACCGAAGTCTGCAACGAATACACCCGTTATGGTCGTGACGAAGTTGTCAACCGTATTCAGAAAGAAGTTGAAGAAGCTATCGCTCACGTAGAAAGCCTTACCGGCAAGAAATTCAACGACCCTGCCAATCCGCTGCTAGTGTCGGTTCGTTCAGGTGCACGCGCATCGATGCCCGGTATGATGGATACCGTGCTCAACCTCGGTATGAACGATGCTACCGTAGAGTCTCTTGCCCAGAAGAGCGGCAATCCCCGCTTCGCATGGGACAGCTACCGTCGTTTCGTGCAGATGTACGGCGACGTTGTACTCGGCATGAAGCCTAAATCGAAAACCGATATCGACCCTTTCGAGGAAATTATGGATAAGGTTAAAGAGGAAAAAGGCGTTAAACTCGATACTGAGCTCGACGTTGAAGACCTCAAGAACCTGGTTCGTCTCTTTAAGGCCGCTGTTAAGGAATATACCGGCAAGGATTTCCCCGACAACGCATGGGAACAGCTTTGGGGCGGCATCTGTGCCGTGTTCGACAGCTGGATGAACGAACGCGCTATCATCTACCGCCGCATGAACCAGATACCCGAAGAATGGGGTACTGCCGTGAACGTGCAGGCTATGGTATACGGCAACATGGGCGACAACTCCGCCACCGGCGTAGCATTCAGCCGAGATGCCGCCACCGGCGAAAATATCTTTAACGGCGAATACCTCATCAACGCTCAGGGTGAAGACGTGGTAGCCGGTATCCGCACTCCTCAGCAGATTACTATCGAAGGCTCGCGCCGCTGGGCCGCTCTTCAGGGTATCAGCGAAGAAGAACGTGCTGCCAAATATCCCTCGCTCGAAGAAGCTATGCCCGTCTGCGCAAACGAGCTCTTCGCTATTGCTGACCGCCTTGAAGCATACTACAAGGATATGCAGGATATGGAGTTCACTATCCAGGACGGCAAGCTCTGGATGCTCCAGACCCGTAACGGCAAGCGTACTGGCGCCGCTATGGTGAAGATTGCCATGGATTTGCTCCGTGCCGGTGTTATCGACGAAAAGACCGTTCTCAAGCGCATGGAACCCCAGAAGCTCGACGAGCTCCTGCACCCCGTATTCGACAAGTCGGCTCTCAAGCACGCTAATGTCGTAGCCAAGGGGCTTCCCGCATCACCCGGTGCCGCTTCGGGTCAGGTAGTTTTCTATGCAGAAGAAGCTGAAGCTTGGGCAGAGAAGAAGCGCAAAGTAATTCTCGTACGTATCGAGACTTCGCCCGAAGACCTTCGAGGTATGGCTGTGGCACAGGGTATCCTTACCATGCGTGGTGGTATGACATCGCACGCAGCTGTGGTTGCCCGCGGTATGGGTAAGTGCTGTGTTTCCGGTGCCGGTGAAATCAAGGTTGACTACGTTGCCAAGACCGTTGAAATGGGCGGCAAGACATATAAGGAAGGTGACTGGATTTCGCTTAACGGTTCTACCGGAGAAGTATACGATGGCCAGGTGCCTACCGCCGAGCCCGCACTCGACGGCGACTTCGCTGCAATCATGAACCTTGCCGACAAGTTCACCAAGTGCCTCGTGCGCACCAACGCCGACACTCCCCGCGATGCCAAGCAGGCCCGCAAGTTCGGCGCTCAGGGTATCGGTCTGTGCCGTACCGAGCACATGTTCTTCGAAGGCGACCGCATCAAGGCCGTACGCGAGATGATTCTTGCCTCTGACCTCGAAGGACGTCGTGCCGCTCTTGCAAAGCTCCTGCCCATGCAGCGTGGCGACTTTGAAGGTATCTTCGAAGCAATGGACGGCTTCGGCGTGACTATCCGTCTGCTCGACCCCCCTCTGCACGAATTTGTGCCTCACCAGACAGCAACACAGAAAGAACTTGCCGACGAAATGGGCATCTCGCTCGCTGAGGTGAAGGCCAAAGTTGACGCTCTTGAAGAATTCAACCCCATGCTCGGTCACCGCGGTTGTCGTCTTGGCATCACATATCCCGAAATCACCGAAATGCAGACCCGTGCCATCATTGAGGCCGCTCTCGCATGCAAACAGCGCGGTATCGACGTACATCCCGAAATCATGGTGCCCCTGGTAGGTTCGCTCAAGGAGCTTCAGAACCAGGCTGACGTAATCCACGCCACAGCAGCCAAGGTATTCGAGGAAAAAGGCACCTCTATCCGCTACAAAGTTGGTACAATGATTGAAGTACCCCGTGCAGCCCTCACTGCAAACGAAATCGCTACCATAGCCGACTTCTTCTCGTTCGGTACCAACGACCTTACCCAGATGACCTTCGGCTTCTCGCGTGACGATGCTCCCAAGTTCCTCAAGTTCTACAAGGAACACGGCGTAATCAAGACCGACCCCTTCGAAGTTCTCGACCAGGTTGGTGTTGGCCAGCTCGTACGCATGGGTGTAGAGAAGGGTCGTACTGCAAACCCCGACTTGAAAGTCGGTATCTGCGGCGAACACGGCGGTGAACCTTCTTCTGTAATCTTCTGTGCCAAGCTTGGCATGAACTATGTGAGCTGCTCGCCTTTCCGCGTGCCTATCGCCCGCGTAGCTGCGGCGCAGGCTGCCATCGAAGATTAAGAGATAGTTCCTTATAACAAGTCACTTAGGCGATAAGCCCTCTAACACAGAGGCTTATCGCCTAAGGTGTTTTTAAGGGGTATGTGCATTTGAACATGATAGTGTGTACTAATGAACGTAGATGTTGTCTAAAATCTACACTAATTTTGAGAGGCTGTTGTCTATGTGTTGTCTATTCGCAAATCACAGAAAATAAAAACTGATACATTCAAAGCAATGGTAAGATGGCCTCGTTCGGATGGGTTTTACTCGGTCTACATCCGTGTCACACATCGCCGTCAGACCCTTTTCATCAAGACTGACAAGATGCTCACCAAGCGTGAGCTTAATCGCAAAGGCGAAATTGCAGATGCTTTTGTATTGCAGTTCTGCACACAGAAAATACTCGAATACCAAGAGCGACTGAACCGGCACGACATATCCCAATGGACGGGCGCATAAGTCGTGGAGTTTCTAACTACCCCGGAAAAGGTTATTCCATTCTCGGACTACGCTCGGAAGCATATCGACCGTATGATAGACCGTGGCCAGGAACGCAACGCGAAGAATTATCAGCTCGCTCTTCAGCACATGGAGCGGTACTTCGGCACGACCAAAGTAAAATTTGCGCAGCTCACTTCAATCAACGTCAATAAGTGGATTGCCACACTGAGCGGTACAGCGAGAGCCAAAGAGATGTACCCTGTCTGCATTCGTCAGATTTTCCGTGCGGCCATTGATGAACTGAACGATTACGACAATGGCATCATTCGGGTAAAGACCAATCCGTGGGGAAAAGTGAAAATACCTGTTGCTGACCGCCCGAATAAGAAAGCAATCACCGCTGAGGCTTGCAGAGCATTTTTTGCGGCACCGCTACCACAGACGCGAATGATTGACCCCCTGCCGGAGTTAGGCCGTGACGTTGCAATGATGTCGCTATGTTTGGCCGGCATGAATACAATTGATATTTTCAACTTGCGGAAAGAGGACTACCACGGCGGTATAATTCATTATAAGCGAGCCAAGACAACCCGAAGTCGCACCGATGATGCTTACATAGAAATGCGAGTGCCTGAGGTTATCAAATCGTTGTTTGAAAAATATAAAGCCGGTGACCACACAGACAAACTGTTTCGTTTCTGCGACCGCTTTTCTACGTCTGACAGCTTCTGTGCCAACGTGAACATCGGCATCAAGCAGATATACAAAGCTATGGGAATGCAACAGGAGCAATGGTACTGCGTCTACACGTTCCGGCACATATGGGCGACCACAGCACAGAACGACTGTGATGCGACAATTGCAGAGGTCGGCTTTGCAATGAACCACTCCCACCGGCACACGGTGACTCGAGGATATGTGCTGCCGGACTTTTCTCCTGCTTGGAAGCTCAACGAGAAAGTGATTGACTTTATCTTTTTCAGTGATGCGACATTGCGACGTATGGCGAAAGAACAGCCAAAAGATGAAGGTCTGTTCCGTATTTCTCCAAAGATGCTAATCAGAGCGGCTGCATTCTTTCAAGGCAGTGCCTTGCCAACTTTGAGGACATCGGCTATTCCAACATCGAAGAGGTTACAAAGGCGCTCGTCAATCAATTTCCTGCAGATATTCCCGACCGCTCAATGGTTCAGTTCAAAATCGTCAATCTCGACAACGGAAAGGTCTACGTCTACGAACATCAGAAGGGCAAAGGCTTCTGACCTTTTTACGAACGTCAGCAGAATGGTATAAGGGTCGCACTGACAACTGGCGCGGCTCTTTTTTCTTTTTCGCGCAACTTTTTCTTTTTCTCCCTCTATGAGATTGGCGAAGCCATCAAAAAAGAAAATTTTCTCGCGTGTGTGTATGTACGCGCGTATCGTCGAGATATATACTTTTCTTTTATATTTCTTTTTTATTTTCTTTTATCAAAAGAAAGGTTTCGGAAGAAATGCCCTTTTCTTCCGAACTTTGGGTGCATCTAACATTTGAAAAGGGCCCCGGATAGCAATTGAAAATGGGACCACCCGGATGGGATTGCAAAGATAATTAAATTTGTTGGTTC
>VSPE01000047.1 GCA_009775225.1 Muribaculaceae bacterium | reverse complement strand
GAATTGAAAATATATAAAAGGCTGTACGTCGGCAGAGCGGAATTCGACAACCAACTGCACTGTGATAATGAAGGCAAACAGCTTGATAATCCACGGCGAAGCTACGAAGGCGTAGCGTACGCGCTCCCAGAAATTTGCAGGCAGCATGTGCGCACCGACAATGGCGAGCATCATTATGAGCCATTCGGTGCGGGCGGCAGCGAAGGCCGGGGCGTATGCAAGCGAGAAGTCGTGGCCTACGACGGCAAGTATTGTGGCTGCATCGCTCCAGCTGTCGGCGCGGAAGAACACCCATAGAGCCGCCACAAAGCTCATGGTGAGGAGCCAGCTTGCGAAGGCTGTGAGACGGTTGTCGGGGATGCGGTCGAGCAGCGGCCGCGATGCCTTGTGTACGGCAAGTCCGGCTCCGTGCATTGCGCCCCAGAATACGAATTTCCATGCGGCTCCGTGCCACAGGCCACCCACAAGCATGGTGATGAAATTATTGAGATAGGTGCGGGCTGTGCCTTTTCGGTTGCCGCCGAGGGGTATGTACACGTAGTCGCGCAGCCAGCTCGAAAGCGATATGTGCCAGCGATGCCAGAATTCGCCCACATTGCGCGACTTGTAGGGGAAGTCGAAATTCGGAGCGAGGCGGAATCCCATTATAAGAGCTATGCCTATAGCCATGTCGGAGTATCCGGAGAAGTCGCAGTAGATTTGCATGGTGTATCCGATTATGCCCATAAGTGTCTCGAAGCCGGAGTAGGCGCCGGGGGCGTCGAATATGAGGTCGTTGTACTGCGCTATATAATCGGCAATCACCGCTTTTTTGATTACACCTGATATTATGAGCCACAGGCCGCTGTACACCTCGTGCTGTGAAGCGTGCCTGTTGGCGCGTATTTGCGGCAGGAAGTAGTCGGCGCGTACTATGGGGCCGGCTACGAGTGCGGGGAAGAATGAGAGGAAGAAGGCATATTCGAGCCATGTGCGCGTAGGGGCTACGCGGCCTTTGTATACGTCGATGATGTAGCTTATCGACTGGAAGGTGTAGAATGATATTCCTACGGGCAGAAGCAGGTCGAGCGGCTGAAAGTTTTCGCCTGTCAGGGCGCTGAGGTTCCACAGAAAGAAGTTGGCATACTTGAGATATGCGAGTATGCCGAGCGATGCCGTAAGCGATGCCGCCACGCAGCATCGCCGCAGAGCCTGTCCGGCGCCGGGCCGCGCTATGATGCGCGACAGCTGCCAGTCGAAGAGCGAAGTGGCTCCGAGCATCAGCACGAAAAGGCCGCTGCTTTTGTAGTAAAAGAACAGGCTGAACAGCACCACGAATACCGTGGCCTGCCAACGGCGTTTGCGCAGGAGGCTGTAGAGCGGCATGAACAGCAGGAATAGCACCCAGAAGAGGCCGGATGAAAACAGTAGCGGCTCAGCCGGGTCGTAGCTGAGTTTCTGTGCTAGGTGGTGGAGAATTGCTATGATATCTTCCACCTTATTTTTCTGTTGGTTTATGTACGAAAACGCGCTTTGGGCGTGAGGCGTCGGCTTCGGGGAAGTCCATGCGTATGGGGTTCCTTGCGTTTCCTGGCATCCAGCGCATCACGCTGTCGACCCATAGGGCGGCCGACGTGCGTGTGGGGTGGGCACCGTCGGCGGTGCGCTCGAAGTCCATGCCGTCGCTGAGGAAGAAAGAGCCTTCGTTTGCCACCGAGCTTATAAGGGCGTTTATTCCGGTGTCGCGGCGCCAGTTGGGAGGGCCTATCCACAGGTACGGGATTGTGTCGATGTCCTCGATGATTTTTTCAACGTATTGTCTGCGGGCTGAGGCTATATCGCGCACGGTTAGCTCGTTGGCGCCGAGGCATACTATAATGAAGGAGGGGTTGAGGCGGCTTATGTAGTTGCGCAACTTGTCGGAGCTGCCCCATATCTTGGATGTGGAGCTGTACCACATCACGCTGTAGAGAGTGTGTCCGTTGTGGTCGGCGTAGGCGGCCAGTCGGGGTGCTATGCCCTCGAGCATGGAGTCGCCGATAAGTAGTATGGTGTGTGTGCTCGTATCGCAAGGAGCCGGGGCACTTCCTTTGCTTCCCGAATTTCCGATGCTGTCGGCATTTACTTCCGCAGTGTCGGAAGGGAAGGGAAGTGGCGTTGTGGAGGCCTTTTTTGGCGGCCTGAGCGCATCTGCTATGCCCGAGCTTTTGAGTTGGTGCTCTCCGAGATACGGCATGTCGAACGCCGAGCTTACGGCGAAGATGACGAAAGCGCACAGCAGGAGCAGCCAGAGGGAGAGATAGTGGTGTTTCATCAGTAGCTTACCACCATGTAGTTTGAGCCTTGCGGGCCTACTCTGTAGCGTCGGAGTGCGAAGCCGTCTTTTGCCGCAGGGCCGCTTACGGGATGGCCTGTGAGGGAGAATACATTGTATTTGCTGCCGCATTGCGGGCAGCGTGCCAGAAATTCATCGTCCTCGTCGATAGCCACTCTCACGTCGGCCTTGTGCTCCACGGGACACGACAGGTCGTATGCCTGCGGTGCTCCCTGCACGTCGCAGAGGAGGAGTACGCCGCCGTAGCCTGTGTAGGTGAGGGCGGTGTAGGGGAAGCTGGCGGGGACACGCCGCTCGCGTATAAAGTTCTTGTAGCTCAAAGCACCGCTTACTCCGTACACGTCCCAGTCGGCCGGTGTGGCGAATACGATGTTTACGGGCATTACGGGCACACGGTCATCGTCGAGGTGTTTGCACGAAGCGGCAGTCATCGCCGACATGGCGATGGCTGCCGCGAGTGCTGTATTTTGGCAGTGCTTAAGCAAGGCGGGCGAAGAGTGAGCCGAGCTGGTCGGCGGCTTTTTGAAGGGCGGGGCCTACCATGGGTCGGAGCATCATGGGAATGTCTACATCGAGCGAGCCTGTCACTTCGGTACTTGCATCGTCGACGGGCTTGAAGTCCACGCGTAGCGACATAGGCACGGGTGAGTTTTCGGCCTCGAGTCGCACCATTTCGGGGGTGCGCTCTGTGGCGCGGAGCACGATTGCGCCTACCTGCGGAGTTGTGATAGTGATAGAGTCCTCGGTGAACAAAACGTCGCCTACGGTGGCGCGCTGCTCGGCGTCGAGGTTGTCGAGAGCGGTCTGGAAGGCGCGGAAATCGCTGAATTTTTCGCTGAGGACAGTAGCCGGCCGGTTCACGATGGTCGGCGCGGAAGAATATTTAGCCATGAATGATTGTAAGCATTAGAGATTATTAGCGCACGGGAGTCCAGTTCGCGGGGTCTTTGCGCCACATATGCAGAGTCTCGAGGTCGTCTTTAGTGATATACTCGGTCTGGAGAGCCACTTCGAGCATAGCGTCGTAGTTGCTGAGTGTGACGAGCTTTACTCCGGCATTGTTGAAGTTTTCTTCGGCGAGCGGGAAGCCGTAGGTGAAGAGAGCCACCATGCCGACAACTTCGCATCCGGCATTGCGTATTGCTTCTACGGCCTTGAGAGAGCTCTTGCCTGTGGAAACGAGGTCTTCAATCACTACCACCTTGGCCCCCTGGCGGAGGTTGCCTTCGATGAGGTTTTCGAGGCCGTGGTCTTTGGGAGTAGAGCGGACGTAGGCGTAGGGGAGATTGAGAGCGTCGGCAACCAGCGCGCCCTGAGCGATAGCGCCGGTGGCAACGCCTGCAATGGCATCGGCCTCAGGGAACTGCTCGAGGATAGTACGGGTAAGCTCAATCTTGATGAAAGTGCGAACTTCGGGGTAGGAGAGAGTGCGGCGGTTGTCGGTGTATATGGGTGAGTTCCAGCCCGAAGCCCATGTAAAGGGATTGGCGGGTTGGAGTTTAAGTGCACTTATTTTTAAAAGTTTCTCTGCTAAGAGTTGGGCTACAGTTTTCATTGTCGTACCTTGTTTCATTGTCGTACCTTGAGTTGATTTTCCGGCTGCAAAATTAGTAATTTATTTTCAAAGATGTACACGTGCGCGCGTACTTTATAAAAATTCATACGAAGAAAGCGCCGCAGAGTCGTTTCAAGATGACATCTGCGGCGCTTTTAAGCTTTTTGTGCCTGCTTCACCTTGCGCATAGGCTTGCGGGCGATAGAGTTTGTAAACTCTTATTTTTTGTTGCGCACGGCGTAGCGGCTCATGAACTTGTCGACGCGACCTGCGGTATCGACGAGCTTCTGCTTGCCGGTGAAGAAGGGGTGCGACGAGCTGGTGATTTCAAGCTTCACCAGAGGATATGTAACGCCGTCGACTTCGATAGTCTCGCGAGTGGCAACGGTAGAACGGGTGATGAAGATTTCATCGTTCGACATATCTTTGAACACAACTTCGCGATAGTTGGAGGGATGAATGTCTTTTTTCATTGTTATTTATCTCTTTAATACGTATTAATCAGTTACTTGTTGGTGCGTTGGTAGGGCGCACTTCTCGTAATGGCCTGCAAATTTATGCATTTTTTGTCAGACGGGCAAATTTTACCGAGATAAAACGAGAAAAAATGAAAAAAAGAAGAATTGAGCGCAAAAAAATTTGGCTATGTCAAAAATTATTCGTTACTTTGCACGCTGAATTGTGGCGCATCCTTAAAAAGCTGTAGGAAAAAGATGCAACCGACAGTGATATGAGAACTGCGATGCCGGCCGCAAATTCTTGATGTAAAAAATATAGAAAAAAACGATAAACCATTAACAGCCATGTCAAAGATTTGTCAAATCACCGGCAAGAAAGCGATTGTGGGCAACAACGTTTCGCACTCGAAGCGTCGCACAAAGCGCAAATTCAATGTTAATCTCTTCAACAAAAAGTTCTACTGGGTAGAACAGGACATGTGGATTAGTCTCACAATCTCAGCAGCCGGCCTGCGCACTATCAACAAGCTCGGCCTCAATGCTGCCATGACCCAGGCTTACGAAAAGGGTTTCCTTCAGGCATCTGATATCAAACCCGTAGGTTTTTAATCTTACCTCTTAATCTGACGAAACTATGGCAAAGAAAGCAAAAGGTAATCGCGTGCAGGTAATTCTTGAATGTACCGAGCACAAGGCAAGTGGCATGCCCGGCACCAGCCGATACATCACCACCAAAAATCGTAAAAACACCACCGAACGTCTCGAGCTTAAGAAATACAACCCCATCCTTAAGCGTATGACTATCCACAAAGAAATTAAATAATAAGTAGATATGGCAAAGAAAACAGTCGCATCGCTCCAGAAAGGCGAAGGCCGCACCTACAGCAAAGTGATTAAGATGGTGAAGTCGCCCAAGACCGGCGCTTACGTCTTCAAAGAAGAAATGGTACCTAACGAAGCTGTAAAAGACATGCTTAAATAAGCACGCCACTTTTCAGCCAATTCCCCATAAAGGCAGGACGCCGGTAATAGATATCGCGTTCCTGCCTTATTTGTTTTTTTTATTTGTTATACGTATATGAAATACGGTTTTTACAGAGTGGCATGCGCCGCCCCGAGGGTGACGGTGGCCGATGTGAGCGCCAACTGCGCCAACATAAAGTCGCTCGTTGACGAGGCCGCCTCGCGCGGCGCCGATGCAGTTGTCTTCCCGGAGATGTGTGTCACGGGCTATACCTGTGCCGACCTCTTCCATAGTTCGCGGCTGCTTACGGGAGCCGATGCCGCTCTCGGTGAGCTTGCAGCACATTCGGCTTCTGCCAGTGGTATGCTGATTGCCGTTGGCGCTCCACTGCGCATTGGTGCCGCGCTGTATAACTGTGCCGTACTCATGGCCGACGGTGACCTGCTCGCCGTGGTTCCGAAGACGTATATTCCCAATTACAACGAGTTCTACGAGAAGCGCTGGTTTGCTTCTGCCGCATCATTGTCACCGTCGGTGAAGTCTGTGAATGTGGCAGGACGTCAGGTTCCTCTGCTCGCATGCAAGCCGCTGGAGCATAAAGGAGTGCTCGTGGGAGTGGAGATTTGTGAGGATTTATGGGCACCCGTGCCTCCCTCGTCGACACTCGCCCTTGCCGGGGCCGAGCTTTTGCTCAATCTCTCGGCCAGCGATGACCTTATAGGCAAGCGCCGCTATATCGAGGAGCTTGTAGGGCATCAGTCGGCATCGTGCATCTGTGCCTACGCTTACGCCTCGGCCGGCTTCGGAGAATCGTCGACCGACCTTGTATTCGATGCCAAGCTGCTTGTTGCCGAGAACGGCCGCATGCTCGCCAGGAACAGCCGCTGGCAGAGCGGAAACCAGATTGTGGTGTGCGATGTCGACATCGAGGCCATACGCCGTGACAGGCTCCACAATACTACCTTTGATGACTGCCGCGCACATTTTGGCGTAGATGCGGCTGTGACAGTTGCGCTGCCCGAAGATAAGGGTGCGGAGCCTTTCGTGCTGCTTCGCGACGTAGACCCTCATCCTTTTGTGCCGGCATCCGACGAGCGACTGCGCGAGCGCTGCGAGGAAATCATCAACATACAGGTGGCGGGTCTTGCCCAGAGGCTTGCCGCAACCCGCACAAAGACACTCGTGGTGGGTATCTCAGGCGGCCTCGACTCTACTCTGGCGCTTCTTGTGGCGGCACGTACATTCGACCGTCTCGGCCTCGACCGCAAGGGCATACACGGCATCACAATGCCGGGCTTCGGTACTACCGACCGCACACATACCAATGCGCTCACTCTAATGGAGACACTCGGTGTGAGTCGGCGCGAGATTTCTATAGTACCGGCTGTGCGGCAGCACTTCAGCGACATTGGCCACGATGCCGATGTGCACGACGTGACATACGAGAACAGCCAGGCGCGCGAGCGCACTCAGATACTTATGGATATCGCCAATCAGCTTGGCGGCATGGTGCTCGGTACCGGCGACCTGTCTGAGCTTGCCCTTGGGTGGGCTACCTACAACGGCGACCACATGTCGATGTATGGTGTGAACTCAGGCGTGCCCAAGACGCTTGTGAAGCATCTCACGCGCTATTTCGCCGATATTACAGAAAATGCCTGCGAGCGTGTCGCCCTTCTTGATATTATCGACACTCCTATCAGCCCCGAGCTTATTCCCGCCGAGGCCGACGGCACTATCAGGCAGAAGACCGAAGATTTGGTAGGCCCTTACGAGCTGCACGATTTCTTCCTGTATTACACTCTTCGCTACGGCTTTACTCCTGCGCGTATCTATCTTCTTGCCTGCAAGGCTTTTGGCGAAGAATATTCGCGCGAGGTCATTCTTAAATGGCTTAAGACCTTCTTCCGCCGTTTCTTTACTCAGCAGTTCAAGCGCTCGGCGCTGCCCGACGGCCCTAAGGTAGGTTCGGTGTGTCTCTCGCCGCGCGGCGACTGGCGCATGCCTTCCGATGCCTCTTCGGCCCTGTGGATGACCGAAACCGATTCTCTCTGATGAATGAAGCCACTGCATATACACTCGACTTCGAGAACCGCACACGCCACTTCATAGAGTCGCGCAGGTTGCTGCACGGCAAAGCGCCCGTGGTGGTGGCTCTCAGTGGCGGCGCCGACTCGGTGGCTCTGCTTGCCGTGCTGTGCCGCCTCGGCTATGACTGTCGCGCGGCTCACTGCAATTTTCATCTGCGCGGTGATGAGTCGATGCGCGACATGCGCCACTGCAAAGACATCTGCGAGCATCTTGACGTAGACCTGTATATACGCGATTTCGATGTGTCTCGCCGCATGGAGGCTTACCCGTCGGAATCGGTTGAAATGGCCTGCCGCAATCTCCGATATGAGTGGTTTGTCAACCTGCTCGACCGCGAAGGAGCGCAGGCCCTTGCCGTGGGGCACCACAGCGAAGACCGGGTAGAGACTTTTATACTCAATCTGATGCGAGGCGCCGGTATTACGGGGCTTACGAGCATGAATGTGCGCAACGGCTCGGTTGTGCGTCCGCTCCAGCCTTTTACGCGCGATGAGATAGAGCGCTATCTCGACGGTCTTGGACTCGGATTTATAACCGACAGCTCCAATGCGAGCGATGCTCACCGCCGCAACCGCATCCGCAATCGTGTGATGCCGCTTCTTGAGGAACTGTTTCCCGGAGCGGGAGCCGCCATACTTCGCAGCATCTCTAACCTTGAGGGTGCCCGCGGCATCTTCAACGAGGCAATCGAAGGCAAACGTACCGTGTACTGCACCGGCAATAGCATTGCCATAGCCGATATGGTGCGAGCCGAGAGCGAGGCCCGCACGATACTCTTCGAGCTGCTGCGGCCGCTGTCGTTTACCTATACGCAGGTGTGCGATATGCTCGATGGCGCTTTCGGCTCGGGGGCTGTGTTCCGCTCCACCGACGGGGCTGTTGTGGCCGAGCTGTCGCACGGAGTGCTTGAGCTTGTCGATGCAGCCCGGCGCAAGCTGATTGGCGAGGAGTGCTACAGTGTAAATCTTCTCCACGATATTACCGGGCCGCTGCACATTGCGGTTACGCGTCATCCTGTAGCGGATTTCCGGCTTGAACGCCTCGGAGCCAAGGTTGCGTATGTTGATTCCGCCGCCCTCGAGGGAGGCGCGCTGTGGGAGCTGAGACACTATCGCCGAGGCGACCGCATGGTGCCTTTCGGCTCTCGTAAGAGCAAGCTTGTGAGCGATATTTTCGCAGGCCTGCGCTATTCAGCCTCGCAGAAACGCGAGGCATGGATACTTACGCGCAACGACGAGATAGTGTGGATGCCCGGCGTGCGCAATTCGGCTCTCTTTGCCATAGGCCCCGACACTCGTGAATATCTCCGTCTTGAATTATTGCAATAATTACATATCATACTATAAATCAGCCAAATCTCTTATCTATAATGAAAAACTCAGTAAAAGTATTCGCGGCACCGTTTCTGCTGGCATCATTGCCTGTGTTTGCCGCCGACGGCGACATCGTGGCCACCGCAGCGTACAGGTGGCATGGTGATACCATTTATCAGGCCGAGTACATGGCCACAGCTCCTTCGGAGTATGAGATTGTATCGACCTACTCGGCTCAGCCCGGCTACGGCTTCCCAATAAGCAAGCAGTGGAAGCTTAAAAACGATATCAGTCGCTATCCCCGACTTACTACTCCCAACAGGCTCCATGCCGCTATCTATAATATGGGCCTCGACGAAATGGTAAATGCAGTAGAACCCGATACCACACTTCGCACCGGCAAGGAGTGGGCAGGCGTGTGGACGCGCGACGTGTCGTACTCAATCCTGCTCTCGATGGCTTACATGCAGCCCGAAGCTTCGCGCATATCGCTCATGAAGAAGGTGAGTCCTGAGGGGGTAATCATACAGGATACCGGCTCGGGCGGCGCATGGCCTATAAGCTCCGACCGCGAGATTTGGGCGCTCGCCGCATACGAGGTCTACAAGGTGACAGGCGACCGCAAGTGGCTCGAATACATCTATCCCGTCATCAGGAAGTCGCTCGACGACGACGCTCTTACCGTGGCTACTCCCCACGGCCTCGTAAAAGGCGAGACTTCCTTTATCGACTGGCGTGAGCAGAGCTATCCGCTGTGGATGCAGACCGCCGATATATACAACTCTGAAGCTCTCGGCACTACTATTGTGCACTCTGTGGCTCTCGATGTGCTGGCTGATATTGCGGCGGAGCTGGGCCATAAGAAGGAGGCGGAGAAATACCGTGCCGATGCGCGCAAGGTGGCCGATGCCGTAAACTCGCAGCTGTGGCTCGACGACAAAGGCTACTATGCCATGTATAACTACGGCCGCAACAGCAGTATCCTCAATCCGCGTGCCGAGACCCTCGGTGAATCGCTAGCCATAATCTACGATATCGCTTCGCCCGAGCGCGCCCGCACTATCACGGAAAACAACCCTGTGACGCCCTTCGGAGCAGCTATCTTCTTCCCTCAGATTTCCGACCAGCCGCCGTACCACAACAATGCTCTGTGGCCCTGGGTGGGTGCCTACTGGGCTATCGCCAATGCCAAGGCCGGCAACGAAGAGGGCACAATGGAGGCCATAGGCTCGGTGTTCCGCCCTGCGGCTCTGTTCGCCACCAATAAAGAGAATTTCGTGCTCGACAATGGCGACATAGCCACTCAGCTCAACTCGTCGAACATGCTGTGGTGTCTCGCCGGCAATCTCGCAATAACCAACCGCATACTCTTCGGTATCAATTTCGAGCCGGACGGCCTTGCGTTCAAACCTTTCGTACCGAAGGCTCTTGCAGGCGAGCGCACACTCGATAACTTCATCTACCGCAATGCTGTGCTGTCAATTACGGTGAAAGGCTATGGTAATGAAATCAAGTCGTTTACGCTCAACGGCAAGGAGCATGCTCCATTTATCCCCGGCAATATTAAAGGCGACAACAGGATTGTGATAACAATGGCCGATAACGATATCGCTCCCATGAAGGTTAACCGCTCGGCCAACGTGAAGGCTCCGCTGACACCTGTGGCATGGATTGAGGGCGATGAGTTCCGCTGGAACCCGCTCGAATACAGTGAGAAATATATAGTGCTTCGCGACGGTGAACGCATTGCCGAGACACGCCAGACTTCTTTCCCCGCCAATGTGCAGGGCGAGTATCAGGTAATAGGTGTATGGCATGGCGGTGTCGAGGGTTTTGCTTCAGAGCCTCGCAGCAACCGTCCCGTGAACCGCCTCCAGGCTGCCGACCGCGCAACCGTCATGACTTCGAAAGAGGTGTCGTATAAGCCCGAGCAGCCACTCGAAGGCTTCACCGGCGATGGCTTTGTGGAGGTCGACCGCAGCACCGGCCCCGTCACTGTCGAATTTGATGCTCTCGCCGACGGTACATACTCGTTCGCCGTACGCTACGCCAACGGCAACGGTCCCGTAAACACTGAGAACAAGTGCGCTATCCGCACCGTAAGCGTCGACGGCAAACGCATCGGCATCATCGTGATGCCTCACCGCGGTGTTGCCAACTGGAACGACTGGGGTATGTCGAACTATCTTCAGACTCCACTCAAAGCGGGCAAGCACACCGTGACAATTGACTTCCGACCCGAGAACGCCAATATGAACGGCGCCACAAACCACGCTCTCATCGACTGCATCGTCGTGGAGAAGGTTAAGTAAGGTTCTGAATTACATTATACATGCCGCCCCCGGCACGGGTTTCCCGTGCCGGGGGCGAGTTTATATCGGAGCATAATTAAGGCGGGAAAATTCCCGCCTACTTATACAAATATATTGATTTTAATTGTTTGGAACTCAGTATTGAACGTATTTGTTGTAGAGCTTGCGGGCGACTTCTACAGCTGATTTACCGTTGGTGATGGGGTAGGAGTCGTGGCTGTTGTACCAGCTGCTTTCAAAGTCGGGGAGGGTGGTGATGTAGAACTTGTCTTTGAGGTCTACCCAGTCGCCACCCTTGCGTGCAACCTCGATGAGAGTGTCGGTGAAGAGGCGCCAGCGGACGCGGTAGTATGAATTGGCCATGCCCGCGAGGTCGCGGTTTGCGTAGTCGTTGAGGTTGCCGGGAGTCTGTGCCCAGGTGGAGATGAGGTGTCTGGCGTTCATTTCGTAGTAGTCGGCTTCGCCGTCGCTGCGGCCTGTTGCGCGTGCGTCGGCGAGCCATTTGCCGAGGCTGAATGTGGGAACCGTACCGAGCAGTTCGTCGAAGTCGGCTATGTATGTGTCGATGCTGTCGGCGGCGGACTTCATGGCCTCGATGTCGCGCTTTCGGAAGGCTTTGGTGAAGTTGTCGCGCAGCTTCACGAAGTTGTTGCCGAGCACCTGACGGCCTATGTTCACAAGGTCGTAGTCGTGCTGCGGACTCGATGTGCGGGCGTCGATGAGCAGTTTCCACACATGCCACAGGCTGTCGTTGTCGTATTTTATGCGGTTGTTTGTAGTCCAGCGGCCATAGCCTTCGAGTGTGGGGAGTGCGTTTATGAGGCATCCCTGGCTTATGGTAGTGGCACGGTATATGTCTTTGTATAGCTGCTGCCAAGCTTCGGCAACAGCCGGGTCGTCGTCGGCTCCGCGTCCTTTAGCCCATATCTGTATCCATTCCGAGGGGTTGGCGGGGCCGTTTTCGTGTGCCCAGGCTTTGTCGAGAGCGAAGCTGTGCATGTTGCGGTTTACATCGAGGCCTTCGAGAGTACCGCCTACGCCCGCGAGGTTAGGCAGGCAGGCGTCGAACACCTTGTCGATGCGCTCATTTACCACATCCATGTCACCGACCAAGAAGGAGTTGCCGCCGAAGTTGCCGAGGTAGCACCAGATGAACTGGCGGTCGTGGAATGCCTCGGTGTCGGGCCACAGGGGCTTGAAGTCGCAGTAGTAGTCGAGGAGTATGAGACGGTCGGGAGCGACTCCGCTAAGGAAGGCTTCGATGCGCTCGGGCGTCCACTGTTTGCTCATGTAGTAGAACATCCATGTCATCTGTAGCCAGCGGGCGTCGGGGTCGGCTGCCTCGAGCGTGCTGAAGATGCGTGCTGATGCGTTGCGCAGATATTCAGGTTCCCACGAGGGCACTTCGATTTCATTGAAGGGGTCGAGGCCATAGATGTGGTCGGTGCCGAAGGTGCGGGTCTGTTCGGCTATGAAACGGCTCTGAATAGAGTCGAAAAGCACCTCCGACGGCTCGATGAAGTATGAGCGGTATTTGTCGGGGTCGAGTCCGCCCCATTTGCTCATAGGATGTATTTTGGCATCGGGATATATTTTTCCGAGGGCCTGCGGCACGTGGCCTGCGAATGCGGGTAGGATAGGTTTCATTCCGAGCTCGCGCATGCGCGCCACAATCTGTTTCTGAAGCACTTCCTGCGAGTCGATATAGCTTTGGGGCAGAGGGCCGTCCCAGTGGTCGACGTTCAGCATGCGATGCCAGGGGAGATGCGCGGGGCCTGTGAAGAAAGAGCGAATGGAGTCGTCGTCGAGTCCGAAGCTGCGCCATACGCGTTGCCACACAGCTTCCTGTCCTGCGATAGCAAGAGGCATGTTTATGCCCTGAAGCGCCATCCAGTCGATGAGTCGCTGCCAGTCGTCCCATTTCCAGAATGGAGTCGAGTAGCCGTAAGTGCAATAGTTGAGGAAGAAGCGGCTACCGGCTTTTGCATCGCCTTTTAGCGGGGAAGTAGTGGACGGAAGTGTTTCGGGAAGTATTACAGGGTCGGCTGCGTACCACGACACGTCGGTGCCGCAAAGCTCGCGGAGGTAGCGGTTGAGGCCCACTGCCATAGCCGAAGTGGTGCTGCCGCTCACGTGCACGCGACCGTCGTCGGCACTTACGGAGTAGTGCTCCGTGCTGTCGGGTGTTAGAGTGAAGGTAAACTCGGCTGCATCGTCGCCGAAGAGTCGCCGGCTCATGTCGTCGAGCGGCCCTGCCAGAGCTGCGCCGGTAGCGATAGTCATTGCAAGGATTAGGTTCGAGATGCGTTTCATATATAATAGATAATTGAGTTTGCAAATATACGAATAAAATCCGTATTTTTGCAGAAACAATGCCGGGGATACTTCGCGGCAATGCTCTCTCCGCCACTCTACTTTATCTAACTCCTAAACGAAAAAATACAGGAATGAACGTCATAGTCGAGAAGAGCCGTTTTTCCGAAAACGTGGTGCGCCTTGTGGTTGAGGCTCCCGATGTGGCTCGGGCCCGCAAGCCGGGTCACTTCGTGATAGTGCGCTGCGGCGAAGGCGGTGAACGCATACCGCTCACCATATCAGATGCCGATGAAACACGCGGCACCATTACGCTTGTGGTGCAGGCCGTTGGGGTGTCGACCCGCAAAATATGTGCTTTGGAAGCCGGCGACACTCTCACCGACCTTGTGGGACCCCTCGGGCGTGCCACCGACATCGTGAAGCACGACGGTACTGTGGTGTGCTGCGGCGGTGGCGTGGGCATAGCTCCGTTGCTGCCTATTGTAAAGGGTATGAAGGAGGCCGGAAACCGTGTGGTGAGTGTCCTTGCAGCCCGTAACAAAGACCTGATTATACTTGAGGATGAGGTGCGCCGCTACAGCGACGAGGTGGTGATAATGACCGACGACGGATCGGCCGGAACCAAGGGCCTTGTCACCGCCGGCGTGGAGGATGTAATCAAACGAGAGAAAGTATCCGAGGTTGTTGCTATCGGCCCTGCCGTGATGATGAAGTTTGTGGCTCTGCTCACCAAGAAATATGAAATACCGACGATTTGTTCACTCAACACCATTATGGTAGACGGTACCGGGATGTGCGGCGCATGCCGTGTGTCGGTAGGCGGCAAGATGCGGTTTGTGTGTGTCGATGGCCCGGAGTTCGATGCGCATCAGGTAGATTTCGACAATATGATTATGCGAATGAAAGCTTATGACAGCCATGAGTGAAGACAAGCATACAGGGCGCGGCGTCGCATGGCGTGTGGCACTGCGCGATGCCATGAGCGCCAAAGAGCGCACCGCTATACCGAGGGTTGTGATGCCTCAGCTCGACCCGGCTATACGTGTAACAAACAATGAGGAGGTAAATCAGGGCCTGACTCCCGAGCAGGCTGTGCTCGAGGCTACCCGTTGTCTCGACTGCCCCACGCCTACGTGCATGGAGGGTTGCCCGGTGAGCATATCGATACCAGATTTTATAAAGAATATACAGCGCGGCGATGTAGTGGAGGCTGCCGCCGTGCTCAAGCGCACCAGTGCTCTTCCTGCCGTGTGTGGCCGTGTATGTCCTCAGGAAAAGCAGTGCGAGAGCAAGTGCATATATGTGAAGATGAAGAAAGAGCCGGTGGCGATAGGCTATCTCGAGCGCTTTGCCGCCGATACTGTAAGGCTTATGTCCGACGCTCCGCGGCCTGCGCGCCCGACATCCAACTCGCTTCGTGTTGCTGTGGTCGGCTCAGGCCCTTCGGGTCTTTCGTTTGCCGGCGAAATGGCGCAGCGCGGCTTCGAAGTGGATGTGTTCGAGGCACTGCACGAGATTGGCGGTGTGCTCAAGTACGGCATCCCTGAATTTCGCCTGCCCAACAGTGTGGTCGAGGCCGAATTGGACAGCCTTCGCGATATGGGTGTACGCTTCCATTGCGATACTGTGATAGGCAAGACGCTGAGCTATAGCGACCTGCTCGAAAAAGGCTTTCGCGGACTGTTTGTAGGCTCGGGTGCCGGGCTTCCTCGCTTTATGGATATTCCCGGCGAAGACCTTTCGGGGGTGATGTCGAGCAACGAATACCTTACGCGCATCAATCTTATGTGTGCAGGTCGGCCCGGCAGCGACACTCCAGTGCTGCGCGGGCGTCGCGTGGCCGTGATTGGCGGCGGCAACACCGCAATGGACTCGGTGCGTACGGCGCGCCGAATGGGTGCTGAACGCGCCATGATAATATATCGCCGCAGCGAGGCCGAGATGCCCGCCCGTGTAGAGGAAGTGCATCATGCCAAGGAGGAAGGTGTGGAGTTTCTCACTCTCTGCAACCCGGTGGAATATATAGGCGACGAGCGCGGACGTGTATGCGCCGTGAAGGTTCAGCGCATGGAGCTTGGCGAGCCCGATGCTTCGGGGCGCCGCAAGCCGGTGGCCATTCCCGACGCCATTGATATCATAGATGTCGACCAGGTGATAGTGTCGGTGGGCGTGTCGCCTAATCCGCTTGTGCCGTCGAGCATAGAGGGTCTTGAGGTGACATCCAAGGGGACGCTTGTGGTCGATGACTCGCTTCAGACTTCACTTCCCGCTATCTTTGCCGGGGGCGATATTGTACGCGGCGGCGCTACCGTAATTCTTGCCATGGGCGATGGCCGTCGGGCCGCCGCAGCTATGGCCGAACGTCTGATTGCCGATGCGTAAGGTACTTGTGCCGATAGCTCTTTGTGTGCTGCTGTGTTGCTCCTGTACGCGCGGAAGCGGCGGGAAGTATGGGAAGTATATGGTAAGCATCGAGCCTCAGCGCTGGCTGCTTGAGCAGCTTGTGGACTCGGGCGTACAGGTCGACGTTCTGCTGTCGCGCGGTTCCGACCCAGAGACCGTAGAGCTTACCATGACCCAGCGTGTGGCTGCCGACGATGCCGAGGCTTATTTCGCCACAGGACTATTGCCCTTCGAGGAGCGGGTGCGCGAGTCGGTGCGGGGGCTTTATTATGATACCTCCGACAGCGTTGCTCTGATTTATGGCACTCACGACCATGCCGTCGGCAGTGACGACGGACATGCGCACAGCCATGCCGAGGCCCCCGACCCGCATGTGTGGACATCACCGCGCCGTATGGCAGCCGTGGCGCACTCTATGGCGCGCGGGCTGGAAGATACAGGTTCAGGAAGCATTGTAGCCGCTCGCCTCGCACGCCTTGAGGCACGTCTCGATAGTATGGATGCAGCAGTAGCGCAGGCTGTGGCCGCTTCGGGCGTGACTTCTTTTGCCGTGTGGCATCCGTTCCTGTCGTACTATGCCGCCGACTACGGTCTGCGTCAGATAGTGGTAGGGCAGGAAGGAAAAGAGATGTCGGCAAGGCAGATAAAAGATGCTGTCGACGTAGCTCGTGCCGACAGCGTGAAGGTGCTGTTTGTGGAGCGGAGCAACGACCCTCGTCAGGCATCCATAATCGCCGAAGGCATCGGCGCGCGCCTTGTGGTCGTAGACCCGCTTGCATACGATTTTGAACAACAGATGACACTTATTACCAATGAACTTACACGGCCATAGCTCTCCGTGCCTCTGCTCGGCCTGTCACCCCGGGCCACACCATGAGGGGAAGCCACTATTCTCGCTTTGTGATGTGCGCTTCGTGCGCGAGCAGAGAGTGATACTCGACAATATAAATCTTACGGTAGACCGCGGCGATTTTGTAGCTGTGACAGGTCCCAACGGCGGCGGCAAGACTACCTTGCTGCGGCTTATACTGCGTCTGCTCTCGCCGACAGGAGGGCGCATAGTGTACTATGATGCTGACGGGAGGCCGTCGTCCGTGCCTCCGCGCTTCGGCTATCTGCCGCAGAAAAACAGCGTGGATTCGCACTTCCCAATTACAGTAGGAGAGGTTGTGGAGTCGGGCCTGTTGTCGTCGCGGCTCGACAAGGCCGACAAGGAGGCGTTGGTCGCAGAGGCTTTGGATATGATAGAGCTTACACATCTGCGCGAGCGTCCGATAGGCAAATTGTCGGGAGGACAGCTGCAGCGGGCATTGTTCGGGCGTGCAATCGTGAGCCGTTCGCCCGTGCTTGTGCTCGACGAACCGCTCAGCTATATCGACAAGCACTTTGAGGCGCATCTTTACCGCATCATAAAAGAAATGGCCTCGCAGAGCACCATAGTGCTCGTGAGCCATGAGATGTCGGAGATAGCCGGTATGGCCAACCGCCATATCATAGTCGACCGTACGCTACACGAGTGCACGGCCGCGCACCACTATATCAGGCAGGAGTGCGAGGAATAGCCGGCGCTGATAAATTTTTTTACTTTTTTTGTAATGTTTGCGGATTTGAAGAGTCTTATATACAGAATGGCAAAAATGCTGTATTCTTCTATAATCTATAATCTTTTAAAAACATTCACTGGCGTCTTTTAAAATCTGTTAATGCGAAATTATTAAACTCTGTATTCATGTTGGTTACGCGATTTTCAGGC
>VSPE01000046.1 GCA_009775225.1 Muribaculaceae bacterium | reverse complement strand
ATGCTCCTTTGCCGCAGGAATAAATCCGCCTCAAAATTTTCGGCCCTGTCGTTAACAAGCATTATTAAACGACCTCTAAATCCATGCACCGTTATTTCGGTTTGACCCGTTTTTTCAAAAAAAAATTTGGAGATATGGAATTTTTATGTTTACCTTTGCGGTGTGTTAGTTAAGTACAACACCGCATCACTCATAAAAAAATCAATCACTATGGACTCTGCCCTCGCTATTTTGGCCACCGTCGCCCTCTTCATCTTAATTCTCTGATTATGCTTAAGTTCGACGCACTCACCTACCGCTATCACAAAGGTTCGGACGCCATTTCAGGCATCACGGCCACGATAGAGCCTGGCATCTGTCTGGTGCTTGGCGAGAACGGAGCCGGAAAAAGCACCCTCTTAGGTCTGGCCGGCGGCAACTTCGTCGCCACCTCGGGCAGTGTGACATTCGACGGCTGTAACGTCGGCGCACGCGAACCGGATACGCTATCCCGGATTTTCTTCCTTCCCGACGACTACCGCAGCCCCTTCCGCACCGTGCGCGACATGGTGCGCTTCCATGCCCCCTTCTACCCGAACTTCGACGCAGATATGCTCGACGCCAATCTCGCCGCCTTCGGCCTCACCGGCACAGAGCGCCTCAAGCACCTCTCGCTGGGCATGGCACACAAGAGCTACATAGCCTTCGCACTGGCGCTGCGTCCGTCGCTGCTGCTGCTCGACGAGCCTGCCAACGGGCTCGACATAAACTCCAAGAAGGAGCTGCGCCGCATGGTGAGCCGCTGCATCGCCGGCGACCAGACCGTGCTCATATCCACACACATTGTGGCCGACCTCGAAGTGCTCTACGACAGCGTAATGGTGCTGAAACGCGGACACGCAGTGCTATCGGCAACAACCGACAGCATACAGGCGGCGCTCGCCTTCGTAAGCTCGCCCGTGCCTGTAGAAGGAGCGCTGTATATCGAGCCGGACGGCGGCGCCTTCCGCGCCATAGTGCCCGCTGCCGAGCCGTACTCCACCGCGGCAGACTACGAGCTGCTCTACTCCGCCATGATGAGCGACGCCGCAAGCGATATTACAGAACTCATAAAAGCTTCCGCACGATGAACGATAAAGTATTCAGTATACACCGCCTCGGGCTTCTGTGGCGCTTCTATACCCCCGCAATACGCCTTCAGCTTGCCATAAGCGGCATCACACTGCTTGTGAGCTACCTTATATGCCTTGCCGGCGCCACCGGCGCCCTTACGGCCAAGATAACGGAAAACGGCGGCTGGGTGGCTCTCTACAGTTTCGGCGCCATGATTGCCTCCTACGTGTTCTTCAGCGGCCCGCTGGTATTCGCCTACTGCGGCCAGCGCCGTGTAGCCACTACCCTGCCGGCGTCGTGGCAAGAGAAAGCCGTGTTTATGCTCGGATATGTCTTTGTGCTGGTTCCTCTTTTCCTGGCCGCGATATGGTACGGCTCCATGGGTGTGATGTCGTTCTTCACCCCCGCAGCCGATGTCAACGCCACCATATCGCACATTCTGCTTTCCGAAACACATGGCCTCGATTCCATAATGTCAAGCTCCAAATTCGGCTCAATAGTGGCCGAAACGGCTACTGCCGCCTTCTCGTGCTTTGTGATAGTGGCGGCACGCCGCAACCGTCTTGCCCTCGGAATTGTGGCAGTTTTCGGAGCAAGACTGCTCAACTGGCTCGCAGGCGTTATTGTGGGAATATATGCCGTGCTCAGCTCGGGCATCGTGAGCCGGGTGGCCAAGGGCGATACCGACATTGTGCCTCAGGATTTAATAGGATTTATTGCCGATGCAATGCCTTATTATACCGCCTTATCGGCCTTGCTTACACTCGTATTCGCGGCACTGGCTGTGAGTAAAATCAAAAACCGCCGGAACTGATGGAGTTTAAGACCGACAGACCAATCTACCGGCAGATTATCGACTATGCCTTCGGCTGTATACTCGGCGGAGGCTGGACGCCGGGGGCCAAGGTGCCCTCGGTGCGCGAACTCGCCGTGGAGCTGGCAGTGAACAGCCACACCATACTCAAAGCCTACGACCACCTGCAGGACAACGGCATAATAGTGCCGCGCCGAGGTATGGGTTTCTTTTTGGCCGAGGACGCCCGCGAGCGCGTCGATGTTGAAAGACGCCGCGAGTTTTTCGACTCCGAGCTGCACGAGGTATTCGCCCGCATGGATATGCTCGGCATCGGCATCGATGAGATTGTAGAGGCATACAAGACCCGCCACTGACACACCTGCATGGAGCGTGTGCCCCGAAGGTCAAATCTTACGACCGTCGAGGTACACGCTCTGTATCCACGGCGAGGTGTACTCATAGGGGATAAAGGCCGGCGAGGGCACCGGCAGCGTGATTATAAACGATGCCGCGCGGCCCGGCGATATGGCGCCCAGCTCGCCCGAAAGCTCCATGGCGGCGGCACCGTTGACAGTGGCGGCGGCCAAAGCTTCCATAGGCGTGAGCTTCATCTTTATGCAGCCGAGCGCCCACACCATGCGCATATCGCCCGAGGGCGAGGAGCCGGGGTTATAGTCCGAGGCAAGCGCTACGGGCAGACCGCTATCCACTGCCTGACGGGCAGGTGCGTAAGGCATGCCGAGGAAGAAGGAAGCGCCGGGAAGCATGGTGGGGATAGTACGGGAAGTACGCAGCACCTCGATTTCGTCGGCCCCCATGCGCTCGAGGTGGTCGACCGACACCGCATTGCGGCTCACTCCTACCTGCACACCGCCCGAGCAGTCCAGCTCGTTGGCATGTATTTTCGGGCGCATGCCGTAGCGTGCCGCCGCATCGAGTATGCGCGCCGTCTCGTCGACGGTGAAGAAGCCCTTGTCGCAGAACACATCCACATACTCGGCGAGGCCTTCGGCACCGACGGCAGGCAGCATCTCCGATATAAGCATATCCACATAGTCGGCCTGACGGCCTGCGTAGGCGCGCCCCACGGCATGAGCGCCGAGGAATGTTATACGCACCCGTGCCGGCGAAGCCTCGCGTATGCGGGCGGCCACACGCAGCATCTTCAGCTCGTCGGCGGTGTTGAGTCCGTAGCCGCTCTTAATCTCGATTGCACCCGTTCCTTTGGCCGTCATCATGTCGGCACGCCGCATCGCCTGACGGAAAAGCTCGTCCTCGGAGGTGGCGTGCAGGCGGTCGGCCGAGTTGAGGATGCCGCCACCGCGGCGTGCTATCTCCTCGTAGCTCAGGCCGCGGATTTTATCGAGAAACTCGCCGTCGCGGCTGCCGGCGTACACAATGTGCGTGTGCGAGTCGGCGAAGGCGGGCAGCACGAAGCCGCCGCGGGCGTCCACAATCTCGTGGCCTGCCTGTGCGGAGGCGTTGAACGAAGACATAGGCCCGACGGCCGCTATCAGCCCGTCGGGGCCGACGCGAAGCCACGCATCGGCCACCGAGGGGGCGGCGTCCATGTCGGCGCCGGCGAGGCGACGCACTTCGGCGGGAAGGGTCATGAAGACCCGAGCGATATTTATAACGTACATTCCTCTACGAATTTCACGGCGCGGTCGAGCAGGGGCGACATCACCGTATCGACATCAATAAAGGGAACAAGCTCGCGGAAGCGTGCGTGCAGCTTCTCGACCTCGGCGGAGCTGTGTGCCGGGCGGCGGAAGTCGAGGGCCTGGGCGGCGGTCATAAGCTCTATGCCGAGCACGCGCACGGTGTTATCGAGCACGCGCAGCAGCTTTGTGGCCGAGTTGGCGCCCATCGACACGTGGTCTTCCTGACCCTGCGACGAAGGTATGCTGTCGCAGCTTGTGGGCCAGCAGAGGCCCTTGCTCTGATTTACGACGGCGGCGGCAGCATACTGGGCTATCATGAAGCCGCTGTTGAGGCCGGGCTTAGCCACCAGGAAGGAAGGAAGGCCGCGAGTGCCGCCTATGAGCTTGTAGATGCGGCGCTCCGAAATGTTCGACAACTCGGTGAGAGCCACCGCAAGGAAGTCCATAGGCATCGCTATAGGCTCGCCGTGGAAATTGCCGGCCGATACAATGATGTCGTCGTCGGGGAAAATCGTCGGGTTGTCGGTGGGGCTGTTTATTTCGTCGGTAAACACGCCGTGGCAGTAGTTTACGGTGTCGAGCACGGCGCCGTGCACCTGCGGTATGCAGCGGAACGAGTAGGGGTCCTGCACGTGCTCCTTGTGGTGCTCTATGAGCTGACTTCCCCCGAGGATGCGGCGGAAGTCGGCGGCCACGTCAATCTGCCCGGCATGGTGACGCACGGCGTTGACCTGGGGGCCGAACGGCTCAATGCGCCCGTCGAAGGCATCGAGGCTCATGGCGGCAATAAGGTTTGCGGCGCGCATGAGGTTCTTGGCGCGGTACACAGCCCACACGGCGTGCGCCGACATGAACTGAGTGCCGTTGAGGAGCGCCAGGCCTTCCTTTGAGCTGAGGGTAAGGGGTTCCCAGCCTTTTTCGGCGAGCACGTCGGCGGCGGGGCGAATTTCGCCATCGACTGTCATCTCGCCCAGGCCGAGCAGGGGCAGGCACATGTTGGCCAGCGGCGCGAGGTCGCCCGATGCACCGAGCGAGCCTTGCGAGTACACCACCGGGAGCGTGTCGGCATTGAAGAAATCTACAAGGCGCTGCACGGTGGCGAGCTGCACGCCCGAGTTGCCGTAGCTGAGCGACTGTATTTTGAGCAGGAGCATCATCCTTACTATGTCGGCGCTCACGCGCTCGCCCACGCCGCAGGCATGCGACATTACCAGATTGCTCTGTAGCTGCGAAAGGTCGTCGGCGTTAATCGATATGTTGCATAGCGAGCCGAAGCCCGTGGTGATGCCGTAGAGCGGCTCGCGGCAGCTCTCGATTTTGCGGTCGAGATACTCGCGGCAGCGTAATATCAGAGCGCGGGCTTCATCGCCGATGACAATATGGCGGTGTTCCTTTACTATGCGGCAGGCCTCCTCTACGGTGAGTGTGGCGCCAATTGTATAAGTGTCTTTCATGGTATCAGAGGTGTGTAAGAGCGTTTTCGATAACAGAGTCGTCGGCCGGGTTGGGGAGTGTGACGATGAGGCCGGGCGTGCGTGCCATTTCACGGCGGATAGCGTCGACAGCGCCTTGGTTGCGGGCCCACGAGCGTCGGGCGATACCGTTATTCACATCCCACAGCAGCATGGAGCGTATGCGGGCCTCGGCCTCGGGCGAGCCGTCGATAACCATGCCGAAGCCGCCGTTGATGACCTCGCCCCAGCCTACGCCGCCGCCGTTGTGGATAGATACCCACGTGGCGCCGCGGAACGAGTCGCCAATCACATTGTGCACTGCCATATCGGCGGTAAACTGCGAGCCGTCGTAGATATTCGAGGTCTCGCGGTATGGCGAGTCTGTACCCGACACATCGTGGTGGTCGCGTCCGAGCACCACGGGGGCGCTTATTTCGCCCCGCGCAATGGCGGCGTTGAAGGCGAGGGCAATCTTTGTGCGACCCTCCGAGTCGGCATAGAGTATGCGGGCCTGCGAGCCTACAACGAGGCGGTTGCGGCCTGCTTCCTTAATCCAGTGTATGTTGTCGTCGAGCTGGCCGCAGATGTCGGCGGGAGCGTCGCGGCGTATTTCCTCGAGCACACGTGCAGCGATGCGGTCGGTGGCCTCGAGGTCGGCGGGGTCGCAGGAGGAGCATACCCAGCGGAAGGGGCCGAAGCCGTAGTCGAAGAACAGCGGGCCCATGATGTCCTGCACATACGAGGGGTAACGGAACGAGCCGTCGGGGAGGCACACGTCGGCACCGGCGCGCGATGCTTCGAGCAGAAAGGCGTTTCCGTAGTCGAAGAAGTACATGCCGCGGTCGGCGAGACGGTTCACGGCGGCCACATGGCGGCGGAGCGACTCCTGCACGCGCCTGCGGAACTCTTCGGGGTCGTCGGCCATCATGGCCTTGCTCTCCTCGAAAGAGAGACCTGCGGGATAATAGCCTCCGGCCCAGGGATTGTGGAGCGACGTCTGGTCAGAGCCGAGCTGCACCTCGAGGTTTTCGTCGGCGAGCCGTTCCCACAGGTCGACCACATTGCCCTGATAAGCAAGCGACACGGCCTCGCGTGCCTCTACGGCGCGGCGTGCGCGTGCCATAAGCTCGTCGAGCGACGTATACACTTCGTCGACCCAGCCCTGCGCGCGGCGCTTCTCCACGGCGTCGGGATTGATTTCGGCCACGAGCGTCACCACTCCGGCAATGTTGCCGGCCTTGGGCTGCGCGCCCGACATGCCGCCGAGACCGGCGGTGACGAAGAGCATGCCGCCAAGGTCGGAGCGGCCCTCGGCCATTTTCTTGCGGCCTGCGTTCAACACGGTGATAGTGGTGCCGTGCACTATGCCCTGCGGGCCTATGTACATATACGAGCCGGCGGTCATCTGGCCGTACTGGCTCACGCCGAGAGCGTTGAAGCGCTCCCAGTCGTCGGGCTTGGAGTAGTTGGGTATGACCATGCCGTTTGTCACCACCACGCGCGGTGCGCCGGGGTGCGAGGGGAAAAGTCCCAGGGGATGGCCCGAGTACATCACAAGAGTCTGCTCGTCGGTCATCTCACTGAGGTACTTCATTGTAAGCAGGTACTGCGCCCAGTTCTGGAACACGGCGCCGTTGCCTCCGTAGGTAATCAGCTCGTGCGGGTGCTGTGCCACAGCCTTGTCGAGATTGTTCTGAATCATCATCATGATAGCCGCAGCCTGGCGGGAACGCGCCGGATAGTCGCCAATGGGACGGGCGTGCATGTCGTAGTCGGGCCGGAAGCGGTACATGTATATACGGCCGTAGCGGCGAAGCTCGTCGGCGAACTCGGGGGCGAGCACCGCGTGGTGCTTCGCGGGGAAGTAGCGCAGGGCATTGCGCAGAGCCAGCCGCTCCTGCTCTGGGGTGAGTATTTTCTTGCGGCGGGGCGCATGGTTGATGCTTTCGTCGTAAGGCTTTGGAGCTGGCAGCTCGTCGGGGATGCCGGCAGCTACGGCACGGCGGAATTCGTCGGTTGTCATAAGGCTATTATGGCGAGTATTTCGTTTTCTTTCTGAAGGGCGAGTTCTTCAATCTCGCGGGCGCGTGCCACAAGAGCGTCGGCCTTGGTGCGGTCGGCGAGTCCGGCAGCGTTGATGCGCACGTTGAGACCGGCGCCACGTACGGCGGCGCGTGCGGCAAGTGCACCCACGCCCACGTCGCTGGCGCTGGCCTTGAGGCCCTTCTGCGCTGTGAGAGCAAGCACGCCGAAGCAGTCGAGGGCAGCGGTCATGGTCTGTAGCGGCACCTCGCATGCATATACAGTGGCGGCCTCCATGGCTTCCTCACGGGCGCGGCGCTCGTCGTCGGTACCCTTGGGCATGCCAATGGCAGCCTTTATGCGGTTGAAGGCGGCGGTGTCTTCATCGACAAGGTGCAGAAGACGGCGCACAAGAGCCTGACCGTCCTCAGCGATATCGGAGAACTCTTCCCAGCGGTCGTCCCAGCCGGCTTTGTGGGCCGAGAGGTTTGCCACCATCGTACCGAGAGCCGCGCCGAGGGCGCCGAGATATGCCGACACGGAGCCGCCGCCGGGAGCGGGCGATTCCGATGCCGTCTCTTCGGCAAAGGCTGTGAGGCTCATGTCGGTGAGGAGTGCGGACTGTTCGCCGCCGGCCTCGAGCATATATTCTATGATTTTCTCCTCGGGCCTGAAGGGCTTAAGCTCGTCGAGCCCCATGCTCTTCACGGCAATGCGGATTATTTCGTGCTCGGGGATGCCGAGCGAGCGCTGCTGCTTACGCAGGAAGTGCTTTCCGGCCTCCACTATGGCTTTCTTGGGTACGAGACCCACAATCTCGGTGCCTGTAACGCGTATGCCACGCGCCGCAGCGGCGCGACACACCTCGTCGAAGGCTATGTGGAGGGGTGTGGCGGTGGTATCGGTAATGTTCATCGATACCTGCGCGATGCCATATTCGTCGATATACCAGCCTATGGCCTTGGTGCCCTTGAGTGTGC
The DNA here is from genome assembly GCA_009775225.1 of Muribaculaceae bacterium. Classification (GTDB taxonomy): domain Bacteria; phylum Bacteroidota; class Bacteroidia; order Bacteroidales; family Muribaculaceae; genus CAG-873. Next base: position 9,897 of record VSPE01000046.1, on the reverse strand, counting down.
CGGGGAGCATCACGGGCTTGCCGTTTTCGTCGGTGAGGGGCTTGCCGGTAAGGCTTCCGCCCTCGCGTGCGGGGCGACCTTTCTCGCGCACATCGAAGGCAATGGCGTTGGCGCGGCGGGTAGAGGTAGTATTGAGATTATAGTTTACGGCGATTAGGAAGTCGCGCGCACCCACGGTTGTGGCACCGGTGCGTGCGGCCGCCTCGTCGAATGGCCTGTTTCCGAAGTCGGGGCCTTTCTCGGGCGAGCCCATTTTCTCGGGCAGAGCCTCGTATTCGCCCGCGCGGCACACGGCAAGGTTCTTGCGCTCGGGGCGGAAGGCCGCGGCCTCGTAGCAGTATGTGGGCACGCCAAGCTCGTCGGCGATGCGGCGGGCGAGAGTGCGGGCCATTTCGGCACATTCCTCCAGCGTTACGCCTGCCACAGGTATGAGAGGAAGAACGTCGGTGGCGCCCATACGCGGATGGGCGCCGTGATGTATGTTCATGTCGATAAGCTCGGCGGCACGCTTCACACCGCGGAAAGCAGCCTCGACCACAGCCTCTGGCTCGCCCACAAATGTCACTACGGTGCGGTTGGTGGCTTCGCCGGGGTCTACATCGAGGAGACGGACGGCTTTAACGCTCTCTATGGCGTCGCATATCTGCTTGATAACGGTGCGGTTGCGCCCTTCGCTGAAATTGGGCACACATTCGATAATTCGTTTTTCCATGGAGTAAATTGGTATTTTTCACAAAAATACGCAAAATTATCATATCTCAAAGCGGCGCCCTCTCATATTTTTCGCTAATTTTGTATCAATAAATACATAACTCCGATGAAACAACGAATACTTCTGCTTCTCACACTGGCTTTCGCCTTGAGTGCAAGCGCCTTCACCACCGATACCATTAAGGTAGACACCCGATACCTCGACACTCCCGAAGATGTTACCGTGATAGTGCCCGACGGCGCTTTCGGCCACGACTTCCCCGTAGTATATCTCCTGAACGGCTACGACGGGAACCACATACAGTGGACACGCACTCAGCCCCGCCTGGGCGAGCTGGCCGACCGGTACGGCATGGTGTTCGTGCTGCCCGACGGCCGCGACAGCTGGTACTGGGACTCGCCCCTGCGCCCCGAAATGCAGATGGAGAGCTTCATCATAAAAGACCTCGTGCCTTATATCGACGCAAAATACCCCACCCTCAAAAGCCGCGACAAACGCGCCATATCGGGCTTCAGCATGGGTGGACACGGCGCCCTGTGGCTCGCGACACGACACCCCGACATCTTCGGCAGCGTGGGCAGCATGAGCGGCGGCGTGAACATTATGCCCTTCCCCAAAAACTGGAAAATGGCTTCGTGGCTCGGCCCGCAGGAACAGAATAAGGAAGTGTGGGAAGCACACACCGTAGCTTCGCTCGTACCGCAGATGAAAGAGGCGGGCCTGAACATAATTTTCGACTGCGGAACCGACGACTTCTTCGCCGGGGTGAACAACGACCTCCACAACGCTCTCGCTGAAGCCGGAGTGCCTCACGACTACACAAGCCGACCCGGAGCGCACACACACGCATACTGGGGTAACTCGCTCCTTTACCACCTGCTATTTTTCAACGAGATTTTCAAAAAGTGATATTACGAAGCCTCGCCCTCACAAACTTCAAGAACATTGCCGACGCACGCCTTGAACTGTCGCCCAAAATAAACTGTTTTCTGGGCGACAACGGCATGGGCAAGAGCAATCTGCTCGACGCGCTCTACTTCCTGAGCTTCTGCCGCAGCTTCACCGGCGCCCTCGACGCTCTGCTGATACGCCGGGGCGAAGACTTCGCCACCCTACACGGCATATACCTTCGCCGTGGTCTCGACGAAGACCTGGCCGCAGGAATTGCGCCCGGCAAACGAAAGACGTTCAAGCGCGGAGGCAAGCCCTACAAGCGCCTTGCAGAGCACCTCGGAGCGTTTCCGCTCGTACTCCTCTCGCCCGCCGACTCGGTACTGGTGCAGGGAGAGCCGGCCGAGCGCAGGCGCTTCATCGACCAGATTATTTCGCAGAGCGACCCCCGCTACCTCGATGCTCTGATGCGCTACAACGGCGCCCTGGAGCAGCGCAACAGGCTCCTGCGCGAAGAGGTGGCCGACGACACTCTGTACGAAGCTCTCGAGCTGCAGCTCGAGGCGGCCGCCGCATATATCGTGGCCCGCCGCCGCTGCACCATAGAGTCGCTTACGGCTGTATTCGACCGATACTACAGCCTCATCGCCGCCAACGACGAGCACGCCGCCATAGAATACGTGAGCGCCGACTACAACGCCGAAGGCGGACTCGCGGCACGAATGGCACGCATGCGCGACCGCGACCGCGCGCTCCACTACACCGCCTCGGGGCCGCACCGCGACGACCTCGCCTTCACCATCGACGCCATGCCCGTGCGCCGCTCGGCCTCGCAGGGGCAGACAAAGACTTTTACCACAGCGCTACGCTTCGCGCAGTACGAGCTGCTGAGCACCACTCTCGGCATCAAGCCACTGCTGCTGCTCGACGATATTTTCGACAAGCTCGACGCGGGCCGAGTGCACCGCATAGTGGAGATTGTGGGCGCGTCCGACTCCTTCGGCCAGATTTTCATAACCGACACCAACCGCCGGCACCTCGACGAGATTGTGGCCGACATTCCGCCCTCGGCCGACAACTACCGCCTGTGGCACGTCGACGGCGGCACGTTCACTCCGGTAGAAGCATGAAACGCTCCGAGCCACTCCGCCTCGACGAGGTAATACAGCGCATGATAGACGCCACCGGCATGCGCCCCGACTTCAGGCGGCACAGCGTGGAGGCCCTGTGGCCCCGCGTTGTAGGCCGACAGATTGCCGCATACACCACGCAGACATACGTGCGCGAGCGCACCCTGCACGTGCATATATCGTCGGCGCCGCTGAAAGAAGAGCTGGGATACGCACGCGCTCAGCTCGTAGAGAACCTGAACAACGCCGTCGGCGAAGAAATAATAGACGATATAATACTTCACTAATGGACTTCAACAATATTAACTTCCGACACCGGATACCCGTACAACTGCGCTTCAACGACATCGACATGTTCGGCCACGTGAACAACGCCATGTACCTCCAGTACTTCGACATGGGCAAGCTCACTTTCTTCAAGCAGTACATGGACAGCGGCTTCGAGCACGAACCGACAGTGCCCGTTGTGGCGAATATTAACGTCGACTTCCACCAACCCACACTCATCGACGAGCGCATAAGCGTAGAGACCGCGATGGAGCACATCGGCGACACGTCGCTCACGCTGGCTCAGCGCATCGTCACCGAAAGCGGCGTCGTGAAATGCTCGGCCCGCACCGTAATGGTGAACATCGACGTAAAGACTCACGCTCCAGCCACCGTCTCCGACAAGTGGCGCAAAGCCCTCTTGGGAGAATAGCGGCCGCAACAACAAGAGAAAACGAAAAAAAGCCTCCCTCCGCGAATGATACGCGCCGGGAGGCTTCCAAGTATATGAACTAATTTACTTTACCAATACTTTGGTGGCCTTGCCGCCCTGACGGCGGATATACAGGCCCGACGACGGCTCTGCCACAGGCAGGCCCTGAAGGTTGTAGTACTGCGCCTCGCCGTCCTCGCCGACCACAGGTGCGTCGACTCCGGCCCCGTCGGGAAGCACAAGCCTGAACGTTGTGCCGCCGCCGAACTGAGCCTGGCCGTTGTTGTCGAGGTTGCAACCCATTACAAAGGCATCTTCGGGGAAGGTAATAACACCGTCGGCGAGCGTGCCGTAACTGTAGAGGTCGGCCAGCCAGCCGTAGCCGGTATCGGTGAGGTAGCCAGCCTCGCTCCAGATATATATCTGCCCTATTTCGGGGCTGCCGTAGCCTATGGCGCTTGCCTCGATGTCGACCTTGTCGGGGTCGGTGGCGTCGACATACAGATAGTGGCAGTCATCGTGGCCGAGCAGGCCGTGGAAGGGGCCGAACACCGTGTGGCGCGCATACGGATTGGCAATGCGGTAGTAGCCGGGCCGCTCTATGTTCTCTTCTATATCCACATCGAAAGTCTCCACAGGTATTTCATAGCCGTAGTAGCACGACATGATGCCGTCGGTCATGGAGCCGCGGCCTACGGCACGCCATTGGGCGGCATCGTCCTCGGTAGCTATCATATATGCCACGGCAGCTTCACGGCCAAGCCCTTCGGCATCGGTAGTCACTGCGAGCGCCGTGCGCATGCCGCGGCCGCGCAGACGCAGGTTCACGGCTTTGCCCGCGGCGGCATCGACCGACGCGCCCTGAGCCACCACTGCCGTAATCATCTCGGGAGACACAGCATCGTAATACCCCTCGAACACACCTACCTTCACTCCGCGCACGTCCTTGCCGAGCGCGCTCAGGCGCAGCTGTGCCGTGCTGCCGGCGCCGCATATATCGCTGTCCACAGCTATGCTGTGGTCCTTGACCTCGCCGCCGGGGAACACTATCATGAACTGGCCCTTAAGGTTTACGGCATTCCACTGCGGTTCCTGCCCCTCCTGCACCGAGAGATATATGGCGAAGCTCTGCGCCGGGAAATCCATTACATTGTCGCGGAAAGTGCCATAGCGTGCGCCTGCATCTTCCCAGCCGTTCTCGGGTACAATCTGACTTAGGGTGAAGTACCAGCCCTCGGGGTCTTCGAGATACACCTTGGCGGGGTCGGTGGCGTTGAAATAGAACCATGCGGCATTGGTGCGTCCTATGGTCTGCGCTACGGGGCACGACTCCGACGCATAAGGCTGCATGCGGTAGTAGCCAGGGGCGCTCACGCTCTCCTGCACGGGCACGCTCCAGCTCAGCCCTTCGGGTATGTCGCTGAACACCGACAGTATGCCTTCGTGCCACGTCACACTGCCTTTGTCGGCCCACTCGCCCTCGGGAGCTTTGGCCGCAGGAGCCTTCGCAGGCGCGGCAGGTGCGGCTTCAAGGGCCTCGCTTGCGCTCATTATGTGGCGAGCGCTCATTGCTGTAACCGCTGTAGCGGGACGGTCGATACACGGCACCTCTATAGCATCGGGAGCCGCCGCTGCCGCGCTCCAAAGCGTAGCAGCCGACATTGTGATGATGGTCAGAATTCTTTTCATATATCGGATTATGGTTTTACGTCAGCCGCAAAGTTAAGCACATTTTCGCCTTCTCCCAAATTTTTAAGACATAAAAACAGGCACAATCCAACTTTTATGGCAAAAAGCACCCGACATCGGCAAAACAGAGTTATTCTGGCTCAAGCCGTAATCGCGGTGCATTTGTTTAATAGCGTTTGGATAAAAACTAGTTTTTGCACCGACAAAAGCGAGATGCTCCTATACATGCACCGCCTCCGCAATAGGAGGAAACGAGACAGTCTCCCAACGCGAAGCTACGCGCCGGGAGACCGTCAAAAGTTTTAACTAATTGTAATATGTTACTTTACAAGCATTTTGGTGGCTTTGCCGCCCTGTACGCGGATTACAACACCTGCTGCGGGACGCTCGAGGCGTACACCCTGGAGATTGTAGTACTCTACTGCACCTTCGGCTTCGCTTACAGTCACATCTTCTACGCCGGCACCGATGGGGAACCATATTTTGGCTTCCATATTCACTCCAAGCTTTTGGTTGTCATTCCAGCCATAGCCGCCATTTATTTCGCCCTGAATACCGAAGCAGGCATCATTGGTAAAACCACCCTTCTCGACATTGGGATAGCTTGCAAGAGTCACAACACCATCTTTAAATGTAGTGTAGTCGAATTCCTCACCGACCTGTGCAACCACTTCAGCCGCTGTCTTACCTGTATAGACTACAGCCCAGCCGAGAGCATTGTAGCAATACATCTTGCTGACGCCGAGCGATGAGTTGGCGAAGCCGGCTTCTACAGCAGCAAAGCATACGTGGTCGGGGTCAGTGACATCGAACTGGATATATCCGACCTTGGTAGACTGGTTCCGGGCTACAAGAGGGAAGTTGCCATGATAGGGGTCTACGAGGCGGTACACATTCTGGTCAGCATCGTTCTGCTGAAGCTCTACCTTATAATGGTTCTCGGCGAGTGTCTGGTCTACGCCAAAAGCTGTGAGCACCCAGCCGTCCTGGAATGTAGCTTCACCTACCGAAGTCCAGCCTTCGTTGGGATTTGCATTGGGGTCATCTACAATCTTGGTGAGATTGAACTCATCGGCAAGGAAATAGAAACTATCTCCACCGGCAGGCAGGCCTATGCAGTCATCGCCGTCGAAAACAAAGCCTGTGCCGCTCCAGCTTGCGCTGATTGTAGGAACGGTGCTGAACGATTTGTAGTCGGCAGCCCAGTGATAATAAGTGATAGTTACACCGGAGAAAGTCTGGCCTCCGGCAAAAGTTATGGTGCCGTCGGAATAAGTACCCTCAAGCTTCATCGTGAGAGTGTTGGTTCCATTCACGAAAGGAATGTCTATGGCTACCGTTCCTGTAGTGCTGCCTGAGGTCATTATTACCTCATACTCGCAGGTGGCACCGGCTTCAAGCTCTTCCACGTAAGTCAGTGTATAGTTGCCTAAGATGTCGGTAAGAGCGGGAGCCGCGGCAGGAGCCTTGGCCATTTTATTAACACCGGCAATAGTATGGGCAGGCACAGCCTTGAACTGGGATTTGGCAGTAAGAGTACGTGTCTCAAGTTGAGGCGTAGCGGCAGCCGAGAGAGCTACAGCGGCGGTAAGAGCAAGAGTGTAGAGTTTTTTCATACAGTCTTAGAAATTGTAAGAACGTTAATAATAAGTGGTTGCCCCCGCCGCCGTCCGTTTTTCAAGCCTGGAAATGATTTGGCAACGGGTTCACAACACAAAGGTATGCACTATTTTTAAATTTCCAAAATTTTTGCCAATATTTTTTGATTTTATATAACCTTATGACACACCAAAGCCCCAAACCCCGCCACAGGCCACTCTACGCAATATTGTTGCGCAAAACCGACTTCGCTAAGCGACGGCAATCTACAGCACTGATGTCATACTGAAGCCAAATAAACATGCGCCTTGTTGCACATGGCCACATAAATACGTATATTTGCAGCAATATTTGATTATAATCCATTATTACCACTCAATGAGAAAGATTTCTTACAAAAAAGTGTCATTCATGGCAACTGTGGCAGCAGCCGCTATCAGCATGCAGGCTGCCGCAGCAGAGGCTCCGCTTAGCATCCCCGCCCATTTCGCGCCTACTGAAAACGACTTCAACGGCTGCGTAAACCTCCCGGCCTCCGAATACGAGCCTTACTGGGAATTCGGCAACTACTGGATTGACGGAGACTACACCGATGCCTTCGCCTGCTATGAAGACTACAACGAGCAGGCCGACAGCTGGCTCATCCTCCCGCAGCTCGCTACCGAGGCCGGAGGCTCATTCACAATATCGTACAGCGCCATAACACGAAATTTTGTAAATGTAGGCTACTCGCTGTGCTGGGGTACAGCTCCCACGCCCGAGGAAATGACAAACGTAATATACTCCAACGCCGCTTTCTCAACCGCCGGTAGCTCCGAGCGCGTGGAAGAGCAGTTCAACGTGCCGGCCGGACAGAACATATACATCGGCTACCACCTCACCACTGAGCACGGATGCGGTGGCGTGAACCTGAAAATTTTCGACATCACCGTATCGGGCACCGCTGCCGACTATCCCGCCGAACCGGGCTTCAGCATCACTACCGACGGTCTCTCGGCCACGGCAACCATAGAATTTCCGGCAGCGACAGTGGCCGGAAACGACATCACCGCCGAGACAATGACCGCTACCATTGTAGTAGACGACAACGCCACATACCCCGTAGAGGGCGACCCCGGCGCAGTAGTGCCCTTCGAGTTCAGCGTAGCCGCCGGCACACACACTGCCGTATGCACAATATCGTACGACGTAGACGGCACCACCGTGTACAGCAAACCCGTGAGCCGAACATTCGTGGCCGAGCTGCCCGACGACTTCACTCTCGACCTGCCCCTATCGTTCACCCCTTCGCCCGACGCAATAAACATGCTCAAAATCTACGACATGAACGATGACGGCAAGACATGGCAGGTAATGGATACTTACCCTGACGAACTCCGCATACAGGAAAACTGGAAAATGGCCGCCGACGACTGGGCAATACTCCCGGCTGTAGAAGTCACCCGCACCGGCAAATATAAATTCACCCTCCGAGCCGCAGCACAGTCGGCAAACTGCCCCGAGTCGGTAGAGCTATGCCTCGGCACAGCACCCGTGCCAGAAGCCATGAAGACCACCGTACTCCGCCTCGAAAACTTCACCGAAACCCGCAACGACGACAGCTCTCTCCACCTCTTCGAGGCTGAGTGCTTCATCGACACACCAGGCAAATACTACATAGGCATACACGCCTTCTCGCAGAAAGACATGCTCACACTCAGCGTAGGAACAGTGACTATGGAAAAAACACCGTTCGACTATCTCGACCCCGAAGAATATGCCACTCTGCCCGCCGACATGTTCGAAGTAAACGTGAGTGAAGCCTGCCAAGACGGCATACGCTTCTCCGTAAAAGCAAACGAGCAGATAATGATATACACCAACGCCGTATTCGACAAACGATACATTACCGAAGACAATCTCACCGACGAAGACTTCGCCGAACAAATTCTCAAAATCAGCAATCAGGCACTCGCCATATTCGGCTCGTGGGAGAACGCCCAGAAGGCCGAGTTCTTCTACTTCGGCGACCGCAACATAGAAAACGCAATCGTAAACTCTCCCGGCTCCTGCGCTTTCGTAGCCGTACTCGGTCTGGAATACAACGAGGAAACCAACACCGTACGCCCCATAACACGCCTGTGCCGCTCAGAAATCTTCGAATACACCGACCTCACCTTCACTCAGGAAGAACCCTGGGCCGACATGGTAAACCCCGTATACATAGAGTCCAAAGGTAAGAAAGTAGTACACGTCGACATAGTGCTCAACGCCACCGCCGAAGAAGCATACGGCAAAGGCTTCGCCCCCGACCACCGCGACCACAACAGCGACTACGAAATCATACAATACCTCACAAGCTATTCCAACATGTCGGAGACCCTCATCTTCCCCATGTACCTCGAGGTAGCTCTCGAACCCGGCGAACGCTCGCTCCTGTGCGTAACCACTACCGACCGCAACGGCAAACTATCCAAGCGCCTCAACTGGATGCTTGTAGAAGCTCCCGCAGCCATAGGACAGCCCGTAAAAGTGCTTGCAACAGCCACCGACAGCAGCGGCATCGGCACCATCACAGTGAACGGTGACACCCACAGCGAATACTTCGACATTCAGGGCCGACGCATCGATGTCGACGCCCTCACCCCGGGCATATACATCCGCCGCACCGGCACACAGACCACCAAAGTGATAGTTCGCTGAACACACCCCACATAACACACAATCGCCCGCAGGAACAGCTCCCGCGGGCGATTTTTTTCGAACTGAGGCGATAGGGAACATCGGTATATAAAGCCCTCGCAACACAGCACACCCACAGCCCACAGCATCGCACGAAGGCAGGCTGGCCTCCGGCCCTTTTCGGGAAATGAAAAATTAGTTTTCCTTAGTCTTCAATTCTTTGGGTACCACCTCGAGGAAAATTGGGGTCAAGACGTAATCACGGTGCATGGATTTATGAAATCCGGGGTCTCCGACCACTGTTTTACCATTTATCTAAACGCAATTAAACAAATGCACAGTGGTTACGACTTGAGCCTAAAATTGTTTTCCATAGTTTTAATTGTCTGGAAACAAGCAGTCTTAATTGTTTGGAAGGAATATTGTCCTTAATATCGTATTCCAAACATTTAAAATCCGTTTAAAACAATTATTATTGATTTTAATTGATTGAATAGATTGAATAGATTGAGAAT
>VSPE01000045.1 GCA_009775225.1 Muribaculaceae bacterium | reverse complement strand
GCCCTCTTCGCCACCGGCATCTGCCTGCCCGCCGGTCCCTGGGTCACCGACGAACACGTCCGCTACATAGTCGACAAGATTAAAGACGCTATTGTGCGATAACATAGGTGATTAAACTACATATGCAAGAGCTGTCGGGACTGTTGCCCGACAGCTCTTTTAATTTTATCCAAAAAAAATTTTATGGGTATGTCACCTTTTGTTCTGTCGTTGTGTCTAATATACGAGATGTCTCAAAGAAAATAGATAATTAAGTAACAATCAAAAAAAGAATAATATGAATCTCGTTCCTATTTTCGTGTGCTGCGTGCTCCCTGTCTCAATCGTGTTAATCATGTTTGGCGCGCAGATGTTCGCCGACAACAAGCGTGCTGCTGTACTTATCAAGGCAATAGAGGCAAACAAGGATATTAATGCCGACAAACTTGCCGAAGCCCTCTCAAAACCGAGAAAGACTCCTCGGGAACTGCTGAACAGACGCCTCCTCAGAGGATGTATTTTCTCTCTTGTCGGGCTCGGACTACTTATAGTATCTGTCGTTGGTCTCGTGACGGGCGCCCACTTTGAAGCCGACCAAGTGTCAGTACCTATGTTGTTCGGTGCTGTGTCCTTGGCTGTAGGCATCAGCTATCTTGTGGTATATTTTGTTACCCGCAAGGATATTCGCGACTGACAATATGACTCGTGAGCAGTTTATTCACCACGTAGAGGGCACGCAGAGTGCGTTCAGGCGCTTTCTCTGCGCCCTCAGCTGCGGTGACCGACAGCTTGCCGACGACATTGCTCAGGAATCGTACATTAAGGCTTGGCTGTCGGCGGGTTCAATCGCTGATGCAGCCAAGTTCAAATCCTGGCTTTTCAGGATAGGATATAATACGTTCCTGAACAATATGCGTGCGGAGCGGCATACTGTCAGCTATGACGAAGTGAGGAATGTGAGTGCTGAAGACTCTGCCGACAGCGAGTTCCGCTATCAGGAGTTGTATATGGCATTGGCCGGGTTACCGCCAAAAGAGCGAATGGCGGTGCTTCTTTTCTATATGGAAGGATATTCAGTAAAAGAGATTGCCGCTATGGTGGATGCCGGGGTTGATGCTGTAAAGCAGCATCTGTCGCGTGGACGCTCTCATCTGAGAGGTATTTTAACCGCTGAAAACTGATTGAAATGGAAGACAACAGACTTAGAGATATTTTTAAGGATTACAATCCCGACCTGTCGTCGGATTTCACCTTTGTGCAGACGCTTGAGCGCAATCTCGACAAGTTTGAGATTGTGCGCCGGCACAACGTCGAAATACATCGTCGTGCACGTATAGCAGTATTCGTGGCTGCTGTGGCAGGATTTGTCACGGGAGTAATCTTCATGCTCTTTATGCCGAACCTTACGGCCTTCTCCGCACGGCTTGTCGACGGTATGGCGCGCATGTATGAACCGATTTCGCTTATGCAGAGTTTCAGCATATTGCCTTGGTTGATGACGGCTTTTGCGTCGGTATTCGTTGCAATGGGTGCGTATGAGGTATCAATTGCGTTGCAGAGGCCGAGGCATAAGCTGATATTGCCATAAGCGCTTTTTTTTGCCATGTCAGAAAAAAACACTACCTTTGTATGCTAAAATTGAAAAGATATATTCTGAAATATGGCAGAAACACAAGAGGAATACAGCGCCAGTAATATTCAGGTTCTTGAAGGCCTTGAGGCCGTGCGCAAGAGACCTGCAATGTATATTGGCGACATCTCGGCTAAGGGCCTGCATCACCTTGTATATGAGGTGGTAGACAACTCTATCGACGAGGCTTTGGCCGGATACGCCAAAGAAATAAATGTGACCATAAATACCGATAACTCCATTACGGTGGAGGATGACGGCCGCGGTATCCCTGTGGATATGCACGAAAAAGAGCATAAAAGCGCTCTCGAAGTCGTTCTCACAGTGCTCCATGCAGGTGGTAAGTTCGACAAGGGTTCGTATAAGGTATCAGGTGGTCTGCATGGCGTAGGTGTTTCCTGCGTTAACGCACTTTCGACTTTCCTGCGTGCCGAAGTGCGCCGAAACGGCAAAATATATGCACAGGAATACAGCTGCGGCAAGCCCACCACCGAGCTTATGGTGGTAGGGGAGAGCGACAGCACCGGCACTACGGTTACGTTCAAGCCAGACGGCTCGATTTTCACCACTACGGTTTACGACTACAACACTCTTGCAAACCGTCTTCGCGACCTCGCATTCCTTAATGCCGGCATAACACTTCATCTTTCAGACAAGCGCGAGCTGGATGCCGAAGGGAAGCCTCGCCGCGAGACTTTCTACAGTAAGAACGGTCTGAAGGAGTTTGTCGAGTATATAGATGCAAACAAGGAGCCACTTATCAATGACGTAATCGACCTCAACACCGAGCGCGCAGGTATTCCCGTGGAAGTGGCATTTACTTATAACACTACTTCTAATGAGAACATCTATTCGTTTGTAAACAATATCAATACAATAGAAGGCGGTACGCATCTCACCGGTTTCCGACGCGGTCTCACAATGACGCTCAAAAAGTACGCCGACGATAACGGCCTGCTCAAGAACGCCAAGGTCGAAATCGCGAGCGACGACTTCCGCGACGGTCTCACTGCCGTAATCTCGGTAAAGGTGCTCGAACCGCAGTTCGAAGGCCAGACCAAAACCAAACTTGGCAACAATGAGGTTATGGGCGCCGTGCAGACTGCCGTAAGCGAAGCTCTCGGCAACTATCTCGAAGAGCACCCTGCGCAGGCCAAGACTATTGTGGAGAAGGTTATTCTTGCCGCCCGTGCCCGTACGGCAGCTCTCCGTGCCCGTCAGGAAGTGATGCGCAAAACTCCGCTGGTAGGCGGTGGCCTCCCAGGCAAGCTTACCGACTGCTCCAGCCGCACTGCCGAAGACTGTGAGATATTCCTTGTCGAAGGTGACTCCGCAGGCGGTACTGCCAAGCAGGCCCGCGACCGTCGCTTCCAGGCTGTACTCCCTCTGCGTGGTAAAATCCTAAATGTAGAGAAGGCTCTCGAGCACCGCGTGTTCGACAGTCAGGAAATCACGGCGCTTTTCAAGGCTTTGCGCGTCACTATAGGTACCGAAGAAGACCCCAAGGCTCCGAACCTGAGTAAGTTGGCATATCATAAGGTAATTATCATGACTGATGCCGACGTCGATGGCGCGCACATCGCCACTCTGCTCATGACCTTCTTCTTCCGCCGTATGCGCCCGCTTATCGAGCAGGGTTATCTCTATCTTGCTTCGCCGCCACTTTATAAGTGCAAGAGCAAGACCTCCAAGGTGGAAGAGTATTGCTGGAACGATATGCAGGTGCAGCAGTTTATGGCCAAGTACGGCGACCGTGTCACCGTGCAGCGCTATAAAGGTCTCGGTGAGATGAGCGACGACGAGCTTCGCCAAACTACCATGTCGCCTGAAGGACGTATCCTCAAACAGGTGCAAATCAGCGATGCCGCAGAGGCCGACCGAGTGTTCTCCATGCTGATGGGAGAAGATGTAGGCCCGCGTCGCGATTTTATCGAGGCTAACGCTACATACGCCAACATCGACGCCTGATATAAACTAATAGACTCCCCGCGTGTTGTATATATAAAATTACACACGGGGAGTTTTTCCCATTATCGCACATCAACAATATGCCAAAGCCAAGTAAAGCCGGACGTAAGGCCGCAAGTCTGCGGTTGGAAGTCGACGAATATATATCGCGCCAGGGCGCTGCAACATTCAACTATAAACAGGTCTCTACGGCTATAGGCCACCGCAGCCCGGCCTCGCAGCGTACTATTGCGCTTCATTTGGCCGAGCTGGCTTTCGACGGCCTTCTTATAGAAACTGCCCCCGGTCTCTATAAAGCGCCAAGTCGCACAGTAAAAGCTCAAGGCGTATTTGTACGCCGCTCAAACGGCAAAAACAGTGTAATCACCGATACCGACGGTGAAGAAATCTTTGTAGCCGAGCGAAATTCCATGCACGCTCTTAACGGCGACAGAGTGGAAGTCGCTATTGCCGCTCGCGTAAAAGGCCGTGAGCCGGAAGCCGAGGTTACAGATATCATTGAGAAGAAAGACCAGACTTTTATCGGTACGCTGAAGGTTGACAAGCACTATGCCTACCTCCTTACCGACAGTAAATTCTTGGCAACCGATATATATATACCGCGTACCAAACTTAAAGGCGGCCGCTCAGGCGACAAAGCTATTGTGCGTATCACCCATTGGCCCGACGATGCCAAGAACCCTCAGGGTGAAGTGGTGGATGTGCTTGGTGTGGCAGGTGAGAACAATGCGGAAATCCATGCAATTCTTGCCGAATACGGTTTGCCGTACAAGTATCCTGAGGCTGTGGAGAAAGCTGCAGCCAAGATTGACGCCGGCATCACCGACAGTGTTGTGGCCGCGCGCGAGGATATGCGTGGTGTGACTACGTTTACCATAGACCCGCGCGATGCCAAGGACTTCGACGATGCTCTTTCGATACGCCGCCTTCCCGACGGAAACATTGAGGTCGGTGTGCATATAGCCGATGTTACGCACTATGTTAAGCCCGGTTCTATAATAGACCGTGAGGCCGAGGACCGTGCCACCAGTGTTTATCTCGTAGACCGCGTCGTGCCCATGTTGCCGGAGCATCTGTCCAATGGCATCTGCTCGCTTCGTCCCGACGAAGATAAACTCACATTCTCGGTAATATTCGTTATGTCGGATGACGGCAAAGTGCTCGATTCGCATATTGCCCGCACTGTAATACGCTCAGACCGTCGCTTCACCTATGAGGAAGCGCAGGAAGTGATTGAGACCGGCAAGGGCGACTATGCCGACGAAATCCTCTCCCTCGACCGTCTGGCGAAGATACTTCGGAAAAACCGCTATGACAACGGTTCTGTAGACTTCGACAGGGTCGAGGTGCGTTTCGATATCGACGACAAGGGACACCCCGTGTCGGTTTTCTTCAAGGAGTCGAAGGATGCCAATAAACTTATAGAGGAGTTTATGCTCCTTGCCAACAAGACCGTGGCCGCGGCTATAGGCATTGTTCCCAAGCGAAAGAAAGCCAAGGCCTTTGTGTATCGAGTGCATGACCAACCTGATGCCGAGCGTCTTACCAACCTGGCCGAACTTGCGCGTGCGTTCGGATATAAAATAAAAACGAAAGGTGAGCCTCGCGATATCAATCGTTCAATCAACAAGATGCTTCAGGACGTAAAGGGCCGTGGAGAAGAGAACTTCCTGTCAACCCTCGCTATCCGTTCGATGGCCAAGGCAATATATACAACAACCAATATCGGCCACTACGGTCTCGGGTTCGAGTATTACACACACTTTACATCGCCGATACGCCGCTATCCCGATATGATGGTGCATCGCCTTCTTGAAAAGTATCTTGCCGGCGGGCGTAGCGTCAACCTTGAAAAGCTCGAAGACGAGTGTAAGCATTCGTCCGATATGGAGCAACTGGCAGCCAATGCTGAGCGTGCTTCAATCAAGTACAAGCAGGTTGAGTATATGGGAGACCACCTTGGCGAAGTGTACGAAGGCATTATCTCGGGGGTTACCGAGTGGGGTCTTTATGTGGAACTTGTATCCAATAAGTGCGAGGGGCTGGTGCCTGTGCGTGACCTTGCCGACGATTATTACGACTACGACGCGAAGAACTATACCCTCACCGGACGCAAGTACAACAACCGCTACCGTCTCGGCGACAAGGTGAATGTACAGGTGGCGCGTGCCGACCTGCAGAAGAAGCAACTCGACTTTGTGCTTGTCGATGAAAAAAATCCCGCACGACCGTTGAGCGCTCTTAAGAACTCCGGCAGCAAGTCATCCAAGCTGACACACGAGCGTCCCGGAAAGAAAAAGCGTTCACGTAGATAATCGAATAACCAATAATTCTCATATATCATATTTCTTTTATGCCACAAGTTCCTTACGGCTCGGTTCTGGTAGACGGACTCCGAGTATATGCTTATCACGGGGTAGACCCGCAGGAGACGTTAGTCGGAAATCTCTTTGAGGTGACTCTGCGAGTTTACTTTAACGCAGAGGCTCCGATGCGTACCGACCGCGTAGACCTTACTATCAGCTATGCCGACTTGGTGGATATAATCAAGAATGAGATGCAATTGCCCTCCAAGCTGCTGGAGAATGTGGCATTCAGGATATATGAGCATTTAATGCACCGCTATTCGAATATTCGTTCCGGTGAAATTGCTATTTACAAGCTCCAGCCGCCTGTTAGTGCGGAAGTGCGTAAAGCGGGATTTGAATTTAGATGGTGATATAAGACTGCGCATCTATTGGGCCGAGGCGGTTTTTTCTGGCGATTTATAATAAAAATGCCATAGAGCCGTTATTCTTATAGAATTAATTTATCAGGATATGACCTTAAAAACTTTTGCCCTGTCTGCGGTATTGGCTGTAGGACTTGCCTCCTGCAACAGCTCCAAGACAGTGTTGCCATATTTTGTTGATATTTCAGACGTAAAGGAAGGGCATTTGCCTTTATCTGATTTTATGCCGGTTATCGAGCCTGACGATGAGCTTTATATAAGTGTCACATCGGTCAGTCCCGAGGCTACCGCCGTTTATAACATACCGAACTATAATCCTGCCACTCGAGAAGTAATCATAAGCAATACTTCGCCGCGTGCGGCTACCTATATCGTAGACACCAAGGGGGATATTTCTTTCCCTGTTCTTGGCTCTCTGCATGTGGCCGGTATGACTACCGAGCAGCTTACAGATATGCTTGTTCAGAAGATAAGTGCGGACGTCAAAGACCCTGTTGTCACCGTGCGCCTCGCTAATTTCACTGTGGTTGTAGCCGGTGAAGTAAAGACTCCGAAGACAATATCGGTAGACCGCAACCGCATATCTGTCCTTGATGCACTGGCTGCAGCCGGCGACCTTACTGAATACGGTGAGCGCAGCAATGTACTCGTTATCCGTGAGGAAGGCGGTAAGCGAACCTACGCTCATCTCGACCTCAATTCATCGGAAACACTCTCATCTCCTTATTACTATCTCAAACAGAACGACTATGTGTATGTCGCTCCGAACAAGGTACGACAGGCAAACTCCAAGTATAACCAGAACAATGCGTTCAAGCTTTCGGTGATATCTACAATTGTCAGCGCGAGCTCGGTAATCGCTTCTCTGGTAATTGCTCTGACAGTCAAGTAAACCAATGTATCGTAACAATGGCTAAAAGTAATTCGGACTTTATCGACATACCCGCACTTATACGTCAGTATATTTCCAAATGGTATCTCTTCGTCATCTCGGTTGTTATCTGCGGTGGCATTGCTGTGGCGTATGCCTTGCTGCGCCAGCAGGACTATGCTGTAAAGGCTAATATTCTTATCACTCCTGAGAAAGATTCTCCGCTTTCCGGTGGCCTTATGGACGGCTTGGGTTCACTCTTCGGCTCGCAGGGATATGTGGAAGATGAGATTTTTATAATTTCGTCACATTCTTTGTATGCCTCTGTTGCGAAGGAACTTGGGCTTAATGTGTCGCAAAATGTGAAGAAAAACATATTTGTGCGTGAGCTTGCATATCCCGAAAAGCCTCTTGAGGTTACTCCGCAGGCCGGTATGCTGGATACTCTCCGCACAGCCATAACCTTTACTGTAAAGGTTGCGAAAGACGGTTGTGTCTCTATAAAAGGCAAGATGAAGCGCGCCACTGTAGTCGATGAGAAGAATTTGCAGCTTCCGTTTACGGTTGATACGCCGTTAGGGCAGTTCTCGTTTGCCAAGACACAATATTTTCCGGCAGACGATGACCTTAATGTTCGTGTATCTGTAAAGGGATACGGAAATGCCGCCGAAGATCTTGCAAAAGAAGTTACCACCGAGATTGCCGCCAAGCATAGTAATGTACTTGCTGTAGGTATGGCTACTCCCAATCCGGAGTATGGTACTGCGGTGCTGAACGAAATCTTCAAGGAGTATAATGAGCGCGGTATTGAAGAGAGCCGGCAGCGCAACGAGCTTACGGCATCGTTTATCGAAGGCCGTCTCAATCTTCTCGCCGTCGAGCTGAGCGATGTTGAAGCCAGTATGCAGAAATACAAGCAGAGCAATGGAATTGTGGATGTTGTCTCTGAAGCTAAATATCAGACTGAAAAGCGTGGAAAAGTAGAAGCCGAGCTTCTTGCTGCCGAAACACAGGCTGAGATTATCAAGCTCACTCTTCAGTTTTTGCGCGACCCCCGCAATGCGTATGCTCTGATACCTACGGCTCTTGATAACGAAGGCCTCCAGAAGGCGATAACGGTATATAACGAACTCGTTTTGGAGCGTATGTCTCTTGCAAGCAGTGCGCGTTCTGAGAATATTGCATTGAAAGAGCTGTCTGAGCGTATTGATGCAAGTCGTGAGAATATTATTACGTCAATCAGCCGCGCTTACGATACTTCGATGGTTGCGGTTAATGACCTCCGTCGCGAAATGCGTGCCGCCGAAAGCTCTCTTGCCACAATCCCGTCGCAGGAACGCGAGTATCGCGACCTTGCCCGCCAGCAGATTGTGAAACAGCAGCTGTTTGTATTCCTGCTCCAGCGTCAGGAGGAAACGGCAATGCTTTTGGCTAACGCATATCCCAAAGGCCAGATTGTAGACAAGGCCTATACCGAGACAGAGCCGCTCGGCATGTCGAAGAAGATGATTGCACTTCTTGGCCTCCTGTTCGGTCTTGTTATTCCGCCGGTGTACCTGTATCTGCGCAAATTCGTGCACAATCGTTTTGAGACCCGTGCCGATGTAGAGCGTATTACCGATGTGCCTATTCTTGGCGAGATGTGTATCGATGACCGCGGCAGCCACCTTGTGGTGAGCAGTGAGGATACTTCTGCAACATCAGAATTGTTCCGGCTCATGCGCAGCAATCTTCTCTTTGTAATGAGCGACCCGCGCGACAAGGTTGTGCTTCTCACATCCACATCCTCGGGCGAAGGCAAGTCGTTTATATCAATCAACCTGGCGGCATCGCTTGCACTCCTTGGCAAAAAAGTTCTGCTTGTGGGCATGGATATCCGCAATCCGCGTCTTGCCGAATATCTAGGTATTAATCCTCGTTTCGGTCTCACTCAGTATCTTGTATCGTCGTCAATCGCTATCGACCAGATGATAACTCCTATAAAGGATGTGCCCGGACTGGACGTTATATGCGCAGGGCCAGTGCCTCCCAACCCTGCGGAGCTGTTACTGTCGACAAAAGTGGACGCACTTTTTGCAGAGCTGCGTGACAAGTACGACTATGTGATTGTAGATACAGCGCCGATAGGTTTGGTAAGTGATACTTTCACACTCGACCGTATTGCCGATGCCGCAATATATGTATGCCGTGCCAACCACACGTCTATCAACGACCTTACGCTTATCAACGACATATATGAGCAGCACCGCCTTAAGAAAGTGTCGTTGGTAATCAATGGCACCGCGTCCAAAAAGACTTACGGCTACGGAGCCAAAAAGATTCATCGATAACCGCAGAGGGAGCAGTTGTATATATGACAGCATCCCATTCGGTTCTGTATATTCCTTCTGCCTTTCGCTCCAAGCGTGAAGGCAGAAGGAATGCTGTGCGTATTGAGCTCGACCTGCCGTGGGAGATGTGGAAAACGCCTTTGCTTTTCATGCTTTCGCTGGCCCTTATTGGCCTTAAGCTGTTTCCTCTCCTGCTCGTACTTCCTATATTTCTTCTGAAGGCGTGGCGCAGCGACCGCTACAACTGTGTGATAATGCTCTTTATTCTTTTGGGGCCTTTCGGCATGTGGTCGCCCGATTTGTTCAGTATCAAGACATGGGATGTCGGGTTTGCATTGTCGCTCATAAGTGTCTTTATACTCAAAAAGACGCCGGTCACACGCAAGATATTGGTCGCCTATGTATGCTATGTGGCGGCAATTGTGTATGTCGCCACATATTCGAGTGAGGCAATGTCGGTGCAGATACGCATTATGCGGGGTTACCTTGCTTTTATCACAGTATTTATTCCGATTGCTATTTTTGCGAATAAGGACTTCGACATCATGCAATTCATGAGGAAGATGATGGTGTTTGTATTGATTATGTGCATCTTCTATATACTTGATGCCATAGTGTTCAAGTCCTTGGTATTTGTTCCCGCTACGCACTCGTCTGATTTATCGACTTTTTTCTCGCCAGTTTTCAATCCCGTCTCCTTATGGCCCATACGTAAGTATCC
This sequence comes from Muribaculaceae bacterium, assembly GCA_009775225.1. Classification (GTDB taxonomy): domain Bacteria; phylum Bacteroidota; class Bacteroidia; order Bacteroidales; family Muribaculaceae; genus CAG-873. Next base: position 8,302 of record VSPE01000045.1, on the reverse strand, counting down.
TCAGGGTATTATTATCATTGGGGTTGCCATTGTGCCCATCGTCAGGTATTTCAGGCTCAAGAAGTGGCAGATTGCCGTGATTGCGGTAGCCATGCTTTCTACACAGACGTTCAGTGTTATCATGGCGTTTGTATTTTCGCTCATCCTCTTTCAAGGCTCTTTGGCAAAAGTTTTTCGTTTTGCGGTGTTAGGTGCGGTAGGCTTGGCAGTACTCGTTGCCGTGGACTATGTATTGCCCTATGACACGCAGAAAAAGGAAAGTTCTCTGCGTGTGCGCTCGTCTATCGACCAGTTCATAGCTTTGACAGATGCTGTGGATGATGAAGATTTTGCCGAATTTGCCTCAGGCCGAGTGGCTCAGTTTCTTCCAATCCTCGACCTTATTGAGCGTCAGCACAAAGAATTGGTCGGTCTCGGTTATCTGCATCCCGAGCATACCAAGGCCGCCGACCTCATCATATTCAATGAGTATCATAATGACATCGAGAAGGCCGAAGGTGTAGCCACTGTAGTTGAAATTGTACCCGTACAGGTATTTGTGGATTCCGGCTGGGCCGGCATTATCATCAATACCGTATTCTTTATCTGTATAATATTGTTTGTGCGGCGAATGAGGTACCGTTCGGTGGCGTACGCGGCCATTACATTCTGCTTTATATGTGGTCTGGCAGGCTTTGCTGGTTCTAATACCTATCAGGGAATGTCCATTATCACAATGGCATACGCTGTGGTGCTCCTTGCCGACAAGCAGGAGCGTAAGGATGCCGAAAAGTCAGGTGAAAATCAATCCCACAGGCGGTCTTTAATCGCATAGCGCGGACGCCCCTTCACCTCTACGAATATCTTGCCGATATATTCGCCCACGATACCTATCGACATAAGTATCATACTTCCGAGCCCCCATATCGACAGCATTATAGACGCCCAGCCGGGATTTATGTGTGTGGAGTAGAAATATGATATTAGCACGTATATCGTAACGGCAAGCGTGAGCACAAATGATATCAGGCCCACCATAAAAATCCATTGCATGGGCTTGGCTGAGAAAGACGTGATACCGTCTATCGACAGTGCGAGCATTTTCGACAGAGGATATTTCGATTCTCCGGCCACGCGGTGGTTGCGGTCGTAACTTACCACTGCCGTATCAAGCCCGATTTGTGGTATTATGCCTCGGAGAAACATATTGGCTTCGCCGTATTCCGACAGGAGCTGAAGGGCGCGGTTGCTCATCAGGCGATAGTCGGCATGGTCGTATACCGTTTCGAGTCCCATTGCTTTCTGGAATGAGTAGAACCCGCGGGCAGTGCTGCGCTTGAAGAACGTGTCGGTCTTGCGCGACGCTCTCACGCCATAAACGATTTCTTTGCCTAGGCGATAGTCTCTTACCATTTCAACGATAGCGCGAGGGTCGTCCTGAAGGTCGGCGTCAATCGACACACAGGCATCGCACCTGTCTATTACTGACATAAGACCGGCAAGAAGCGCATATTGGTGACCTCTGTTGTGTGCCAGAGATATGCCTCTCACACGCTTGTCCTCGAGGTGCATCTCCTCTATAAGCTGCCATGTGCCGTCGTTGCTGCCGTCGTTGCTGCACATTATGTAGCTGTCGGCTTTTATCTCGCCCTTGGTAGTCAGCTCGTCAAGCAGCGATTTCAGTGCCGGAATGGAGTGCGGAAGCGCTTCCTCTTCGTTGTAGCATGGTATCACTATGGCGAGTGTGGGAGGTGGGAGTTGAGCTTGCTTTGTCATGACAGTGTGTTAGGAGCGGTTGAAAAAACGGTGTAGTTCCAGAAATCGTGCAAGAATATCCGGGCCGAACTTTGCCATAGACGCTTCAACTCTTGCCTGTTCCTTGCGTCGCATATCGCCGCTTTTGCTGTAATAGCAGTCGGCGTAGCAGATAAGCTTCTCAAGCAACGATTGAGGCATATATACCCGTCCTGCGGGCATTGGGAGCTGCAGGGAGTCTATGTCGTGGGGAGTGAGGCCGGCGCCGGTGTGGCGCTCGGCCACAAGAGCGTATGCTTCCGGCGCACCTTCGGCGCGAAGTAAATCGGCGCCGATAGGCCCGTGGCAGAGATACGGCGCTGAACCGTAGCAGCCTATGCCTGGAGCATTTGTGCGCACGATGCCAATGTCGTGAAGCATGGCGGCTGCCTCTATGTCGGAGCTGTCAAAATTGAGCTTCAGGCGCGCTGCTATGGCAAGCGCCTCGTCGGCCACGGCACGACTGTGTATGCGAAGTATCCCGCCGACCTTGCGGCCGGCGGGATAGTATTTGTCGATTATTCTATTGTAGTCGAAGGAGCAGCTCATTCAACTATGGTAATCCAGCCGTGTGTATCGGGCTCTTCGCCGTGGCGGATTGCCTCGAGGCGGCGCACAAACTCGGTGGTAATGGGGCCGGGTTTGCCGTCTTTCGATATCACGTACTTTTTGCCGGTGTCTATGTCGTCGATTTCTCCGATAGGAGAGCATACTGCTGCGGTGCCGCAGGCTGCTGCTTCGCTTACTTCTTCAAGCTCGTCTACGGTGATGTGGCGGCGTTCTACCTCCATGCCCATTTCTCGGGCGAGAACCATAAGGCTGTCGTTGGTGATAGAGGGCAGGATAGAGTCGCTCATCGGTGTGATGTATTTGCCGTCTTTGATTGCATAGAAGTTTGCCGGGCCACATTCGTCAAGGTACTTTTTCTCTTTGGGGTCGAGGAAAAGTACGGCAGAGTAGCCCATTTCGTGTGCTCGGTGTCCTGCCGCGAGCGAAGCCGCATAGTTGCCGCCTACTTTCCAGCGGCCTGTGCCCTGAGGAGCCACGCGGTCGTATTCGCGCATGATACAGATGTTGGTGTTGCTGAAGCCGCTCTTGAAGTAGGGGCCTACCGGAGTCACCAGTACAATGAACATGTACTCGTCGGCCTCTTTTACGCCAACGCGTGGGGTAAGACCTATTTCAAACGGGCGGATATATAGAGAGGCGCCGCTGCCGTAGGGCGGTATGAAGCGTTCGTTGAGCTTCACTGCCTTGATACACATCTCCTCGAAAAGCTCGGTGGGAACGGGTTCCATGAGGATACCACGGGCTGAGTCCTGGATACGCTTGGCGTTATCGCGCAGGCGGAAGATGCGAACTTTGCCGTCTTTGCCTCGGAAGGCTTTCAGTCCTTCGAAAATCTCCTGACTGTAGTGAAGGCAGGTCGCGGCGATGTGCAGATTGACTGTCTCCGATTGTGATACTTCGACCGCTCCCCACTTGCCATCGCGGAAAGTACAGCGTACGTTGTAGTCGGTAGGATAGTAACCGAAGGGCAGCTTGCCCCAATCAATGTCTGTGTCCATTTACATTAGGTTTGGTTTTTCAATTGCAAAAGTAATCATTATTATTAAACCCGCAACACCTATTTTGTTTAAAGTGCTTTTTTTGATTGTCGGGTGCCGAAAATCCAACTGATATGCTTTCTTTGTCGTTTCTTTTTCGTAATTTCGCCCTCAACTTTTTTCACGTATCGACTATGAAATTTAAAGCGCTGCTCATTTTGACCATCTTAATCCTTGCCGCTGCTCCGCGCGTTTTCGCGGGCGGAACGGTGCTTGGCATCGACGGAGAGGAGGCAACTTCGGTGGGCATATATATTAAGGATATTGAAACAGGCCGGGTGCTCTATGAGGTCAACTCGCAGCAGGCTCTCACGCCTGCGTCGGTGCTGAAGGCTGTTACTTCTGCGTCGGTGCTGTCTGTTTCGGGCATGGATGCAGTATTTACTACAAAAGTCATGCTGCGCGGAACAAAGCGTGCCGACGGTACATTTGTCGGAGATATTGTTGTTGCAGGGGCGGGCGACCCTACGCTTGAAACCGAGAACTTCAAGTCGAGGCTCGGTTTTTGCGACTCTATAGCAGCAGCGTTGAAGCGCAGGAAAATAACTAAATTAACAGGTTCAATCATCGTAAGACAGTCGCTTAAGGACTCCGGCCCCAACACCAAGTGGGAGATAGAAGATGTGGCATGGCCTTACGGTGCTGGTCTATACGGTTTCAATTGGCGCGACAATTGTACGAAAGTATATCCCGTTACGGGGCGCACCGTGCCGGAAGTTCCCGGCTTGAAAGTGACTCTTCGGCAGGTGACGACTGGAAATGATATTGTGCGCGGTATCTATTCCGACCGTCTGATAGCCTATACTCGCGATACAAAAAATGTAAAATGGACATTGTCGACATCGGTTCCCGACCCTGCGGCAGTATTTGTATGCGAATTGACAAAGATACTCAAGGCTGCCGGTATTTCTGTCGGGACAAAGCCCGCGAACGCCGGCTTAGAGGAGTCGCTCATTTATACTCATCGCTCGGCTGCCTATGGCGATATACTCCGCAGCCTCATGGTACGCTCCGACAACCTCTTTGCCGAAGGTGTGCTGCGCACTCTTGCTCCTGCCGATTCGCGTGATAAGGCAATAAAACGCATGAAAGAGATTTGGGCCACGCGAGGCATCAATACACGCTACACCAATATCTATGACGGTAGCGGCCTCACGCGTGCCAATCGTCTGTCGCCACGCTTTATTGCCGATGTTCTGGAATGGATGGCTAAATCTCCTATGGCTGTCGACTATGCCTCTTTCTTCCCGCGTGCCGGCAAGGAAGGAACTCTACGGGGCTTTCTTGCCAAATCCGATATCGCGGAATCGATAGCCCTCAAGACAGGCAGCGTGAGCAGTGTGCAGTGTTACGCAGGATATCGAGTGGATTCCGAGGGCAACCCAACTCACGTGATTGTAATAATGGTAAACGGTTTCTTTTGCCCTCGCCGTCAGGTGAGAGAGGCTTCGGAACAACTCCTTACCGATATATTTGATACGAAATGACCGATTTAAAACAGCTGATAAATCTTAATGTCGAGCTTGAAGGCTTGCTCAAAGTGCTTAACGAACGCAATTCTGTTGAAGCCAAATCACTCTTAGCCGATAAATTCCGGCGCTATTCCGCTCTAATCACAGAGTTTCTTGACAATGATGACGATGTGACCGAGGCGTTCGAAGAGTTTGCTCCCGCCTCCGAAGAGCTTTATAAGGAAGCCGAGTATGTGGAAGTGAAGGAGCAGGAGGCGCAGGAGACAGAGCTTGTCGGCGAAGGCTCTGCCGCAGTTGCGGCAATTGAGCGCGGTGCCGACGAAATGCGCCACACACCGCGTTGTCTCGCAGCTTCGTTTACACTCAACGATAAATATCGCTTTATTCGCGAGGTTTTCGGAGGCAACGAGTCTGATTTTGCCGATACGCTTGCTGTGCTGGACGACATGGACTCGTTTAAGGAAGCCGAAGACTATATTGTCAGCGACCTGATGCTCGACTCGTCGAACCCCGACGTTGCCGATTTTCTTGATATCATCGCTTCAAATTTCTGACGTATGCCCGGAAAGTTGTTCATAGTGCCTACGCCTGTGGGAAACCTCGGCGATATGACTCCAAGAGCCGTGGAAGTGCTTCGTGAGGCTTCGCTGATTCTTGCCGAGGATACACGCACATCTGCTGTGCTCATGAAGCACTTCGGCATTGCCACTCCTATGGCAAGCCACCATAAGTATAACGAGCATCAGCCCCTCGACCCTATACTGGATAGAATTGAGGCGGGGGAGAGTATAGCCTTGGTATCCGATGCCGGTACCCCCGGTATTTCAGACCCCGGTTTTTTGCTTTCTCGGGAGTGTCGTCGACGTGGTCTGCCTGTCGAAACGTTGCCGGGGCCTACGGCTTTCGTGCCGGCACTGGTCAATTCGGGGCTGCCGTGCGATAAATTCTTCTTCGAAGGCTTCTTGCCGCCTAAAAAGGGCAGGGCTTCGCGCCTTGAATTTCTTGCCGAACTTCCTGTCTCTTTTATAATATATGAGTCTCCTCTGCGTGTATTGCGTACATTGCAGCATCTGGCCGAAGCATGTGGTGCCGACAGGCCCGCATCCGTTTCGCGCGAAATATCAAAACTTCACGAAACCACCCATCGCGGCACCCTTGACGAACTATCGGAGTACTTTACGGCGAACCAGGCGCGAGGCGAGATTGTTATTATTGTAGCCGGTAAGCAACGGCCTGGTTCTGAATCGCGCCGTCATCGCAATAAATATAAGGACGACGCAGACGAGGAGATATAAAGCCCTGCCTGTCGTCTTCTTTTTTGTCAAACTATTTTCAACTATTGTTTATGAAAAAAATCGTCGCATTAGCCATTTCCTCAGCCATTATCTTCACGGCTTGTACTAACAAAAAGGAGGTAGAAGAAGCCCAGCAACAGGCAAACGCTTCTAAAGCAGAACTTGTGGCCGCAGTTGCCGACCGCGACCAGTTGCTCAATCTTGTAGGCGAAATATCGCAGGACATGGAGCAAATCAAACAGCTTGAGAACATCCTTACCGTAAATGCCGGCACCGAAACACCCTCGCAGAAAGACCAAATCAAAGCCGACATCTCCGCAATACAGAAAACTCTTGAAGAGCGCCGCGAGAAACTCGCCGAACTCGAAAAGAAACTCTCGGCATCCAATACTTCGAACTCTACTCTAAAAAACACTATCGCCCAGCTTCGTACACAACTTGATTCGCAGACTGCCGAAATCAACAGCCTTCGCGCAAACCTCGATGACGCCAAAGTCCAGATTGGTGAACTTGGCACACAGGTCGACTCGCTCGCCACGACCGTAACGGCTGTAACAGCTCAGCGCGACTCTACCGAGCAGATGAATGCCGAGCTTGCAAATGAACTCAACCTTTGCTACTATGCGATAGGAACTAAAAACGAACTTAAGGAAAATCGTATTATCGAGACCGGGTTCCTCCGCAAGACCAAACTTATGAAGGGCGACTTCGACCGAAACTTCTTCACCGTCGGCGACAAGCGCACTCTTACAACTATCGACCTCAATTCCGACAAGGCCGAAATTCTCACAAACCAGCCCGAAGGTTCCTACGTAATCTCGCAGGGCAACGGCCACAAGGTGCTGCGCATCACCAATCCCGCCGCATTCTGGAGCCTTAGCAACTATCTTGTTATTAAGATTGATTGACGCGGTAGCCGCTCAATAATACAAGAAGCCCGGACTCAATCGAGCCCGGGCTTCCGTTTTGTATGCGGTATATGCTTTAGAAAATGTAGCCCAGAGTGATTTTGAAGGTGCCGTTGGTCACGCGGTAGTCGTCATAACCATCTTTGGCGCTGAATGCCGGTATCATATCATAGCCGTATTCAAGGCCTACAGTGTATTTGTTCTTGTAGATACCGTTGGCGCCGATTTGCCATCCCATCTGGAAGCGGTTCCATGTTCCGCCCCATTCTTCTTTGTATTCACTTCCGAATACGCTGTACCATTTGTCTTCTTCTACGCCCCAGTTCTCAAGTACATCAGAAGGCAGGCCTTTGAATTCTGTTTTATCTTTACCGCGCGACATCAGGTGCAACTTGAAGCTGAAGCCGGTGTATGGGGCCACTGTGAAGTCATCGGTGATGGGGAAGTGCCATGTGAAGTTGATGGGAACATTAAGGTTTATATTTTGAAATAGGCTGTTCACTTTCTCAGTGTATTTGTAGCCGAGTGCTTCGTCGTTGTCTTCGTAGACCTTTTTGTTCGAGAAGTTGAAGTTGAGTTCACCGCCTACTTCAAGGTACATGGGGAGAGATTCCGACAGACCGAAGCCGTGCACGTAGTTGAGGCCGAAACCGTTTGTGCAGAAATTGCTCGTCTCTGCTTCTTCTTTAAGGTTTTTATTGAAGTTGTAGTGACCAAGGTTGTAGGTCACTCCTGCGCGGTTATAACCTTCGGCCATTGCGGTACCGGCGATGGCGAACATGCAGCCGGCAACAAGAAGTTTTAATCCTTTCATAGATGATAATGATGTTAGTTATAAAATGTGTTTGAAGTTACATATATAAATGTAATTAGTCTATTGGAAATAATCCCAAGGCCGCACAAAAGTAGTTAAAATATATTTGTCGTCCAAAAAATATGTAATAATTTTCATGTGCTTTTAAGAATGAGTTTGCTTTTTAATAATATCAGCGCAGTTGGGAGCCCTCGCGAGTTGCTTCTTTTGCGATATTATAATGAGCGCTTATATCTGCCATATAAAAATCTACATTTTTTTGAAAATAATCACTTCCCGAGGCTCTGAAATTTATAGGAGAATGCAAGTGTTCGCACTTACAGATAGTTACGTGTTTCGGCACTGTTTCTAATAGCTCTCCAAATGTTAAATTCATGTTAAAATCAGAAAAATATTTGGAGGCGGGCAAAAAGGGTTGTAACTTTGCACTCGC
>VSPE01000044.1 GCA_009775225.1 Muribaculaceae bacterium | reverse complement strand
GCTTCAATAGCTCAGTCGGTTAGAGCATCTGACTGTTAATCAGAGGGTCGTTGGTTCGAGTCCATCTTGAAGCGCAAGACTATGAGCCGGAGAATTGTCTTTAAGGGCACAGCTCCCGGCTCTTTTTTTGAAACAACGTCGCGCTCCAAATAGTTAACCAGTAGTCGTTTAACACTTTTTAAGTAAAATAGCGGCTAAAAAATTTGGAGAGTATCAAAAAAGTGCGTAACTTTGCATCGCTTTTGAAAAAGACGGGGTGTAGCTCAGTTGGTTAGAGTACGCGTCTGGGGGGCGTGAGGTCGCTAGTTCGAGTCTAGTCACCCCGACTAAAGAACAAAAGCAGTAGAGAGCAACTCAATGAGTTGCTCTCTTTTTTATGCCTTGCGGCGAGCGGGTGGGGGAAATCGAATACACTCACTCGATAAGCAGCTCGGGAGGCGCTATCAGGTAAAGAGTCTTGCGCGCACGCGTCACGGCGGTATAGAACCAGCGGTAGAGTCCCATTCCGAGTGCGTCGTCGGGGATATACGACAGGTCGACGAATACATTATCCCACTGTCCGCCCTGCGCCTTGTGGCAAGTGACGGCGTATGCGTACTTTACGTGCAGCGCCGTCCAGTAGGGGTCGTTGCGGAGTGCCTTCACGCGCTCGTCGACAGTGGTTTGGCCGTAGCGCTCGGTGTCGGCCATAATGGCGTAGTAGAGGTGGTTCCACGCCTCCTGCGAAATAGTTGCATTGGGGTCGGCGAGAGTGTCGAGCATTATCTTCGCCTCGAACTCGGGAGCAGCCGCATCCTCGGCCCAGGGTGCGGCTGCTATGGCAAGACGCACATCCGCAAAACGCATGCCGTAGCACACCTCGGTGCCAAGCACCTTCTCTACGGTGATGATGTCGCCGTTTGCCACGAAATCTATCCCGGGCACTTTCTTTGTAAAATAATGGTTGCGGGCCACGATGAGCATATCGCCTCGCACAAGCTCTTCTTCGCGATACAATACCTCGGAGCGTATGGCGGCGTTGAACTCGGCGGCGCGGCGGTTGCTGCGGGTAATGAGGATTGTGTCGGCAGCCCCGTTGTCGGAGTCGTCGTAGGCACGCGTCACCAGCTCGGGGAGGTCTTCGCCCGTCACAGCAACGATGTCGTCGAAGCCGCTCAGCCGCAGTTTTGGCACAGGCACGGGCGCACCCTCGGGAGTGGCTGCTGCCGCCGCCATTGCCCTGCGCAGACGCGTGGCATTGAATAGTATGCCCGAGCCGGCCGCCTGTCGGGCGGTGGCGGTGAGGGTGGCACGCGTCACCTTGAGACCCAAGGCGCGGAGCACGTCAGGGTTCATGGCCGGAGATACATCGGAGCCAACGGGCGGCAGCTGTGCCGTGTCGCCGATGAGGATGAGGCGGTTGTTGTCGCCGGCGTAGACGTATGTGATGAGGTCGTCGAGCACATTGGCGCCATTGGCATCGCCGGCACCAATCATCGAAGCCTCGTCCACTATATATACTGTATCCTTGCTGTGGTTGTCGGCCGGCACAGGTGCGGAGTACACCCCGGGGCTTCCGAGCGGATTATGGCGGTATATTTTGCGGTGGATAGTGTATGCCGGGTGTCCCGAAGAGTTAGCACTGAACACCTTGGCGGCCCGCCCTGTGGGCGCAAGCAGCATTACAGGGCGCTTCTGCGCCTCGAGCACCCTTACGAGAGCGCCCGTGAGCGAAGTCTTGCCCGTGCCTGCATATCCGTTGAGAATGAACACCGACTCGGCGGCGCGCGGTGCGGGGTCGCAGAAACGCGCGAGTGCGCCCACCACAGCTACCTGTTGCTCGTTCGGGCGATACGGGAGGGCCGCAATGACCTCTGCTGCGAAATCATCTGGCGTCATCAGTTCCTGTCTGAATAGTCTGCGAGGTCGCGGTTATATCGGTCGAGCCTGTCATACAGCTTCTTGTTCTCGCTGTCAAGGCGACCTTCGGCATCAGCCTGATAAAGAGCCGAGCCGAGCGTAAACATATTGCTGAAGCGCTCCATATACTCAGGGTCGGCCAGGAGCTGTCGCCATGAGCCGCTACGGTCGGACGCCGGCTCCTCCGATATTTTCTTACTCTGCTCGATGAGATATATAAGGATAGCCTCGTTCTGGGCTATCATCGCGCGGTAGTCCTTTTGCGAAAGCGAGTCGCGTCGCTCAATCTTCACGGCAAGCTCCTCGCACAACTCGGAGTCGTAGCTTGCGGGCCGTGAGCACGACGAAGCCAGACACAGGAGCGCGAATATAAGGATAAATGCGCGGGTTATCTTCATATCTTTTATGTTGAAACTTTGAATGTGCAAATATAACGTTTTTTGCCGCATTATATGTTCTTGCTCCAGCATTTTTTCTAATTAATTAGTATCGTGCCCCACCTGCATTTTAGCCACATTTCTGTTACACAATTGTTACACAGCATCATCTGTAACAATTGTGTAATTTACTTTAGCGTCTGTATAGTACTATTATACAGCGCTTTACAATCTACAAGCAAAAGAAATTCACTCATTAACACTCGTTAACGTTTGAAGCATTGACAGCTCCGGAATAGCCCATAATTTTGAAGCGTAAAACAAAACCAAAGACTATTACGAACCTCAAAAATCAAACGATATGGCAAGCGTAAAATTTCAAGAAAACCTCATAAACCTACAGAGCAATCTGCTCAACTTCGCATATATGCTCACCTCTAACCGCGATGACGCATACGACCTCCTGCAGGATACAACCATAAAGGCGCTCGACAACGAAGATAAATACGCCGAAGGCACCAACTTCAAGGGCTGGGTATTCACCATAATGCGTAATATCTTCATCAACAACTACCGCCGCACCGTACGCAGCGCAACAGTGGTCGATACCACCGACAACCTATACTTGCTCAACCTCGGGCAGGAGTGCGGCGCCGAGTCGCCCGAAGAGAGCTACGGCGCTCAGGAAATCACAAAGGCTATCAACGAGTTCCCGGAAGAATACCGCATCCCCTTCTCGATGCATGTGGCAGGCTACAAATACAACGAAATAGCCGAGCACACAGGCCTGCCTCTCGGAACTATCAAGAGCCGAATATTCACCGCCCGCAAGAAGCTCCAGGAGCGTTTCTCAGACTACCGATAATCTCATTCTCCTACATACTCATCTCCTCGTTTTACACAACGCCATATAATATATTGTCTGCAAGGGCCTGAGCCAATATTCAGGATTCAAGTTTCAACTACTGCTATTTATGAAAGCGCGCTGGCGCCACGATTTTGGAAGTCGTGGCGCCAGCGAGTGTTTTATACCGGCGCTTATTGGTGAGCGGGACGAAGGAGGTCGTTGACGGTCTTGACGGGGTTGAAGGTCGAGGCGGGAACTTCGACAAAGACGGTGTTCCAGTCGCTCATAGCTCCGTTCCAGAGGCCTGGTAGTTCGAGTGCACGAAGGTCGCGTCCGCCGGCAGACTTCTCGGATATGAAGCCTGTGGCGGGGTCGACGTACTCGCGGAGGTCGTAGCGGCTTCCGTCGGCACGCTTGAGGTAGCAAACGAGGTCTACAGGATTGAAATATCCGGCGTTCTTCATCATCTCGACGTTTTCGGACTTGGAGAGGTCTATCTGTGTAGACTCAAGGATTTGGGGAGCCACTGAGCGGCCGTCGGACGCAAAGGCGTTGTAGGGGCCGCCGCCGGGTTCGCCTTCGTTGCGCACCATGCCGCACACGCGGAAAGGACGGTCGAGCACCTTGATGAGATTTTCGGCGCGAGTGGCCAGAGGCAGAGCTTCGTCGAGGTCTTTGCTGATGTAACAGAGAGTTCCTTCCACAAAATCCGTGGCTTCTTCGACTGTCTCGACATTGGGTTTGACACTGAGGCGTGCGATGAAATCGGCCGCCATATCGTGTACGAGCAGGAGCATACCGCCGAGAAGCTTCTTGTATTCGACGGTGGATGCACGGTGAGTGTCGGGCACTACGTTGTCGATATTCTTCACAAACACTACCGTTGAGTCGATGTCGTTAAGGTTCTCGATGAGAGCACCGTGTCCGCCGGGACGGAAAACGAGCTTGCCTGCATCGTCGCGGAAGAGTCCGTTTTCGGGCGTCACGGCAATGGTGTCGGTGGACGGTTTCTGCTCGGAGAGGCTCACTTCGTACTCTACGCCGAATTTCTTCTGCATGGCGGGTATTGCTTCGGCGAGCTTGGCTTCGAAGAGCTTGCGGTGGTTTGCCGAAACAGTGAAGTGGAGACGTACCTTGCCGCCTTTCGAGGCCGCGGTCTGAGCGCCTTCGGCAAGCTGCTCTTCGAGGGCTGTGCGCACGCTGTCGGCGTAGCGGTGGAATGTGAGGAGCGCTTTGGGGAGCTGGCCGTAGTTGAGGCCGTCGGGCTGTATGATTGCGGCCACAAGTTCTTTGTATCGGCCGGCGTCAATAAGGCTTTCAACAGTGGAGCCTTCGCCATAGAGGCGAGCCACGGAGGCCTGCAGCTCGTTATAGAAGGCGAAATCGGCAATTTTCTCTATGAGCTGAGCCACTGGCGAGCCTTCGGCGGGCTTTTCCTCGGTGCCGTTCACAAAGGCGAAGAGGGCCTTGAACATTCGCGACGCAGCACCGGACGCGGGCACAAATTTGAGGACGTCGCCGCCGTCGGCCAGAAAACCGTCCCAGCGTTCGCGGCAGACTTCCTTAAGGTCTGCATCGGGCACGAGTATACCCTCTCCGGGAGCAGAAGGAGACTGTATGCGAAGATAGGGGAAGCCGGTGCGGAAACGCTCAAGCTGAGCTTCGACCGCACTCTCGGTGATGCCTTTTTCCTTGAGCTGCTCAAGGTCGGCGGCAGTGAATTTTTCCATGATTATGATGGTTATGTGTTTTAGGTATTATTAGGATAGGCCAAATTTATGAAAAATTACCGAAATTGGAAAAAAAATTTAGGCTGCGGCCGTTTTCCGCGCGAATATGCGGTCGACAATCTGTGCGATGGCGCCGTCGCCGGTGATGTTGCATGCCGTGCCGAAGCTATCCATGGCGATGTATAGGGCTATCATCATGGCATTGTCGGCCTCGGAGAAGCCGAGCATGCTCGACAGGAGTCCCAGCGATGCCATAATGGCGCCTCCGGGCACACCGGGGGCTGCCACGATAGTGATGCCAAGCATGGCCACGAAGCCGGCAAACATGGTGGCGTCGAAGTGCATGCCCTGCACTATCATGAGCGCCACGGCACAGCTCACAATCTTGAGGGTGGAGCCCGACATGTGTATTGTGGCGCAGAGAGGTATGACGAAGCCGGCGGTGTCGGCGCTGACGCCTGTAGCCATAGTGCGCTCGAGGGTGAGCGGGATAGTGGCTGCCGACGACTGCGTGCCGAGTGCCGTAGCGTAGGCCGGCATCATTTTCCAGAGCGACTTTAGCGGGTTGTAGCCCGAAAAGAGTGCCGCCACACAGTACTGGAGCACCAGCACGCCTACATGCAGGGCGAATATCACGGCTATAATCTTGATGAAGGTAAGGAGCACAGGCGCCACGGTGCCTGCGGCTGTCATATCGAGGAAAATACACAGAATGTATACGGGCAGTAAGGGCACAATTGCTTTTGTGATAACGAGCTGTATTACATTGCGGAAGTCGGCGAGGAGCTTTTTCAGAGTGGAGGTGGTGTCGGGGAGCACGGCGCAGCTGAAGCCGAGGACGAATGCGAGCACGAGCGCGCTCATCACGGTCATGAGAGGCTCTACGGCGATAGTGAAGAAGGGGCGGGCCGACGCACCGGCGGCATCGGTGGCGGCGCCTGCGGCCACACTTCCCTCGACAAGGGCGGGGAAAATAGTGGCGGAAGTGAAATAGGCGAGCATGCCTGAGCCGAATGTAAAGGCATAGGCTATGAGCACGGTGGCAAGTAGCATGGCCCCGGCGCGGCGGCCTATGTCGGCGATAGCCGGGGCCACAAATCCTACTATCAGCAAAGGAATTACGAAGCCCAGGAAGGAACTGAACACGCTGCTGAAGGTGGCAAAGCTGCGGCACAGCCAGTCGGGCGCTATCATGCCGAGGCCGATGCCGGCCGCTATGGCAATGACTACTTTTGGGAAAAGACCTATCCTTTTCAAGGAAATTAAGAATTAAAAATTAAGAATTAAAACTGCTTGCGGGACAAGTCCCTTGCTCTTGGACAAATACGGCCCAATTCAAAATTAAGAATTGTTCTCCTGTCTTTATCAACATTCGGCTGCCTCGGGCTTGGGTGCGGGTACGAGGCGGGCGCTCATCTCCCAAAGAGCGTAGATAGGGATAAAGACGATGAAGAGTGTGAAGGGGTCGCCTGTGGGTGTTATGAAAGCTGCCACTATCATAAGTGCCACAATGGCGTGGCGGCGGTATTTGCCGAAGAATTCGCGAGTGAGGATGCCCATGCGTCCCATAAGCCATGCCAGCAGGGGCAGTTCGAATACCGCACCCATCATCACCAGCAGCATGAAGAAATTATCCATGTAGGATTCGAGCGACACAATAGGGCGTATGGCGGAGCTTAGCTGGTAGTCGGCGAGGAAGCGTACAGCGAGCGGGAAGACAAGAAAGTAGCCTACGGCGACACCGAGGTAGAACATGATGTTACCGAAGAGGAAGGCGCGCACGGCTCCATGCTTTTCATGGTCGTAGAGGGCCGGGGCCACGAAGCCCCACAGCAGGTATATAATAATGGGGAAGCCTACGACAAAGGCTACCCAAAAGGCGGCGGAGAGGTGCACGAAGAGCTGCGATGTAAGCTCGAGGCTCACAATGTCGACGCGGAAAGATGGGTCTGTAACAAGCTCACCCTGGAGTCCTACGGCGGCAGCGGCACGGTCGAAGAGACCGTAAGTGACAAAAGAGCCGGAGCATGGAGCCATTATTACATTATCGAACATCCATGGCATGGCCACAAAGGAAGCCACCGAGATGACAGCCATCACGATGACGATGCGGAAAATCACCCGACGGAGGTCGTCGAGGTGCTCCCAGAAGCTCATTTGCTGCGAGTCGCTCATTTTGAAGCGGAAGCGTCGTCGCCGTCGAGCGGGCGGTTCAGCTCCTCGCGTGCTTCCTGCACACCTTTGCGGAACGACTGAACGCCCTTACCGAGGCCACGCATTAGCTCGGGGATTTTCTTACCGCCGAAGAGGAGCAGAATTATAAGACCTATAATAATCCATTCCCAGCCGCGGAAATTGCCTAAGAAGAGAGGTATGATAGAGGTAGTCATGGTCGGTTTAATTGCGTGTTGATTGATTTGTATCGTAAAGTTAGGCATAATCGGGCAAAAATCACTAACTTTGCGGAGTTTTTTAGGAAATTTTATAAACCAAACCATAATGAAAGCATACGTATTCCCCGGCCAGGGCGCCCAGTTCGTAGGAATGGGCAAAGACCTGTACGACAACAACGCCGAAGCGCGTGAGCTCTTCGAAAAGGCCAACGACATTCTCGGCTTCCGCATCACCGACCTCATGTTTGCCGGCACCGACGAAGACCTCCGTCAGACCGCCGTGACTCAGCCTGCAATATTCCTCCACTCCGTTCTTCTTGCCAAGTCGCTCGGCGAGGACTTCCGCCCCGACATGACCGCCGGCCACTCACTCGGCGAATTTTCGGCACTTGTAGCCGCCGGCGCGCTGAGCTTCGAGGACGGACTCCGCCTGGTAGCCGCCCGCGCGAACGCCATGCAGAAGGCCTGCGAGCTTACCGAGTCGACCATGGCAGCCGTACTCGCACTTCCCGACGAGAAAGTAGAGGAAATCTGCGCCGGAATAGAAGGCACCGTGGTATGCGCCAACTATAACTGCCCGGGCCAGCTCGTAATTTCGGGCGAGGTAGCCGCAATCGACGCAGCCTGCGAAGCCCTCAAGGCCGCCGGCGCCAAGCGTGCCCTCAAGCTCAAGGTAGGCGGCGCTTTCCACTCTCCCTGCATGGAGCCTGCCCGCGCTGAGCTTGCCGCCGCTATCGAGAAGACCGAATTTCACACCCCCGTGTGCCCCGTATATCAGAACGTGGACGCACTGCCCCACACCGACCCCGCCGAAATCAAGGCTAACCTCGTAGCTCAGCTCACCGCCCCCGTACGCTGGACACAGACCGTCCGCAACATGATTGCCGACGGCGCCACCGAATTTGTAGAACTCGGCCCGGGCAAGGTGCTTCAGGGCCTCGTGGCCAAAATCGACCCGAACGCCGCCGTATCGGGTCTTCAGTAACGCCACCACAGCACGCATGGCTCTCCCGGCCCAATTTGTCGACATGCTGCGTGGCTTCGGCCCCGCATACTCCGCGCCTCTGCTGGCAGCGCTTGACACCGCGCCGTCGGTGAGCGTACGTGCAAACACCCTCAAAGGACTACAAGCCAAAGACAAAGCCGACCCCGTACCCTGGTGCGAGGCCGGCTTTTATCTTTCCAGCCGCCCACTGTTCGCCGCCGACCCGGCGTGGCACCAGGGGCTTTACTATGTACAGGATGCGTCGTCGATGGTCTACGACACTATTGTGCGCACCCTTGTGGCGCGCTACTTTGCCGATACCTCCTCGCTCCGCTACCTCGACGCCTGCGCGGCCCCCGGCGGCAAGTCGATAGCAGCTCTTGAGGCCCTGCCGTCCGACGCACTTCTCGTAGCCAACGAATACGACGGGCACCGCGCCAACATACTGCTGGAAAACCTCACCAAGGCCGGCGCGCCCAATGTGGCCGTGAGCCGCGGCGACGCCTGCGCTTACCGTCGGCTCCCCGAAGCCTTCGACATCATCGCCGTAGACGCGCCCTGCTCGGGCGAGGGGATGATGCGCAAGGAGGCAGAGGCCGTGGCCCAGTGGTCGCCCTCGCTGATAGAGCAATGCGCCGCCACCCAGCGCCATATAGTGGAGAGCCTGTGGGAAGCCCTGCGCCCCGGCGGCGTGCTGATATACAGCACCTGCACCTTCAACCGCACCGAGAACGAACTGATGGTGAGCCACATCGCCGACACCTTCGGCGCCAAAAGTATAGAGCTGGGTCTCGACCGCTTTGCGGGTGTATTCGGAGGAATTGACACCCCACACCACTGCTACCGCTTCGCACCGGGGCATGTGCGCGGCGAGGGCCTGTTTGTGTCCGCCCTGCGCAAGCCCGGCAACAGCACACACCGCGAAGTCCGCGGCTCCGCGGCTCGGCAGAAGCCTAAGCCCGAGGCCAAGGCATTTGCGGAGCGCCATATATCGCAGCCTGAGGCCTATACCATACAGGTTTCCGACGACAGCATAAGGCTTGTGCCGACAGCCCATGCGGCTTTCCTGCAGGAAGCCTCCACCAAGGTGCGCTTTCTCAACTGCGGCCTTTGCGCCGCCACCCTCAAAGGGCGTGAATACGCCCCGACCCACGCACTTGCCCTCTCCACGGCACTGGCTCCCGGCAGCTTCGGCAACATCGCCACCGACTACCACGGCGCCATGAGCTACCTTCGAGGGGAGAGCCTCAGCGAAGTGCCCACGGAAGTATCCAAGGGCTATGTGCTCGCATGCTACGGAGGACGACCGCTCGGCTTCGTGAAGAACATAGGCCGCCGCGCCAACAACCTCTACCCTGACGCTCTGCGTCTGCGCCTCGACGCGCGCACTCTTCCCGCCGAGGCCCCCACACCTCTTATCGCCAATCTATGACAGGATTTATCGCCATACTGCGCCGCTTTGTGCCGCCCTACAAGAAGTATCTCTTCCTCAACATCTTCTTCAACCTCCTCTCGGCATTTCTGACCCTCTTCTCGTTCGCACTTATTATCCCTATCCTTGAGATGCTATTCAAGATACGGGAGACGGGCTACACGCTGATGCACTTCGGCGAGGCGTCGTTCAAAGACGTGTGCTTCAACAACTTCTACTACTTCACCCAGGAGCTTATATCGCAGTGGGGTTCGAGCGCGACGCTGGCCGCGCTGGCCGCCGGCCTGGTGGTGCTTACAGCCCTCAAGACCGGGACTGCCTACCTCAGCTCCTACTTCATAATACCGATGCGCTCGGGCATAGTGCGCGACATCCGCAACTATGTGTACGACAAAATACTGACACTCCCGATAGGCTTCTTTACCTCAGAGCGGAAAGGCGACGTAATGGCCCGCATGAGCGGCGACGTGGCCGAGATTGAGAACTCGGTAATGGCATCGCTCGACATGATGTTCAAGAACCCGGTGCTTATTATCGTGTATCTCACGGCAATGATAATGATATCGTGGCAGCTGACAGTGTTCGTGTTCGTGCTGCTTCCTCTTGCGGGCTTAGTCATGGGCCGCGTCGGCAAGCGCCTGAAACGGACATCGTACGAGGGCCAGACCCAGTGGGGCGTGATAATGTCGACCATAGAGGAAACACTTGGCGGCCTGCGCATTATCAAGGCATTCAACGCCGAGGATAAAATGGGCGAGCGCTTCCACAGCGAAAACCAGGTATTCTATCACCTCTCGAACCGCGTGGCCCGGCGACAGTCGCTGGCGCACCCCATGAGCGAGTTCCTTGGAACCACGGCAATAGCGATAATCCTATGGTTCGGCGGCAGCCTTATTCTGTCGGGCAACACGAGCCTTTCGGCACCCGACTTCATATACTACATGGTGATATTCTACAGCATCATCAACCCGGCCAAAGAGTTCTCGAAGGCATCGTACGCGATACAGAAAGGTCTTGCGTCGATGGAGCGCGTAGACAAGATACTCAATGCCGACAATCCTATCAAATCGCCTGTAGTGCCGAAGGCGCTGCCCACTACCACAGAACCTGTGGGCGTGAGCTTCGACAATGTATCGTTCAGCTACGACGGGCATGTAAACGTAATCAAAGACGTGAGCCTTGACATAGCACCCGGAGCCACGGTGGCTCTTGTAGGACAGTCCGGCTCAGGCAAATCTACCATGGCCGACCTGATACCCCGCTTCTACGATGTGACCAAGGGCCACGTGCGCGTGGGCGGCATCGACGTGCGCCAGCTCAACGTGCAGGAGCTGCGGTCGATGATGGGCAACGTGAACCAGGAGGCCATACTCTTCAACGACACAATCTACAACAACATAGCCTTCGGCGTGGAGGGCGCGACGCTCGAACAGGTGCGTGCGGCTGCCCGCATAGCCAACGCCGACGACTTCATCATGGCGACCGAGGATGGATACCACACCCGTGTGGGAGACCGCGGCTGCCGCCTGTCGGGCGGTCAGCGCCAGCGCATCTCCATAGCCCGCGCGGTGCTCAAGAACCCTCCGATACTAATTCTCGACGAGGCAACATCGGCGCTCGACAGCGAGAGCGAGACCCTTGTGCAGCAGGCCCTCGACCGCCTTATGAGCGGCCGTACCACGCTTGTGATAGCGCACCGCCTTTCGACGATACGCCGCGCCGACCTCATCTGCGTGATGCACGAGGGCAAGATTGTGGAAGCCGGCACTCACGAAGAGTTGCTTTCCGATAAGGCAGCAGGGTTCTACCGTCGCCTTGTGGAGATGCAGTCGCTTGGTGAATAAGGTATTACGGCACGTCTCGGCAGTGATGCCGGGAGGAGTATTTCCCGACCGTCGGGAAATGCAATGACAGGGCGACGGTGTACGACTGTAACTTTGCTCAAAATTTCCAAACACCCACCTAATGAATTTTGAGCTATGAAAAAGACTATCGTACTTATTGACAACGGCCACGGCGCCGATACACCCGGAAAATGCAGCCCCGACGGCACCCACCGCGAATGGGCATGGAGCCGCCGCATGGCGGCAGAACTCAAACACCGCCTCGAGGAGCGCGGCGTGGAGGCACACCTGCTTGTGCCTGAAAACGGCGATGTAGCACTGCAAGAGCGTGTGCGCCGCGCCAACGAGATTGCCCGCAGGCGCAAAGCCTTGCTTGTATCGATACACAACAATGCCTCCGGCGACGGGACGCTCTGGCACGACGCGTCGGGCTGGAGCGCGTTTGTGGCGCCCAACGCGTCGGCAGCATCGCGCACATTTGCCTCCGAGCTGACCAAGGAGGCCGTGCGGCGCGGACTGACAGGCAACCGCCGCACACCTCCCGAGGGATATTGGACTGCGGGTCTGGCGATATGCCGCGACACGGTGTGCCCTGCGGTGCTGACAGAGAATATGTTCCAGGATAACCGCGATGACGTGGCACTGCTTGCCTCCGCCAAGGGCTTCGATGCCATAGCGTCGCTGCATACCGAAGTGATATGCCGCAGCATATCAAAACTGTAGCCGCACTTACAGCCGGTGCCATCGCCGGATTTATGGTCGGTCGCATGAGCGTGGCACCCGACGTGCGCGCCGGAAGCGTGCAAGTGCTGACCCGCACCGACACCGTGCGTGTGGAGCGCCCCGTGGCTGTGACACACACCGTACTCGACACTATTACCGAACGGCTTGTAAAGCATACGACGCGCGACACCGTGTATGTGGAAGTACCCCGCACACAAAGCGTGTACGAGGGAGCAGACTACCGCGCATACGTGAGCGGGTTCAGGGCTTCGCTCGACAGCATCAGCGTGTACAGGCGGTACAGCTATACCACAGCTACTGCCCGCAAGCCGCGTTTCAGCATAGGCCTGCAGGGCGGCTACGGCTATACCCCCAAGGGATTTCAGCCCTATATAGGCATAGGAGTGAGTGTCAGCCTCTTGAGTTTTTAGAATTGCGAAATATCAATTTTTATTGCAAAATATGTTGACTTTTGCAAATTCATGTTGTAATTTTGCAATGTCAAAACTACAACTACTACTGCAATGAAAACTCTAATCCAACTACGAAACGAAGACTTTGTGCGCTGCTGCATAGACATCTTCCGCAACGACTGCGCCACGGGAGCCATCCGACCTCTCGATACGGTGATAGAGCGTGCCCTCGCCCGCCAGCCGCTCTGCCACTATCTTGACTACGATTCCGTTTCCGCCAAACTGCACCGCATAGGGCGTCGCGGCCTTGAGGCGGAAGTAAGCAGCCCGCTCTTCCGCGCCATGTGGCAGGAACTGGCCGAGCAGGTAACCGAAACCCGCCGACGCCGCGGTCGCCTGAACCATGCCCAGGCTCTCACTTTCGTGCTGACCTTCAAACGCCCGAGCCGCTTCTACATCTCGCCCGACACCGCCAAGCGGCTCCTGAGACCCCACATCACCTATTCATTAACCAACAAGCTTTCCGCAATTCAGTAATCCATCAAGACCATGAAAACCACAATCGCCATAGACACCGAGCGCGTACTCGAACACATCTACGCCTTTAGCGCCCTCGATTTCTTCACCGACAAATCGCCCCGCCCCGAGATACTCGGGCGCGACAACAAAGAAGCACTACTTTGCCTCATGCGCCACTGCGCCGCCGAACTGGTGTACCGCCTCAGCCCGCACGTGTGCAGCACCAATCTTTGCGACGAGACACCCGACCGCCTTATCACGGTTGACTTCGAGCTGCCCGACGAGCCTTCACACTATCTGTCGATACGCCCCCTGCTCGAAGCTGCCCTGGCCGCCACCGTGATGTCGACGGCCTACTCGGGGAGCCGTGCCGCGCTCAGCGCTACCTACGGCAAGCTCTACGAGCGCAATATGGCATCGGCTCTAACCATGCTCGCGGCCTCAGAGCGGCCAGGCTTTATCCGCAAGGCCATGTGAACAGGCTGTACCGACTTCGGGTTAAAACCTGAGGCACAGAGAAATAAACAACAATACGCAGGTCGGATGCCTGCTCGGCAGGACGCTGAGACAAGAGCTATCGGTCTTGCTAGCCCCGGCGGCTATCAAAAAAATTTGGATGTGTGTATATTTTGACATAATTTTGCAGAAAAGCTGCAAACCATGACCTTCTGCACGATTTTGCAGCATATATGTAACACCACTACTCATCAAAGCGTCCATAGTCCTGCAAAATGGTTTCCGGGACATGCGATAAAAAACATCAGGAGACCAACTATTATCACACTATGAAGCATTTTCTGAAACGACTACTCACGGCAAGTGTCGCCGTGAGCACGCTCGTCGCAGCTTCGGCCACCGAACAAAAGGCCCGGAAGGCGAGCGGAGGAACGCCTCCGGCAGTGCAGGCACGCTCCGGGCAGAGAGCCTCCACGCACTTCACATTGCCGGGGCGCAAGCAAGCGCCGACCTTCCGCATACCCCTATTGTCGAACCGTGTTACACAGAAAACTCCCGCCAAGGCAGCACAAGCAGGCCCGGGCCGCATACCTGGTCTTCAGGGCAATGTGCTGTACTCCAACGCCTGGAGTGTATCATCGATGCCTTTCGGCATCTACTCAGTTCCGACATCGGATGCCAAAACATTCCGGCTACTTGTTCCGGGCAACTTCGAAGACTACGGCAATTTCGAAAAAGACGGACTCTACTATACTTCGAGTTTCGAGAACTGGTGGGGCATGTTCGTAATAAAGCACACAGTGTGGGATGCGGCTACGGGCGCGCAAAAGTACTCGATTGACGGCGACAGTCCCACCGAGATTGTGATAGACGCGGCCACCGACCCTGTAAGCGGGACGATATACGCAATCACACTGAACTCAGAAGCGTCGGGCTACAACCTCGGCAGCATGAACGTGGGCGCCTACAAAATTCAGTCCACAGCAATAGGGGGCTTCGACGTGAATGTATGCGCGCTGGCCATTGACGGGGAGGGCCAGCTCTACGCCATAGCCAAAGAGGTTGAGCGTGACGGCAACTACGAAGTGTGCACAGGTTCCAAGCTTCTGAAGGTGAACAAGCAGAACGGCTCGTACGAGATTGTAGGCGAGACGGGCTGCTGCCCTCAGGATATGTCTTCGGCAACGATAGACCCGCGCACGGGCCGGATGTTTTGGACTGTAAACGCACCCGACAACTCCGGCGCGCTCTATGAAGTGGACACCACTACTGGCGCAGCGACACTCGTGTACAACTTCCCGACCTGCGAGCAGGTGGTGGGCCTCACGGTACAGGCACCGGCTGCTGAGGACGACGCCCCCGACGAAGCGGGTAATCTGCAAGCCATTTTCGAAAACGGCTCGCTCAGCGGAACGGTGACTTTCGACTCCCCCTCCACCACCTACTCGGGCGAAACAGGAAGCGGAGCTCTAAGCTACGAGGTACGCTGCAACGACATTGTAGCCGCCACCGGCAGCACCGAATACGGCGCGCACGTGAGTGCCGACATCACGGTGGATAAGGCCGGCGAATATGAGTTTACGGTGACGACATCGAACAGCGCCGGCCGCAGTCCGGCCACTCAGACCACGGTATTCATCGGCAAGGGCACCCCGGCCGCACCGAGCGCCGTGAAGTGCCTGTATACCGACGGCAAGATAAATCTGAGCTGGGATGCCGTGACAAGCTCGGCCGACGGCGGATATATCGACCCGACAGCTGTGAGGTACAGCGTGCGCCGCGACGACGGCACGATTGCCGCGGAGGGCATCACGACACCCGTCTTCAGCGAAGAGGTGTCCGAACCTGCATCTCTGTCGGCATACTACTACGAGGTACGCGCTGAGTTCGACGGGCATTATTCAGGCTACACCAAGAGCAACACGGTGACACTCGGCACCCTTACCCTCCCCTACAGCGTTGACTTCGGCACTTCGGCCACAAGCTTCAACGGCTATACCGTTATCGACGCAAACCAGGACGGCAAGACATGGAGCCGCACAAGCTCTGGCGCACGCGTGGAATATGACAGGACCAACGCCATGGACGACTGGCTGATAACTCCGGGCTTCAAACTCAAGGAAGGGTACTGCTACCGCATCGAGTTCGAGGCAAAGATAGGGCTGTCGGGCGAGAACGAGCGCCTCGAGGTGATGCTCGGCAAGGGCGCTGATCCAGAACTGATGACAATAAGCGGCCTGGCCGCCACCGAGATAACGAGTACGACGTACACGCGCTATTCGTTCGAGACTGTATGCACCGAGAGCAGCACCTACTATCTCGGCTTCCACGGCATTTCCGACCCCTTCAAGTACTATCTTTATGTAAACAACATATCTATTTCGGCAGGCGCCGAAGCAATTACCCCCGGTGCCGTGAGCGAACTGCGAGCCGTGCCCGACCCCGACGGCGCACTCAAGGCCGACATATCTTTCAAGGCGCCTACCACCGACCAAAAGGGCGAGCCGCTCAGTGCCATAACACGCATAGAGATAGCACGCAACGATGTAGTGATACGCGAGTTCGCCTCTCCTACGCCAGGCGAAGAACTGATTTATACTGACATGCCTTACCAGGCCGGGATGACTACCTACTCGGTTGTGGCCTATAACGCATACGGCGCAGGCACGCGCGAGTCTGTGACCATCTTTGTGGGCTACGACATACCGGCAGCGCCCTCAGGCGTGAGCATCCGCGAGACCGACACTCCCGGCGAGGTGTGTCTGACATGGGACGCCGTAGATACCGACCGCAACGGCAATCCGATAAAAGCCTCTGCCATAAGCTACGGCATCTGCGTGCCCGGCGCCGACGGCACTTCGTGGGTTATCAAGGAGAATGAGCTGAAGAGCACTACTTATACCTTCAAATATCTTACATCTGCAATGCTGCAGGATTTCGCCCGCGCAGGTGTGGTTGCCTTTACAGACGCCGGCGCGAGCACCGTAACGGCTGCCGACATGATACCTGTGGGCACAGCCTACAGCGGCTTCCACGAGACGGCCTCTGACGGCTCCCTCGACTATATATGGGCGTCGGCCGTGACGAGTCCGCTGTGTTCGGTGAGCTTATATACCGACAGTACGCTTGAAGGCATCCCCTCGCAAGACCGCGACAATGGCTACATAGCCATTTACTCTCAGAACACCGACGACGGCGCTTCCATATCGAGCGGCAAGATATCGCTTGAAGGCATTTCCGAGCCGATGCTGACCTTCTACACCTACGGCCTCTTCGACGCACTCTACGGCAAATGCAAAAACACCGTGTGCGTGGATGTGCGCGAAGCAGGTGGCTCCTGGGCCCGACTGTACGAAAAGACGGTAGGCGAGATTGCCGAGAACGACTGCTGGGGCCGCGTGTCGGTAGACCTGAAGGCGTACGCCGGCAAGACCATACAGTTGCGAATAACTTCGATTATACACACTTACACCCTCACGCTGATAGACAACATAGACATTGCCACACCTGTGCTGCGCGACCTTGTTGCAGCCGCTATAGAGGCGCCTCAGCTGAGCACACCAGGCGAGGACTACACCGTGAGCGTAAGCGTGTGGAACAACGGCTACGTAGATATATCAGACTACATCGTAGAGCTGTATGCCGACGGCAAGAAGGTAGACACGACAGCGGGTATTCCAGTGGCCGCAGAGAGCCGTGTCTCGGTGAACTTCACTCGCACGATGCACGCTCTCGACACCGAAAGCGTGAGCTACCACGCGGTGATTGTGTACGGTGCTGACGAGGTGCCGGACAATAATGTATCGGAGACAATGACTGTATGGGCCGACGTGAGCCATCTGCCGCGCGTAAGCGACCTCTCGGCCAAGGCATGCGCCGACGGGAGTATAGAGCTTAACTGGAGCGACCCCGACATATCGGTTCTGCCCGGGGTGGTATCGGACGACTTCGAGGACGGCGAAAGCTTCTCGAAGCTGTATAAAGACTGGGTATTTGTGGACGGCGACCGCTCGCCAGCCGGAGGCATAAACAATAAAGATGTGCCGGGGCTGGCACACGGCGAGACGCTGATGTCGTTCTTCGTATTCGACAATTCGCCTGAGCAGTTCAACAGCACTTTCGACACACATTCCGGCACCAAGTTCCTGGCATCGTTCTACCGGGCCGACCACGGTCAGAGCGACGAATGGGCCATATCGCCGGAGCTGTCGGGGCACATGCAGAGCATAAGCTTCTATGCCCGCAGCTACGACGCAGGCACTCCCGAGATAATCGAGATTTACCACTCGGAAGGCTCTACCGAACCCAAGGATTTCGTACTCCTTAAAGAAGCTCAGACGCTTCCGCAAGAATGGCGCCGCTACTCCGCCCTACTGCCCGCGGGGGCCAAGCGCTTCGCAGTGCGCTCGTGCGCTACCGACGCCTTCATCCTTATGCTCGACGACTTCTCCTACGAGGTTAACGGCGAGGGCGGCTCGATAGCCATAAGGGGCTACAATGTGTACCGCGACGGCGTGCAGCTCAACAGCGAGCCTGTGGAAGAAAACAGCTACACCGACTCGGACGTAAGCGGCACATATCACAAATATGTGGTGACTGTTCTCTACGACCTCGGCCAGTCGGCCCCGTCGAACGAGGCAAGCGCGGATATGTCGGGCGTCGACGGCCGCGCGTCCGCGGTCAGCATAAGCACAAGCGCGGGCCGCATACTGGTGAACGGGCCTGATGACATGCAGGTATCGGTTGCGGCTATCGACGGCACGGCGCTGTACCTCGGCAGGGGCAGCGCTTCGGTGGCCGTAGCACCGGGCGTATATGTGGTGAAAGCCAATTCGCTGACCCGAAAGGTTATGGTGAAGTAAGGTCAACCGCACAACACAAAAAAAGCAAGAGGGTGTGTCAAAATTCAGCGACAAGTAGGGACGCGCTTCTGCGCGTCCGCGTAATCAAAACTAATCAATTAAATATTAGTATCTTACTCGCGGACGCGCAGAAGCGCGTCCCTACTATTGG
>VSPE01000043.1 GCA_009775225.1 Muribaculaceae bacterium | reverse complement strand
GCGCTTCAAGATGGACTCGAACCAACGACCCTCTGATTAACAGTCAGATGCTCTAACCGACTGAGCTATTGAAGCAGATGCAAGAAATGTGATAATAAATAGCGCTTCAAGATGGACTCGAACCAACGACCCTCTGATTAACAGTCAGATGCTCTAACCGACTGAGCTATTGAAGCAACTTTATACAAGCCCCTCCGGGCTTTTGCGCTGCAAATTTACAACAAATATTCGAAGTGTGCAACTTTTATCGTATTTTTTTGGAAAATATTTTTTCGCAGGCCGATAAAAAAGCTGCGGAGCAGTCTCACGATTGCTCCGCAGCGACTAAACCTTAAAAATCTAATCCTATGAAAAAACTAATTCAATACTTACTTCTTTCTGCTGTTGCTATCTTTAATACGTAAAACTACGGTCAAATGTTGTATTATAAGGCGCTGACATGGGCTTTTTTACCATTCTTTTGCAATATCGTGGCGATTTTTTCATTACTTTTGCACTATGAGTTATTTCAATATGACAATATTGGGCTGCGGCTCCGCAACACCTACGCTGAAGCACTTCCCAAGCGCTCAGGCGGTGCGTTACCGCAACCGTGTGATGCTCGTAGACTGCGGTGAGGGCTGCCAGCTTCAGATGCGCCGCTTCGGCCTGCCGTTCACCAAAGTTACCGATATCTTTATATCGCACCTGCACGGCGACCACTTCCTCGGGCTTCCGGGCCTCCTCTCCACAATGGCCCTGCACGACATGCAGGGCGGTGTAACCGTGCACACTTTCGCCCGTGGCGCCGAGGTGCTCAGCCGCCTTATGGCAGTTGTGTGTCCGGAGCGTCCCTACGAACTGAAGTTCAACATTATAGAGCCGTCCAACCCCGGCATACTCTTCGAGGATACCAACCTTGTCGTGTCGGCCTTTCGCCTGTATCACCGTGTGCCGTGCGTGGGCTTCCGCTTCGACGAGAAACCCAAGCGCCGCCACATCGACGCCGATGCCGCCCGCTTCTTCGGGGTGCCGCATTATATGATGGACTCGCTGCGCGACGGCGCCGACTTTACCGATGCCGAGGGCCGTGTAATAGCCAACGAGCGTCTTACCAAGGCCCCCTCACCCTCGCTTAGCTACGCCTACTGCTCCGACACGGCTTTCGACCTGCGCGTGGCCGAGGCCGTGAAGGGTGTGGATGTGCTCTACCATGAGGCTACATACGGCGACGAGCGTGCCGTGTATGCGGCACCCCGAGGCCATTCCACCGCACGCGAGGCCGCACGCATTGCTGCGGCTGCAGCCGCATCGACCCTGGTGCTGGGCCATTATTCCAAGACGGTGACCGATGAGAGCATCCTTGTGTCCGAGGCGTGTCAGGAATTCGATGGCACCGTGATAGCCGGACGCGAGGGCCTTCAGATAGATTTGATATGACAGAGCTGTACTCCGACAACTATTATATGGGCCTTGCGCTTGCCGAGGCCCGGGCAGCCGCAGCCGAAGACGAAATCCCCATTGGGGCCGTGGTGGTGGGTGGAGGACGTGTGCTCGGCCGCGGCCACAACCAGACCGAGCGCCTCTGCGATGTAACGGCCCATGCCGAGATGCTCGCCCTGAGTGCCGCCGCGCAGGCTCTCGGCGGCAAATACCTATCGGGCTGCACACTGTATGTGACCGTGGAGCCGTGCCCTATGTGTGCCGGCGCCATTGGCTGGAGCCAGCTCGGGCGCATCGTTATCGGCGCTCCCGACACCAAGCGCGGCTACAGCACTATCCTGCGGCCCGGAGCCACTCCCTTTCACCCGAAAGCCGAAGTCGTGACGGGCGTGCGCGAGGGCGAGTGCCGCGCCATAATGCAGGATTTCTTTCAGCGCAAGCGTGTAAAACCGTATAAAATCGTGTAATTATCTATGCACTATTTCCTCATCGCCGGCGAGGCATCCGGCGACCTTCATGCCTCTCACCTCATCACCGCCCTCCGCGCTGCCGACCCCGAGGCTGTGATTACCTTCCTCGGCGGCGATAAAATGGCATCAGCCGCAGGCACCGCTCCGATTGTGCACTATCGCGAAATGGCTTATATGGGTTTCAGCGAGGTGCTGCGAAATCTCGACAAGGTGACGTCTAACCTGCGCCGAGCCAAGGATGCCGTACGTATGGCAAAGCCCGACGCCCTCATTCTGGTGGACTATCCCTCTTTCAACCTCAAGGTGGCCGCCACGGCGCATGCCGAGGGCATACCCGTGTACTACTATATCTCGCCCAAGATTTGGGCGTGGAAGAAATGGCGCATACGCGACATCCGCAGGCACATACGTCGTGTGTTCTGTATACTGCCCTTCGAGCCTGAGTTTTACCGCCGCAACGACTATCAGGCCACCTACGTGGGCAATCCCTCGGTAGCCGAGGTAGATGCCATGCTTGCCGACGTGGCGCCACGCGAGGACTTCCTGAAAAAATACAGGCTGCGCGACAGGCCCCTGGTGGCGCTTATGCCCGGCAGTCGCAAGGGCGAGCTGCGCAACAATCTGCCTGTGATGAACCTCGCCCTGCAGCAGTTCCCCCAGTATCACGGCGTGATAATAGCCGCTCCCGGCATCCCCGACGAGATGTACAAGGCCTTCGGCGCCGGCAACATCCCCGTAATCCGTCCGGACAACGCTCCCGAGGTGCTGGCTCACTGCCGCGCGGCAATGGTCACCTCGGGTACCGCCACTCTCGAGACGGCTCTCTGCGGCGTGCCTCAGGTGGTGTGCTACCGTGCCAACGGCGCCAAGATTTCCTATGATATTATGAAGCGTGTGCTCAGCGTGAGTCATGTGGCTCTCCCCAACCTCATTGCGGGCAAGGAGATTATTCCCGAGCAGCTGGTGCACCTGTGCACTCCCGACCTCGTGGCCGCCGCCCTGGCACCGCTCCTGCGCGACGGCACGCCCGAGCGCGAGGCCCAGCTCGCCGGATACGCGCGCATGCGCCGCATCCTCGGCACCGGCGATGCGGCAGGAAAAACGGCCGCCACTATCGTGGAGGAATTGAAAATTAAGAATTAAGAGAGTGGCAGAAACGTTTTCCCAAAGCGTTAAGCAAAGTGTGATACCCTTCTATAGCAGGCACCGTAGACGTGATATATATCACGTCTACGGTGCCTGAAATTTTTAATTGTTAATTATAAATTCTTAATTATAAGAATAAACGCTCCCACCACTATGGTGAGCACAGCCGCGGCAATGAGGGCGGCAATGGAGAGGCGTCGCAGTGCGCCGCAGTTGGAGGCTATGCCCCAGATTGAGACGCCGATAGCGGCTACGCCTGTGGCTATGGCAGCGTATCCGCTACCGTACATAAGCACGAACCATGCGGCTACCGCCAGCGCCACGGCTATCCATGCAGCCACGGCGCGGCGTTTTGCGGGAACGGCCTCGGGAACCGCTGGCTCCTCAGCCTTTATTTTGTCGCTGTCACTCATTGCAGAGCTTCCACTAATACGTTGAAGGCAGCCTCGATACCCTCGGCGTCCTTGCCGCCGGCCTGTGCGAAGCCGGGCTGACCTCCTCCTCCGCCCTTGATGTTCTTGGCGGCCTCACGGATAATCTTGCCGGCGTTGAGGTCGGCGCCGGCGATGTCATCGGTAAGCATGAGGGTGAGCAGAGGTTTGTCGGAAGCGTCGGTGGTGGCACCGATGAAGGCTGTGGCCTCGGGAGAGAGCGCACGCACGGTGAAGGCTATGTTCTTCACCATGTCGGGCATGTTCTTGCCTTTGAGAACCACCACCTTAATACCGTGGTTGTTGTACGAAGCCTTCTCTACAAGGTCGCGGCTGACAGCAGCCACGCGCTCGTTCACGAAGTCTTCTATCTTGTGCTTCAGCTCGGCGTTCTCGTCGATAGACTTGCGGAGGGCGCCCACGATGTCGGGTGCGTTGTTGAGCATTGTGCCAAGCTCCTTGAGGGTTGCCACGGCGCGGCTGAGCGACTCTTCGACGGCGGCGCCTGTGATAGCCTCGATGCGGCGGATGCCTGCCGCTATCGACGACTCGCTGATAATCTTGATGATGCCGATATTGCCGGTGTTGGCTACGTGTGTGCCGCCGCACAGCTCAACGGAGTCGCCGTAGCGGATTACGCGAACCTCGTCGCCGTATTTCTCGCCGAAGAGAGCCATGGCGCCCATTTCGCGGGCTTCGGCGATAGGCACGTTGCGGTGCTCGTCGAGAGCCATGGCCATGCGCACGCGCTTGTTGGCCAGGCGCTCTACCTTGGCGATTTCTTCGGGGGTGAGCTTCTGGAAGTGTGAGAAGTCGAATCGGAGCACATCGGGCGATACATACGAGCCGCGCTGCTCCACATGGGTGCCGAGCACTTCGCGCAGGGCCTGGTGAAGAAGGTGAGTGGCGGTGTGGTTGCACGATGTGGCCTGGCGGGCTTCCTTGTCTACTATAAGACGGGCGGCGGAGTGGTGTATGTAGTTATCTTCGGGCAGTTCCCTGGTAAGATGTACGGTGACACCGTTCTCGCGTTTTGCGTCGAATATGTCAATAGTCTCGCCGTCGAGGTATTTCATGACGCCGCGGTCTCCGACCTGGCCACCCATCTCGCCATAGAACGGTGTGCGGTCGAATATAATCTGGTAATATTCCTTGTTTTTCTGCGACACTTTGCGATAGCGCAGGATATAAGCGTCGATATCGGTGCAGTCATATCCTACGAATTGCTGCTCGCCTTCTTTTACAATCACCCAGTCGGAAGTCTCCACGGCGGCGGCATTGCGTGCGCGGGCCTTCTGAGCGGCCATCTCGGCGTCGAATTCGTTCTGGTCTACGCTCATGCCGTAGTCCTTGAGGATAAGCTCGGTAAGGTCGAGAGGGAAGCCGTAGGTGTCGTAGAGCGTGAAGGCCTGCTTGCCCGAGACCTCGTTCTTGCCCTCGGCCTTGGCAGCCTTCACGGCGTCGTCGAGCAGACGGATACCGTTTTCGAGAGTGCGCAGGAAGGCATCTTCCTCTTCCTTGATTACTCGCATTATGATGTCGCGGTTGGCGCCCAGCTCAGGGTAGGCCTCGCCCATGTTTTCGATGAGGGTGTCGATTAGGCGGTACATAAACGCCTGCTTCTGCTCCAGGAAAGTGTAAGCGTAGCGCACGGCGCGGCGCAGGATGCGGCGTATCACATATCCGGCCTTGGCGTTGGACGGTAGCTGATTGTCGGCGATAGAGAAGGCAATGGTGCGCACGTGGTCGGCGATTACGCGCATGGCCACGTCCACGTGGTGGTCTTTACCGTACTCCTTGCCCGAGAGCGAGGCTATTTTGCCGATGATAGGCGTGAACACGTCGGTATCGTAGTTCGAAGTCTTGCCCTGAAGAGCCATGCAGAGGCGCTCGAAGCCCATGCCGGTGTCTATCACCTTGGCGGGAAGAGCCTCCAGCGAGCCGTCGGCCTTGCGGTTATACTGCATGAACACAAGGTTCCAGATTTCGATGACCTGCGGGTGGTCGTGGTTAACGAGCGATGCGCCCGACACGGCGGCACGCTCCTCGTCGCTGCGGAGGTCGATGTGGATTTCGGAGCAGGGGCCGCAGGGGCCTGTGTCGCCCATTTCCCAGAAGTTGTCGTGTTTGTTGCCGTTGAGGATATGGTCGGCGGGCAGATGCTTGCCCCAGATGCCGGCAGCCTCGTTGTCGCGCTCAAGACCTTCGTCGGCAGCGCCCTCGAACACTGTGGCGTAGAGGCGTGCGGGGTCGAGGCCGAGCACGTCCACAAGATACTCCCAGGCCATGTCGATAGCCTCGGCCTTGAAGTAGTCGCCGAACGACCAGTTGCCGAGCATCTCGAACATGGTGTGGTGGTAGGTGTCGAGACCCACTTCCTCGAGGTCGTTATGCTTCCCGCTCACGCGAAGGCACTTCTGCGAATCGGCCACGCGGCGGTACTTGGGCGCCTTGGTGCCCAGGATGATGTCTTTGAACTGGTTCATGCCCGCGTTGGTAAACATCAGCGTGGGGTCGTCTTTTATTACCATAGGTGCCGAGGGTACGATATGGTGCGCCTTGCTTTCAAAGAAGTTTTTGAATGACTGGCGTATTTCCTTTGCAGTAAGAGCTTTAGGCATATTCTGTTGATTTTGTTTCCGAAGGATGTTTCTTATTGTGGCGCAAATTTGTTATCTTTGCGTTTCGGAGTGCAAAATTACTGAGAAATTCGCACTTATCAAAATGGCTCAAAAGGTTTTCTACAGATATAATCCGGCCACGGAGCAATACGAGCGCGTGTACCCCGACATGCGCAAGCGCATGGCTGCCGCCGTGCGCCCCTACGTTGTGGCCGTGATTGTCGTGGCAGCAATCGCCATAGGCCTGTACCACACCTTCGAGTCGCCGCGCGAGAAAACTCTGCGGCGCGACCGCGACGTGCTACAGCAGCGCGTGGAGATGCTTGGCCGACAGGCCGACCGCGCTCTCGCCGTAATGGAAGACATTGCCGAGCGCGACAACAATTTCTACCGTGTGATGATGCAGGCAGAGCCTCTCACCCCCGGCCGACGGTATGCCGGACTCGAAAGGCAGCGCAACTTCGACCGCCTCGACTCGCTCGCCGACAACACCCTGCTGATGACCGTAGACCGTAAGCTCGACCGCCTCGACCAAATGCTCGCTTCGCAGATTAAGTCGTTTGACTTCCTCGCATCGCAGGCCTCCGGCCAAAAGGAGCGAACCGACCACATGCCCGCCATACAGCCCGTGCCCGAAAAATATCTCCGCACAATGGCTTCGGGCTACGGCGCGCGCCGCGACCCCGTGTACGGAACCATGAAATTCCACGAAGGTATGGACTTCTCTGCCCCAATAGGCACCCCCGTATATGCCACGGCCGACGGCACCGTGCGCACATCCTCATGGCAGAGCGCATACGGCAACATGGTGGAGATAGACCACGGCTACAACTACACCACGCGCTACGCCCACATGTCGAAGCTCATAGCACAGGTAGGGAAGAAAGTGAAGCGCGGCGACCTCATAGGCCTCGTAGGAAACACCGGCAAGTCCACCGGCCCGCACCTCCACTACGAAGTCCGCTACCGTGGCGCTCCGCAGAACCCCGTAAACTATTATTTCTACGACATAAGCCCCGAGCAGTACGACGAAATAATACGCATGGCCGAAAATGCCGGACATGTAATGGACTGATATTGCACAGTATGGAAGAGCTGACAACGCAAGGTGCGTCGATACGAGGCAGGCGTGTCGGAGACACGCCCGATAGGCTAACCCCATGTTTCAACATGGGGCAACCCGAGCCGCGCCGCGCCCCCGCAGGTCGGAGACCTGCGCGATATTGCGTAGCGTCTAATGGTATCGGTCGAGTCTCCGACTCTCCAGTATTGAGGGTCGCTTACTATCCCCATGTTAAAACATGGGGTTTCCCTATCGTCGGGGTCTCCGACCCCGCAAAAGCATCAAGGCAGACTATCCGCCCTCGCGCAATTATCGTCGCAAGGCGTGTCGGAGACACGCCCGATAGGCTAACCCCATGTTTCAACATGGGGCAACCCGAGCCATGCCGCGCTCTCGCAGGTCGGAGACCTGCGCGATATTGCGTAGTGGCAATAGCAATCTTATAAATCGAATACGCACAATGAGTAAAGTTAAAATAGTAATACACATCGTATTCGGCACTAAATTCAGGCGTACAACCATACCTGAAGAGTGTCGGCGGGATGTGTATAAAATCATATATAACAAGCTCAAGGACGAAGGGTGTTTCGTACATCGCATCAACGGCACCTCAAATCATGTGCATATCCTCTTCGAACTGCCGGCGTCGGCAGCTCTTTCCGAGCTGATTAGAACAATCAAAGCCACCAGTAGCGCGGCACTGAAAGCCGAGCCGGCGTTTAAGTATTGGGAGGGCTGGGCTAAAGAGTACTTTGCGGAGTCTGTCGCTCCCGAAGACATCCCTCGCGTAAAACAATATATAATCAATCAGGAAACGCATCACGGACTCATATCTTATGAAGACGAAATGTCGACATATTATAATAGGCGCCACTGGATTTTTAAACCCGAGTACCTTGATTGACCTGCTTAGCGCAAGTATCGCCGCACGGCGTGTCGGAGACACGCCCGATAGGTTAACCCCATGTTTCAACATGGGGCAACCCGAGCCGCGCCGCGCCCCCGCAGGTCGGAGACCTGCGCGATATTGCGTAGCGTCTAATGGTATCGGTCGAGTCTCCGACTCTCCAGTATTGAGAGTCGCTTACTATCCCCATGTTAAAACATGGGGTTTCCCTATCGTCGGGGTCTCCGACCCCGCAAACATATCAATCCCGCCTATATAATAAATATGGAAGAGCTGACAAAGAAATTTTATAAGATAGGCGATGTGGCCGAGTTGCTGCAGCTGCCGCAGTCTACAATCCGTTTTTGGGAGAAGGAGTTCAGCGAACTGCGTCCCCGCCGCAACAGCGGCGGCACACGCCAGTACACACCCGCCGACATTGAGCAGCTCTGCATAATACGCTTCCTTATCCGCGACAAGGGTCTCACTATCGACGGCGCCCGAGAGCACCTGCGCCGCAACCGCCGCGACCTCGAGCGCAAGCACGAGGTCGTAAAGCGGCTAAAGGATATACGCCGCCGCCTGACCGACCTGCTCGACGCTCTCGACAACCGTCAGCGCGAGCTGCGCTCGTCCTCGGGCGACTGAATATCCAGGATGTCGATAGCTGCGAAATGGCGTCCTTCCACTGTGCGCGGCAACGGCTCGGGGCAATAGCGGTATGCCGTGCTGCCGTCGGGAAGGATTATGCGCAAAGCTGTCGTTTTAACTCTCACCGAATCCCCTTTGGTTATTCCTCGGTTTTTGATTAGCATTAGGAGTCGTGTGGCGGGAGATATATTGTTGCCGTATTCGCCATATTTTATTGTAAGTCGGAGGTCTGCCGAATCACGGGCTGCCATCATCGGGTAGACGCCGCGCAGATGATTGTTGCCGGGTATCCGGGGCCAAGATTCGAAGGGCAAGTTTTCAAGTGCAGGAGGCAAAACAAGAACTGAGGCACAGCGCCCGCTAAGATAAGTGCCGAAACATTCCGAATTCCAGCTTCCGTCAAGCGGCTGCTGCGTGAGTTTAGCCAACCAATATGGTATTTTATTGCCGGGAATGTGGTTCAGATAGAAAACTGTAGGAGCGAGGTCTCTGTTAGCTCCATGCTGCTGTTCTATTATGCGGCTTTCGTCTCCGATATTTTTGTTCCAGATACATTGTTGTGTCATCCACCATGCATATAATGGTACGAATACCAAGCCGATGACGCTCTGCCATTTTTTATTGGCATTGTGCGAAATGTCGTTAAACAACGAGCATATAACAAGAAGGCAGAACAGATTGCAAGGCCAAAGCATGCGAGCACCGCTCTTAAATACAATTGAAAGGAAAAGCCCACCTACAGCTCCTGCAAATAACGGCACATAGATATATGCGTATTTTTTACGGAAGCGGCTCTTTTTGCAAAGGAGTGCAAGGCCGATTGCTGTGGCACTCAGTGCGAAAGGCCATAAATCCAAGCCCAACTGCACTAATATCTGAACAGTAAAACTGCCGGAACCTTCGGAGTTTGAGATGCGGTTGGCTGTTCCGCATGCCAGGTTTACCATTATTCCGACAGCAATGGCGGTTGCAATAAAGAAGCTGTATTTTCGTAAATGATTTACTGTTGGATATAGTGCTGTTGTAAGGAAATATGCAAAAGCGGCACATCCAAATCCCTCGTGAAGCCAGGAGCACGAAACAGCCAATAGGAATATCAGTATTTTCTGCCGGGTGCTTGTGTCGCTCGACTTGTGAAATAATAGTATAAGAAGGACAACAACCAGCGACGGCAGCACGTAGTTGCATTGGAAATCAAGCGACTGGAAAGTGTCGTGCCACGGTAATATTATCCAGAACGACAGGGTGGCGGCGATTATGCCCGGCACAGTCAGCGGCCCCGAGAACGAGCGTATGCACTTACACAGGAGCAGAAACAACGCTCCTATACACAATCCGAGCAGCACACTCTCGGCAGTGCGACCTGCCGGTTGCATCAGTATATGGAGGAAGTTGGCCAGACGGCCGTTATATACGGTATGGTTTTTGATTGACTTCCATGCCTGTGGCAGAGTGGTGATGTCTTCGTTTCCACCAGGCCATGTTTCTGTTGTGGGACTGAAATCGGCACGTATAATCTCGCGGTAGAAGTAGTCGTCTACGGTATAGGGTGTATAAATATCCCACACCACCGCGCCGATTGCGGTAATGGCAGCGATAAGAGCTATCAGTATGCGGTCAATGCGGTTTGCAGTCATAACAGGCTATATGTCAGGTCTAAAAAGAAAGGGCCGTATCTCGCGATAAAGCCCTCTAATAATCTACAATCTATTAAAACATATTAAGTGTCCATGATTTGTGAGGCAATTCTCACACTGCAAAAGTAATAACAAATCTTCAATTGTGCAAATATTTGTTTATAATATGTCGTATAGCACATTATTAGCACCTTTTAGCAGACTGATGCGAGGCGCCCTCTTGCACTATTGGAGTTTAATGTGTAGCTTTGCACTATAAAAATAAAAACATCAAACTAGCCACAATGAGAAAATTCCTCTACAGTCTTTGCGCCTGCCTGTGCATGGCTCTCGTAAGCTCCTGCAGCACTGATGACGACAGTAACTATGCATCCAAGACATTTGCAGGCTGCTTTGCCTACGTCAACGATATGCCCTCGGGCGCGACCGCCACATACAAAGGCGTGACATACGAGCTGAGCATCTTCTACGGCAACAATAGGGCGCAGCTCAAAATCTCGGGACTCCAGCTCCCCGACGGCACCAGGTTCCCCACTATGACCCTCAAAGACCTCCGCTGGAAAATGGATAAGTACGGCTGGTACGACATCGAAGCGTCCGGCATAAAGCCCTCGCTGTCGAACTACGGCAAAGTGCCGGAATTCACAACTCTCAAAGTCCGGTACTGCGACCGATATGTGGGTGGCGCTTCCTCGCCCGGCCTCGCTCTTTACTACATCCTCGACTCTCAGTATTCCGTGACATCGGCATCTGCCGGACAGATAGTTTTCGGCGACCTCACTTCGGTAAACCTCGAAACCGGTGATGAGTTCAAAGACCGAGACTGCACCTACAGTCTCAATTTCAACATGGATACGCGCCGTCTTGAAATCTCGATGAAGCAGGCCAAATTTGTCGGCAACATGCCCATGCGCCTCGACATCGTGCTGAAGAACATACCATTCACGATTTCTGGCACCACAGCCCGTTGGAACGTAGACGCCATTACTCCCGAAATTGGCGGGACACCCTATCCGGCCTTTCCCATTACCGACCTCGCAGGCGAGTATGATTTCGGCGACGGTCTTCAGATGAAGTTCAACTGCGAACCCGCCCCCGGCGGTCATAGCCT
The DNA here is from genome assembly GCA_009775225.1 of Muribaculaceae bacterium. Taxonomy (GTDB): domain Bacteria; phylum Bacteroidota; class Bacteroidia; order Bacteroidales; family Muribaculaceae; genus CAG-873. Next base: position 7,708 of record VSPE01000043.1, on the reverse strand, counting down.
CGGCTATTTCCAAGTCAAGGTTGAAGCCGACATAGCATACGAGCTGTAAACCACTACAGTCTACCGAACAACAAAAGCGACGACATTTCTAATATCGTCGCTTTTGTTTTATATCTGCTCAAGCCGAAATAGCCTCGGCGACGGGGCGTAGGTCTCTGTATTTCCTTGCCTTTCCCTGATTTCCGTGTTCCGAATGGATGTGAGGGGCTTATTCGGTCTTTTCCCAGCGGTAGAGGCGGTCTGCGGGACGTATTTTGGCGGGGACGGCTATAGAGAAGGCGTCGCCCTTCACGGCTTTGGGTACGCTCACGCCACCTACACGGATGTCGTCGACGGTGATGATGAGGGCGCCGGTGGTCGGGCCGGTGATTACCACTTCGTCGCCGGTGTGCAGCTCGCCCGCTTCCATAAGGAACTCGCCCACACCGAGCTTGGAGAAGTATTTCACGCCCTTGGCTGCGTAGTGCTTTACGCGGGTGGCCGACGAGCCGTATTTGCCCGACCATTCGCCGAGGCGCTGTCCGAGGTAGTAGCCGTCCCAGAAGCCGCGGTTGAAAATCTTGCGCAGGCGCTCGTCGTAGTCGCGCACCTTGTCGGCATCGAATGTGCCGTCGCAGATAGCCTGCAGGGCTTCGGAGTAGCAGCGCACCGCCACGTCGACGTACTCGGGTCCTCGGGCGCGTCCCTCGATTTTGAAGACTGTCACGCCTGCATCAACCAGGCGGTCGAGGAAGTGTATGGTTTTTAGGTCTTTGGGCGACATTATATATTTGTTCTCAACGGCAAGCTGTTCGCCTGTCTCGAGGTCGGTCACTTCGTATCCGCGGCGGCAGATTTGGGTGCATGCGCCGCGGTTGGCGCTGGAGTTCATCTGGTGCAGGCTCAGATAGCATTTGCCCGACACTGCCATGCAGAGTGCTCCGTGGCAGAACATCTCGAGGCGAATAAGCTCGCCTCGCGGGCCTGTTATGTTTTCGGCGCGGATGGCGTCGGATATCGCGCGCACCTGCTCGATGTTGAGTTCGCGGGCGAGCACCATTACGTCGGCGTATGCGGCGTAGAAGCGCACGGCCTCGATGTTGGATATGTTGCACTGGGTGGATATGTGTACTTCCATTCCGTGGCGGCGGCATGCCGCTATTACGGCTATATCCGATGCTATTATGGCCGATATGCCTGCTTCGGCAGCGGCGCGCACCACTTCGTCGACTTTCGCCATGTCGGCGTCGTACACTATTGTGTTGACGGTGAGATACGATTTGAGGCCGTGAGCCGAGCATGTGGCTGCAATGTCGCGGAGGTCGTCGAGCGTGAAGTTAGCGCTTGAGCGCGAGCGCATGTTGAGACCCTCCACGCCGAAGTACACGGCGTTGGCGCCGGCGTTTATTGCGGCTGTGAGAGAGTCGTAGCTGCCCACGGGGGCCATTATTTCGAAGTCGCTGCGTTTCATTGTATTGCTTGTGTATGTTTACGAAAAATCATATCCCGCTGCATATAGAGCAGGATATGACTGTAATCTGTATATATTCTCGGTTGGGAACCGCTGTTATTCGGCCTGTGCGGGAGCTTCGGCAGGAGCTTCTACCTCTACGGCAGTTTCTTCCACTTCGGCAACGGGGAGTGTTGCTACGGGAGTGTCGAACTGGCCTGCGGGAGCTTCGGCTGCTGCAGGTGCGGCAACGGGCTGGGTGCGGAGCTGGGTGGCATCGCTGCGGCGGGGCATAGCGTATACCGAGAGAATGGAGAGTACTACCAGGCTGGCAACCAGTGTCCATGTGGCTTTTTCAAGGAAGCTGTTGGTCTGACGGACGCCCATTACAGCGCCGGCACCGCCGAACTGCGACGAGAGACCGCCGCCCTTGGATTTCTGGATGAGTACGATGCCGATGAGAAGTACGGCTACGATTACGGTCAGGATGATTATGACTGCGTACATATTGTTTAGTTAATTATCATGCGCGCCGGGAGCCGTTGAGTCGGCCGTGTGGCGCCGGTTTATAATCAATTTTTGCAAGAAGCGCAATTGGTCTGCAAAGTAAGCACTTTTTTTTGGAAATTTCAAGTTTAAGCCTGATATAATTTCGTATGCGCGCTCATATCTGCCCTGTTTTATGAAAATTTTTGCCAGACTCTCGCTCAGGAGGCTGTCGTCGGCATGCTCGGGCCGCGGAATGGGCGTGCGTGCCGTTTCTTCGCGGGCTTTTTCGCCGTCGCCGTCGGCCGTTTGCTCCGGCTCTTCCTCGGGCATGAGCGAGGGCGAGTGTGTGGCGGGGTGGCGGGTGAGGATGAAGGCGTTGATGAGTGCGTCCTGACTGTCGGCCGGGGCTTCGTCCTCGGCGGGCAGGTTGGCCTGCTCTTCGCGAGCGAGAACTTCGGCATAGTCGGGCGCGGGGTTGAATATCATGCGCTCAAGCAGTTTCTCCTCTTCGGGCGTGCAGTTGCCGTAGGTGTTCAGGAAGGTGTCGATGACATCGACGGTGCGCTTGGCTTCGGGTTCGGCGGCCTCGGGGTAGAAGTGCGTCCAGTCGTCACCGTAGCGTGCGAAAGCCAGTGTGCTGCGCGAGGGGCATAGCAGTGCTATCCGTTGCTCTGCGGCTTCGGCTTCGGCGCTGTCGAGAGCGCCGTGGCGCAGCAGGAGCATTTGCGGCAGTACGAAGGCCGGCCTCTCCGTGGCAAGGGTGCGCAGGGCGGCAGCGTCGTCGGGCGCGAGCGGCGCTCCGTCGGCGCAGGCGAGGCAGCGCTCTATCAGTGACTTTATTTCGGCGGGTTCCATATCAGCCTCGTTACCAGTTGCCTAAGGTGGCGTTGAATATGAGGTCTACGAGCTCTTTGGTAATTTCTTCGCACAGCTGGTCTTGCACGTCGGTGAGCATCTCGGTGGCGGGGAAGTCGCGGTAGGCACTGAAGCTCTGGTCGATGTCCTTGTTCTCCTGGCGGTTGTCAATATACTTCACGCGCACGGTGATAGTAAGGCGCGTCATCGAGGCGTAGGCGTCTTCGGTCACGGCCTGCGGAGTGAGGTTGTAGCCTGTGATTTCGCCCTCCAGCTCAAGGTCGGAAGCGCCCTCGGTGGTCTGTAGGCGCGTGTTCTTGGCGATGTAGTCGAGGAGGGTGTTCTCGAAGGTCTGCTGCAGGGGCGGATATACCAATGCGGCGCGTATGGGGAAGTCCGATACGCGGATAGTTTTGTAGATGTTGTAGTCGAGCACCGAGCCGTTCATGGTGATGCTCACCTTGCAGGCCACGGTGGCCACGGCGACGCACACGGCCACTGCGAGGAGGCGGAGGTATTTATTCAAGGCCATATTCTTTGATTTTGCGGTAAAGGGTGCGCTCTGAGATGCGTAGCTCGGCGGCGGCAGCTTTGCGACGGCCTTCGTTCCGCTCGAGTGCGCGGCGTATAAGCTCGCGCTCGTTTGCCTCGAGCGAGGGGGGCAGGTCTACCACCTCGGAGTAGTTCACATCGCTGCAAGGCTCGCACTGCTCTGTGGTGTCGGGCTTTTCGGGCGGGCGCACCACCAGCGAAGTGGGGAAGCTCTTTGCGGGTGCTTCGGGGGCGTACAGGCGCTTGTCGGTGAAGATAGTGTCGGCGCTCTCGCCGTCGCGGTCGAGGCGGTCGAGCTGCTTCTGCATGGCGTCGAGGCGCTGCTGGAGCTTGAACACCATGCCGAGGAGCATCTCGCGCTCGCGCTCGTAGCTGTGCACTGCGCCTCCGGCCACGGGCATGTACGATGCCGTGATGTCGGGCAGATATGAGCGCAGGGTGTCGGCGTTCACCTCGTGTCCGGCTTCGAAGAGGGCCACTTGCTCTACCACGTTCTTGAGCTGGCGCACGTTGCCGGGCCAGCGGTAGTGTCGCAGGGCCTCGTCGGCGGTTTCGCTGAACGATACCGGGGGCACGTGGTAGCGCTCGGCGAAGTCGGCGCTGAACTTGCGTGCCAGCAGCCGTATGTCGGTGCCGCGGTCGCGCAGCGGCGGTATGTGTATCTGAACGGTGGAGAGGCGGTAGTAGAGGTCTTCGCGGAAGCGGCCGTCGGCCACGGCGCGGAGCATGTCTACGTTTGTGGCGGCCACCACGCGGATGTTGGTCTTCTGCACGGTGGATGAGCCGACCTTGATAAACTCGCCGCTTTCGAGCACGCGCAGCAGGCGGGCCTGTGTGGTGAGCGGCAGCTCGGCCACTTCGTCGAGGAATATAGTGCCGCCGTTGGCTTCCTCGAAGTAGCCTTTGCGCGAGTCGACGGCGCCTGTGAAGGCGCCTTTCTCGTGGCCGAACAGTTCGGAGTCAATAGTGCCTTCGGGTATGGCTCCGCAGTTCACTGCTATGTATTTGGCGTGCTTGCGTGAGCTGAATTCGTGTATAATCTGGGGGAAGAACTCCTTGCCGCTGCCACTCTCGCCTGTGACGAGTACAGACAGGTCTATCGGCGCCACGCGTATGGCGCGCTCCACCGCCGCGATGAGGGCGGGGGCGTTGCCTATGATGCCGAAGCGCTGTTTGGCACGGAGTATCTGGGGGGATATTGCGGGTGTGGAGAGTGTGTTGTTCATTTGAGTTTGCGGAGTGCGTAGGTTTTCGATTTGAGGAACGCGCCGAATTCCTCCACGCTGCCTTGGTGCAGTTTCTGTTCTGCCACGGTGATAGGCTCGCCTACCGATATGTGCAGAGTGCTGTTGCACTTGCGGAATACCTCGGAGGGTAGGCGCAGAGTGCGCAGCTGCCAGCATACCACGCCGAGGGCATTGAACAGCAGTGAGTTCGAGCCGTGGAAATATATTGGCACCACGGGCACGTCGAGCTGCTCGATGAGTCTCATTATAGAGGGCTGCCAGGGGCGGTCTTCGAGGCGCAGGTGCCCGTTGAGCTTCGACACGGCACCGGCGGGGAAGAAGCCTATGGGGTGGCCGCGGCGCACCTGCACTATGGCCTCCTTGATGCCGCGCATCGACACGGCTTTCTTGGCGGGGTCGTCGCTGGCGAGGGCATCGACGGCGATGAAGTTGGGGCGCATGGCCGTGAGGTAGTTCAGAAACATATTCACCATAACCTTGTAGTCGGGCCGTCGCGAGGCCACAAGGTGTATGAGGCTTATGCCGTCGAGGGCGCCGAAGGGGTGGTTGCTCACCGTGACGAAGGGAATGCCCTCGCCGAAGGAGTTGAGCACGCTTTCGTTGTCGACGCGGAGGTCGATGTTGAAGTCCTCCAGGAGGCTCTTCACGAATGGTGCCCCCGGGGTGTCGAAATATTTTGAGTGTACGGCGTTTACACGGTCGATTTCGAGCACGCGCATGAGCCATTTCACGAATTTACGATGATTTGCGAGCACGGGTGCCACGCTGATGATATCGTCGACATCGAGCACCGTGCGCTTCACCGACTTGTTTTCTATTTCGGTATTTTCTGCCATTGCTGTAAAACATCGTTCCAAACCGCAAATTTACCATTTTTTTTTATAGCTGCAAAATATAGCTCCGCAGGGGCGTGATAACACGGGTGTATTATCGCGCTCCTGCGGAGCATTTCGTTCTGCGGACTTTAACAGTCTCTTATTCGGTAACGTAGCCGTCTTTGCGAGCGCGTTCGGTTACGTGCTTTATGCGCTTGGCAGTTTCGGGGTGCGAGCTGAACATCTTCTGTATGGTGTTCTGCGATGTGCCGCCTTCGAGTTCCTGGAGCTTCTGGAACGCGCGGGCCATGCCGTAGGGGTTCTTGCCCTTGGATACGAGGAAGTCGTAGCCACTGTCGTCGGCTTCAAGTTCCTGCTTCTGAGAGTATTTTGCATTGATGAGGCTTTCGCTGAGTGTCCCGAGCTGGCTTTCGGTGAGCTTTGCGGCTACGCCGCCTGCCGATGCAACGGCGTCTTTGAGGGCGCCTGTCATGAGTTCTGTCTTGAAGGCTTTCTTGCTGTGGTGGAGTGTGACGTGTCCTATTTCATGTCCGATAACACCGAGGAGCTCGTCGTCGTCCATGATGTCCATAAGCGAGGAGAATACGCGCACGCTGCCGTCGGGGCATGCGAAAGCGTTTACGTCAATCACGAGATATACCTTGAAGTTCAGGGGTATACCGTCGGCGTCGGTTATTCCTTCGGTGAGTCGGCGCAGACGCTTGGTGTATTCGCCGTCTTCGGCGTCGACCTTGTTGTTGCGGTCCATCCAGTCTACCGATTCCTTTACATAGTCGGCCATTTGGGCGTCGGTGAGCGTGAATGCTTTGGCTGCCTTGATGCCGGCGCTCGCCGCTTTTTTGAGGTTGAACTGCGCTGAGAGAGATGTGGGTGCCACTATCATTGCCATTGCGGCACACATTGCAAGAATAATACGTTTCATGCGAAAAATTATGTTTTTATAGTTTGCGGCCGCAAAATTATGAAATTTATAGTTGCCTGCAAAAATTTTTTTCAGACAGGAGAACGGATTATTGTAGAACGGGAGGGCAATGACAAAAAAAGGAGAGCAGGAGGCTCTTACAAGTCCTCCTGTTCTCCTGTCTTATATATTTTTCTGTCTGAAAAGTCGCTGTAGAAAGCTTAGATTTTCACTACTTTGGCGGCGGTGTTTTTGAACGATGGCATTGCCATGCCTATTCCCGCGCCTATGTAGGTGGGGTCGCACACGGTGTATATGCTGTTGCCTACCTGTACGCAGTCGCCGCCGGGAGGGGTGGAGAAGCGCACTGCCGTGGCGAGGTGGTTAGGGTACTCGAGCAGCACCACGTCGAGGCTTAGCAACTCGCGCACCAGGAAGCGGTAGAATACCGAGCGGTCTTCGCAGTCGCACTTTGGGTAATAGTACAGCTCTTCTACGAAGAAGGGTTTCTCGTATCCGAACTGGTCGCCGTCGGTGGCGTACTCGAAGGCGTGCTGCACGTAGTCCAGCAGCAGGGCGGCGGCTTCGGTCTCGCTCTTGCCTGCAACGGCGGGGCGGAGTGCGGCAAGCACCATCTCCTTGAAGCCGGGGTCGACAGCGGCGTTGGCGTACACGCTGTAGTCGCACTGCGGTATGCTCTTATAGTAAGATATAAGCTGCTCGGGCACAACCGTCGATACCATAATATCGGCTGATTTGCCCGTACCTTTGCGGGTGCTTACATGGTTCGAGCCCTTGAATATCGGGGTCGATGCTACGTTCATGTCGATTTTGCCTTTGGCGGCGGGGGCCTCCTTGGGGCACATGTAGAACGAGTAGGGCCTCTTGGCTTCGGCGTCGTAGTAGCGTACGCCGTTTATATCCACGAAGATAACACCGTAGAGCTGGACGTTGGGCGCGAAGTAAAGCGCCAGCCGGTTTTCGGAGGGTACTATGGCCACGCGTGCTCGGTAGCCGAGCTGGTTGAGCAGGAACTGTGCGAGCACCTTGCGGCTGTTGCCTGTGGCGAGTTTGCCCGAGAGCTCATTTACGAATGTGAAGAGTGCCCAGTCGTTGTTGAGGCCGTTGGCACGTAGCTCTTTGAGGTCTGCAAGCAGGGGTTTGTAGTCTGCGCGGAACAGTGCTTCGTAGGCGTCGGCTATGCTGTTTTCGTTGAGCGAAACTGCCGGGGTGGCACCGTGCAGGGCGTCGCTCACACGGTAGGTGATGCCTACGAATTGCAGGGGCAGACCGGTGGTGGCTGTCGCCTGAGAGGGGGGCGCAGGGGTGGGTGCTTTTGGTGCCGCTTTGGGAGACTTGGGAGTGGGCTTGGGAGCCTGCGGCTGTGCCCTGGGGGCTT
>VSPE01000042.1 GCA_009775225.1 Muribaculaceae bacterium | reverse complement strand
ATGAAGGGACTCGAACCCCCACGTCCTGAGACATTAGATCCTAAGTCTAACGCGGCTACCAATTACGCCACATGCGCTTAGTGATGCAAAGGTAATGCTTTTTTCTGAAGTGAGCAAATTCTTAGAGGTTGTTTAACAATGATTATTAAACAACCTCTTATGCATCTTCGCCGCTATTGCCTTTGGGCAGAGTGCAGATGTTGACAAGGCTGTAGACAATCCAGAAGATGCCTATGAAGATGTTGTGGCGCCCGTCGTATTGAGTGAGCTGGTACACTCCGATAAAGAGGGCGAGGAATGAGAATACCAGTGAGATTATAAACTTCTTGTTCATGATGTACAAATGTACGCTTTTTTGCTGAATATGTCAAAACCCAGGGCGGCGTCCGAACATAGATAGTGTGACGGTTGTTATACTTCTGAAATCAATAAACAGACTACTAATTCAATTATGAAAGAAATAGCACTACTCGGCACTACAAATCGTGTGTTTGGCAACGTCCTCGGTCGACTTCTGGCCAAAGGGCTGGACGTCAGCGTCATGGTAGACTTCCCCGAGAAGGTGATGCTCGAAAGCTCCCGTCTCACAGTATCGCATCTGCCGCTCGGACAGCATGAGAAGGTGGTGGAGCTGCTGTCAGGCTTCCATGATGCAGTTCTCTCCTATAATGATGACCTGCAGGACGCATACACCAACGACCTTACCCTCAAATATTTCGTCGACACGGTTCATGCGGCCCGCGAAGCCGGTGTGGCACGTATCATCGTTGTGGGGGCAGCCGACTCGCAGGCTTTCTTTGTGAGCGATTTGCGCCGCCTCGATGATATCGACTGGGTGTTTGTATCTACCGAAGGCGACTATCCCGACCGTGTTGCCGGTGAGGTGACCGAGCCTCGCTTCCATAAAGAAGTATTCACGGAGGATTAATCTCTCATTCTCTACTCTCCTCAGTGAAAGCGCCCCGGCAGTTTCGGCTGTCGGGGCGCTGTTGCGTGTGCGGTATGCTGTACCGTGATTATTTTACGACTGCTTTTTTGCTGGTGCCGTCGGTGTAGCGGATGATGTACACGCCGGCGCCGGTATTGCTGCCGACGCGGCGGCCGCAGAGGTCGTAGATGCCGCTTACGGTGCGGTTGCTGTCGGCGGTGATGCCGGTGATGCCTGCCGAGGCGGTAGCCTTGACTGGGATGGAGAGCTCTACGCCATGACCTTTGACGGTGATTGCGTCGTCGATTTCCTTGGCTGTGTCGGTGTGCTCTATCGAGAGGACGCACTCGTTATAGCGGCCTGCCACGGTGGCGGTGATGCCTTCAGGAGCGCTTACGGTGAGCTTGCTGCCGTCGTGGTAGCTGCCGAGAGCGACATGTGCGGTGCGGTTGCCGTCGGTGAGAGCTACGCCTTCGCTTGCGGTGGTGAGCCAGGGATATTCGGCATCAAGACCGATGGCGAAAGCGCCGGTGGGATCTACGTATTCGCCGTTCTCCTTATATACCATAGGCTTGAGGTTCCAGTAATCGGGGCGGCCGGTCTGGCTGCTCATGTCGATATGGTTGTAGATGTAGCCGAGGCAGAGGCCATTGGGGTCGGGCATATAGGACTGCAGGGGAGCGAAGTATTCTACATCTTCCGAACGGAAGCCGCTGAACATAATCATGTAGGCGGGATGCTCTTCGGTAGCCTGTATTACGGCGGGAGTGTCGAAGTTGAAGCTGAATGCGAGGTAGCCGCGTGTGGTGGGGCCTTCGTTGAGCACTTCCGAGCCTTTGATGGTGGCGGTGGCCATTACCTCCATGGTGCTGAGGTCGCGGTTCATTTCTGCATTGAAACCGTAGATAGTGGCGGTGAAGGTGGCGTTGTCTCCGATTTTTCCGAAGCCGTACACATTCACGCCGTGTACTACCAGCGGAGCGGTGGAGGGGAAGAAGATGTTGGCAATGGCTTCGAGGTGAGAGTAGTCGCTTTCGTTGGGTGTCTCACCATTAAGCGAGTAGTTTGTCCAGTATGTGTCGGAGTTTACGTTGTAGCCGAATACGGGGAGTGCCATGTCGCCGATTGTCTCGTCGTCGACGGTGGTGTAGATGATGCCGGAGTTCTGGTATGCGAACGGCAGCAGGTCGAATTCGAACTCGCCCTGAGCGGTGCGGCGCTCAGCCTTGCCGCCGGCTTGGAAGAACACATAGGGTGCGGTGTAGGAGCCGGGCGCGGAGCCGGGGGCCGTAGCGGTGAGGGTGGGTGGCAGGATGAAGTTGTTGCGCATGGTGCTCTCGTCGGAGTAGTCGGGCAGATAGCTTACAGTGAGCTCGTACTGGTCGTCAGAGGTGGCTGTCTCGCCGGTTTCTGGATCGGTGTACGACCATTCGAACTCTGCGTCGGCATCGGTCATGTTGGACCATGTGAGGGGCGCGAAGACGGGCTGATGTGCTATGGGTGCCATCAGGCCGGTGAGCTGCTCGGTGCCGTCGAAGCCCCAGTAGAGAGTAGAGAAGGGCTCCATGTACGAAACTCCGTTGAGAGCGGGGAACCCAATTCCGATGGCGTCGATAAACATTGTGTTGCCGTCGGAGCCTACATAGCGGAATGCGACCTTGGTGTTTTTACCCGCGAAATCGGTGAGGGCGAAGCTCTTCTTTTCAAGGCCGGCTGGCTCGCTGTAGGCTAAATCCATAAGCGTGGCGTCGGTGTAGTCGTCGGCGAAGTCATGCAGCATGACCCAGTCTTCGCCTTCGGCCTGTGCCCATACCTGGAGTGTGGCGGTAACGACTTTTTCGCCGATGAACGAGAATTTATCCCAGTCGACATATTCTTCATCGAGGTTGAACAGGTACATTGGGCTGTAATACACATAGAAGGAGAGGCTCATGCCTTCTTCAACCTTCACCCGAGGCGATATGAGCCATTCGTCCTGCTTCTTGTCGGAGAAGGTGATTGCATAATAATAGTTGCCGTCGGCTGCAGCGGGCAGTCCTTCGACAGGGATTTCCGGAGTCCAGCTATGTGTGCGGTCGGCTTCACCGCGCATGTCTACCTCCCAGCCTTCGGGAGTCCAGTTGCGATTTTCTCCGTCCCAACCTTCAAAGCTCTCGGACAGAGCATAGCCGTTTTCGGCTGCTTTGAAGGGTAAGTGTTTGGCCTTTAGCAGCTTTGAACTGGGGGCGTAATCTGAACGCAATTTTTTGATGCCGTGTGTGTCGGTCATGACTACGCCGGGTGCAAGCACTTTGGCGCTCGTGGTGCGCGACGATTTGATTGTCTTGACTTTTACGAGGTCGGCGCCGCGTACGGTCTGCGTGGTGGCATCGGGTGCGGATGCCGAACCGGCTATTACACCGGCTGAGAGAAAGAGGGGAAGTAAAAATTTTCTCATTAATTGTAATTATGATTGGTTAGGAATTATGAAAATCTGGACTAATTTGTGCAAAAGTACAAAAAAACACGTAAAAAATAGACTTTTGGAATAGAAATGTGTGTTTTTAACGTTGTCAAATACGATGGCCATCGGGCAAAACTTGCCGATAGCATGGATTATATTTCAGTAAAGGAATGGGCGGAGCTGCATGGTGTGGCCCAACGTACGGCCCGCAGTGAAAGGCTATCTTATCGATATGTGTCTTACGGCTCAGGACTGGTTCAAGGACCTGCTCGACAAATTCAGAATTAAGTATTAACTAATCTTCGCCTTTGGGGATGTCGGCCTTGTCGTCTTCCTTGAAGATGTCTTCGGTCTCGTCAAGAGTGTAGTAGTGCGACAGAAGTGCCACGAATTTCGAAATCTGCTCGAATGCTTTGGCGGTTTCATTCGAAACGGGTTTCTTGGCGAGGCGGAGGAGCAGCATGCCGTACAGGGCGTTGAAGCAGGTCTCTATCTCGCCGGCGCGGTCTTCGCCTGCTTTGGCGCGCAGCTCTACTATGAAGGGGAGGGTGTGCAGAAACTCCTTGTGGTAGTCGTCGAAGCGCGGCCGGGGGTCGGCCATGAGGCGCCGGTGCAGGTCGGCAAGCTCGCCTATGGTGTTGCGGTTTATTTGCATGTGGCCTTTGTCGCTCACGTCCTCGCGACGCATCATATCGATAAGCGACTCGTACCATTCGGTCATCTGCTTGCGTTGTTCGGGGGTGAGAGTGTATCGGTTTACCACGGTTTCTGTGATTTTGTCGATGTCGAGTCCGTTGGCGCGGATTAAATCCTCGATTTGCCACATATACAGCAGATATTGTGCTATGTTTTCTTTTCGGAGTTGCGATGCTATAATCATGTCGGGGTAGTGCTTTGTTTGAGTTATATAAATATTACCGGCGCCGACAGCTTCTCAGCCCCGGCGCCGTGTATCAATCATTTCCATATATAAATCTTTTCAGTACTTTGTGGTTTCTATTTATAAGACACGCGTAAGTCCGAAAAGTTACATGGAGGGTGTGATTTTTAACTATTCTTTACCAAAAATGGCGTCGTGGCGGTGCAGGAGGTTAAGGAAGCGGAGGTCGTCGCGCAGAGGAGCCACGTTTACGCGACCGTCGGTTGCCTCAGTCCAGTTATGGTAGTTGGCATATCCGAGTTCGAGAGCCTTGGCCGCGCACTCCATAGCCTTCTCGGTGTCGCCGGCCTGGGCATAGAAGCAGGCGCCGTAGTAGTGGATGAGGCCGTCGTAGTCGGTCACTGTATCGAGTATGTTCTGCATCCAGCGTCGTCCGGCGTCGGTCTGTCCGAGGAATAGCTGGGCGAAGCCTTTGAGCGAGCGTGGATTGTCGATGTAGAAGTGCTCCATGTCGGCTACCTTTTCATAGAGTTGCTGAGCCGATGTCTCTTTGTTGAGGTACTTCTCCATTATCCACGCTCGCAGCATGGGATAGAGTGCGCTTTCGGCATCGTTGAGCATGGCTTCGCCGAGGAGGTTGGAAGCCTCGTTGTAGTTGCCTGTGCCTACGTATGCCAATGCCATTTCCGCAAGGGCCTCGTTGCTCTGGCGGTCTACGGCAAGTGCGGCGGCGCCGGCTTTTACGGCTTCGTCGTAGCGGCCGAGGGCGCGCAGTGTGCGTGAGCGCACCACGTAGTACGATGCGTTGTCGCGTATGGCGCCGAGGGCGCGGTCAACGTTGTCGAGTGCTTCAGTATAGTTGCCGAGGGCGTAGTTGCACTCCGCGATTGAGGCGTAGATGCCGTAGTAGTTGTAGAGCTGCCGGTCGAGAATGTCACGGTAGTCGGCTATGGCGGCCAGATAGTGGAAGTGAGCCTGTGCTATCACGGCGCGTATGTAGCGGAACATACCCACCTGCGGGGCCTGGCTGATAGCATTGCTGAGTCCTGCCATAGTGGCCGGATAGTTGGTGTTGCCGTAGTCGAGCAGCTCGGTCATGGCCTTGGGGTGCTTGTTGTCGGAGCTAATGGCGAGGATGAGGTCGTCGACGGCACCGTTGTGGTCGCCCATGAGCTTGCGCACCGATGCGCGGCGCACATATATTTCGGCGTTGTTGGGGTCGAGGTTTACGGCTGAGGCGAGCATTTCGTTGGCTATGCCGAGGTTGTTTTCCTTCACTGCTATGCGGGCGAGGCCGATGTATGGCTCGGGCGCGCGTGTATTGAGGCGCTGCAGGCGCTGGAAATCGAGTTTGGCATCGGCATATTGTCCGAGAGTGTACTCGGTGTTTGCTTTCTGATATATTACCGAATACGAGTCGGGCGCTATTGCGGCAGCCGAGCGGAGGTCGCTCAGAGCCTGCTCGGGACGTCGGGTCTCGTTGTATATGCCGGCACGGAGCACGTAGGCGCGCAGGCGCACGTCCTTTTCCGATGCGGGCGCATACTGTAGCGCCTTATCCACGTCGGCCAGCGCGCGGATATACTCGCTGTGGCGGTAGTATTCGTCGGCGCGCGACAGGTATATGTTGTAGTCCTGGGGATTTTCGCGCAGCTCCTCCTCGTAGACCTTGAGCACGGCCTGTGTCATGGGGTTCTGTATGCCCGACTGTGCCGAGGCTGTGACGGGCGAGAGGACTGCGGTGGCGCAGATAGCGCCGGCCATTAGGCATTGTGATAAATTCATCGTGTAATGACGGGGGTTATTTGTCAAAGCTGTCGATAGTACGACGGATAGCCACGAGGCGTTCGAGCAGACCTTCGAGTAGGTCGAGGCGCAGCATATTGGCGCCGTCGCTCTTGGCCGAGGCGGGGTCGGGGTGTGTCTCCATGAAGAGGCCGTCGGCGCCGGTGGCTACGGCGGCGCGCGCTATGGTCTCAATCAACTCGGGGTGACCGCCGGTGACGCCGCTCGAAGTGTTAGGTTGCTGCAGCGAATGGGTGCAGTCTACTATCACGGGGCAGGCGCAGGCTTTCTGCATCATAGGCACGCCGCGGAAGTCTACAATGAGGTCGCCGTAGCCGAAAGATGTGCCGCGGTCGGTGACGGCTACATCATCGTTGCCGCAGGAGCGGATTTTGTCGACGGCGAAGCGCATCGATTCGGGCGCGAGGAACTGGCCTTTCTTGATGTTTATGGCCTTTCCTGTGCGTGCGGCGGCCGTGAGGAGGTCGGTCTGGCGGCAGAGAAACGCAGGTATCTGGAGTATGTCTGCGAAGTCGGCAGCCATTACTGCTTCCTCCGGCTCGTGGATGTCGGTGACCACGGGCACGCCGAGTTCACGGCCTACGGCGTTGAGAATGGCGAGGGCCTTGAGGTCGCCTATGCCGCTGAACGAGTCGAGGCGGCTGCGGTTAGCCTTTCGGTAGCTGCCTTTGAAGACGAAAGGGATGTCGAGGCGCGTGCATATCTCTTTTATGCGTCGTCCTGTCTCGAAGGCCATTTCTTCGCCTTCTATCACACAAGGGCCTGCCAGCAGGAAGAAGCCGCCCTGTGCTTTAAGTTGATTGAATGTATTCATAGGTTCTATGAAAATACCTGGTTGATAATGTGGATAGTGTCTGCGCCCACGAGAGCTGCTGTCTCGGTGCGCAGGCGGTTGTCGCCCATCGTCACGGGCACGTATCCCGCTCTGCGGCAAGCATCTATTTCTGCCGGAGAGAAATCGCCTTCGGGGCCTATAAGGATGCGTACGTCGGCGCCCGCACGGTATGCTTTTGCGAGGAGTGTGCGCGGGGTATCTGCATCGCAGTAGCCCACAAACTTCTGTGCCTCGGAAGCGTCTTCGGCAAGGAAGGCCTGCAGTGGCGTGGTGTCGTCGATTTGCGGGAGTATGGCTTTTAGCGATTGTTTCATGGCCGACACTGCGATTTTCTCAAGGCGCTCGGCTTTGATGTCCTTACGCTCGGAGTGCTCGCAGCGCAGCGGCACGAAGCGGTCGATACCTATCTCCACAAGCTTCTCCATGAGCCACTCCATACGGTCGGCATGCTTGGTGGGAGCCACTGCCACGGTGATGTGCGGAACCCACACTTTGGGCAGCTCTACGGTCTCAAGAATGGCGATAGTGGTGTGCTTGTGGTGTGCGTCGAGCAGAGTGCCGCGGTAGAGTCGTCCCTTGCCGTCCACGACCTCGACCTCATCGCCTTCGCGGCGGCGCAGTACGCGCACGCAGTGGCCGCTCTCGCTTTCGGGGAGCGTGCCGGTGTGGGAAATGTCGGGGGCGTAGAAGCGTATCATGCTGTAGTGAGTGTCAGATTTCGGTGTCGGGCAGCTCTTCGGCCGTCTTTACTTCCGTGCCGGATAGGTCGTCCTTCTTTTCCTTGAAGATGAATATGAAGAGTACGGCTACGATTAGAGCGTAGGCCGCGAAGATAAACCACGATTCGCGCCAGCCTTCAAGCTGCTGTACGGCGTCGGCGCCAGGGGTGTAGACAAGCTTGTTCACCACGCATGTGCCTGCGAGATAGGTGCCGATAGAGGCGCCTATGCCGTTGGTCATGAGCATGAAAAGACCCTGCGCCGACGAGCGCTGGGCCGGGTCGGTCTTCAGGTCTACGTAGAGGCCGCCCGACACGTTGAAGAAGTCGAAGGCCACACCGTAGACTATGCAGGAGAGGATGAGGAATATCACGCCCGACGAGCTGGTGTTGCCCACTCCGAAGAAGCCGAAGCGGAGTACCCATGCAAACATGGCCATGAGCATAACGCCCTTGATGCCGAGGCGCTTGAGGAAGAAGGGTATGGCAAGGATGCACAGAGCTTCGGCGCACTGCGAAATAGAGATGAGGAAGGTGGCGTTCTGTGCCCACCAGTCGCCGCTGAAGCCGGGCACGTCGTGGAAGTGGTAGATAAACGATGAGCCGTAGCTGTTGGTGATTTGGAGCGATACGCCCAGGAGCATGCTGAAGATGAAGAATATGGCCATTTCCTTGCGCTTGAACAGGGCGAAGGCTTTCAGGCCGAAAGCATCCACGAGGCTGCGGCCGCCTTTCTTGTTGACGGGGCACGAGGGAAGTGTGAGGCAGTAGAGCGCCAGCACTATGCTGAGCACGCCCGATACTATAAACTGGGTGTAGCTGTGCTGAATGGCAGTGCCGCCTATGGCTACAAAGTTTACGAAGAGTTCGGCGCAGATAAAGCCTATGGTGCCGAGGGTGCGGATTGGCGGAAAATCGTCGACGGTGCTGAGCCCATGCTTTTCAAGTCCGCTGAAAGCGACGGAGTTGCAAAGTCCTATCGTAGGCATGAAGAAGGCCACCGAAAGGGTATAGAACGTGAATATGGGGCCAAACTCGAGAGTGCCTGTGGCAGTAAGCTCTGCCGAGGCAGTGAGGCCGGCGCCTATCATGAAAATGCCGGCGAGAAGGTGGCAGAGGCTTAGTGTGAGCTGTGCGGGGAGCCAGCGGTCGGCGACGATGCCGATGAGGGCGGGCATGAAGATAGACACGAATCCCTGTACGGTATAGAACCAAAATACGTATTCTCCAAGGCCGTTTGAGCCGAGGAACATACCCATAGAGATTAGATAGGCGCCCCATACGCCGAACTCCAGGAAGTTCATCGTGGCGAGGCGGGCTTTCAGATTGAAGTTTTTCATTATAAGGTACTAAATGGTTTCAGGATTTGAGTCATCAGACCCGGAGAGGCCTGCGGCGTTTTTCTTGTTCTTGAGTATTTCGCTTATGCGGGCAGCCTCCTCGTACTCTTCTTTGTCGATAAGTTCGGACAAAGTCTGCTCGAGCTGCTCTATGGTGAAGTTTTCGGGACGAGGCTCGGCGTTGTAGCCGGTGCGGTCTATGGCTGTTGTTTCTTCTTCGTCGTCGAGATTGTCGTCGTCAATATCAACATCTTCATCGTCCATGCGGTTTTTGCGTACGAACTCTTTGTCGTCGATAATGAAGCCGGCCTGTTCCACTATTTGTGGAGTGGTGAAGATGGGAGTGCCGGTGCGAATGGCTATTGCCACGGCATCGGATGTGCGGGCGTCGATTACCACCGTGCGGTCGCCGTCGGAGAAGGTTAGCTCCGACGAGAATATGCCGTCTTCGAAGCGGTAGATAAACACCTCTTTCAGCTTCACGCCGAAGGTGTGCGCAAAGCTCACAAAGAGGTCGTGAGTCATGGGGCGCGGCGTGCGTATACCCTCGAGGCAGATAGCTATGGACTGCGCCTCGGCGGCTCCTATTACCACGGGTATGCGTCGCGGGCCGTTGTCCTCGGCAAGCACCAGTGCGTAGGCGCCCGACTGTAGCTGGCTGTACGACAGGCCGAGTACGTGTAGACTTACGCGCTTGCTCATGGCTCTACTGCGATTTGCGGCCGCTCTATTGCGCGGCCTGTTATGATGCCCGAGCCGTAGCATACGCGATGCCAGGGGTCGTAGAGGGCGGTGAACTGGCCGGGGGCTATGCCCTGCACCTTGACGTCGGACTCCAGAATGTACTCGCCGGTGGCTTCGTCGGCCACTCTGCGTATGCGCCCAGGCAGGAACTGGGGCATGTGCCTGTTCTTGAACGTTACAGCCACGCCTTCGGGAGAGTCGGCGCTGTCGCCCCACGGGTCGGCGGTAATGAAGTGCATCTCGCCCAGATGTAGCGTGCGGCCGTATTGCTTCTCTGTGTCGTAGCCGCGCGACACGTAGAGTACGTTGTCGGCCACATTCTTGCGCACCACAAACCATGGGCCGCCGGAGAGGCCGAGACCCTTGCGCTGGCCTATGGTGTGGAACCAGTAGCCGCGGTGCTCGCCGAGCTTGCGGCCCGTCTCGATTTCCACTATTGCGCCCGGACGCTCACCGAGGTGGCGGCGTATGAAGTCGTTGTAGTTGATTTTGCCCAGGAAGCATATACCCTGCGAGTCGCGGCGGAAGGCGTTCGGCAGCTTGGCTTCCACGGCTATGTTGCGCACCTCAGCCTTGGGGATTTCGCCCAGCGGGAATATGAGGTGGCTGAGCTGCTTGCCCGATATGCGGGCGAGGAAGTCGGTCTGGTCTTTTACGGGGTCTACAGCTGTGGCGAGCCATTTGCGTCCCTCGTTGTCGAAGAGGGTCGATGCGTAGTGCCCGGTGGCAGTCTGCCTGAACTCGTGCCCCCAGCGGTCTTCGAAGTAGCCGAACTTGATTATGGAGTTGCACATTATGTCGGGGTTGGGAGTGAGGCCGGCGCGCACAGTGCGCAGGGCGTAGTCCATCACATTGTCCCAATACTCCTGATGCAGCGACACCACATCGAACGGCAGCCCGTAGCGGCGAGCTATGAGCGAGCACATCTCTATGTCTTCTTCGGCCGAGCAGTCGCCCTCGTCGTTGTCGAGGCCTATGCGGATATAGAACAGATGCAGCGGCAGACCCTGCTCGGCGAGCCGGTGTACTACCACGGCGCTGTCCACACCGCCCGAAATCAGCACTGCTGTAGTATCACTGTGCGGGGTGTTCATTGGCTTTCTTTTGTAGGGTAGCCTGGTTCGATACCAGGAAGGCGTTGAGAAGGTGGTCTATGTCGAGTCCTGTGGCAAGCACCTTGTGGCGGGAGTTGAGAAACACGAACAGCGGAGTAGAGCGGAGGTCGAAGTAGTCGTATGCGTCGGGCATCGCCACTGTCACCCATGCGGGGTGGGTCGACGCCTTGGCCTTCTCCCAGTTGTCGTCGTCGGTTTCGCCTGGATATATGCTCACCACCGACAGCTCGCCGCGCTCTATGAGCTGCGCCGTGTTGGGGTCGGCGCTGAGGCGTATGCGGGCCATGGTGCAGTCGAGGCAGTCGGGGTCGTTGAAGAATAGCAGTACGGAGCCGCTGCGCACATCGTCGAGAGTGCCTTTCGAGCCGTCGGCCTTTACAAAGGGGATGGCCGGCACGCGTGCACCCACGCTACTGCTTTCTATGATGCGAACCTGCGATTCGAAGCGGGCACGCTCGGCCTTTCCTATTTTTTTGTGCGAGGCGGCAGCCTTGGCGAAGGGCAGATACACTTCTTCCGATGTAATCTCGGCAGTGTCGCTGTACAGCCAGTTCTCGGCCATTGTTGCGAGGGCGAGAGTCTCAGGCCCTTTCTTCGCAAAGCGTGCCAGCAGGCGCTCTATAGCCACATGCACGCTGTCGGCCGAGGCGTGGGGCATGATTGCCACCCAGTCGCCGAAGGCGGCGTTGAGCTGCGCGGGATATTTGTCGAAGGCGGTGCCGAAGTTGCAGCGCTCCCAGAAGCGAGTCACGATATAGTCGCAGCGGGGCTGCAGTGCCTGCATGGTGTCGGGCGGGGTGGGATAGATAAAGAGTTCGCCCGATTTTGCCGACGCTTCGCCTGCGCCTATTATGCTTATGAATAAAAGTAATATGCTATAAATCCGTTTCATATAAGGTAGAGGAGGCTTTATCGCACAAAATTAGCAAAAAAAACGGCAGCAAGCAAAAAAATGTTTGCTGCCGTACATGGCACTCTGAGGGCGTGTTTGCCCTTTAATTGCGACGCTCCATAAGGACGCTTATCAGGCGTTCTTTTTCGGCAAGCAGTTCCTTGAGGTGGGCTATTTCTTTCTCCATGTTCGGCTTTTGGGTGTTTTCAATCCAGCCGTCGAAGAAATATCCGGCGGGCACGCCGAGCACTTCGGCGATTTTTTCGATAGTGGCACTGTTGGTGCTGCCGCGACGAATGGCGGATTGTATCGAGCTTTCGTCGCGTCCGATTTTTTTTGCGAGTTCCCGGATTGTTATTTTTTTTGCTTCGCACAATGTGCGTATTTTTTTAAGATTGGCCATAGTTATGGATTTTTTTGTCGTAGTAAGGAAATAAATTGTTTAGTGTGGCGCAAAATTACACACTATTTTTTACAACAACAAATTTTACAACATTAAAAATAGAGAATAATGCAATAGCGTGGTAAAAAATACCATACACAGGCTTTCGACAGGCTTAATTTTGGTGGATTCGAGTAGGGGGCGTTTCTGTATAAGTACGTCCGTTAATAACAATGTGGTGCCAAGATGTTCAGGGAATATATGCCGTTACTACCTCGAAGTCGGGGGTATCGGGAATAAGAGTCACCTCGGGTGTCGTGGCGGGCACTATCACGGTGTGTCCCCGGCGCAGATGCACGGTGTTGCCGAGGTCGTCGGTCACGCGTCCTTCGCCGGCGGTTGCCACCAGTACGCGGGGGGAGGTATAGCGGCTCACGGCTATGGATACGGGTGCATTGTCGAAGTTTACTACAGTGGCAATGAAGTGCGGACACTCCTGGAGTACCTGCTCGCGGCCGGGAATGGGTTCGCGGTGGCGGCGGTAGTCTTCGTGCACGCGGAAGTCGGTGGCTTCAAGTGCCTCGTCGATGTGCAGGCTGCGGGGCTTGCCGTCGAGGCCGGGGCGGTTGTAGTCGAAGATGCGGTAGGTTATGTCGGACGGCTGTTGTATTTCCAGCACCATAGAGTGGCCGAGCGAGTGTATGCGGCCTGCCGGCAGATAGAAATAGTCGCCGGGCACGGGCCTGAACTTTGCCAGAAGCGACATCACAGAGCCGTTTGCTATGTGCTCGCGCAGTGCCTCGGGAGTCACGCTGCGCTGTAGGCCCGAATATATGCAGGCGTCGTCTGCAGCGGAGAGTGTGTACCACATCTCGGTCTTGCCGGAGGAGCCGTGGCGACGGTATGCCATGTAGTCATCGGGGTGTACTTGTATCGACAGTTCCTTCTCGGCGTCGATAATCTTTATAAGCAGCGGGAAGCGCGTCATCCTGACATTGAGCAGGCGGCGCCCCAGCAGAGCCTCGGCATGGTCGCGGCACAGCTCCGACAGCAGTGTGCCGGCAAACTCCTTGCCGTCGGCGCTTACGAGCGACTCGCAGCCTTCGAGGTCAGATACCTCCCAACTCTCTCCTATGGCACTTCCGCGCGCTTCCTCGCCCTTGAAAGCGAATATAGCTTCGCCACCCCACACTACTGTGCGGTAGTACGGCTCCATGGGGAGCAGGGGCAGGCGCGGATTACTGTGTTTCATGCGAGGCTGAGATTAGCGTGCAAATATACGTTAAATATTTTTACTGTCCAAAAAAAAGCGCCGCAGCGGTATTCTGCGGCGCTTTTTGCTATGATGCTTCTGTTATTTATTTCCAGAGGGCGTTCTGTTCGAGCGACGATTTGTCGGAGCCCGGAGCTTGAGTAAGAGTAATCTGCTCGCTGGGTATGGGATAGAGGTACTCGCGAGCCGAGAATATACGGTCGTTGCCGGGGATAGCCTGCATGTAGTTGCCGCTCATGTTGGCGAATGTAGGCAGTGTGAATGTTTTGGCCTCGCCCTTGTCGTTGGTGTAGTTGTAGGGAGCTACTTCACCGAGGTTCGCGCCAAGACGGATGTTGGGATGCTTGGAGGTGTCGAGTCGGTCGAGCATGTGCCAGCGCTGGAGGTCCCAATAGCGGAGGTCGGCGTCGAGCATAGTCTCGCAGCGGCGGCAGCGACGGATTTCCCAGATGGTGCTGCTTACGTTCGCGTCGTTGAGGGGGTCGTTGATAGCCTCAAGTTCGGCGACTGTGCGGCGGGGGAGTTCTGCGCGGTCGAAGAGATCGTTGATGGTGAGGTTGAGGTCGTCATCGGAGAGAAGTCCGAGTTCGGCTCTTGCCTCGGCATAGTTGCAATATATTAAGGCGAGCCAGTATACGGGAGCGCATGTGTAATTGCTGCCTTGGCGGTAAGTCCAGGGAATTTCGGGGTTGTCGAACTTGCGGATGAGGTAGCCGGTGCTCGAGCTGAGCTGGTCGGAACCCTGACGAGCCCATGTCATGCCATTGTCGGTAGTGCCGTAGCCGATGACCGGGTCGATGGTCTCTGACAGACGCTTGTCGCGGTTGGCGAGTACGTTGTCAATCGAGAGGATGAAGCCTTTGGAGGCGCCGTCGCCTGTTCCGGCAACGATGCCTTCGGTGATGTAGCCATAGTCGCGTTTGAGGGCTTCGTGGGCTGCATCGCCGCTTACCGATGCCGGCAGACCGTCTTTAAGCAGGTAGCTGTCGAAGGCGTCCTTGCTCAGACCTGCGATAGTGGTTGTGCGGCAGGTGTACTGGATAGTCTGATGTGTGAGAGTGGCTTCCTTGTATTCTTTGTAGAATATCATTTCGGGATTGGACTCAAGTTCTACCGAGTTGTAGTTGGCGATGTAGCTGTCGTTGAGACTGTAGTTCTGGTCGATTATAGCCTTTGCGGCAGCAGCAGCACGCTCGAGGAACAGTTTGGCGCGAACGGGGTCGGCGGCCTTGTAGTTCTCTGTTTCGGTACGGTACTTGCAGTAGGTTCCTTCATAGAGGCAGATTTCCGACATCATGGCTAAGGCAAGATTGTTGCTATAGGTGGTTTTGCTGCCTGCGCCGATGTTCTTGGAGGCATAGTCGAGGTCGTTGTATACCTTATCCATGATTTCGTCGCGGTTCTGGCGGCCCTGATATATGATGTCGGTATCTTCGGGGTTGGGAACAACGCTCACGTAGGGAACGTCGCCGTAAGAGCGTACCAGCTGGTAGTACTTAAAGGCGCGCATCATGCGTGCTATACCCACATATTTTGCTTTTACTGTTTCAGAAAGCGTCGAGTTGGGAACGTTGTTGATGATGTAGTTGCACTGACGGATTACATAGTAGGGGTCAGACCATAAAGTCGACTTCGCGGGTACGTTTGTGAAGGCCCAGTTTGTGAATGCACCGCCGACGCCACTGCCCTGATTGTCGGTGAGGGTCTGGAAGTAGAAGAGTCCGTTGGAGCTTTTGCCGTAGCCGGTGAAGTTGGTGTAGAGGGCATCGGCCTGCTTGGCAACGTTAGATTCGTTGTTCCAGTAAGTCGGATTGTCGACCTGTGTAGACAAGGGGAAGCGGTTTTCTTCGAGGAAGTTGTCGCAGGATGTCATTCCCACGGCCACCGCAGCCAATGCTGATATTATTGCGATTTTTTTCATTGCTTGCTACTGTTAAGAGATTAGAAAGTAACCTGAATGCCGAAGGAGTATACGCGCTGGATGGGGTTTGCGCGTCCCCAGGCATTGGCATAGATAGCGCCGGTGGTGGCGTTCTGAATCCATTCCGAAGTTGTGATTTCAGGGTCGATGCCTGTACCCTTGTTGCCGCGGTGGATAAAGAAGAGGTTCTCGCCCGAGAAGTAGATGCGTGCTTTCTGGATGTAAGCCTTGGTTGTCCATTCGGCGGGGAGTGTGTAGCCCAGTGTGATGTTCTTCACGCGGAGGTAGCTCAAATCCTGGAGGTAGCGGCTGTTGGGGATGAAGTTGTTGGTACCGGGGTTTTCGATGCCGGGTACGTTGTTGGCGTTCATCTGGCCGGGGTAGAGTGCCGGGTATTTGTTGCCCTGATTTACGTTGTAGCCGGTAATGATGTACTGGTCGTTGAGTATTACCGAGTTGTGCGAGTCCATGCCCTTGTAGTAGATATCGTTGGGGGCTTGGGTGAAGGGAATTACCATCGACGATACAGTCCAGTAGTCGCGCTGACCTACGCCCTGGCAGAAGATGTCGAGGTCGATGCCCTTCCATGCGCCGCCGAGGTGGAAGCCGTATTCATAGCGGGGGAGGCTGTTGCCGATTTTCACGAGGTCGCCGTGGTTGCCTTCGGTGCCGTCGCCGCCGGAGATTTTGCCGTCGTGGTCGTGGTCAACGTACATTACGTCGCCGGGGCCGTAGTGGAACGAGTTGTTCTCAATGTCCCACTGGTTTGTCACGCCGGGCTTGGTGATGAGCTGGCCTTTGTCGTTGCGGGCGATGCCGTCGGGCTGCGAGGGGTCGGCTACGAAGTCGTCTACAGTATAGTAGCGGGCTACGTCAAGACCCCAGATTGCTCCGTATTCGGCTCCTGAGTAGTTGTCGGTGAGCGAGC
The DNA here is from genome assembly GCA_009775225.1 of Muribaculaceae bacterium. Lineage (GTDB taxonomy): Bacteria > Bacteroidota > Bacteroidia > Bacteroidales > Muribaculaceae > CAG-873. The sequence continues at coordinate 2,996 of VSPE01000042.1, read as the reverse complement.
GGGTGGGGTTGTTCCATTTTGTGATTTTGGTGCGTGCGTCGGCTATGTTGAAGCTGGCATATACATCCCAGTCGCCGAAGCTCTTGTTCCAGCCGAGGGTGAGTTCCCAGCCGGTAGTGCGGAGCGAGCCATTGTTGCCGTAGGGGGTGTCGGCGCCGAGTACGGAGGGGAGCTGTACACCTATAGCGAGCATGTCGCGGGTGTCGCGCTGGTACCAGTCGAAGCTGGCGGTGAGTGAGTTGTTGAAGAAGCCGAGGTCGATACCGGCGTCGATAGTGCGGATGCGTTCCCATGTGAGGCTGGGCGACACGAGTTTGGGAGTGCCTGCGGCGTTGATAAGTATGCCTGTGCTGTGGTTGAGGTAGTCGATGTTCGAGGTGGTTACGGTGGAGAGGAACATGTTTGTACCTACAGCCTCGTTGCCTATTTCGCCGTAAGAAGCGCGGATTTTACCGTTCGACCACCATTCCTTGAGGGGTTCGAAGTATGCTTCTTCCGAGAAGCGGTAGCCGATAGAACCCGATGCGAAGAATGCCCACTGGTCGTTGGCGGGGAAGCGGCTCGAACCGTCGTAGCGGCCGTTGAATTCAGCAAGGTATATGCCCTTGTAGTCGTAGTTGAAACGGCCGAAGAAGCCTGCGGTAGCCCAGTGGTTGTCTTCGTTGCCGGGAGCTACAAGGTCGCCGGTGTAGAGGTTGAGGGCGGGCAGGTTGTTGTCGAGGAGTACTTTGGTGCGGGCCTGGAACCAGCCGTAGGTGTTCTGCTCGATATTTGTACCGAGCATGAGTTTGAAGTTGTTGTGGTCAGCTACGGTGAGGTCGTAAGTGGCATAGGCATTGAATGTCCAGCGGTTGTTTACGCTGTTTGCCTTGGTGGCGGTGGTCGAAGCCTGGCTTACGCGGTAGGTGGGAGCCGAGAGTGTGCGGCCCCAGCTCGGCCACGAGATTACGGGCAGGTATGCGTACTCTTCGTTGCGGTTGTATATCGAGTATGTGAAGTCGGCGTTGACGGTAAGGCCGGGGATGATAGTGGCCTTGGCCCATGCCTGAAGGCGTGTGAAGGTGCTGTTGATGTCTTCCATGTCGGCCTGCTTGAGGTAGGCAATCTGGTTTTGGAAGTCGTAGGGAGTGCCTTCGGAGTCAGGACGCCAGCCAAGCATCTGGTAGAAGCTGGGGAAGCGCCAGATAGTACCCCATGTGTTGGAACCTACGTTGGGAGTCTCGAAATGGCGTTTTGTGAAGTTGATGCGTACGCCGGCCTGTAGCCACTTGAAGAGGTCGAGCGAGAGGTTGGCTTTGGCATTGTAGCGACGAACCTTGTCGGGGTTGAAGTTTACAAGGCTCTGGCGCTCGCTGTAGCCGAACGATAAATCGTATACGGCCTTGCCTGTGCTGCCCGAGAGCGATACGTTGTGCTGCTGCGAGGGAGCGGCGTTGTTGAGCATGATTTTGTTGATGTCGTAGTCGGCGTAGGGGAGGAAGCCGGTGCCGTTGGGGTTGAGGTAGTAGTCGCCCACATTGTTTTCGTCAACGTATGGGCGTGCCATACGGTAGTCGGTGATTTTACCGCTGTTCTGTTCCTGCCACTTGCGTGCGTAGGGGAGGATGTCGGTGTAGTACATGCCGAAGAACTCGCCCTGGTCGGCGCCCTGGCGCTTGGCTGCCTCAATCATGGCTTCGAGCGAGCTCACGTTGTCCATGATTTCGGGGAGGATTGAAGCCTGGCCCCAGCCGAAGTTGTTCGAGTACTTGATTTGCATGCGCTCGCCTTTCTGGCCGCTCTTGGTGGAGATAAGGAGTACACCGAAGGCAGCGCGCGAACCGTAGATAGACGACGAAGAAGCGTCTTTAAGTACCGAGATTTCTTTGATGTCGTCGGGGTTGAGGAAGGATATGTCGTCCATTGCGACACCGTCTACCACGAAGAGGGGGTTTGAATTGCCCTTGTTGGAGAGAGTGCCGGTGCCGCGGATTTTAATGCTGGGAGTGCCGTCGATGTTACCGGTGGAATTCATTACGGTAAGACCGGGAACTGCGCCCTGAAGAGCCTTGAGTACGTCCTGCTCGGGGCGGTTCTCCATAGTGCGGGATACGTCGACAGTGGCAACGGCGCCGGTGAGGTTGGCGCGCTTCTGTGTTCCATAGCCGATAGCCACGAGTTCGTTGAGCATCTCGGTGGTCGGCTCAAGATAGATGCTCATGCCGTCAGCCGCTTTTACTGTCATTGTCTTGTAGCCAACATAGCTTACTTCGAGAAGGGTGCCTTTGGCTACGCGGAGCTTGAAGTGGCCGAACGCGTCAGTAGCCACTGCGTTAGAGCTTACGCCTTTCTGGACAACGGATGCACCGATTACAGGCTCGTTGTTCTCATCTAATACGGTGCCTTCTATCGTGGCTGCCGTTTGACTCTGCTGCTGGGGGGCGGGGGCTGCCGATGCGTTTAGTGTGCCGAATAAGGGCATGCCGGCCAGCAGGAGCATTGTCAGATAAAGATGTTTTTTCATAAATATTGGTGGATTATCAAATCCGCGGCAGTATCGCTGCTCCCGACGGGCGGAAGCGGCGACTTACCATACGGCAAGGTTGAATTATTTGTCTGTGTTTATACGTTTTGTTATTAGTGGGTTAAACGTGTTTTTCTGTTAAGGAATGTTGAGTGGGCTTTATTAATCGGCACTTAACTGCGCCAAATTTATATAAATATTTTTAAAACTGAATTAAAATTAGTTTTTTTTAACATACGGAGCCGGGCTATGGGTAAAACGGGAGGCAGGTGAAACGGGATATATCTGGGAGTGGGGGACGCTTCGCCGTTCCGTGTGATTATTTTATAAAAAGTATGCAAAATACAAAAGAATGTTAAATATTTGGCGGTTCCGAAAATTAGTCCTAACTTTGCACCGCAAACGGCAAAAAGCCTACGGCTCATTAGCTCAACTGAATAGAGCATCTGACTACGGATCAGAAGGTTACAGGTTTGAATCCTGTATGAGTCAC
>VSPE01000041.1 GCA_009775225.1 Muribaculaceae bacterium | reverse complement strand
CACCGGAATTATGGCATCCATCCTTATGATTCGTTGACACCCGATCTTTTGTGGGGAATTGTTATCAACCATATTCCAAGACTCAAAGCAGACATTTTGCGCCTATTTGAAGGTAAATTATAAACACGCCACGAGTTATTACATAGGATACCGAGTTCTCGTTTTTTGTTATATAGAAACAATACGCTATATTTGCACCGTATGAAGCTGATAGAGATGAATATCGACAAGATAATAGCCTTGTGCAAAAAGTACAAGGTAGCCAAGCTGTGGGTGTTCGGCTCCATCCTCACACCCCGCTTCAACGACGATAGCGATGTGGACTTCTCGGTGGTATTCCATTACGACCAGATACAGGATTTATTCCTCACATTTTTTGATTTTATCGAGGATTTGCAATCTTTGCTTGGCAGAAAAGTTGATTTAGTTGATGAAACAGCGATTAAAAATGACTTTTTCAGACAAGAACTAAACAATACAAAGCGATTGGTATATGGATGACAAGATTGTCAAATCACTTAAAGATATTCTTAACAGTATATCAAATATAGAATTTTTTTGTTCTTCACGTCCGAAAGATTTCAAGACGTTTTGTGAAGATATATGTTTTCGCAGTGCCGTGCAGTGGGAAATTGCAATTATTGGAGAGGCTATGAATAGGATTTTAAAGATAAATCCCGATATTCCAATTACTTCGGCACGACGGATAGTTAATACGCGGAATTATCTTATTCACGGCTACGATAGTTTAAGGGAAGATTTGCTTTGGGGAATAGTTATCAATCATTTGCCTTTATTGAAAGAAGAAGTGACACATCTGATTGGCGTGTCGGGTGCGGAATGATTATCCCCCACCCCTTTGTTCCGAAATGCGTGAAGGTTTGCCTGTCGGTTGAAAATAATTGTGTATCTTTGCCGAAAATACTGATAATTCTATGGGAAACAAGGCCGAGATACATGTGGCATGCAATATCGACAGTAACTATGTGAAATATTGCGCCGTGATGCTTACTTCGCTGCTCGAAAACAATAGCGACAGCTGCGTGCATGTGCATGTGATTGCAGCGTCGTTGCCAGAGGGCGGCCAAAGCGTGCTGCGAGGTGTGGTGGAAGGCAGATACGGCCAGAAGCTGTCGTTCCACTTCCCCGACGCTTCGATGCTCGACGGCTGCCGCGTGAATGAAGGCAGCTATATCTCGCTTGCAACGTATTACCGCATATTTTTAGGCTCTATTCTGCCGCCCGACGTAGCCAAGGTGCTGTATCTCGACTGCGATTTGGTGGTCAACGGCAGTGTGGCTCCCTTCTGGAACACCGATATCTCCGACGTGGCGCTGGGCTGTGTGGAGGATATGTGGAGCGGCAGGCCGGGCATCTACGAGCGCCTGCACTACCCTGCTCAGGCGTCGTATTTCAACGCCGGCGTGCTTCTTGTGAACCTCGACCGTCTGCGTGTCACCGGGTTTGAGCGGCGTGCCATAGAATACCTCGCCGCCCATGCCGACCGCCTCGAGATGTACGACCAGGATTTGCTCAACGCGCTCCTGCACGACGACAAGCGTTTTGTGCCTCACCGCTGGAACGTGCAGGATGGTTTTCTGCGTCGGCGCCGCGCCGAGCGTATGCCAGCCGACAGTGTGCGCGTGCTCGAGAAGGAGCTTGAGCATCCGGTAATCATACACTATACCGGCGCCAAAAAGCCGTGGCACTACAAGTCGCAGCATCCGTGGCGCAATCTATACTTCCGCTATCTCGACATGACGCACTGGCGCGGCGAACGTCCGGCCATGCCGCTTGGCTACAGGCTCAAGCTGGCCTCCGACAGCCTTCTGCGCGCCTGCGGACTCATGAAACCGAAATATCTCAAATTCACTAAGATATGAACCAACATTACGACTACCTCATTGTGGGTGCCGGTCTCTACGGCGCTATGTTTGCCTACGATGCCATGCGTCGGGGCAAGACATGCCTTGTCGTTGACCGCCGCAGACATATCGGAGGATACTGCTATACCGAGAAGGTGCACGGCATTGAGGTGCACCGTTTCGGCGCACATATTTTCCGCACCAACAGCCGCAAGGTGTGGGACTTTGTAAACAGTATTGCCGACTTCCTGCCCTTTGTGAACTCTCCCCTCGCCCGTGTCGGCGACAAGATATATAATCTGCCCTTCAACATGAATACCTTCAATGAGTTGTGGGGCGTTACCACACCCGAGGAGGCTATGGCAAAAATCAAAGAATCGGCCATACCGTGCGAGCGTCCCGCCAACCTCGAGGAGTTTGTGCTATCGGCTGTAGGGCGCGACATTTACGAGAAATTCATCAAGGGTTACACCGAGAAGCAGTGGGGCCTCAAATGCACAGAGCTACCGGTGTCGACCATGAGCCGCGTGCCCATACGCCTTACATACAACAACAGCTACTACAATGAGCTGTACCAGGGTATTCCCGCCGAAGGATATACGGAGTTCATAAGGCGTCTGCTCAATGGTGCTGAGGTTCTCCTTGGCATAGACTATCTTGCCGACCGCGAGGCTCTTGCCGCGCTTGCCGACACCGTGCTCTTCACAGGCCCGATTGACCAATACTACGACTACTGCTACGGGCGCCTCGACTATCAGGCAGTGGGCTTCCAGGATGTGTATCACGCCAATACCGATAACTTCCAGGGCAATGCCGTGATAAACTACCCCGATGCCGACGTGCCTTATACCCGCTCGATAGAGCACCGCCACTTCACGCCCACGAAGGCCAAAGGCACTATCGTGACCTACGAGTTCCCCTTGGGTTCGTATCTCAACGGCGGTGACCCCTCCTACCCTATTCTGAATGAGCGCAATAAGGAGATGTATGCCCGCTATCGCGAGCTGGCCGACAAGGAGCTTAATGTGATTTTCGGCGGCCGCCTTGGCGAATACCGCTATTACGCCATGAACGATATTGTGGAAAAATTTATCTGATTACTTCGCGGCCAGTGCCTTGCCTGCTTCGGCAAGTGCGGCCGATGTGAAGGCACCCTGAGCGAGCTTGCGGCCCACGGCTGCGGCTCGCTCTTTCATTTGCATGTACTGTTCGGGCGAGAGCTTGCCTAGCAGGCCTTCTATGTTGTCGAGTGAGTCCACGGTGATGCCAATGCCCTCGCGTTCCACAAACTCTGCCATGGCTGTGCCCTTGCCCACGATGACGGGCACCTCGCAGCGCAGATACAGCGAGAGCTTGTGTGCGGCTATATAGCGCAGATAGTCGCCTATGCGGCCTTCGCATCCGTGGCGCGACGAGCCGTACCACACGAGACCGAAATCGGCGTCGGGAGCCGCTATGAGGTCGTCGGAGTTGATATATCCGCGGTAGTCTATGCGGCAGCCTGGAGTAGCTTTCTCAAGCTCGAAGCCGCCGCCGTAGAGCACTGTAGTCCAGTTGGCTGCGTTCTGCCCCATTTCGTAGAGAGCGGCGTTGTAGCTGTAGCTGAGGTCGCCCACATACATCACCTTATATGGCTTCTCGGGAGCCTTGGTGCGTGAGGCGGGCTTGCTGTCCGACAGGAAGTCGAAGAGGCCGAGTACGCCCACGGGCTTGCGGAAGCCGTGTTCTATGAGCCAGGCGCGCATGGCCTCGCTGTGCGCTATCACATAGTCGGCAAGCGAGAGCTTCTTTATTTCCTCGGGAATTGTGAGTTTCTTGCGTCTGAAGCTGCCCAAATCATGGATTATCACCACTACTTTGGCTCCGCGTGCGTGAGCTATGCGGCACTGCATCCTGAAGTACTTTTTCAGCGGATACTGGAGCACCAGCACGTCGCCCCGGCCAATATGAAAGGGCGCGGCGGCCATGCTTGCCAGCGTGGCCATAAAGGCCGACACCACACCCGAATAGCGCGTCTGCGAGCGCCCTATATTGGTGTAGCCGAGGTTCTGCATTATCTGCTCTATGTCTATTTTGGCCTTGTTGCCGGCGTAGGCGCTGTTGCGGTAGTTGCGCGAAAGGTAGCAATTCATCGGGTGGTGGCGTTTTTATGGTTTTGAGTACAAAGGTAGCGATTACATTCGGCAAATCCGCTATATAGTTGTCTGAAAATATTTTGAGAGCACCGTGCGTATGCGCTCCAGCCCTTGCGAGAGGCGGCTGCGCGGGCATGCTATGTTGAGACGCAGAAAGCTGTCGTCGCCGTAAATCGAGCCGGAGCTGAGTGCCACGCCTGCCTCTATAAGTTCGGCGCATAGGCGGTCGGAGCTTATGCCGGTGTGGCGGCAGTCTATCCACACAAGGTATGTGGCTTCGAGCGGCGTGAGTGCGTAGGACGGCAGATGCTCTGCGAAGAAATCCCTGACGGTCAGCCAGCTGTCCCACAGGTATGCCCGCAGCTCGTCGAGCCAGTCGGCACCATGGCGGTAGGCGGCTATAGTGGCGGCCACGCCGAAGGGGTTCACGTCGCATACTTCGTTGTCGTTGATAGCGCGGTCTATGCGTGCGCGGATGTCGGCGTCGGAGGCTATGATGTTGGCTATCTGCAGCCCGGCGATGTTGAATGCCTTGCTCGGCGACACGCACACTGCATGGCGCAGTCCTTTGCCGCACACAGTGGCGAAGGGGGTGTACTCTACTCCGTTGTAAGTCAGCTCGCAGTGAATTTCGTCGGCGATGACGAATACGTCGTGGCGCCGGCAGATGTCGGCAATGCGGAGCAGCTCGGCGGCGCTCCAGATGTGGCCCGTTGGATTGTGCGGATTGCACAGCACGAGCACCTTGGCAGAGGGGTCGGCGGCGCGTGCCTCGAGGTCGTCGAAGTCGAGGCTGTAGCTGTGGTCGGCGTTCATTGTCAGAGCGTTGGCCGATAGCTCGCAGCCGTTGTTGCGGATAGACGAGAAGAAGCAGTTGTAGGCTGGCGTCTGCACTATCACTTTGTCTCCGGGCCGCGTGATGGCCTTTATTACGGCCGATACGGCAGGCACCACGCCGCTTGTGTAGATGAGCATGCCCGTGTCGATGCTCCAGCCGTGGCGTTCGGCGAACCAGTCGCGTACGGCGTCGTAGTATTCACGGCCTACGAGGGTGTAGCCGAAAATGCCCTGCTCTACTCTCTTCATAATAGCCTCTGTCACAGCAGGTGCCGTGCGGAAGTCCATGTCGGCCACCCACATCGGTATCAGGCCCGGACGCTCGTAGGTGTCCCACTTGTACGAGCCTGTGCCGCGTCGCTCGGTTTCTTCGTCGAATATGCTCATGCTCAGTCGAGTGTGATTATTTTGCAATCAGCAGGTGCCTGTATGTCGTCGTTAAGGATGATTTCGCCGAAGCTCTTGGCGGCGATGCGGCCTGTGCGCGGGTTCTTCACCGAAGTCACCGCCGACAGAATAGTGGCATCCACTTCGCTGTCTTCGAAGGCTAAATCGCAGTCTTCGGCGAAGGTACAGTTCTCGAGCACAAGGCCGTGCGTGTAGCACAGGGGCTGTGTGCCCGATATGCGGCAGCGTACAAGACGTAGGCCGCGCGAGTGCCAGCCGAGATACTCGCCGTTCAGTTCTGAGTCGTACACGGTCACGTTCTCGGTGTTCCAGAATGCGTCCTTGGAGTTGATTACGGCATCGTGGATTTCCACGTTGCGGCAGTATTGGAAGGAGTAATTGCCGTCCTGGCGGTATTTGCGTATGTCTATGTCGGACGAGTGCATGAAGAGGTAGTCGGCATTGGCCAGCTCAACGTCGCGCAGGCGCACGTTGCGGCAGTGCCAGAAAGTCTCCTGCGCGTCGGGGATGCGCACGCGTTCGGCGTGGATGCCGTCCATTTCGCGGAACATCTTGGGGGCTTCCACAAGGGTGTTGGTCATGCGGCAGTTCTTTGAGTACCAGAGTGCTGCTCGCGCTCCCGGGGTGAAAATACAGTTTTCTACCGAGAAGGTGTCGGTATGCCAGAAAGGATATTTGCCTTCGAAGCGTACCTCGCGCGCCTCTATGTCGCGGCACGCCTTCAGGGCCGACTCGCCTGCGTGGATTGTCACATTTTCAAGACTGAGGCCGTGAGTGCCGAAGAGAGGGCGCTCGCCTCCGAATTCACAATTGCTTATCTTTTCCATTGCTTTGATTATAAATCTGTTTCTTCAAAACGGTGTTCTGCCGGAATTATTTCTCTCAGTGTCGGCGCGGCGCGGTGTCCGAGCGATATGCCGAAGCCGGCGGCCACAAGCTGCCGCGCGAGTTCGGGCTTGCCCGTGAAGCCGTGTATTATCCACGGCTGTGCGGGAACCAGCTCCTTTTTCAGCTCCATGAGCCTACCGTATCGGCCCACGCAGTGTATTATCAGCGGCATGCGGTGTTGTTCGGCGAGTAGGGCCTGGCGTCGGAACACTTCCTCCTGAACGGCCGGAGTGCCGCCGCGGTGTCGGTCGAGTCCGGCTTCTCCCACGGCTATCACGCGCGGGTCGGCGAGTGCTTCTTCGAGGAGGCACCACGTGTCGGGCGCTATCTCTGAGTCTGTGTTCCAGGGATGTATGCCCACGCTGTACCACGCCTGCCCGAGAGAGCCTTCTCTTGGCTGACACGGCTCCACGGAGGTGAGCACGTGCGGCCCTGTGGTGCTGTGCGCGTGTATGTCGTCGAAGCTGTGCAGGTCGGGTGGCATCATGGCACCGGGTCGTAGCCGCAACCTCCCCAGGGGTGGCACCGGAAGATACGTTTTACTGCGAGTGCGAGGCCTTTTACAGGGCCGTGCTTTTTCAGCGCCTCAAGGGCGTACTGGCTGCACGTTGGCGTAAAGCGGCAGGAGGGCGGAGTCAGGGGTGAGATGCAGTAGCGGTAGAAATATACTGGCAGGCAGAGCAGGGCAGTGAGCGCTCGGCTGATACCGCGTGCAAGCGTGTGGAGAGGGTCTTGTCGAGTGTTCATTGCCTGTCGTAGGAGCCGGTTGTGGAGGAGTGTGTGCCGAAGTGCTCCGCAAGGCCCTTTAAGAGCCGTTTTACGGCGTTTTCAACGGCGTGGTAGGGTGTGGTGCCGTTTGCCACATAGACGAAAGCCACATCGACTCTTTCGCCCTCGGGGAGAGGGTAGGAGTGGTGGTTGAGGCGGAAGGCCTCGCGTACGCGCCGACGCATGAGCACGCGGTCTACGGCATGACGCAGGCGTTTCTTGGGCACGGATATGAGGAAGGCCATCGGGGCGTCGGAGCTGCGGCGGCTGTTGCGCCGTGCTACTATGCGGAGCGGGTAGCACAGACGCGAAAAATCTGCTCCGCCTGCGCTAAAGAGTTGTTCTATAGCGCAGGTGGAGCATAATTTCTGTTTCTTGTATAGTCCGAAGGTCTTCACCCTCTTGCCGGTGTTGGTGTTGGAGGTCAGTCGGCGTTGCTCTTGGCCAGGAACTGGTCGATAGCGGCGGGCATCGAGGGCGTCACGGGGGTGGGGGCTTCGATGTCAAGGCGCAGACCGGCGTCTTTTACCGACTGGGTTGCGGCGGCTCCGAGAGCGGCAATGGCGATGTCGCCCTGCTTGAAGTCGGGGAAGTTCTTAAGCAGCGATTCCACACCCTGGGGGCTGAAGAATACGAGCATGTCGTAGTTGAATTCTTCGTCGGGTCCGAAGTCGTTGCTCACGGTGCGGTACATCGCGGCCTGAGTCACGTCTATCTTGTTGGCCTTGAGCAGCTCGGTTTCGGCGCCGTTGTTCACGTCGCTCACCGCAAGCAGGTATTTGTCGGTCTTGTGCTTCTGCATCGAGGGGATGAGGTCTACAAGGCGGCCGGTCTTGGCTGCGAAAATCTTGCGTTTGCGGTATACGATATATTTCTGGAGATAGTTTGCCACGGTCTCGCTGGTACAGAAATACTTGAGCGTGACGGGTATGGTGATGCGCATCTCCTCGCACAGGCGGAAGAAGTTGTCGACAGCGGTGCGCGCTGTAAATATTACAGCTGTAAAATCGGGAATATTCACCTTCTGCTGGCGAAAATCCTTTGCAGACAGCCCCTCGACTTTAATGAAAGGTCGGAAAACAACGTCCACTCCGTACTTTTCGGCAAGGTCGAAGTAGGGCGACTTGTCGGAGGCCGGTTTGGGCTGGGATACGAGTATTTTCTTAATCTTCACTCTATTACGGTGTTTTTCCGCTACAAGTTGTAGGTGCGTAAATATTCATTTACGGCGCATACACCAAGCAGCGGTATAATTTCTAGCGTGCAAAGATACAAAATAAAATAAAGCAAAGACCGAAAATTGATGAAAAAAATTCTAAAGCCCTTAACTATAAACAGCGCTCTTCCCACCAGATATATGGCCGCCGAGAACCATATAAGCGTGGTGTACCACTCGGGTCTGAAGATAAGAAGCAGCGCCGGCACTATGAGGCAGATGCCCGAGTAGGCCTGTGTGGCGTTGAAGCCCGAGAGCCACTGCCTGCATCCGTCGGGGCTTGCAAAAGCGTAGCCCACGAGGCTGTAGGCGGTGTATTGAAATAGGTAATAGAGGCCGGTGAGAGTCATAGAGGCCGCCGCGCCCCAGAAGCTCGGCGAAGGGGGAAGTCCCGGAAGGAAGTAGAGTACTGAGCCTCCGAAGACTATGAATACCAGCGCCAGCAGTGTGGCTGCACGGTGCGATACGGTGCGCTCGTCGTCGAACACATTGGGCCGTCGGCGAACGCTCCACAGCTCGTGGCGGTAGCTCTTGAGAGCCTTTACCACCGAGGGCGTGTTGATGCCCGTCACGATGAGCATAGCGGCCATGAGCAGCGTAAGGCCGGAGTCGTGTGTGAGCGATGTTCCGCGCCCGAGCGGGGCCACGCCCTCGCGGCTGCCCTGCGGTACTTCGGGCAGGGCGGAGTAGGCTTCGAGGCTGTCGGCGTATGCTTCCACGCGGAGGCTGTCGGCCTTGTCGACGGGTATGAAGTGCGGTATGCGGCCGTGCACGGTGTCGGCGCCAATCGAGTCGACTATTACGGTATTGAATACCATAGAGTCGGTTGCGACGGAGTCGGCAGCGGCCTGTGGTGCGGGTTGCGGGCCGGTCAGATGCAGGCTGTCGGATACTGCGGGCATGGCGTGCAGGCGGCTCAGAATTTGGCCGACCAGTTGCGGTCGGCAGGTTCGGCGAGAGCGGCTTTCATTACTTCGTCCACGCTCTCGGCCACGGTGAAGAGGCTACGGTGGTCGGGGCGCATAAAGCCCTGTTCGATAGCGGTGTCGAACATCGACAGCAGCGGCCCGTAGTAGTTGTTTACATTGTAGATTACCACATTGCCCCTGAATAGGCCGAGCTGGCGCCATGTGATGATTTCCATAAGCTCCTCGAAGGTGCCCACTCCGCCGGGAAGCGCTATGGCGGCGGTCGCCATTTCGGCCATTGTGCGCTTGCGGGTGTGCATGCCGTCTACTATCTTCATGTCGGTGAGGCCGCGGTGATGCCAGCCGCGCTCTTCCATGAATTGCGGTATGATGCCTGTCACTCGGCCTCCGGCGGCAAGAGCCGCGTCGGCTACGGCTCCCATAAGGCCCGAATAGCCGCCGCCCGTAACGATGTCGATGCCTGCCTTTGCGGCGGTTGCGGCGAGGTGCGAGGCAGCTTCTGTATAGACGGGTGCCAACGTCGACGATGAGGCACAGTATATGGTGAATGTAGGAGTCATGGCTGTCAGTAAGTTGCTCGTTTTATTCCGTTGCTGCGGCTCATTCCGCCGCCGGTTGTGTTGCGGCGGTTGCGGCCTGTGCGGTCGAAGGGGTTTGCTTCGGAGTCGTAAATGTTGTCCTCTTCTTCTTCTTCTTCGTTCTGAGGAGCGGTCTCGCCGCGTTTCAGCTTGGGTTTGTTCTTGAGTATCGCGTATGGCTTCTGGGCGTCGACGGGCAGTTCGTCGATAATCCAGCTTTGCTCGATATCCCAGTTTCGCTTGAGGTCGAGCTTCTTGGCGAAGTAATATACTTCTTCTGGCTGCAGCGAGGTTGTGGGATTGCCCGTATCCCATTTGCCGTTGGCGTTGGCGTCGATAATGGCGCGGGCGTAGTATGTGCCGGGCGCTATGAAGCGTATGTTTACTTCGACTTCTCCTGCGGGTTTTATGGCGCGGTATACGGGTGCGTCGTTGCTGTTTAGCAGCTCTACAATCACATTGAGGCTGTCGATGCCGGGGAGTTTCATCTTCAGGTTGGCGTAGTCCTCGGGCGATTTCACGGAGAACTCATGCGTGAAGGGGCGGTTCCACTGGCCGTAGAGCGATGTCATGGCGAGGGTGTCGATGGTGAGGCGGTACTTGGCGCCGGCGTCCCACTTCATGTCGAAGCGGCTGCGCAGCAGCAGGTTCGAGCTGTCGGGAACCATTGTGTATTTCACCGGCCTCCACAGCGTGTCGACGGCCATTTCGAGGTGTATGCCGGCGCTGTCGAGCGAGGCGAGGGGGAGGGTAGTCTCTATCAGCAGGGGCTTGTTAAGTTCCTGGCTGTTGCCACCTATGGCCTTTATGCCGAGGTATTCGAAGTCGGGCGGCGGCAGGAAGGTGGTGTCGCCTGTCACACTGTCGACGGTGAATTTCGGCGTGTCGTCGTCTTTCTTCTTGTCTTTCTTTTTCTTCGCCGTGTCGCGGAAGAAGAAGCGCAGAGTGTCGGTTGTCCACACGTTCTGTTCGGCAGTGTCGGTCTTGAGGTAGCGCACGGCCAGGCGCAGCGAGTCGGCGGCGAGCACTTCGGGGTCGGAAATCCAGTACTCGAGCGAGTCGGCGGTGGGGTTCACGTGCACGCGAGCCCATTCTTCGGAGGGTCGTCCGGCACCGGGAGCGCCGTCTACTATTGTTACCTGCGGCAGAGTGTCGTTGGGAGCGCCGAAGGTGAGGGTGAAGCGGCGGCGGTCGGGACGCTTGTGGTCGCTCAGATACAGCGGCTTATAGTTCACGTTGAACCACGTGAGGAGTATGTCGTTGGGCAGGAAGCGCAGGCCTTGGCGCGCAACCAGCGAGTCCTCGCCGTTACGGGCGAAGAGGGTGTCGGTCACTGTTATGGGCTCGGTGGTGGGCACTATCACGGTGTCGTAGAAGGCAATGTCCTCCGAGCGGTCCCAGTGGTAGTCGCGGTTGAGGTCGTTGATAGCGAATATGTGGTACGAGCCGGGCTTGAGGTTGCGTATGGTGAAGTGACCGTACTGATTGGTGCGTGCTATGCGCTCGAAGGGCACGGAGGTGAGTGTCGTGTCGGTCATGCTCGAGTACACGCCCACGAGCATGCCCTGTGCCGGCTCGAGGTTCTCGGCCTGGATCACCATGCCTGATATGCGCAGCGAGTCGATGCTGTCGCCTGTGGAGAAGTCCATGGCGAATCCGTCGAGGATATTGCCTTCGTTGAGGTCTTTTATGGCGTCGGCGAAGTCAATGGTATAAGTCGTGTTGGGGAGCAGAGTGTCGCGGAAGTCCACCGTCACGCGCTTGCCGTTGGCGCTCACCTGTGGTGGCTGCTTCTGGGCGGGCGATACCACCACCTTGTTGAACGCGTCTTCGAGCTGCACGTTTTCGTCGAAATTTATGGTGAGGCGCGTGCGGCTCACGCCTGTAGAGCCGGGCATTGGGTCGGAGCGCATGAAGCGCGGCGGCAGTTCGTCGCGGGCGCCTCCTTCGGGGCGGCCCATATTGGCGCAGGCCGCTGTGAGTAGCCCTAAGGCGAGCCACAGCAGTGCGCGCATTCCTTTAAGACACTTCATAATAGCGGTCAGAATTGACGGTCGATGATAAAGTCGAACAGCTCGGTGAGCTGGCTGCGGATTTCTCCGTTTTCTAGAGCTGAGAGGCCGTTTACTGCTTCGTCGCGCAGGCGGTGCATGGCGTCGAAAGCATATTCAATGCCGCCGTTGTCGCGGGCAAAGACCTGTATGAAGGCTATCTCCTCGTCGCTGAGGCTGTCTTTTGCAAGCAGTTCGCGCACGCGGTCAAGCCCGGGAGTGCTGTCTTCGAGCGAGAGGCAGTGCAGCAGCGGTAGCGACACCTTGCCTTCGCGAAGGTCGTTGCCGGTGGGCTTCCCTACCAGTTCAGAGGGGAAGTAGTCGAAGATGTCGTCGCGGATTTGGAAGCAGCGGCCGAAGAGCAGTGCATAGTGTGCCAGAGTCTCGCGAAGCTCGTCGGGGGCGTTTGTGGCGTAGCAACCCATTTCGGCGCTCGCTATGAAGAGCGACGCGGTTTTGTAGTCGATGATGCGATAGTAGTTCTCCTCGCACAAGCTGTGTTCGCGGGCATTGTAGATTTGGTCTATTTCGCCCAGCGAGAGCTGGCGGCCAAGCTTGCACAGGGCGTCGACGATGCGGATGTCGCCGGTGGATATGGCTTCCTGCATGGCCGACGAGGTGAAGTAGTCGCCTACAAGCACGGCGATATGGTTGTCCCACACGGCGTTGACGGTGGGACGGCTTCTGCGCGTCATGGCGTTGTCTACCACGTCGTCGTGGATAAGCGACGCATTGTGTATAAGTTCTACGGCGGCTGCCGAGGCGAGCACGCGCTCGTCGACTGGGCCGAAAAGCTTGGCGCACATTATTAACAGCAGCGGGCGGAGTTGTTTGCCTTTTGTGCGCAGGAGCGACATGACAATACGGCTCATCAACGAGTTGGAGTTTTCCAACTGCTTGCTGATGCGCTCGTTGAGTAGCTCAAGGTCGTGGCCGTGAGCCATGTTAAGAGTATCGAGTGTGCTCATCTTTGACTTTCGTCGGCAAAATTACAAAAAAAATGCCAACTCTCGCACATGCCGCGTTAAATATTGTGGAAAGGTCGTGAATTACCTTTTATCCCAATTATTTGAACAATGAAAGGGCGGTGGTACAAAGACAGGAGAACGGGAGGACCTGTTTATATTCCGGCTTAGTACGGATACGTACGACCTTTTCGACAAAGTACCTTGAGAGAACTTTGTAGGGTTAGCTACGTATGTTCTCCAGTCTTTCATCTAATCGAAGGCAGACCTCATTCACCCCAAAATCGTTCAGGAGTGGCGGTGCCGACGTTGATAGCGCGGCTTAATATATATAGGTAGTCGCTGAGGCGGTTCACGTAGCGGATAATGCCCGGGTCTATGTCGGCTTCGGCAGCGAGGGCGAGTATGCGTCGCTCGGCGCGGCGTACCACCGTGCGTGCAATGTTGGCTTTGGCCGAGTCGGGATGTCCGCCGGGGAGGGTGAAGCGGTTGTGTCGGGGAAGTGTTGCGTCGAGCCTGTCGATTTCGGCCTCAATCTCTGCTATAGCCTCGGGAGGGAAGGGCGCGGGCTGCCACTGCGACTCCGCTTCGGTGGCGAGTGCCGAGCCGATGTCGAACATGTGGTTCATGGCGAGAGAGAGGGTAGTGTGTGCTCCGTCGGGCAGCGACCCCGAGCTTTCGAGGAGGCCGAGCCATGAGTTGGCCTCGTCGACGGTGCCGTAGGCTTCGAGGCGGGTGGATGTCTTGCTTACGCGGGTGCCACCTACGAGCGAGGTGGTGCCGTCGTCGCCGGTGCGGGTGTATACAGTGCTTTTCATATATATATAACGCGCGGGTGCACCCTTTATTCATTCCCGTGTTATTTTTTTCTTGAGCCGGCATAGTCTGACCGCGAGAGTGGGGTAGGGTAGTGCTTTCGGATGCCGGTTTTTCCCGGCATCCGTACGATATTTTTCAAATTTTGAAATCTCACGGCGCCTTATTTCGACTTAAAGTGTAGAGTTTCAATGTTTTATCCTTAGTTTTGCCGGGCGTGGAAAATTTTCATTCTGCGGCGTAATGTAAAATTGCTTTTTTAAGGAAAAATGTGTATCTTTGCGTTTCAATTGACTGACAATGACGCCTGCTTTTCAATGGATAGTATCGGGCGTTGAGCGCCCAAAGCTTGATTACCAACAGCTTGAACAATGGATTGTTCAAGTTGCACAAGCGCACAACCGCTCCGTTCATAGCCTTAACTACATTTTTTGTGACGACGAGGAGATACTCCGTGTCAATCGTCAGTTCCTCAATCACGATTATTATACCGACGTCATCACCTTCGATAATTGTTTGGGCTCGCTGCTGCGTGGCGATATGTACATATCGCTCGACACGGTGCGCTCCAATGCCGAGGGGCTTGGTGTCGAATACGACCGTGAGTTGCTGCGCGTGATTATCCACGGCGTCCTCCACCTTTGCGGTATAAACGACAAAGGCCCGGGAGAGCGCGAGATAATGGAACAGCACGAAAACGACGCGCTCAATCTTCTCGGTTGATTTCCCCTTTTTGTTATTTTATGCGTTTTGATTTCGATGTGATAGTTGTCGGGGCCGGCCATGCCGGATGCGAAGCGGCTCATGCTGCGGCGCGGATTGGCGCACGCACCCTCCTTATCACAATGGATATGAACAAGATAGCTCAGATGAGCTGTAATCCGGCTGTTGGTGGAATTGCTAAAGGTCAGATTGTCAGGGAGATAGATGCGCTTGGCGGTATGATGGGTATTGTCACCGACCGCACCTCAGTCCAGTTCCGCATGCTCAACCGCAGCAAAGGGCCCGCGATGTGGAGTCCTCGCGCACAGGCCGACCGCAATAAGTTCTCGGCTCTGTGGCGCGACATTCTTGAGCACACCGAATGTCTGTCGATGTGGCAGGGCAGTGTAGACGCACTGATTATGGAGGACGGTGTTCTCAAGGGTGTCCGCACCGGCGAAGGCGCGTCGTTCTTCGCGCCGCAGGTAGTGCTCACCAACGGAACCTTCTTAAACGGGCTTATGCACATAGGACGTGTGTCCTTCGAAGGCGGCCGCATCTCCGAGCCGGCATCGCACGGCATCACCGAGCAGCTCCGCTCTCTCGGCTTTGCTGCCGACCGCATGAAGACGGGCACTCCCTCGCGTATCGACGGGCGCACTATCGATTTTTCCAAGGCCACAGCACAGCCCGGCGACCCGGTACGCCACCTTTTCAGCTATCTGCCGGGTGTGGAGAGCGAGCTGGAGCAGCGCGACTGCTACATAGTATATACCAACCCCGCTACGTGCGAAATACTTCGCGAGGGCCTTCCCGAGTCGCCGCTCTACAACGGACAGATACAGAGTATAGGCCCGCGCTATTGCCCCTCGATTGAAACAAAGATTGTCACCTTTGCCGACAAGACAGAGCACCAGCTCTTCCTTGAACCCGAGGGTGAGAGTACTACCGAATATTATGTGAACGGCTTCTCTTCGTCCATGCCTATGGATATTCAGATTGCCGCACTGTCTACCGTACCTGCGCTCGCCGATGCGCAGCTTTACCGTGCCGGATATGCCGTGGAGTATGACTTCTTCGACCCCACACAGCTTAAGCATACGCTCGAGACAAAGCTTGTGCCCGGACTCTATTTCGCAGGCCAAATCAACGGCACCACGGGCTACGAGGAGGCCGCAGGGCAGGGCCTTGTGGCAGGTGCCAATGCAGCGCTCCGCGCGCTCGGCCGCGAGCAGTTCACGCTTGCGCGCGACAAGGCATATATCGGTGTGCTTATCGACGACCTTGTTACTAAGGGTGTCGACGAGCCGTACCGAATGTTTACGAGCAGGGCGGAGTACCGCATACTGCTGCGCCAGGACGACGCCGACATGCGCCTCACGCCGCTTGCCCATTCACTGGGCCTGGCCGATGACGTGCGCTACGGACTGATGCTCGAGAAGAAGCGCCTGCGCGACGAAATAGTTTCGCTTGCCGAGCGCCTCACCGTGCATCCCGCCGAGGTAGAGACACTCCTCGTAGAGCAGGGGACAACGCCTCTCAAGCAGGGTGTGAAACTTCGCGACCTTGTGCAGCGCCCGCAGCTTACCCTCGCTCTGCTCGCTCCGGCTGTAAAACCGCTCGCCGAGCTGATTGCGAAGCTGCCTGCCGACAGGGCGGGAGAGATTGTCGAGGCCGCCGAAATTCTTATAAAGTATCAGGGATATATTGCGCGCGAACAGGTGATAGCCGACAAGCTTCGACGCCTCGAAGAAATCAGGCTGCCCGCAGATGTCGACTATGAGTCGCTCAAGTCCATATCTACCGAAGCGCGCCAGAAACTGCGCCGTCATGCGCCACCTACCATTGGCGCGGCATCGCGCATACCCGGCATCTCACCCTCCGACGTAAATATGCTGCTCCTGCTGTTAAACAGATGAAATAATTTGTTTCACGTGGAACAAATAACGCTTCAAAATATAGAAAATCAAATAATTATCATAGTATGGAATACATCAAATCGCACATTCGTGACGTGCAGGACTTCCCCTCCAAGGGCATCCTCTTCAAAGACCTTACTACAGCCTTCAAAGACCCCCGCGCTCTTCATATCATCGGCTGGGACCTCTCGCAGATGTACCGCGACAAGGGCGTGACAAAAGTTGTAGGCATCGAATCGCGCGGCTTTATCGGCGGCTCTATTCTCGCCTACGAAATCGGCGCAGGCTTCGTACCCGCACGTAAACCCGGCAAGCTCCCCGCCGATACTATCCGCGAGGAATATGCCAAGGAATATGGCACCGATGTAATCGAGATACATCGCGACGCTATCACTCCCGACGATATCGTGGTGCTCCACGACGACGTGCTGGCCACCGGCGGCACTATGGCTGCCGCCTACAAGCTTGTAAAGAGTCTTAACCCCAAGAAAATCTATATCAACTTCATCATCGAGCTTTCGGCGCTCAACGGTCGTGCAAACCTCCCCGAAGACGCCGAAGTGACTTCGCTGATTGTTTACTGATAACCGGGGTGTTTCACCCTGTAGGGACGCGCTTCTGCGCGTCCGCGAGTGAAAATCTATTAATTGGTTTTGGACACGCGGACGCGCAGAAGCGCGTCCCTACAATTTATTTATAAATCGAGCCGCATTATAGCGTGACTCTCCCGTATTCACACTCTTAATTATTCCGCACATGAAAGTACTTGTTTTTGACGATGAGAAGGTGCGCGCCGAGCTTCTTCCTCTCACTTATACCCGCCCTGTGGGCGCTCTCCGCGTGGGCATAACATCTATTGCAGAGAAATGGCAGGCGCTGCTGCCTGGCGATTACGGCTGGCTTGCCGGCACCGACTGGCTGCGCGAGATTTTCCCCGGCGAGGCCGACACCGATGCTCTCTGCGTGGCAGGCCACGTGCTTCCCGACAGGCCTCTTGTGGAGGCCGTTAAAGCGCTTGGCAACAATCAGGCCCTTGTGGCCGGCGACGTCACCGTAGCCTATCGCGGCGATGCATCGGAGGCTGTGGTCTATGACGCCCCGATATGTGCCGTGCGGCAGCTTTACGATATTTTTATGCTGAACGGGCTGGCGCTCGAGGCCGACTTCAGGCTCCTTACTTTCGGCCGTACTTCGCAGCCGGTAAACTCTACCAACACCGTGATTGGCGACCCCGACCTCATATTTATCGAGGAGGGCGCGCACGTGAACGGAGCTTTCCTCAATACTCATGCCGGCCCGATTTATGTGGGTTGCGACGCCGAAATCATGGAAGGCTCTATGCTGCGCGGCCCTATCGCGCTGTGCGAGCACGCTGTGGTGAATATGGGCTCGAAGCTTTATGGCGCCACCACCCTGGGCCCATGGTGCAAGGTGGGCGGCGAGCTTAACAATGTGGTGATGCAGGCTTATTCCAACAAGGCGCACGACGGCTTCCTCGGCAATGCCGTAATAGGCGAGTGGTGCAACCTCGGCGCCGGATGCGTGGCCTCGAACCTCAAAAATGATTATACCCCTATCAGATTGTGGAATTACCCTACGGGCCGTTTCCTACGCACGAATTTGCAATTCTGCGGCCTTATAATGGGCGACCACTCCAAGGCCGGTATCAACACCATGTTCAACACCGCCACGGTGCTCGGTGTGGGTGTGAACATTCACGGCTCGGGCTTCCCGCGCAACTTTGTGCCGTCGTTCAGCGAGGGCTCTACCGCGGGCTTTTCCGAGGTGTCGATGACTAAATTTTTCGATATTGCGGCGCGTATGATGGCCCGCCGCCATGTTGAGCTTACCGATGCCGACCGCCGCATGTTCTACGCGATCCGCGAGGCCGCCGAGGCGTTCAAATAAACTCCCTCCCCCTCTTGGTTTAAGAGGTTGTCTAAATTTATATTATACAGATTTTGAGAGGGATTGTCAGATGGATTTTTGTTTGCGATGAAGGAGCGTAGCTGTAGCTACGAGACTGAAGAGCGAACAAAAAGACGCTGACAAGACCCTCAAAAGCAAAGTAATATAAATTTTAGACAATCTCTAAGACAGGAGAACGAGAGTACAGTTTTCTCTCGCATAAAATGTTCCCAAATTGTTTGGGAACATTTTTTTATGAGGCTAAATCTCAATCAATTAAATCAATGATAATTGTTTTTAATGGTTTTAATTGTTTTTTTGGGGGGTAAACGGTTGATTTTTATTGATTTAATTGATTGGGGATTTCCGTGTTAGAGTTTATAGAAGTGAGTGAAGGCGGCGCACGAAGCCGTGTGGTCGGCCACGGCGCCCGTTTCGCAGGCGCTGTGCATGGCCCACAGTGGTGCGCCCATGTCGACGCCGCGGAGAGGGATTTGCGATGTGAGGATGTTGCCTAAAGTCGAGCCACCGGCCACGTCGCTGTGATTTACGAAATACTGGCAGGGCACGCCGGCAGCATCGCACATTGAAGCGAATACGGCGGCGGAGTCGGCGTCCGTCATATACTTGCAGTTGGCGTTCACCTTTATGCATGGGCCGCCTCCGAGCACCGGGTGGTTTGTCGGGTCGTACTTCTCGGCATAGTTGGGGTGGAAGCCGTGAGCGTTGTCGGCTGAAATCATGAAAGAGTCAGCCACGGCGCGGAAGAAATGCTCGTCGGAGCCGCCCTTGCATAGCGTGATGCGGCGCAGTATGTGCTCCAGCACGGGCGAGCCTGCGCCCTGCTTTGTGCCCGAGCCTGTCTCCTCGTTGTCGAAAATGGCCATCACGCGGGTGTAGCCGCTCGGGGTGCCGGCGGCGGCGAGCAGCGCCGAGAGACCGGCGTGCACCATTGAAAGGTCGTCGAGACGACCCGCGCAAATCATATCGTTTCGGAAGCCTGTCGTGCAAGCCTTCTCTGTGCAATAAAGCGAGAGGTCGTAGTCGAGGATGTCGGCGGCGTCCACATCAAGCTCCGCCGCGACAACAGCCTTTATGAAGCCCTTGCTGTCGGCTTCATCGAGCGATATTACGGGTAGCATATCCTTCTGTCGCGAGAGCTTGTTACCATCGTTTACCTGACGGTTGAAGTGAATGGCAAGATGCGGGATTACGAGCGCGGGCCTGCCGAGGCGGAAAAGGCGGTGCGAGGGGCGCAGCGGATTGTCGGAGCGCAGAACCACGCGTCCGGCGAACGACAGCGGGCGGTCGAACCAGGTATATAGAATGGGGCCGCCATACACCTCGGTGTTTAGTCTGAGGCCACCGCCCTCGGTGGGCATCTCGCAGTGGGGCTTTATGCGGAAGCCGGGCGAGTCGCTGTGTGCGGCCACAATGTTGAAGCCGCGCTCGGGGCTGCCGGTGCCGACAATGAAGGCGAAAATGGCAGTGCCGTTTTTCACCACAAAGCGGCGGTCGCCGGGCTCTAGAGCCCAGCAGTCTTCCATTTTCAGTTCGGAGAAGCCTTCGGCTTCGAGGCGGCGCCTTACGGTATCGACGGCGTAGAAGTTCACGGGTGAGTCATCGAGGAAGGCGCAAAGGTCGGCGGCGTAATTCATGGAGAATTAAGAATTAAAAATTAAGAGGTTGTTTAAAAACAAATGTGAATAAAAAAATAAGCATCAGTCGAAATTTCAGACATTTAT
>VSPE01000040.1 GCA_009775225.1 Muribaculaceae bacterium | reverse complement strand
AATTTAGAAATGTCCTCTCCTTTAGCAGAGGCATTTTTGCTTGTTACTCTTAACAATTGTTATGAAACACCCTCTTAATTTTTAATTCTTAATTTTCACTTTTATAGTGCGGAGCGCTTTGTCGTCGCTGCTACCGCCTACCATAAGCTCGTAGGTGTCGGGTATTACGGCCATGCGACCCGATGTCTCATTCCAGCACTCGAATGTCTCGCGTGGTATGTCGAGTGTCACGTCGCGGCTTTCGCCGGCTTTGAGGTCGACACGTGCGTATCCGCGCAGAGTCTTGTTGGGGCCTTCTTTGTCGGCGGGTCGGCGCATGTAGAGCTGCACTACTTCTGTGCCGTCGCGCTTGCCGGTGTTTTTCACCGACAAGGTGAGTCTGCCGTCTTTGTAGCGCGGTTTGCCATAGCTGAAGGTGGTGTACGAGAGGCCGTGGCCGAAGGGATACAGCGGAGCCTCGCGCAGATAGCGGTAGGTGCGTCCGGCCATGCGGTATTCCTCGAAGGGGGGCAGCTGGCCGTCGCCGGTATAGAATGTCACGGGAAGCTTACCGGAGGGGTTGACGTCGCCGAAGAGTACGTCGGCTATTGCGTTGCCGCCTTCTTCGCCGGGGTACCATGCCTGCACGATTGCGTCGCAGAGCTTGTCTTCGAGGCTGAGGCCAACGGCGCTGCCGCTGCAGTTTATCAGCACTACTTGCTTTCCGGCTTCTGCAAGGCCTCTGATTATGTCGCGCTGGCACAGGGGAAGCTCAATCGAGGTGCGGTCGCCGTTGTCGAAGCCAGGTTCGGTGACTTTGGCCTGTTCGCGCTCGTATGCGGGGGATATGCCGCCGAAGAAGAGCACGATGTCGGCGTCGGCAGCCTTGGCTACCACGTCGTCGACGGTAACGTCGCGTGAGCGCAGTATGTCGAAGTTCAGTGTTGCGTCGTCGGCCAGCTGCATGTAGTTTATTTCGATTTCGTAGGTCTTGCCTTTCTGCACCTTGAGTTCGCGGTTGCGGAAGTTGAGCGCTTCGGCTTTCCAGCGGTTGTGCACGGTGTCGCCATTGACTATGATGCGTAGCCCGTCGTCGTTGTTGTAAACCATATCGAGCACCTCATCGGCAGTGGCGGTGAACGAGCCTTTGATGCGGGTGGTGAAGTTTTCAAGCTCTACGCCTGCTGCGAAGGCTGTGTTGCCGCCGTTGTCGAGGCGTATAGGGCTGCTGTAGTTGGCTGTTGCGGCGGGTGAGCCGTCCATGTGTATGTTGTTCCAGTAGGTGGCGTGCATGCCTTTGTTTCCGTCGGCATCGGTAAACTCGCCCATAATGCTTTCGTTGTCTTTCAGGCGAGTGATAGCGCATCCACGGACGAAAGGCACGTCGCCGACTTTGCTGCGTATGCCGTCGAGCATAGTCACGGTGTAGGCTGGCATGCCGTAGTATATGCCCCACTGCATGGTGGAGTCTACTGCGTTGGGACCCATTACCATAATTTTTCTGCCGCTGCGCTGCAGGGGTAGTATTCCGTTGTTTTTAAGCACTACCGTCTGCTCCTGAGCCATTTTGCGAGCCAAGGCGCGGTGTTCTTTCGAGGCAATTACAGACTCGGGGATAGCTGTCCAGCTTACGAGCGAATCGGGGTCGAAGTCGCCCAGTGCGAAACGCTCGCGAAGAAGTCGTCGCACGTTGATGTCTATATCACTTTCGCGTATGTCGCCTCGGCGTACTGCCTCGGGGAGGTTCTTGTATATGGCGCCGCACTCCACATCTGTTCCCGAGAGTGCGCCAAGGGCTGATGCAGCCGGAGCGTCGGCTGCCACACCGTGTCGTTTGGGGAGGTAGAAGTCGTTGATAGCGCCGCAGTCAGATACGACCATACCTTCGTAACCCCATTCATCGCGCAGTATGTGTTGGAGTAGTTGGTCGGAGCCGCAGCATGCTTTGCCTTCGAAGCGCTGATATGCGCACATCACCTGGCGTACGTCGCTCTTGGTTACAAGGTCTTTGAAAGCCGGCATATATGATTCCCACAGGTCGCGTGCGGGTAAATCTTCAACGTTGAATGAGTGCCTGAGCTTTTCGGGGCCGCTGTGCACGGCGAAGTGTTTTGCGCAGGCTATGAGTTTGTAATACCGTGCGGTAGAATCGCCCTGTAGTGCATTTACCACACGCAGGCCCATGCGACCGTTCATGTAGGGGTCTTCGCCGTAGCTTTCCTGTCCGCGTCCCCAGCGCGGGTCGCGGAAGATATTGATGGTCGGAGTCCAGAACGACAAACCTTTGTATTTGCCGACAATACCTTTGCTGCGAGCCTGAGTGTTCTTGGCGCGACCTTCGTCGCTTATAGCGGTGAATACGTCGCTTATAAGGTCGTCGTCGAACGATGCCGCCATGCCGATGCACGAGGGGAATACCGTGGCAACGCCGTTGCGTCCTATGCCGTGCAGGGCTTCGCTCCACCATTCGAAGGCGGGTATGCCAAGGCGCTCGATAGCCGGCGACGAGTTCATCATCAGCCTGGCCTTTTCTTCGAGGGTGAGCCGGCTGCACAGGTCGGCAGCGCGTTCTTCAGGAGTAAGGTCGGGGTTGAGATAGGGGAGTGCCTGTGCACCTGCGGTAAAGGAACTTGCGGTCAGTATCGCAGATAGGAGTAGATGTTTCATGGTTGGTAGTCAGCTTGTTGTATAGCGAAAAAAAGTTTTCGCAGTTCTTATTTACCCGTCCTACGGGTAGAGCAAGGGCCGTAACTCGACCGAATGTGAGTTACGGCCCTGTAATTTCAGTAAGTTATATGCGTATCTGAATCAGGTCTTATTTGTTGAGAACCTTTGTACCGTTGCTGAGGATAAGGAGGCCCTTGGTGGAGGGGGCTACTTCGATACCCTGGAGGTTGTAGTACTTAACGTTCACGTTGTTCTCAACAGCTACGTTCTCGATGCCGGCTTCTTCTTCGCCGAAGTCATCGCCGATACCCATCTTGATGTAGAGAAGGTTGGCGGTGTATTTCTTGGCTGCGGGTTCGTGGAACTCGAGGTTAAGGAGCTTGTGACCTTTGGTGAGGTGAACGTTTTCGAGCTTGTTGCTTACGAACTTCTGCCAGTTGCCGGTTTTCTCGGCAGTGAGAGTGCCGGTGTATTCGGGTTGAGCGGAAGCAGCGTCGGCGGTGTATTCATCGAAGTCGTAGATGGTGAAGATTATGTGTGCTTCATCCTGCTTTGTGGAGGTGGGTGCGAGGATAGTGTAGTTGCCGTCCTTGGTAACGTCGAGTTCGAACTGCTCGCTGTTGTTGCCTTTGCCTTCTTCTACAGCGCGGTAGTTGGCAAGATAGTATACTTCTGCACCTTCCATATAGGATTCGCCGTCAAGGCTTACAGCCTTGGTTTCGGGGTTGCCGTTCATGAGAATTCGGGTGTCGAAGCTGATGTTGCCGGGAACTTTATTGGTCATAATCACTTCTTCGAACATTGCATAGTAGGTAACGTTGCAAGTTGCATAAACTTTCGAAGAGGCTTCTTCGATAGCGTAAGTGTCGCCGTCTTCAGTTTCAGCTTCCCAGCCGATGAACTTGTAGCCCTTGTTTGCGGTAGCCGAGATAGTAACTTCGGCGTCGGCGAGATACATGGGCATGTCGGGCGATTTCTTCGCAACACCGGCACCTGCGGGCTCTACTTCGAGGTTGATAGAGTAGCTTGTGATGCTTTCACGAGCCTCGAAGCTGATTTCGCGGAGATTTACGGTAGCTGTACGGCCGCCGGCCTCATTGCGGAAAGTGATGCGGAACTTGTATTCGCCTGTGGGCAGGGGGTCTTCGATGAAAGCCATGCCTTCGAGCATTTTGTTGCGAGCGTTCCATTCGCCGTTGTTGGCTACAGTGTAGTCGCAGCTCCATTCGATGTTGTCATCTTTGTCGAGGAGCTCGAACATAAGAGAGCTGCCGTTGTTCTTGGTGCCGGTTACGAAGTGGAGCACGTAGCAGCTTTCCTGAGTGTTGTTCAGCTTGAAGACTGCAACGTCGCCGTCGTTCATTGAGTCGAACTGCTGAACGCCGTCGTTCTTGTTGTCAACCACGCGGGGTTTGTCAACGCCGGGGATAATGTCGCCGGTTTCGGGGTCGACGGAGTCTTCTGCGGGCATGTTGATAGTTACGAAAGAGTAGGTACCCTGGTCGAGCTTAAGCCACTCGGCGTTGGGGATGTCCTGTACAGTCTGGGCACTTGCGGAGAAAGCAAGGCCTGCTACTGTAGCAAAGAGTAAAGATTTCTTCATCTGTGCGTAGATATTAAGGTTAATATTTATATTGTTTATTTATTTCAGGATTTAGGATTGCGGTGGTAAAATTAGACCAAATAGTCAAGGCCAACGGGGTATTTTTTGACGGGAAATGTGCCAAAAATCCCCGTCGGCGTATTTTTAACAATTCATTTTACAAGTACTTTGCGTCCGGCGTGTATGTAGAGGCCTGGAGCGCGAGGCTCGCGTACCTCGATACCCTGAAGGTTGAACCAGCGCTCGTCGGCAGCCGTGGCTGTGTCGCTTACAACAACGTCGTCGATACCTGCGGTAGAGCGTTCGGCCATATACAGTGTGATGATAGCCTCGGGGTTATTGCCTGTCCATGTCATGGTGGCGTAGCCGTTGCGCAGGGGAGTGTCGAGCATGAGTGTGAACTCGCCGTCCTCGCTACCTTTTGGGAGGCAGTATGTTCCGGTCTCATAGCTCTTGCCGGCAAACTCGGTGAGGCTGGCGTCGAAGTAGGTCGAGGAGGTGTAGCGGCCATGGCCCTCAGCTTTTATGCCTTCGAGCTGCATGTAGGAGGGAAAAGTGAGAGTGAGCTGATAGTCGCGGGGCAGACGCAGGTAGTTGTTTTTATTGCCTATGTTGCTGCCTGTTGACGACAGTGAAAAACCGCCTTTGAAGTTCCAGCCCGATGTGCCTTCGCGAGTATCAAAGCAGAGGGTGTAGCTGTCTTCCACAGGGTCGTATTCGTCAATATCGCCTTCGATTGTTCCACCTTCATTCTGAGTTTCGGTGATATGTTCGACAAGGCTGTTCAGATATACTTCGAGCATAGTATAGCCGTCGGCGTTGATTTCTTTTGCGTCGGATGCGTCATTTGGGTTCAGTCCGTTGGCTGTTTCCCATAAGTCTGGTATGCCGTCGCGGTCGGTGTCGGCAGGAGCTTCCATGCTGTTGAGAGTGGGCCAAGCGCTCCAGTTTGCGGGCGCGTTTGCGGGCTTGTTGTCGTCCTGGCTGTTAATAAGTCCTTTCGCGTTGCCGCTGCCTGTGGCTGTGGCTGCGCCATTGCGTGTGTCGGATACAATCTGCTCGTCGTGGCTGTCGCGGTGCAGCGAAGCACCTACGTATTCAAGCACGCGTTCGTAGGCCACTTGGGCGCTGTGGGTTGTAGTGGCGATGAAGCGGATAGGCTCGGCGAGCTTGATTTCGGCCTTTACCTGGTCGTTCCATGTGCCGTCTGTAGCCTTGCTGCTTGTGTCTATTTGCTGGAGAATGCCGTAGTTCCAGTTGTCGCGGGTTACCTGGGCGTGGTCGGGGTTGACGTTGCCTGTCACGTAGTAGTGACCCCACTTGTGGAGTGCGGGTGCATAGTCGGGGTATGTGGCCACGTATGCGTTGGTACGGATGCCTATACCTGCAATGCGGTATTTTTTTGCACCCGAGCCTGTGGCGGGGCCGGGCTTGTAGTAGTTGTTTACGATGTTTACGTCCATGCCTTCGCCGCCGTAGCAACCGTTGCCACCGTAATTATATATTACGTTGTTTCGCATATCCATGCGCTCGTCGAGCTGGGTGGTAGGACGCGGGCCGAGGCGCGGGGTACGGCTGCCGTGGTGCGCCACAAGGTTGTGGTGGAACGAAGCTCCCGAGCCGCCCCAGTTGCCGCCGTAGCCGTGGGCGCCTTTGGAGTGGCCTGAGTTTACGAGACTCTGGTCTACCATGCTCCACTGTACGGTGGTGTTTGAATTGCCGAGAACCGAGCAACATTCGTCGATGCTCCAGCTTATAGAGCAGTGGTCGATGATAATGTCGTGACCATCCATTGCCGAGAGACCGTCCCAGCCGTCGGCGCCGTTTTGGAGTACATACTTGTTGCCGAGTCGGAAGCGCATATAGCGTACTATCACGTTGCTGCCTACGCTTACGGGGTAGTCGGCCACGCAGATGCCGTCTCCGGGTGCAGTCTGGCCTGCTATGGTGGTGTTTGCGGGAATAGAGAGGCTTGAAGAAAGGTGTATGGTGCCTGATACGTCGAATATGATAGTGCGTGGGCCGGGTTGGTTTAGTGCCCAGCGCAGCGAGCCGGTGCCGTTGTCAAGCAGGTTTGTCACATGGTATACATTGCCGCTACGGCCGCCGGTGGTGTATCGGCCGAAGCCTTCGGCGCCCGGAAAGGCGGGTTGCTTCTCCATGGCGGAGCACAGCGGTGCTGCGGCAGTCAGCGAGAGAGCTGCAAGGAGGAGTTTCTCGGAGAATTTCATTAATAGGTGTGGTATTTGATTGGCAATTATTGATTTTTTCTTAATGTGCTATCCTGATGATTTTGCCGTTGCGGATATAAAGTCCGGGGCGCTCGGGACGTGCTATCTCGATACCCTGAAGGTTGAACCAGCGGTTGTCGGCGTGGCGTTCGGATGCGGTTGCAACGGGAGTGTCTATGCCTGCGAACGATGCCGCCGATGTATGCAGGGTAATCTTCATAAGAGGAATGTTGTCGCTCCACGTCATGGTAAACGAACCTGTGAGCGGCTTGGACGGGAGTATTGTAAACTCGGAGTCGGCCTCGCCTTTTGCAAGGCTGTATGTACCTGCTGAGAATCTTTCTCCGTCAAGTTCGATGAGGCTTGCATCGCCGTAACTGTCGTTGCTGTAGCGAGTATGGCCTGTAATGCTTATTGCATCTACCTGCATCCGCTCGGGCAGTGTTATTGTGTGGCTGACGTTGTGGCGCACGCCGATATATGAACCGCTGGTGTAGTATGAGCTGTTTTTTGTGTTGCTGATGCTGAAGCCACCGTCGAAAGTCCAGGAGCCGGCGGTGCGTGTGTCGTTGCTGATTGTGTAGCTGTCTTTGATAAGCGGGAAGCGCTCGATGTCGCCGTCGGCAGTGCCGCCTTCGTTCTGAGCTTCGGTGATGTGCTCAATGAGGCTGTTCATGTACACCTCAAGCATAGTGTAGCCTTCTTCGGTGCACAGGTTGCGGTCTTCGGGATTCTCGGGGTCGAGTCCGTTGGCAATTTCCCATTCGTCGGGCATGCCGTCGCGGTCGGTGTCTGCAGGTGCTTCTTCGCGAGCGAGAACGGGCCACGGGTTCCAGCTGTCGTCGGCATCGGCGGGTCGATTGTCGTAGGGCGAGTCAATGATGCCTTTTCCGTTGCCGCTTCCCGAGCCTGTGTAGGTGGCTTCGCCGAGGCGTGCGTCGGATACCATGAGAGCATCGTGACTGTCGCGACGGTACGAAGCTCCGGCGTAGTCCATTACGCGTTCGAAGGCATCCTGCGCGCTGTGGGTAGTCACATAGTAGTATTTCACCGGCTCTTTAAGCTCCATCTCGCTGCGGTACAGACCTGATGCGGAGGGGTTGTTACGTGCGTTTTCGTCTATCTGCGCCCATATGCCGTAGTTGAAGTTGTCGCGTGTCACATCGGCATGCTTTGAGTTGCAGTTGCCGCTTACAAACACTTTTGCCCACACGTGATACATGGGGTCGCCTACGGTTGAGTTTACGGTGATGCCGCAGATGCGCTTCTGAATGTTCGAGGGGCGTGTGGATGTTGCGGGGCCGGGCTTGTAGTAGTTGTTGACCATGTTGAAGTACATGTTCTCGGCACCGTAGCATCCTTGTCCGGCCCAGTTGTACATCACGTTGTTGCGGAAGTCGGTTGTGTCGCGAGGGCCCGAAGCGGGGCGCTCGCATATACGCGGGCAACGCGAGTCGTGGTGCATGAGCAGATTGTGGTGGTAGCTGGCGCCTTCGCCTCCCATCATGGCGCCGTAGCCGTGGGCGTCTTTTGTGTGGCCGCCGTAGCGCAGGCTCTGAGCGATAATACACCACTGCACGGTGCTGAAACGGTTGCCGTACACCGAGCATGTCTCGTCGACGCTCCAGCTCAGCGAACAGTGGTCGATGATTATGCGGGAACGGTCTTTGGCCTCGAGCGCATCGAACTCGCCGCCGTTGCGGTTGCCGGGGCGCAAGCGTATATAGCGCATAATCACGTTCGAGGTGTTTATGGTGACAGGAGCGTCGGCAATGCAGATGCCGTCGCCGGGAGCTGTCTGTCCGGCGATTGTCACATCGCCCTTGTTTATGCCGAGGCCACTTTTCAGGTAGATAGTGCCAGAGACATCGAACACGATAGTGCGTGCTCCCTCGGTCTCGATAGCGCTACGTAGCGAACCTTCGCCGCTGTCGTTGAGGTTGGTGACGTGTATTACCTTTCCACCTCGTCCGCCAGTCACATACCTTCCCCAGCCCTCGGCTCCCGGGAAGGCAGGAGTGCGCTCGGGCTCTTCTGCGGCAACTGTGCCGAAGCACAGCGCCGTAAGAAGATATATTATAGTGGTTCTGATTTTCATGACTAAAGCAGTGAGGAGGTTATCTGGATGCTAATTCCGAAGCTTTTTCAGTAGCCATTTCTTCCATTTCGAGTGAAGCCCAGATGAAGGGACCCACGCCTTTGGGGTCGTTGTCGCGCACGGGTTCGGAGAGGTAGTATTCGAAGGAGCCGTCGCGGCGTTCGTTGGGCTTGAGGCCGGGGGCTACGGCGAGCACTGCGTCGCTGGCACCCGGGCCGAGGCCTGCCACGGCGCAGCAGCCTGTGAGCGAAATGGTGCTGTCTGGGTTTACGCGGATGAAGTTCTTGACAATTGCGTTGTATGCGTCGATGCCGTGTTTGAGGTACTTGCTGTCGACGTATCCGCGGCGTGCGGCGCGGAGCATGGAGTAGGCGAACATGCTCGATGCGGTTGCTTCGAGATAGTTGCCTTCGCGCTCGGGCGAGTCCATTACCTGATACCAGAGACCACTCTTCTTATCCTGCCATTTTACAACCGAAGCCAGTGTCTTTTCAAGAAGCTCAGTCACTTCACCTCGGCGGGCGTAGTCGGCGGGCAGTGCATCGAGGATTTCTACCAGAGCCATAGTGAACCAGCCCTGCGCGCGGCCCCAGCAGTGCTGTGAGAGGCCTGTGGTGTTGTCGCTCCAGAACATATCGCGGTTTTCGTCCCATGCGTGGCGGTTGAGGCCGGTGGCGGGGTCGAGGGTGCGGCTGTACGTCTTTACTAACTGGTCTACGGCGTCGTCGTAGACGGCTGTCACTTTCTTACCTTTCTTGAAGTCGGCGGCAGTGGCAACGCGGAAGGGAAGGCCCATGAAGATGCCGTCGAGCCATACCTGATATGCGTAGATGTTCTTGTGCCAGTACACGCCTTCGTTGGTTCTGGGCTGCTTGTCGAGCTGAGAGTGGAGAGTGGCGAGCGCTTTTGTGTTTTTTGCTTCGGGGAAGTGACGGTTCAGTGCGGCTACGAAGTGGCCGGTGCGCACGTTGTCGAGGTTGTATGCGTCGAGCGAGTAGCCTGTTATGGTGCCGTCGGCTGCAATCATGCGGTCGGTGTAGTCGGTGCAGTAGCGGCGGATGTTGTCGCCGCCGTAGCGCAGGTAGGTGTCGAGCATGGCTTCCAGCTCGATGCCCATTACATAGCTCCATTTAGGTTTCTTGGAGAAGTCGAGTAGCACGCTTTCGGGGGTGCGGCGCATTTCGGAGTGTGTCATCCAGCGGCTGTATGCGCCGTCGAAAGGCAGTTCCTGAAGGCAGAGAGAACCATTTACGAAGTAGTTCGTGTAGTTGATGTCGCGAGTGCGGCCAACTATAGAGTTGCCGTCGGCTACGTTGTCGAAGCGGCAGTTGGTGAGGTTGATGTTATATATATTCTCTTCGTTTTCGAGACCTACTACCATGAGACCGTACTGGCTGCGGTTGCAGGTCACGTCTTCGATATAGATGTCGCGCACGGTGGGGATGAAGCCGCGGGTGCAGGCTTCTTTGGGCTCGTAGTTGATGTTGATTTTAAGTACCGATTCCTTGCACTGGCCTACTTTCAGGTGGCGTGCGTATAGTTTCTCGATGATGCCTCCTCGGCAGGTGTTGGTCTTGATACGGAATACACGGTCAAGGTTGGGGCTGTCCATAGTGCAGTTCTCCACGAAGATATTGCGGCAACCGGCCGAAATCTCGCTACCGAGTACCACGCCGCCGTGGCCGTTCTTCATGTGGCAGTTGCGGATGATTATGTTCTGGGAGGGGAGTTCACAGCGACGTCCGTCGGCGTTTCGGCCGCTCTTCACGGCAATGCAGTCGTCGCCGGTGTCGAAGTAGCAGTCTTCGATGAGTACACCGTCGCACGACTCAGGGTCGCAACCGTCGCCGTTGGGGCCGTTGTTGATGATGCGCGCGCGGCGCACGGTAACGTTTTTGCACAGCAGGGGGTGTATCACCCAGAAGGGCGAGCGCAGAAGCTCGACATCTTCGATGAGTACACCGTCGCATTGGTTGAAGTTTACGAGCTGAGGACGCAGACGGTCGCTTTCGCCGAAGCGGCGTTCGTCGAGCGGTGTTCCGTCTTCCACGAACTGCTGCAGGCGGGGGCGACCGGCATCCTGTTGTCGTATTATTGTTTCGTTCCAGCCATAGTGCTTTTTGCCGCACCAGGGCCACCAAGCTTCATTCGAGGCGCCCCCGTCGATAGTGCCTTTGCCTGTCACAGCCACGTCTTTTTCCTTGTAGGCGTAGATGCAGGGCGAGAGGTTCCAGCAATCCATGCCTTCCCAGCGGGTGGGAACGGCGGGATACAGCGATGGGTCGAAAGTAAAGAGCAGAGTGGCGCCTTCCTCTACTACGAGATTCACGCCTGAGAGCAGACGGATGGCACCGGTATTGAATGTTCCGGCGGGTACAATCACCTTACCGCCTCCGGCCTTGGCGCATGCTTCGATAGCCTTGGCAATGGCTTTCTGGTTGGCTGCTGCCGAGGCATCGGTTTTAGCACCGTATTTGGTGATGTTGAAGTTTCGGTCGGCGAAGCGGGGTTCGCGGATGCTGTGTTCGAGAGCGGGATATTCGACATCCCACACTCCGGCAGACAGGCGCAGCGTGAACAGGAGTGTCAGGATGGCAAGAAGTCGGGCTTTTTTCATCGTATTAAAAAGGTTATTGACTGCGTAGTGATTTTTAACTGCGCAAATTTAGTCCCGCTTTCGATTTAAGGCGGTGCAAATATAGTCAAAAAATAGTGGAGACATGAGAGGGAGGGCGCTTTTCTGCCGTAAACACTGCGAAAAATTGACATTCCACTAAAATTCGCGTAATTTTACGCCAGAATAATTTGCGTTGCCTATAAATTTGCACACATAATCAGAACAACCCTGAAACCACAACCATAAAAACGCAATCTTAACCTTTTTGTGCAATGTATCTATTAGGCTATGATATAGGCAGCTCTTCGGTGAAAGCCGCACTCGTCGACGCAAATACCGGCGTCTGCGTGGCTTCGGATTTCTATCCCCGCAGTGAAGCCCCCATCAAGGCTCTGCAACCCGGCTGGGCCGAGCAGCAGCCTGACAACTGGTTTAACTATCTCAAGGAAGCTACCGCATCGGTAATGGCAACTGCCCGTATCGACGCCCGCGACATCAAGGCTATCGGCATCAGCTATCAGATGCACGGTCTTGTTGCTGTCGACCGTGAAGGCAAGGTGCTTCGCGATGCAATTATATGGTGTGACAGCCGCGGCGTGCCCTATGGCGAAAAGGCTTTCGAAGAGCTTGGCGCCGATGCCTGCCTGTCGCGCCTGCTCAATTCTCCCGGCAACTTCACTGCCGCCAAGCTCGCTTGGGTGAAGGATAACGAACCCGAGGTTTTCAATAATATATATAAGGTGATGCTCCCCGGCGACTATATAGCATATCGTCTGACCGGCGAGATTGTCACAAATGCCGAAGGCCTGTCGGAATATATGCTGTGGGATTTCCGTGAGAATGCCCCTGCAAAGTTCCTTATGGACTATTTCGGCTACGATGTGGAAATACTGCCCGAGGTAAAACCCTCGTTCGGTATCCAGGGATATGTGAGCGAGAGTGCTGCACGTGAGCTCGGCATCGCCGCAGGAATTCCTGTTACCTACCGCGCCGGCGACCAGCCCAACAACGCACTTTCGCTTAATGTGTTCAATCCCGGAGAGGTGGCTTCCACTGCCGGTACATCGGGTGTGGTGTACGGCATAAACGGCACTGTGGATTACGACTCCCGCTCGCGCGTCAACAACTTCGCGCACGTGAATCACTCTGCCTCGCAGACACGCATCGGTGTGATGACCTGCATCAGCGGTACAGGCATCCTCAACAGCTGGTGCAAGCGCAATATCGCTCCGGAGGGTATCAGCTATGCCGATATGAACGATTTGGCGGCTCAGATACCCGTGGGTTCGCAGGGCGTGACTGTACTTCCCTTCGGCAACGGTGCCGAGCGCGTGCTTGAAAACAGGCAGATAGGCTGCTCTGTAAACGGCATCAACTTCAACATTCATGACCGCCGCCATATACTCCGCGCCGCACAGGAGGGTATCGTATTCTCCTTTATGTATGGAATGGAAATCATGGAGAGCATAGGCATGGAAATACGCAAAATCCACGCGGGCAAGGCCAATATGTTCCTCAGCCCCGTGTTCCGCGAGACTCTCGCCGGTGTATCGGGTGCCACTATCGACCTGTTCGACACCGATGGAGCCGTTGGCGCTGCAAAGGGTGCGGGTATCGGAGCCGGTATCTACAAGGATAACAACGAGGCTTTCGCAACACTCGTTAAACTTGAGGAAATCCACCCTGCGGCCGACCGCACACCCTATCTCGAGGCTTATGCACGCTGGAAACAGGTGCTCGCCGCTAATCTGAAATAATTGTAAAACCATACTAATACCTACTCAAAATGGCAAAGAAAGAGTATTTTCCCTCAATAGGCAAAATCAAATATGAGGGCACATCAAGCTACAATCCCCTCGCATACCGCTACTACGACGCAGAACGCGTGGTTCTCGGCAAACCCATGAAAGAATGGCTCAAGTTCGCCATGGCATGGTGGCACACCCTCTGCGCTGAAGGAGGCGACCAGTTCGGTACAGGCACCAAGACCTTCCCCTGGAACGAGGGCCCCGACGCTATGACCATAGCCAAGCAGAAAGCCGATGCCGGTTTTGAAGTAATGGAGAAGCTCGGCATCGAGTACTTCTGCTTCCACGACACCGACCTCATCGGCGACCTCGACAACATAGAGGACTACGAAGGCCGCATGAAGGAAATCGTGGCTTACCTCAAGGAGAAAATGGTCGAAACCGGCATTAAGAACCTCTGGGGTACCGCCAACGTATTCGGTAACGGCCGCTACATGAACGGTGCCGCTACCAACCCCGAGTTCGACGTTGTGGCCCGCGCTGCCGTACAAATCAAGAACGCTATCGACGCCACTATCGCTCTCAGCGGTCAGAACTATGTGTTCTGGGGCGGCCGCGAAGGCTACATGAGCCTCCTCAACACCGACCAAAAGCGCGAGAAGGAACACCTGGCACGCATCCTCACCATGGCCCGTGACTATGCCCGCGCCAACGGCTTCACCGGCACATTCCTCATAGAGCCCAAGCCCATGGAACCCTCCAAGCACCAGTACGACGTGGATACCGAAACTGTAGTAGGCTTCCTCAAGGCTCACGGCCTCGAAAATGACTTCAAGGTGAACATCGAGGTTAACCACGCCACTCTCGCCGGCCATACCTTCGAGCACGAACTCTGCGTGGCTGTCGACAACAACATGCTCGGCTCTATCGACGCTAACCGCGGCGACTATCAGAACGGCTGGGATACCGACCAGTTCCCCATCGACAACTATGAGCTTACTCAGGCCATGATGCAGATTATCCGCAACGGCGGCCTTGGCAACGGCGGTACCAACTTCGACGCCAAGACCCGTCGCAACAGCACCGACCTCGAAGACATCTTTATCGCTCACATCGCAGGTATGGACGCTATGGCCCGCGCACTGCTCTGCGCTGCCGAAATCCTCGAGAAATCGCCCTACAAGAAGATGCTCGCCGACCGCTATGCAAGTTTCGACGCAGGCAAGGGCAAGGAATTCGAAGATGGCAAGATGACTCTCGAAGAACTCGTGGCATACGCCAAGACTCAGCCCGAACCCAAGCAGGTTTCCGGCAAGCAGGAACTCTACGAGGCTATCGTAAACATGTACTGCTGATACACCGCACAAACACCGATAGGAATGAGGCCCTCCGGGGCGTCATTCCTATTGTCCTAATTATAAAAGGAACTGTGCAAGCAGTTTCCCAGACCGTTAAACAATATCCTGAAAAACCTACAGTATTCTATGTCTAACCCCGACAAAGGCAGTCGCCTTTATCTCTTTTCAATAGTACTCGTGGCCGTTCTCGGAGGACTTCTCTTCGGCTACGACACCGCCGTAATCTCCGGCGCGGAGAAAGGTCTTCAGGCCTTCTTCCTCGGTGCTCCAGACTTCGTGTACACCGACACCATTCATGGCATAACATCGTCGAGCGCATTGCTCGGCT
This sequence comes from Muribaculaceae bacterium, assembly GCA_009775225.1. Lineage (GTDB taxonomy): Bacteria > Bacteroidota > Bacteroidia > Bacteroidales > Muribaculaceae > CAG-873. Next base: position 6,194 of record VSPE01000040.1, on the reverse strand, counting down.
GCATTATCGGCGCCGCAGTGTCGGGCTTTATGGCATCGCGGCTCGGTCGTCGCAAATCACTCGTCGTGGCCGGTATATTCTTCTTCATTTCTGCCCTCGGCTCCTATTATCCCGAATTTGCTTTCTATGAGTACGGGCACCCCTCTTTCAGCCTTCTCATAGCTTTCAATATCTACCGTATTATCGGCGGCATCGGCGTGGGCCTTGCTTCGGCAATCTGCCCCATGTATATCGCAGAAGTGGCACCGTCGAACCTTCGCGGCACACTTGTGTCGTGGAACCAATTCGCTATCATCTTCGGTCAGCTCGTGGTGTATTTCGTCAACTTCCTCATCCTTGGCGAGCACACACAGCCTGTAATCGAGAAGATTGGCGAGAGCATCTACGCCGTAGCAACCCACTCCGACCCCTGGACTATCGCCACAGGCTGGCGCTACATGTTCGGCTCCGAGGCTATCGTAGCCGGCATATTCACCATTCTTGTATGCTTCGTGCCTGAGTCGCCCCGCTATCTCGCCCTTATCGGCAAGGATGCCAAGGCTCTCTATGTGCTCTCGCGCATCAACGGCCGTGCCAAGGCCGCCGAAATCCTCCACGACATCAAGACTACGGTCGATGTCAAGAGCGAACGCCTCTTCTCTTTCGGCATCATGGTTATTTTCGTGGGTGTGATGCTCTCTGTGTTCCAGCAGGCTGTAGGCATCAATGCCGTGCTTTACTACGCACCGCGCATATTCGAGTCCATGCAAATGGGCAACCCGATGGTGCAGACCGTAATCATGGGTATCGTCAACATAGCCTTCACTCTTGTGGCTGTATTTACCGTTGAGAAGCTCGGTCGCAAGCCGCTCCTTATCTGGGGCTCGATAGGCATGGCAATAGGCGCTCTCGGCGTGGCTATGTCGAATGTTGTGGAAGTTGCTCCGATAGTTCCCGTGGTGTCTATCATGGTTTACTCGGCATCGTTCATGTTCTCGTGGGGCCCTATCTGCTGGGTTCTCATTGCAGAAATCTTCCCCAACACTATCCGCAGCCAGGCAGTGGCTATCGCAGTCGCCTTCCAGTGGATTTTCAACTTCATTGTATCAAGCACCTTCGTGCCTATGTACAATATGACCCTCCCAGGCATGGGCGATAAGTTCGGCCACTGCTTCGCATACGCTCTCTACGGTGTGATTTGCATCGCGGCCGCAATCTTCGTGGCACGTCTTGTTCCCGAAACAAAGGGCAAGACTCTCGAAGACATGACAGCACTGTGGCTCAACCGAAAGAACCGCAAGGCCAAGGACGGAGCTGCAAAAACGGCCTGAACACGCGCTGCCGAATAGCAAGAGTATTAATAATACTTGTTGACAATAGAGAACATAGCCGGCCGAGAACAAAGGCATAAGAACTTGCAAAAGTTATCGTGGCTACCGCTGACTTTATCAAAGGTCATCCTTGAACAAAAATTAATAATTACCTTTGTATGGCGACTCTCATGTCAAAGCGCTCTTTTTTCGTCGGCGATATAGCCGCCAAGCACTCTCTGTAAAGAGCGCCGAGCATAAGTGTATGCTGTCTGTTGTTGATACGATTGTTAAAATTCTCTAACACTAAAACGAATTTAAGATGGAAAATGATTTCAAGGAAGTTTCCGAAAACTATACCATAGCCGAGGCTGTGCGCGAGGCTCAGCGCTGCCTGCACTGCAAGGTGCCCGGCTGCAAGAAGGGTTGCCCTATAAGCAACGATATTCCCGACTGGATAGCCGAGCTTGCAAAGGGTAACTTCGGAAACGCCATGAAGATTATCCACGGCCGCAGCAACCTCCCCGCAGTTTGTGGCCGTGTGTGCGGCCATGAGCGCCAGTGCGAAGGCAACTGCGTGCTGGCAAAGAAGGGCGCGCACATCAATATAGGTAAACTCGAGCGCTTTGTCGCCGATTTCGACTCCAGCGCCTGCCTCACTCACGAAGCTATTCCCGAGAAGTCGCGAGGCCGTGTTGCCGTTATCGGCAGCGGCCCGGCCGGTCTTACCATTGCCGGTGACCTCTCGCGCCAGGGATTCGCTGTAGAGATTTTCGAGATGGAATCGGAGCCTGGCGGCGTGCTTCAGTATGGTATCCCCGAGTATCGCCTCCCTAAAGAGGTGGTGCGTCGTGAAATAAAGAAAATCGAGAACCTCGGTGTGGTGTTCCACCTCAATACAACTGTAGGGGAGAATTTCACTATCGACGACCTTTTCGCACAGGGCTTCGACGCAATATTCATGGGCACGGGCACCGGTGTGCCCAAGCGCCTCAGCATCCCCGGCATCAACCACCCGGCGGTGCGTCAGGCAATACGCTTCCTTCGCCGCGTGAGCCTCTACGAGAGCGGCAGTATATCGCGCGACGAGGTGATAGTGGGCAATGGCGACCGCGTATTTGTAATCGGTTGCGGTAATACCGCTATCGATGCCGCACGCACTGCCTTGCGCATGGGCTCGGCTGAGGTAAACGTGGTGTATCACCGCACCGTGAACGAGATGAGCGCGCTCCGTGCCGAGTACGACGATGCTGTAGCCGAAGGCGTGAACTTCCTTTGGAATTCCTCGATTATCGAGATTGAGGGCGGCGACGACGACCGTCTGCGTTCCGTGTTGCTCGAAACTAAAATGGAAGACGGCTCCACCGAGCAGCACCGTATGGATGCCGACCATGTGGTTATGGCCGTGGGAAGCTCCCCGGCTGCCCGTATCGTGTCTACCACCGACGGCATCGAGGTAGACGAGCGCGGCTATGTGCTTACCCGCGAGGAACCTTACGGCATGAGTACACGCCCCGGCGTATTTGCAGGCGGCGATGTTACAAACCGACCTGCAACGGTGGTGCATGCGATGCGCGACGCAAAGCAGGTGGCAGAGAGCATTGCCCGATATATCGATGCCGTAAAACTATTACAGATAATAAACCAATAATTCGTATTCCGAAATAACGATACTACAATGAGTAAAGTAATTACCTTAGGCGAAATCATGCTTCGCCTCTCGCCCGAAGGCAACAAGCGCTTCGTGCAGGTCGATTCCTTCGATGTTATATGGGGCGGCGGCGAAGCCAATGTGGCTGTATCGTGCGCCAACTACGGCCACGACGCCTACTTTGTGTCGAAACTTCCCAAGCACGAAATCGGGCAGGCTGCGCTCAACGCGCTGCGTCGCTATGGCGTGCACACCGAACATATTGCCCGCGGCGGCGACCGTGTAGGCATCTACTACTGCGAGACCGGCGCTTCAATGCGTCCCTCAAAGGTGATTTACGACCGCGCGCACTCGGCTATTGCCGAAGCAGACCCCGCCGACTTCGACTTCGACGCTATCATGGAAGGTGCCGACTGGTTCCACTGGAGCGGCATCACACCCGCTATCTCCGACAAGGCTGCCGAGCTTACCCGTCTGGCCTGTGAGGCTGCCAAGCGCCACGGCGTGACTGTGAGTGTAGACCTCAACTTCCGCAAGAAGCTTTGGACTAAGGAAAAGGCTCAGAGTATCATGCGCCCCCTTATGCAGTATGTCGACGTGTGCATCGGCAACGAGGAAGACGCAGAACTGTGCCTCGGCTTCAAGCCTGATGCCGACGTTGAGGGTGGCAACACCGATGCAGAAGGATACAAGGGCATATTCGCTGCCATGATGAACGAATTCGGCTTCAAGTATGTGGTATCTACTCTCCGCGAGTCGTTCTCGGCCACACACAACGGCTGGAAGGCTATGATATACGACGGCAAGGAGTTCTATCAGAGCAAACGCTACGACATCGACCCTATCATCGACCGCGTAGGCGGTGGCGACAGCTTCTCGGGCGGCCTTATCCACGGTCTTCTTACCAAACCCACACAGGGCGAGGCTCTCGAGTTTGCAGTTGCCGCTTCAGCGCTGAAGCATACTGTAAACGGCGACTTCAACCTCGTATCAGTGGAAGAAGTGGAGTCGCTTGCCGGCGGCAATGCCAATGGACGTGTGCAAAGATAATGCAAGGAGGCTTGCATTATTTTTGCAAATTAAGAATTAAAAATTAGAAATTAAGAATTATAATTTGTCATAGTGGCGCGCTTTAGCGCACACTTACTCTCAAAATGGCACGCTTTGATAAACAGGCGGTATTCGCCAAAATAAAAGAGGCACCCATGGTGCCCGTATTCTACCACAAAGACCTTGAGGTAGCCAAAAACGTGGTGAAAGCATGCTACGAGGGCGGTGTACGTGCCTTCGAGTTCACAAACCGCGGCGATTTTGCTCACGAAATTTTCGGAGAGCTTGTTAAATTTGCAGCAAAGGAATGTCCGGAAATGGCTCTCGGTGTAGGCTCTATCGTCGACCCCGCCACAGCGGCCCTCTATCTGCAGCTTGGCGCCTGCTTCGTAGTAGGCCCGCTTTTCAACCCAGAGGTTGCCAAGATGTGCAACCGCCGCCTTGTGGCATATACTCCCGGTTGTGGCAGCATCTCGGAGGTAGGCTTCGCCCAGGAGGCCGGCTGCGACCTCTGCAAGGTATTTCCCGGCGACGTCCTTGGCCCGAAATTTGTGAAAGGTCTGCTTGCTCCTATGCCCTGGAGTAAGCTCATGGTCACCGGCGGCGTGGAGCCTACCGAGGAAAACCTCTCGGCATGGTTCAAGGCCGGTGTGTACTGTGTGGGCATGGGAAGCAAGCTCTTCCCCAAAGCACAGGTTGAAGCCGGCGACTGGGCATATATCACCGATATGTGTCGCAAGGCTCTCGCCTTCACACGGTAATATTGCCCTACAGAGGGTCTGCAAACTATAAACAGCGTAGCTGCATGGAGCCGCCGAAGCGGTATCATGCGGCTACGCTGCTCATAATGTTGGCATATATTATTCGCCGTTGGTGTTGTCGTCAGTCGTCGGTTGGGGCGGTCTCATGCCGTGGCGCCGCAGCGACTCGGCGATAATCCATTGTATCTGCCCGTTGACCGAGCGGAACTCGCGTGCCGCCCATTTCTCGACCTGCTCCATTGTGGCCGGGTCGAGTCGAAGCAGAAAACCTTTGTTTGCCTGACGGGCCATTACTGATAGAGAGTTCCTGTGTTAAGTACGGGTTGTGCAGGCTCGTCGGCGCACAGAACTACAAGCAGGTTGCTTACCATAGCTGCCTTGCGTTCCTCGTCGAGAGTCACTATCTGCTCCTCGCTGAGCTGGTCGAGAGCCATTTTTACCATTGATACGGCGCCTTCCACAATCTTCTCGCGTGCCGATATTATGGCCGATGCCTGCTGGCGGCGCAGCATCACGGCAGCGATTTCGGGAGCGTAGGCGAGGTAGTTGAGGCGTGCTTCCACCACCTCAATACCGGCCATGGCGAGACGCTCGTTCAGCTTTGCCTCAAGTTGCTCGTTTATCTCGCTGGCGTCGCTGCGGAGTGTTATTTCATCGTGGCGGCCGTCCGCTGCATCGTAGGCATAGCGCCCTGTCACCTCGCGGAGGGCTGCATCGCTCTGTATGCTTACAAAGGCATTGAGGGCCTTGGCTACGGAGTCGCTTACAGTGGCCGCCTGCTTGGCGTCGTTGCTCACGGCTATGGCTGGCGTTTCATCGGCGTCGATGTCGAATACGGCGCGGTATGTGTCGTTGACTTTCCATACCAGCACCATGCCTATCATCACTGGGTTGCCGGTCTTGTCGTTTACTTTGATAGGAGCGATATCCATGTTGCGGATGCGCAGCGACACCTTTTTCTTAGTCATGAACGGGTTTACCCAAAAGTAGCCTGTGCGGCGGAATGTACCGCGGTATTTGCCGAAGAATATCATTACGCGCGACTGGTTGGGCTGGAGTATGAAGAAGCCGCACGAGAGTATAATAAAGCCTATAAATCCTATGCCGGCAGCAATAGCGGCAATCCAGTAGAGTTCGAATGGCAGTACTATGAAAAATGCGGCTACTATGGCCGGAATGAGCAGGAGTACTACCGGGAGCATGGCGAAGCCGTTGATAACGCTGCCGGTGTATGCGTGTTCTTTGATTTCTTGCATAATCATGATATTAAAATGATATTATTTTGATGCAAAGATATACAATGATTTTAGAATATGCAAAAAAAAAGCGCCGCCCTCATCGTGCTGATGAAGGCGGCGTTGTGCGCATGAAGGGACTCGAACCCCCACGTCCTGAGACATTAGATCCTAAGTCTAACGCGGCTACCAATTACGCCACATGCGC
>VSPE01000004.1 GCA_009775225.1 Muribaculaceae bacterium | reverse complement strand
AGCAGCGGGCCGTCGTAGTCGAGAGTAAACTTGTCCAGGAGGCCGAATGTCTCGCTCTCTCCGTCGCTGTCTACCACACCATATCGTGTCACGGCAATGGGGCGCCCCATGTCGTCGTACTGATAGGCCGTAGAGAAATCCTCGTCGCTGTCGGGCTGCTTCGGGGTGTAATCGGCAGCGATAAGTCGGTCAAGGCTGTCATAGCGATAGTCGTAGCGGCCGGCGCCGGCAGCGATGTGTGCCGAGGGGGTTCCGCTATAGCGTGCATTCGCACCGTCGGCATAGAGTATCTCCTCGACAAAATCATCGGTCAGCGACCGCTGCGGCACCCTTTCCTCTGATATTAAAAGGCTGTCGCCAGCCAGCGCCCTGGAATAGAATGGACGGGTAACTTCAGAGCTGAGCGACACATGGGGGAGGACGGCTGCCCAGCGCGGTATTTTTGTAACGGCTTTTGTCTGCCAGCCGTGCACATCGTATTCGTATTCTTTGCAGAACAGCCGCCCTGCCGTGGGATTGTTGAAGTCAAGAATAAAATGCTCGCCTTTATAATAATCCTGCCGGAACAGATGGCCCGAGGGAGAATAACATGTCGCGATGCACACGGTATCACCTTCCGACAGGTAGGCTCTTACATTGCTCAGGCGCTCGGCACTGTCGTAGAAGTAGCGCATCATAAGGGTATGCCGCTTGTTTGTGAGAGGATTAGCCACCTCGGTCCGTTCGTAAGACTTGGCTCCGGCATAATTATAGGATACGGAGTGTACGATATCGGTCTGCAGGTACCGGGAGAGTGTCTGTATAGGGCGTCCCAGCCTGTCGTAGTAGTATGTATCGGTGTGGAATGTCTCGTCGGTATGACGGTTTACCACATATGTGAGAAGCCCGGCGGGTGTATCGAGACGTGAGTCGGCGCTGCCGGCAACAGTACGGAACGGCTCGGCATAATCGGGGTATGCGTCGTACACCGATATTTTTTCGGGAGCGAAATCCAAGCCTTTCGGCACCTCGGAGAGGTCGTAGAGCAATGGCGGGTCGGTCGGAGCCTCCGTGATATAGTCACCCGTAGGAGGGTCTACAGGCCATGCCTTTTCGGATAAGGACGCTATATTGCTGTCGGTCAGTGTGGCGGTTCCTGTCACTACCTCCCGGCCGAATTTATCGTAGAGGTGCAAGCGCCACTCGCCGTCGGCGAGTGTGGCGTCGGTCTCGGCCACAAGGCGCCCGGCAGGCGAGTAGACAAAGCGTGCCGGAGCCGCTCCCGGAGTTTTGGAGTAAACCATACGGTCGCGGTCGTCGTATCGATATATATAGGCATGCTCGGCCAGCACGGGGTCGTCGGCATCGTAGCTGCCGGGCTCTATCGACGGTGGCAGGATATAACGCAAGCGCCCGAAGTTATCGTACACATAATAAGTTCCTGTACATGCCGAGGCATCATCTCCAAGGCCGTAGAAAATAAGGTTGCCGTCGGTGTCGGTAGTCCTTGTGATGCATATACCGTCTTCGTCGGTTATGCGTTGCGTAGGCATTGATATGGATAATGTTGAACTTGTCTTTATATTGCCTTCAGAATCTGAATAGAGCCTTAATATAAAAAACGGCACTGACATTCCCGACGAAATCTTGATTGAGGTTCGCTTGTTAGCGGCACGCCATTGTTCACCGGCCTTTATTTCTCCTGTCCGAATGTTTCTCGGCGAACTCTCATACAAAAGATGTTTCCATACGTTGACATCGACAGGCGCATCAGTTCCTGCCACATTTTCAGCAATCTTGCACAGCCTGCCGCCGATGTCGTACTTGTAGTGCTCGGAAACACCGGTTGTATATGAAGCCCCGTCTGTACCTGAAGCCGAGAAATCTATATTCGCAATCAAACGGCCAAGACCATCGTAGCGGATTTCTTTTTTATGCCGGCTTAATCCGTTGGACGACAGCCAGCGTTCGGCGGTATTCACGAAACCGCCATCGGCATTAATATTATATGTAAATGACTCCGAGGTGCCGATACCGTCCAATGCTATGGATGCGAGGCGGCCGTCGGAGTTATAACCGTAGACACTACGGCAGCCCCAAGGTGTTGTCATGGCCGTGACTCCGAGTAAGGGCGAATATTCTATTGCCGACACCAGAGCACCCTGCTGCAATGGCAACTCCGCACACTCGGCAGAGCCTGTAAAGAACACTGCCGGAGCATTTACATCGCGCCAGCCGAGTCCCTCCACCTTGTAGCACGGATACATGCCGTTATATCCATACATATATGATGTCACGCAGCCGTCGGCGTCGGTTTCCTGAACGAGGCTGCCGTAATAATTGCTGTTATACAGATATGTAGGAGAAACAATGCTGTCTGCGGCACCGCTTTTCCACGACACTATACGGCGTGGTCTGAATAACCGGTCACGCACTTTGATATAGTCGGCTCGTACATAATTTTTGCATTCGCCCAGGCTTGTCTGTGTCTTCAGAGGGACTCCTACAAAGTTCGACTTTATCATCTCCCGTTCAATCTCGGTGCCGGAACTGTCGGGATAAGAGATAACGGTAGTCCGTGTGCCGGCAGTATGCGACTCGGTTTTCTCAATCGGCAGACCGCATCTATCCGACTTATAGCGGGTGGTCATCGTTACATTCCTTTCTTCATTTTTCACTGTCTCGCGAACGAGACGCTCGGTGTACAGATTGATACGATAGCGATATAATGAATAAGGAAAATCCCTGATATCGTTGTCCTGTCGTATGGATTGGTCATCAATTTTATCCCCATTCTTAAAATCGGGGCAAAACATATCGGCATATTTACCGAACTGAACACAATCCCTGTATATGAATACGCCCAATAAAGGACGGGTGGACTTTATCAACTCGTATTCATATTTATGCGACTCCACAAGCTCGAAATTCAAAAATCCGTTGTCACGATATATTTCATACGACTCCAGCCGCGGCCCCTTGCTTGCCACACGGTTAAGCTCACCGATTATGCGGCGTCCGAATGTTGTACTGATGCCGTTTTTAGGAGCTTTGCTGTCGGAATGTCTATATATGGTTTTCCCGCCCGAGGAATGTTCGGTGACGGTTTTATACCATATCGGAATTTCGCCGATGTCGTATCTCATATAGTCCGATATCGGTGAAATATCCACCAGGCGAGCCCTGCACGCCCATCGGCCATTAATCTCCGAGGTTTTCATCAGACCCGAACGTATACTTATGAAACTGGCCTCAGCCGGAACAGCCCTTACCACAGGGTCTTCATAGCTATAAGAGACTCGGTTGATGTCCACACCGCCGGGCTTGTCTTTCATAACTACGCTTACAACGCGAAGACCTCCCCCACTCGACAGCTTATGATTTGTTTCTGCATGGAGCTCACCGCCGGAGTCAAAACCCATTGCAGGAAAAGTATGAGGCTCATAGTCGAATTCGGCTACAGCTCCGCCCGGATATGTTATTCGGGTAAGAATATTAGCCTTCATGTCTTTTTCGCTGACATTGCGGTCGGAGTTCGGGGCAATAGTCGCATATGTCATGTTGAATGTATTCGGAGCCGAATATCTTTTTATTTTAATTTTCGGAATTGGCACGGAGTTATCCTTGCCGTTGTAATATCCCCACCAATCCACACCGTTAGTATGACGGAATTGCACATCATTGTAGGAGAACGAATACTTGCCATCGCCCGATATGTCAACCGATGTCAGCCACCGTCCGATGTTGTTGGAAAGCAACTTGCTATTCAGCTTTACATCTTTAATCACCCGGTGCGTACTGTTGGAAACAGTCATCCGCTCCAATACGCTTGGACTGTGTTGATAATAGAAGTCTACGGTTCCGTTCGGAAACCTGATTTTTGATATGCTGAATGCCTGCAATGGAGTCCCTACATTGCGCCAGTAAGTATAGTCGAGCCCGTTTTGTCCGACTTCCTCTTCCCCTGTAACTCTATCATATAAATCAACCAGACTTGCACCGCCATTAACCTCGCGAGAAGACGGATACACATTAGTCCACTCAAATACGATATCCCTACGTGTAGGCAACTCTATCTTTGACAGCAACCACGAATATACACAGCCATGCTCGTATCCATGCATGTTGCATCGTTCTTTCAGCATCGAAGTGCCCCCGAAGATAAAAATACGACCTTGAGGATCGGTAACACGTATCGACTCTAACGCGTCGGATGTCTCTACGCGATATTCATCATCACCGACTCCAACAAACTCAAAGTTTCCGTTGCTTCGGTCAAGCACACGCGTCAGCACTATACCGGGCAGCGCTATCGAAAAAATATCCGGCTGGGAATCCGCTCTATTCGATACTAATGCACTCATACATCGGAAAGCGAGCTTCCATCTATCCTGAGTGGTAAACGACGCAAGGTCTTTTGTTACATCCTCGGATAGCTCATCCGGCCTTCCCATTATGGTACGTGTTACCCTAAGCGCCGGCAGCAGACTCCATCCGTAGCCAAGCACACCGGGGTCATCATATACTTTAATACCGTTAGTGTGGTATTGCAAGCTTATGGGTAAAGAAAAGCCGTCGACCTCAACGGTATAAAGCGGCAATGCGAAGTCAACTGCCCCTGTCAGCAGCGACGGTCGCGGCATCTGCTGCTCCACAACGGTTGCTGCCGTCGGCGCCGGAGGGATTATGTCGGAGCGCACAGGCGTGACATAGTTGTCGGCTGCCGGACATTGCGGAACCAGCAGTACGATTAAAAGTAAGAATATCGCCGCCCTCATACGCTAAGTATTTGTTTATATATAAATTCAGGATTATCATCAATAATAACCACAAGCATATAAGTCCCGGCAGGCAGACCGTAGAGTGGTATGTCTATTATATTCTCCTGCTCATCAAGTCTACTGCTCGTACATCCGTGTATATTACCGGGAATATCGACAAGGTAAGCCTCGGCATAGGAGTCTTCAAGCTGTCCGAGAGAAATGCTGACCGTACCATGACCCGCCGATACTTTGATGTTGTCAAGCAACTCCCGCACCTTTACCGCATCATCGCCGCCATAGTCGTCATCATCGCTATCGGTAAATTTTTCCGTAATCTCGGATATCATGAACAGACACTCGCTATAGCCTTCGCGTCTCACCTGTACTGCGAATGGTATATCTTCGCCGGTAGCGTACCATCTGTAAAACTGTACTGTCGTTGTGTCAGCGGGCAAGTGCCCGTCGGCAGCCACGATATATCGCCGGCTCTCAATCATAAGGTTGGCCGGAATTGTATCACCCGGAGAAATGATGAACTTACCCTTTGCACATAGGCGGGTACTACAACTCCCCGACATCTCGTAAAGAAGTATATCATGACTTTTGACCTTGGCGCTGAATTTACATTCGGCACCTCCGCCATCATCCAACGGCAATAAAGAGTATATAACCGTACTGTCGACAAGACATCCGATGTAGCGGCCGACAGTGAACCCCCGCCATAATATCCGATTATCCTTACGCCGATATAGTTCGGTATACTCGCCGAGGCTCTCCTTGACAAGGCCATCCGGGGCAACTGATATGGAGCCGGAACCGTAACACTCATTTGTTGGAACCTTTGTAGCGTCCCAAATCATGGATTGAAGGCACTCCCGGCTCAATCCGCTTTTTTCGACCGGCAACGTAACCGTTGACATGGCGTCCGATAGCAGCCACGATGCAACAGCAATTATAAAGATGAAAAACCGGCCCATAGGTGTCGCTGATTGGTTTTCGCTCCAAATATACAAATAATTTTAATTATTAACAAAATTTATTAGAGAAAAATATCTTAAAAAAGATGCGATACTGTGTTCACTGCCCTACTCCTATTCCCGTTTAATTAAAAATAATCCAAACCATTTTGCTACGCAAGTTGTTAGTATTACAAAATCACTCGAATACTCACAACTATTATTTATGATTGATATGAAAAAAATCGCATTACTGCTCGCTGTAGCACTTAGTAGCGCAGCCTGCTTCGCTCAGGTCAACAAGAGCGAGCTAAAACAGCTTCAGAATTTCCTGGCTCAGCCGGCCGAAAAAGACGGGACCAATGCCGAAGCTCTGAAAATAACAAATCTCAAAGACCCGTCCACATGGGAAGGCATCACAGTTGTAGGCAACCACGTGACTGAAATCAAGTGGAAAGATAAAAAGCTGGCCGGCACCCTCGACCTTTCCGGCTTCAAGGCTCTCGCAAAGGTAGATGTGTCGCGTAACAAACTTGCTGCCGTAACATTCAAGGGCGACCCCATGCTCACCGACGTGAATGTGTCGCGCAACAAGCTCACCGAGGTAGACTTCACCGACTGCCCCACTCTTGTAAAGATTGCAGTGAACAACAACCGCCTTACCGAGTTCGAAATATCCGACGTTCCGGCCCTCAAGAGCCTTAACATCGCATCGAACCTGCTGGCGGCTCTCGACCTCCAGTCTTCATCGACCCTCGAGACACTCAACTGCCAGAGCAACCACCTCGAAAGCCTGTCGGTAACCGACTGCACAGCGCTTAAAAACCTCTATGCCGGCTACAACAAACTTACGTCGCTGAACCTTGTAGGCACCACGAACCTCCAGAACCTCAACCTCGACAGCAACCGCATGGCAAACATGATTGTCTCCAATCTGCCTTCGCTTGCCACATTCCTATGCACCGACAACAATATGAAGAGCCTCGGTGTCCGCGAATGTCAGGCTCTTATGGACATCGTCTGCTCATACAACGACCTCACAACCTTTACCGTAACCGCCTGCCCGCAGCTCATCTTCGTAGACTGCTCATACAACGACCTCTCCGAGCTTACCCTCTCAAACCAGACCTTCCTCCAGCGTCTGCTTTGCAACAACAACGAACTCACAATGCTTGATGTAAGCTTCGACCAGGCCCTTACATACATCAACTGCCGCTACAACATGATTACCGACCTCCGCACAATGGCTTGCCCCAACCTACGAATGATTGCCTGCCAGTGGAACTACTAATCATGAACTGACAAAAAAAATATTCAACCTATCTGACAATGCGATAATACGATCTGAATAACTTCCCCTGAAAAGGGCGTCGGCGTGGTGCCGGCGCCCTTTTATCTTAGAGGTTGTTTAACAATGATTGTTAAACAACCTCTTATTATTCGCATAGTCCGCGACGATACAGTTTGCCATTGGCGGTGCGAGGCAGCGCCTCTACTATACGTATGTGTTTCGGCAGACGGCGGTGGTCGGCCACTCCGGCCCGCAGAGCGTTGGCAATATCATGCACATCGCCCCCGACAACGGCAAGAGCGATAGCTTCGCCCCACTTGGCATCTGGCCGGGAATACACACAATACTCGAGCGTGCCCATATAGGGTCGATAAAGAGCCTCCAGCTCTTCGGGGAAGAACTTCAGTCCTCCGCTGTTTATCACATCATCGGCACGTCCTCTCCACCTGAAAGAAAAGGGCGTGAGAATATCCGCCACATCGTTTGTGACAAGACGCCCGAACGAAAATGAAGGCGCTTCGATAACAAGGCGCCCGGTCGGGTCGGCAGAGAAACTTATGCCCGGCATCGCCCTGAATATCCGCTCGTCATCGTCGCCGGCGGCAAGGGCGACATGGCTGCAGGTCTCTGTCATGCCATAGCTTATCCACACCTTATATCCGGCATCGCAAAGGCGCCGACACATCTCCCTCGAAGGCGAGGCGCCCCCCACAAGCAGATTGCGTACCTTGGCACTATAGCGGGGCTTATCAGCAAAAGCCTGCATCTGCGACGGCACCACGGCAAGCAAATCTATCACTCCCTCAAAATCGTCGAGCACGATATTGTTGCTTACAGGCAGTTGAACGAGCCGTGCACCGCACTCGGCCGCGCGTACGGCCATCATCTTTCCTGCGATATAGTCGGTCGACAGCGCCATAGCAACTGTCGACGACGTCCCCAGCCCGAAAAAAGCTATCGTTGCGCGCGCCGAGGCCCGCATATCGGCCTTTAGTAGCCTGATTTGCTTCGGGCGGCCGGTAGAGCCGGAAGTATGTGCCTCTATGTAGTCGGAGCCGTCGCGCCACTGCTCCATGAACGCACTCAGCTCCTCCACGGCAATCCCTCCATGTTCCCCCAGGACAAACCTGGCCCACACCACAGCGCGCTGCCTCTCAACTCAAGCGGCGATGCGATATTATTCGAATACAGTTGCCCGGTGCCGAGTCCCTGAGGCATATCCACACCTTTGTGCGCAAGCCATGCGCCAAGACCGTAAAGACCCACATTCGACTCAAGAGCCGATGTAGCCCACCAGCCGATACCCATATCGCCGGCAATGGCGATATAGTCGTCGGAAACCCTATACCCTCCGCAGAGCGATGGTTTCAATATAATATACTGCGGTTTTATTTCCTCAAGGAGCACTCGGGCATCAGCAGCGCTTCGCAAGCCAATCAGCTCCTCGTCGAGCGCAATCGGGATAGGTGTATACCTGCAAAGACGCCCCATAGCCTCCGGCTGACCGGCGGCGATAGGCTGCTCTATGGAATGTATATGGTACGGTGCAAGCCTCGCGAGAATCCCGGGAGCCTCGGCGGCAGAAAAATGGCCGTTGGCGTCCAGACGGATTTCCAAAGCATCGGAAGAAAAAGTACGCCTCACCGAGTCCAGCAAATCGAGTTCATCTTCAAAACTGATACCACCGATTTTCAACTTCAGCACCCCAAAGCCCGCATCAAGTTTCTCGGCAATGCGGCGGCGCATGGCAGCTTTATCGCCCATCCACACGAGCCCGTTTATAGGTATTCCGCTTTTCCCTGCGCTCCACGAAGATACGGGAGAAGGAGACAGCGCCTGCTCGAAACCGAAACGGATAGAGCTGAAGGGGTGACGCAACGCATCCTCTGGCGACGCACAAGCCTTTGAAAGCTGTTTTTCATAGTCGGCACAATCCTCTGCCGAGAGACCTTTGAACAAAGCACATTCGGCATACGTTATCTCATTCGGCCGTGCATCATCAGTCACTCTGATGAAATACGTATCCTTATATGTCATACTCTGCCGCGAAGTCACGGCATTAAAAGTAAAGTCAAGCCTGTACGGGCACCATTCAGCGTGTTTCATCTCGCTTGCAAAATTAGAAAAATTTGTTTAAATTTGCGGAAAAATTTTCACTATATACGATGGAACAAATTCAAGTAGACAACAAAGGTGTGCTTGGCTCTATAAGCCTCGCAGACATCGCAGCCCTTGATGCTGCGGGCAAAGACTCTCTGAAAAAACTTATCGACGGCACCGGTGCCGGCAACGATTTCCTTGGCTGGGTGCGCCTGGCTCAGGAAACTCCCGCATCGCTGCTCGATGACATCAACGCCACAGCAGCAGGTATGCGTGAGCTTTGCGACGTTGTGGTAGCTATAGGTATCGGCGGCTCATACCTCGGCGCCAAAGCTGTGATAGAAGCCCTCGGAAACTCTTTCGCCGCTTACCGCAACGAAGGTGTGCAGGTGCTCTTCGCTGGCCAGAACATAGGCGAAGATTACCTCGCCGAACTGCAGGACTACCTTGCAGGAAAGCGCTTCGGCATAATCGTGATATCGAAATCGGGAACAACCACCGAACCCGCTATCGCCTTCCGTCTCCTCAAGGAGCAGCTCGAGCGTGAAGTTGGTCGCGACGAAGCCCGCAAACGCATCGTAGCTATCACCGACGAAAAACGCGGCGCACTCCGCACCCTAGCCAACTCCGAAGGCTACAAGACATACATCATCCCCGACAACGTAGGCGGCCGCTTCTCCGTGCTCACCCCCGTTGGTCTGCTCCCCATAGCTGTAGCCGGCTTCGACATCAACGCACTTGTAGACGGTGCTGCAAAAATGGGCGAAGCTACCATTAACGGCACCGACACCTCCGCTCTCACCTACGCAACCACCCGCAACGCGCTCTACCGCGCAGGCAAGAAAATCGAAATTCTCGTCAACTACAGCCCCAAACTCCACTTCTTCGGCGAATGGTGGAAACAGCTCTACGGCGAAAGCGAAGGCAAAGACCATAAGGGTATTTTCCCCGCTGCCGTCGACAATACCACCGACCTCCATTCCATGGGCCAGTGGATACAGGAAGGCGAACGCATAATCTTCGAAACCGTGATTTCGGTAGAAAAGACCGAGCACGAACTGCGCATCCCCTCCGACGAGTCTAACCTCGACGGCCTCAACTACATCGCAGGCAAGCGCGTCGACGAAGTAAACAAGATGGCAGAACTCGGCACCCGCATCGCACATATCGACGGCGAAGTGCCCAACATCCGCATCTCCATTCCCGCAATCACCCCCTTCACCCTCGGCCAGCTCATCTACTTCTTCGAAGCTGCATGCGGCATTAGCGGTCACATCCTCGGCGTGAACCCCTTCAACCAGCCCGGCGTGGAGGCTTACAAGAAAAACATGTTCGCGCTTCTCGAGAAGCCCGGCTACGAAAAAGAGACCGAAGCCATAAAGGCCCGCCTCTGATTTCAGTCATCCTAAGCATATAATCAAAAATACGGTGCAGAAACCAACGGCGGTATCTGCACCGTATTTTTATGTCAAAAAGGAGTTAAATTTGCATATCAGCGATTTGTTGCGTAACTTTGTGACATACAATTAATATCATCTTACAATCTAAATAATGCGTAATACACTCCATGCCGCACTCGCACTCGCCGCTGCGGCAACACTATCACCTGCGGCATACGCCCAAAACACCATGGAACAACAGTATTCATCATGGCCTTCTTACGACGGCGATGACCTCGAGCTTAAAGTTGACGACGCCGGCACCCACTTTACTCTCTGGTCTCCCTCGGCCGAAGGCGCCGAAGTGCTCATATACAGCAGCGACCGCAACACCGCAGCAGAAGACACCTTGATTATGAAGCGCGCCGAGCGCGGCACATGGCGCGTATCTGTACCCGAAAAACTATACGGTAAATTCTACACCTTCGCCGTTACTGTCGACGGCAAACGTCTCGCCGAAACTCCCGGCGTGTGGGCCAAAGCCACAGGCACCAACGGCATGAGAGCCGCAATCATAGACCTCGACAGCACCGACCCCGAAGGCTGGAACAACGACCGCGGACCCAAGCTCGCCAACATCACCGACGCCGTAATCTATGAGATGCACCACCGCGATTTCAGCATCGACCCTTCGTCGGGCATAGTACACAAAGGCAAGTTCCTGGCCCTGACAGAGCCGGGCACCTCCTCACCCCTGGGTGCCAAAACCGGCATCGAACATCTTAAAGAGCTTGGCATAACCCACGTGCATATCCTCCCGAGCTACGACTACAACTCGGTCGACGAGGCAAACCTGCAGACCAATGGGTACAACTGGGGATACGACCCCTTCAACTACAACACTCCCGAAGGCTCATACTCCACCGACCCTGCCAACCCCAAGGCCCGCATCTCCGAGATGAAACAAATGGTGAAGGCTCTCCACGATGCCGGAATAGGCGTGGTGATGGATGTGGTATACAACCACACGGCAAACAACGATGACTCCAACTTCTCGCTCACCGCTCCCGGCTACTACTACCGTCATCGTGCCGACGGCTCTTACAGCGACGCATCGGGTTGCGGCAACGAAACAGCTTCGGAACGCCAACAGATGCGCGACTTCATAGTCAACTCCGTAAAGTACTGGGCCGACGAATACCATATCGACGGCTTCCGCTTCGACCTAATGGCAATCCACGACATCGAAACCATGAATGAAGTAGCTGCCGAGCTTAAAAAAATCAACCCCTCGATATTCGTATACGGCGAAGGCTGGACTGCCGGCGACTCCCCCCTCCCAGTAGAGCGCCGTGCTCTCAAAGAAAACGTGGATAAGATGAACGGTATCTCCGTATTCTCCGACGACCTCCGCGACGCCGTAAAAGGCCACTACAGCAACGCTGCCGACCGCGGCTTCGCAACCGGCAAACCGGGCAACGAAGAAACCGTCAAGATAGGTATCGTGGCATCTACAGCACATCCACAGGTCGACTACAGCAAGGGCAACAACTCCAAATTCGCATACGCCGGAGCGCCCACCGAGATTATCAATTATGTGTCGTGCCACGACGACCTCACACTCACCGACAAACTTGCCAAGTCGATGCCCGGAAGCTCCGAGGCTGAGCGCCAGCGTGCCGCACGCCTTGCCCAGACCATAGTATTTACTTCGCAGGGCACTCCCTTCATGTTTGCAGGCGAAGAGGTGTTCCGCGACAAAAAGGGCGTGCACAACTCCTACAAATCACCCGACTCTATCAATGCTATCGACTGGACTCTCAAAACCAAAAACGCCGACCAGTTCGCCTATTACAAGGGTCTTATCGCCCTGCGCAAAGCACATCCGGCCTTCCGCATGACTACTGCCGACGAGATTGCCCGCAACATAGTTTTCGACAAGGTATCTGCGCCCAACGTGATTTCATACTCTATCCGCAACAACGCCAACGGCGATGCCTGGCGCGAGATAAAACTCGTGTTCAACGGCTCGGACGAAGCCTATACTACCAAAATTCCCAAAGGGAAGTGGATAATAGTCGCCCGCGACGGCAACATCAATCCCGACGGCATGGGCACATTCGAAGGCGGCAAGATTAGTGTGGAACCAACATCCGCCCTCATCCTCGCTCGCGAATAACAAAATACCCCACCGCATATACCCCGACGGATTGCCGCACATCGACCGATGCGGCAATCCGCCGTTTGTTTTATATACATTATTATAAATTTGCCCAAATCTCAGCCCAAAATTATGTTATAAAACACATTTTCATTGAAGTAAACAAAATTTTTAGGAACTTTGCATACGATAATACATTCATATTACACATTTCATACTTACTTTAAGTCATTATTATGAACTATTTCTCAAAGTTTATGCTTGGCTGTGCCTTGACTTTTAGTGCGTTGTCCGCATCGGCAAACACTACTTTCAACGCCAACCGAACAGATTTCCGCGACGAGACTATCTACTTCACGATAACTACTCGTTTCTACGACGGAGACCCCAAAAACAACGTTTTGTGCTGGGACGGCACGGAAAACCAGATTAAAAACAACGACCCCTGCTGGCGTGGCGATTTCAAAGGTCTTATCGACAAGCTCGACTACATCAAGGCCCTCGGTTTCACTGCCGTATGGATTACACCCGTTGTTCAGAACGCCTCCGGCTTCGACTACCACGGTTACCACGCAATGGACTTCAGCGAAGTCGATATTCGCTACAAGAGTAAAAAAGCCTGGGGCTCTGAAGAAGACGTAGACTTCCAGGATTTAATTGACGCAGCCCATGCAAAGGGCATGAAAATCATCCTCGACATCGTGCTCCAGCACACAGGCAACTTCGGCGAAAGCAGCCTGTGCAAGCTCTTCGACCGCAGTCAGGACATCCGCAATCAGGCAAACATCCAGGCCTCTCTCATCCCCGACGATGAAAAGCTCGGAGGCCAGTCGTACTGGAACTTAAAGCCCGAAGGCGATGCGCCCGGCACCCAGTATGGCGAACGCTTCAAATACATGAAGAACACCGACGGCCAAAACCACGACAACAAGAACTACTGGCACCACGTGGCTAATGCATGGAACTGGGACGAACCCAGCCGCTGGTGGGGACAGATTGCAGGCGACTGCGTTGACCTTAACACCGAGAACCAGGCCGTTGTAGACTATCTTGTAGAATGTTACGGCAAGTTCATCGAAATGGGCGTCGACGGTTTCCGCATCGACACCACGGGCCATATCGCGCCTCTCACATTCAATTCCGCATTTATACCCCGCTTCATCGAACTTGGCGAAAAGTACAAGAGCAAACGACTCAATCAGGCTCCGTTCTATATGTTCGGCGAGTGCTGCGCCCGCTACGGCGGCGTTATATACCGCGACCAGCACGTGCTTTCGAGCCATTATTACACCTGGAAATCCGACCCCGCACTGGTGAGCGAATGGAAAACATATACTGCCGACTGGTGGGCACAGCAGTTTGTAAAGGAAGGCGCAGAGCCTTTAGGCAACATGCTCACCTGCCTCAAAGACCCCGGTACCGTGCACGATTCCAAGAACGTATTCATGCAGAACGGCGCATGGCATGAACCCGACTACAGCGATGCCTCGGGCTTCAATGTAATCGACTTCCCCATGCACTACAACTTCAACAACGCCGGACAGGCTGTAGCTATAGCTCAATCCGGCGACAAGTACTACAACGACGCTTCGTGGAACGTGGTATATGTAGACTCGCACGACTACTGCCCCGGCCCCAACGACGGCGTACGCTTCAACGGCGGCACTGCGCAGTGGGCCGAGAACCTCTCGCTGATGTTCACGTTCCGCGGTATCCCCTGTATATATTACGGTTCCGAAGTGGAATTCCAGAAAGGCAAGACAATCGACAAAGGCCCGATGCTGGCTCTTAAGGAATCAGGACGCGCATACTTCGGCGCTTACCTCGAAGGCTCCGTAACAGCCACCGACTTCGGCACATACACCGCCAGCGGCAACGTGGCACAGACCCTCGACGCCGACCTGGCACAGCACATCCGTCGCCTCAACCAAATCCGTGCGGCTGTACCTGCACTCCGCAAAGGCCAATACACTTTCGACGGATGCTCGGCAAACGGCGGCTTCGCTTTCAAACGCGCATATAAAGACAGCTACGCACTGGTGTGCATCAACGGCGGCGCCACTTTCAGCAACGTTCCGGCAGGCACATATACCGACCTCGTAACCGGCAAGACATATCAGGGCGGCGCCTCGATTACCGTAGACGCACCCAAGACCCAGGGCCAGCTCCGCGTACTTGTAAAGGATTGGAAGGACGGCCAGGTTGGTGAAGACGGCAAATTCATCTACACCACTTCCGCAGTAGCTCACGGCGGAAGCGTCACATTCACCGACCCCGGCACCACCGAATACTATACCGCAGCCGACTTCGTAGACAACGCCAAGGTTGTATTCTCGCCCAACGGAGGCACTTTCAAGACCGAGTACATAACCGTAAGCGCAAGCCTCAACAGCGAGGCCGTAAGCGGCTGGTATAAAGTGGGTGACGGCACACGCGTAAGCATCAGCGGCACAAGCACCTTCGAAATCGGCAAGACCATGAACTTCGGCGAAAGCGTGAAAGTGGAATGGGGTGCTACCGATGCCAACGGCGCCGAGTTCAACGGCACTGTCTCTTACAAGAAAGTCGACCCCAACGCTACTATCACCGTCTATGTAAAAGGCACCGATGGCATCAACCTCTACGCCTGGGGCAAGAACAGCGACGGCGCAAATGTAGAACCCAACGGTGCATGGCCCGGCAAAACGCTCTCTGAAACCGTTTCCGTAGCCGAGGACGACTGGTACTACTTTACATTCGACGACATGGAGTCGGTGAACTTAATCTTCAACAAAAACGGCAACCAGACCGGCGACATCTCCGGCATAAGCGAAGACACCTTCTTCGAATACACCGGCGGCTCGACCGCAACAAAGCTCGACATATCGGTTTCTCCGGTTCCCGCAGTTCGCTTCTCGCCCAACGGCGGAGACTTCTACGAAACTATCACCGTAACCGCCACTGTTAAAAACGCCGTTTCGGCCTGGTATGCTATCGGTACCGACGCAAAAGTGAATATCAGCGGCACATCAGCCACCTTCTCTCTTGGCGAAAACATAGCCGTTGGCGACAACGTAACCGTAAGTTGGGGCGCAACCGGCGCCGACGGCAATGTACAGACCGGCTCTGTGACATTCCACAAAATCGAAAAGCCCGAAGAGCCCGAAGGCTTCGTAGTCTACTACGACAACTCCGTAACCAGCTGGAACCCCGTGAAAATCCACTACTGGGGCGGTGAAGAGGCTTCGACATGGCCCGGCAAAGACATGACACTCGTGCGCGACAATGTATACTACTTCGTGCTGCCCGAAGGCACAACCGGCGTGGTATTCAACAACGGCAACGGCATACAGAGCGTGGACGTAACACCCACTTCAAACCACCTCTACCGAGCTACTTCCACCACAAGCAAAGTCGACATCACCGATTGCGGCCTGTGGATGACCACTGCAATAGAGACTGTCGAAGCCGACACCAACGCACCTGCCGAGTACTACAACATGCAGGGCATGCGTGTAGACAATCCCTCTCGCGGCTTCTATATCAAACGCACCGGCAACAAGATACAGAAAATCTACATACACTGATAACTTGAGAGCATCCCCGCTCCGATAAATCATACGGCAAAGGCCGCGGCCCTCATGGCTCGCGGCCTTTTTTCAGTGAATTACCCGACACCATTTTTTGCATATACGCAAAAAAAATCTTATATTTGCATACTATGTCACATAAATCACTCAAAATTGCAGTAACAGTACTTATTGCAATGTTGTTTTCACCTCTTGTCGCCGCGCAAGGACAGCCGCCACAAGCCATAGTGCTTGAAGTGGAAAAAGTTACCGAACCGGCACAACCCGGCGACCTGCGCATGGTGCACATAAAGATGCACGGCATCGACGGTCTTGACCGTGTGGTAATAGAGCGCTTGCGGCAGGGTGCACGTGCGCCGAGCCGCTTCGAGGTCTACGACTTCCAAAAAGGATATTTCGAGACCGACGTCGACGCCGACCGCAGCACTCAGTTCACTCCGATAGCGTATAACTCCTACGGCTCCACTCGCGGCGAGCCTGTAACCGTTGCGGCCGCCTCGGCAGGCATAGCGCGTCCAGAAACACACAATGCCGAGTATACTGCTTACCTTGTGACTCATCCGCATACATCAGTGCGTATACCAGCAAATGCCGACGGCTCGCCCGACACTTCGTCGCTCGCTCAGGGTGTATATATCGTAATTGACAAAGCCGACGGCAGTGTATCAAAAATCCTGGTTAAGTAATCTCTTAAATATTGTCAAGCTGATAAAAAATCGGAGGGAAATGCCTACCTTTGCAAATTATGTTTGACAAAATAGGACAATTCATTATAGATGCCGCCGACCTGCTTGGCGGATACCCTCTTTTCTTCCTCCTCATAGGCGGAGGTCTGTATCTTTTCCTGTCGTCGGGAGCGGTGTCGCTCCGATGCCTGCCAGCCGCACTTGCAGAGCTAAAGCGAAAGCCCACAGCAGAAAATGCCCGCAACGGCCAGATATCTTCGGTGCAGGCACTCGCTTCTGTTGTGGCCGCGACTATCGGCCTTGGCAACATAGCGGGTGTAGCTATCGCACTCGTGATTGGCGGCCCCGGAGCGATATTCTGGATGTGGGTCAGCGCTCTTGTGGGCATGGCCACCAAATATCACGAAGGCGTGCTCGCTATAATGTATAAAGGTAAGGACGATGCCGGGCGACCGCAGGGCGGCCCCATGCACATCATCACCCAAGGACTCGGCCCGAAATGGACTCCGCTGGCTAAATTCTTTGCCATAGCGGGCCTCTTCGGCACTATGTGCATCATGAACGCCAACCAGCTCACAGAAGCTTTCATGGCCACCTTCACCACCCCCGAGGGCATAGCCAACAATGGGTTTATAAGCACGCTCGGAGGCTATCTCGGCCTTGAGAACGTGCGCGTATACCGTCTGCTCTTCGGATGCGCCATAGCGGCCATAGTCGCGGTAGTGATACTCGGTGGCATCAAACGTATTGCACGTGTAGCAACCATAATGGTGCCCTTCATGGTAGGGCTTTACTTCCTTATGGTACTGTACATCATCATCACCAACATATCGGGCGTTCCTGCCGTATTCAAGAGCATCTTCTACGAAGCTTTCAATCTCCGCGCAGGCTTCGGCGCTCTGGCCGGCATAGCACTGATAGGAGCACGCCGTGCAGCTCTCGTCAACGATGCCGGCATAGGCACGGCTTCTATCATGCACGGAGCCTCTCGCAACAACGAGCCGGTACGCGAAGGTCTAATCGCCATGCTCGGGCCGAGCATCGACTCGGGTCTCGTATGTACCCTCACGGCTGTCGCCATACTTCTGTGCGGAAATATCGACGTGGAAGGCGTAAAAGGCCTCGAGGTTGCCATGCAGGCATTCAGCAACGCCATTCCGGCGGGCGACATCCTGCTCATGTGCATCGCGATATGCTTTGCCATGTCGTCGATGTTCAGCTATTCGTTCTACGGCACCACATGTGCCAACTATCTCTTCGGTACCCGCCGCGGCAAATATTACGCATGGGCCTTTCTGGCATCGCTCGTAGTGTTCGCCGTAGTGCCTATCGAGGCAGCCGTCGGGGCCTGCGACCTCTTCTACGCACTCATGGCTATCCCTACTATGATTGCCGTGCTGCTGCTTAGCCCCAAGGTTAGAAAGGCGACAAAAGACTACTTCAGTAAAAATGAAAAAAAATAAAAATTAAGAATTAAAAATTATATTTCATCTTCGCTTAATTTTTAATTCTTAATTCATAATTCTTAATTTCTCAAAGAATGTTTCCCTCGTTTATCACATGGGATATCAATCCCGACATTATCGACAGCTTTGTCACCATACGCTGGTACGGACTGATGTTCGCCATCGGATTTTGGATTGGCTTTAATATAGTAGCCCGCATGTTCAAGCGCGAAGGCGTCCCCGAACGCTGGCTCGGCATCCTGCTCATATATGTAGGTGTGGCTACCATTGTCGGCGCACGCCTCGGTCATGTATTCTTCTACCAGTGGGACTACTATTCGGCGCACCCGTGGAAGATACTTGCCACCTGGGAGGGCGGTCTCGCCAGCCACGGAGGCGCCATAGGCATCATTATCGCCGTAATACTGTTCTCCATATTCACCACCAGGCGCAACCCGCTCTGGACATTCGACCGCCTCACCATTGCCATTGCATTTGTTGCTTGCCTCATTCGCATCGGCAACCTTATGAACTCCGAGATTTTCGGTATTCCCACCGAACTGCCCTGGGGCTTCAAGTTCGTCCGTTCGGAAGAGTGGCATCGCCTCTACTACGGCCTCGCCTGCCACCCCACACAAATCTACGAGGCTCTCACATATCTAGCTCTCTTCGGCCTGATGATGTGGATGTACTGGAAGAAAAACTGCGGAGAACGCCCGGGGCTGCTTTTCGGCACATTCCTGATAGGCACCTTCGGCTCGCGCTTCCTCATCGAGTTTATCAAGAACGACCAGGTAGCTTTCGAAGCTGCAATGGAGTACAACATGGGGCAGCTGCTGAGCATACCCTTCGTCTTATTAGGTATCTTCCTTATTGTGTGGGCTTTTACTCACAAGCGCGAGGCTATAGCCTACCCCAACTGCTTCGCTCCGGAGCCGAACGACAAACTCAAGAAATGAAACGCTTCTTTACCCTCCTCATTATTCTCGGCTCGCTGGGGCTGAACGCTCTTGCCGTGACTCCCTCCAGGCCCGACGACGAGGAAGACCCCTACTTCCTGCTGTGCGGGCAGGCCGACCGGGCAATAGCCGACGGCGACTACGAGGAGGCTGCCGCACGCCTCATCGATGCCATTTCCATACGCCCGGCCGCGCCGGAGAGCATACTGCTTATGTCGAACCTCGGCATGGTGTACAGCTACATGGAACGCGACTCGCTGGCTCTTGCCACGCTCAACGAGGCACACCGCCGCGCACCAGCCATGCGCACCGTAATAGCGAACCGCGCAAAAGTATTTCTTAAAATGGGTCGCGACGCCGATGCGTTCCGCGATTTCGGCGCTGTAATTGAAGCAGACTCACTTAATGTCGAGAGTCGTTTCTTCCACGGCACAATAGCTCTGTACAGCGGAGACCTCGTTACTGCCGAAGCCGATTTTGAAGTGCTGAAAAACGCGGAGCCGGAAAGCACCTACACCGCACAGGCTCTATCAACACTTTACTCTCTGACAGAGCGCAACCGCGAGGCCATACCATACTTCCGCCGACTCATCGACACCGAGCCGGCAGCCGAATACTATGCCGGTCTGGCCGGTTGCCAGCTTGCCCTCGGACTGCTCGGCGATGCAGGCACAACTATAGCGGACGGATTGAAAAAGTATCCCGACGATGCAGAACTATACTACTACCGGGCGCGGCTTAACCGCAACAGATACCGCCTCGACGAAGCTCATGCCGATGCTTCGCAGGCTATAAAACTCGGGCTCTCGCCGGCAAAGGCAAAATCCCTGTTCAAGTAGCAACCCTCAGACTATAAACGGATTTGTCTTCTCTCGGGCCACAGTAGTACTCATGTCGTGGCCCGGAAGGAGACGCGTATTATCGGGCAATGTGAGCACCTTGGTCTTCAGTGCATTTATAAGAGTGGCATGGTCACCTCCGGGAAGGTCGGTACGCCCTATCGAACCGGCAAAGATAGAATCGCCCACAAGAGCAAACTCGCCCTCGGGACAATAGAGCACAATGCCGCCGGGGCTATGGCCGGGAACTTCTATCACCCTGAATACATACTCCCCCAACGTAAGTTCGTCGCCCTCATGCAACGTAATTTCAGCCTTTGTATTATACGAGGCAGGAAGCGACGCCCCGAACATGGCGGCCTGCCCGTCGACCAACGCTCCAAGAGGCGCATCGGCAGGATGAGCCGAAATCTTGACACCGTAGTGGTCGCGCACGTAGTTGTCTCCGAACACATGGTCGAGGTGCATGTGCGTGTTTACAATATACTTCACGGTAAGCGCGTTGTCGGCAATATATCCGTCAAAAAACTTCTGTTCGGAAGCATCTGTCATGCCTGGGTCTACCACCATAGCCTGATGCGTGGCTTCATCCCATACCACGTATGTGTTCACCCCGAAGGGATTGAAAGAAAACTGCTTTACCTTCAGCATAATACTTTATTTTACAAACGGCACATATACCACTTCTTTGGTCTCGAAGAACGGCTCGGAGAAATAGTCGCTAACCGGCACCTCGATAATCGGGCGGTTCACCCCGGCGAACTCGGCAGCAAGGTCTCCGCCCTTAAGACATACAAGTCCGGGGGCCATATTGTTGTGACGACGGTTCGAGCAATCGATATTTTTTGAGCAAGCTTTCAGAAGACCGTCGAGAGGCATCACGGCGCGGCTCACCACATAGTCGAAGCGCTCGCGACATTCGCCCGAGTCGCCATGCTGAAACGTCACATTATCCAGTCCCACGGCGGCAGCAACCTCCGTGGCCACCCTGATTTTCTTGCCGATGCGGTCGATAAGATGAAAACGGCACTGAGGATAGAATATGGCCAGCGGAATACCGGGAAAACCGCCTCCCGTGCCTAAATCCATTACAGCGGTGCCCAGAGCAAGCTCGCCCAGGAATTTCGCGATAGCCAGTGAGTGCAGCACATGGCGGCAGTACAGATTGCCTGTATCGGCGCGCGATATTACATTTATCTTGGTGTTCCAGTCCTCATAAAGAGTCTCCAGACGCCTGAAAGCATCGGCCTGACGCTCATCGAGCGACGGAAAATATTTGGTGACAAGTTCTACGCTGTCGATTATATCCATTATAATATTGTA
Organism: Muribaculaceae bacterium; assembly: GCA_009775225.1. Lineage (GTDB taxonomy): Bacteria > Bacteroidota > Bacteroidia > Bacteroidales > Muribaculaceae > CAG-873. The sequence continues at coordinate 60,709 of VSPE01000004.1, read as the reverse complement.
TTGATTATGCAAATTTAATGAAATTTTTGGCGATATCTCAAATTATTATCCTTACTTTGCAAAGGTAAACACAAAAAAGGCGCGGCGATGCACCACAAAGCACGCGCATACATTGTTTTTACAGTAACAAACTTAACCCCGATAATGATAGAATTAGGAAAATATCAGGATATGGAAATACGCCGTCTGGTAGACTTCGGCGCATACCTTTCCAAGCCCGGCGAAGAAGCCGAGGTACTTTTGCCCGCGCGCTACATGCCCGAAAATCCACAGCAAGGCGACACCGTACGCGTATTCATATACAAAGACTCGGAAGACAGGCTCATCGCCACCACCGAGCGCCCCTACGCCACTGTAGGAGAGTTCGCCTACCTTGAAGTCACAGCCATAAACGATGTTGGCGCCTTCCTCGACTGGGGCCTTATAAAAGACCTCCTTGTGCCCTACAACCAGCAGAAGGTGCGCATGCGGCGCGGCGGCATATACCTTGTGTATATATACGTCGACGACGCTTCGGGGCGCATAGTAGCATCGGCCAAAATCGAAAAATTCCTCGGCAACGTATTCCCCGAATATCGCCCGGGACAAAAAGTGTCGGCCCTCGTCACCGAACACACCCCGATAGGATATAAAGTGATAGTAGACAATCTGCACCGCGGCATCATATACTCCAACGAGCTCTACAGCCCTATCGAAATAGAAGAAACAGTCACTGCCTACGTAAAACAGATACGCCCCGACGGCAAAATCGACCTCACCATGCAGGACGCCGCACCACGCCGACAGGCTGCACTCGCCGACCGCATCCTCGAGCACCTCGCATCCGACGGCGCCGCACCCGTAGGCGACAAATCATCGCCCGAGCTTATCGAAATGCTCTTCGCCTGCTCGAAGAAAGACTTCAAAAAAGCCGTAGGCCACCTCTATCGCGAACATAAAATCAGCATCGCGCCCAACGGCATAATAAGCAAAGCCTGATGTTAAATAATGCAAAAGCACGGCAGAGTACTTTGCAGACTCTGCCGCTTTTTGTACTTTTGCATCTACGCGACCACAAAGCCGCATCGAATATAAACATATAATAACCATTTAAACCCCACACATTTCGCCTATAGGTCTATCTCTACTCTAATCAATCAAGGAATAGAAAATGCGAAATTTACAGCGCCTCCCCGACCAGGAGCTGGTCACGGCTTACGCCAACGGCGACAACGAGGCTTTCGACGCCCTGCTGCTTCGCCACAAGACGCGATTGTTCAACTACATATTCCAGATGGTTCGCGACCGCGACCTCTCTGACGACATCTTTCAAGAGACCTTCGTCAAAGCTATAACAACCATAAAGCAAGGTCGTTATAACGACATGGGCAAGTTCTCCGCATGGCTCTACCGCATAGCCCGAAACCTTGTGGTAGACACCTTCCGTGCCCAAAGAAACGAAGGCTCACTATCTACCGACGACACCGACTACGACATTCTGAACCGACGGGAGCTGGCCGAGGACACTATAGAAGACGTAATGGTAGACCTGCAAATCGAAGAAGACCTGCGGCGACTTATCGACGAGCTTCCCGACGTACAGCGCGAAGTACTCAACCTTCGATACTACCGCGAACTGTCGTTCAAGGAAATTGCCGAACTCACAGGCGTAAGCATCAACACTGCCCTGGGCCGAATGAGATACGCCATCCTCAACCTGCGCCGCCTCGCCAAAGAAAAGTCTGTGTGTCTCACTCGCTGATTATCGTTCGTTCAGTCGTACATAGCTGCAGTGCGAACGACAGAGATGATGAATAACAGATTTTTTTGCTACATTTGTAATTCCTTATGGCTCAGTTCAACTCATATCTCGATTTTTTGAATCTCACGGCAGCCATCGATTTTTGCCGTGAGTATGGAACATTATGCCATTATAGGAAAGGAGAGTGTTTTGTGCAGCAAGGTACAATCGCACGTTATACAGCCCTTGTAGTGTCTGGCTATTTCAAATTAGCAACTCTTAATGATTCGGGAGATGAGGCAGTAGTTAATTTCGCCTTCCCGGGTCAATTCATTACAGATTTCCATTCGTCTTTACACGGAGAACCCTCCCAATTCTCAATTATCGCTGGTGCTGATTGCGAGATAATGCGAGTGCCGTTAAAAACTTTCAAGGAATATCTTTCCCCTTCTCTGCTTGATGAATACAAATCACTGTTCAATATGGTATTCATGCGATTGTTCAATCTCTACCGCAAGTCGCCACGTCAGCGTTATGTGGAATTGTGTGAGCAATATCCCCAAATTGTCGATACTGTTACATTGAAAGATTTATCCTCTTTCCTGTTGATTACTCCCTACCATTTAAGCCGTATCAGACGGGAATTGGCTAAAAAATCCGGAAACGAACAAAAAAACAAGGCGGTCTATACATTTGTTAAGACCTAATCCGTTCACCCTTTCTAACTTTGACGTCGGAAAGATTTCAACAGAACCACTACATTTTGGCAAATAAACGCCTTATACTCTATGAAAAGATTATTTTTAGTTTCCTTGATTATTGTTCAGTCGTGTATTACATTTGCGCAGGATTACTGCGTGAACGACACCATTGTCCGCGAAATTCAGTTCCCTCTGACTGAACGGGACACCGAAACCGTATTCTACTATTTCAACAACGAGTGGATTCCGCTCGCATATGAAAATGAAGTTCATCCGGACTCCATTCAATCGGCTGAAATTAAAAACGACGAGTATGGCAATCGTGCTGTCTTCTTCACGGTTTCGCCCGGATACCTTGCGCATATAAAAGCTGAACAGCGCAAATATTTAATCAATCTTGACACTCGCTGTGAGTTTCCCGGAGGCAACGGCAAGCTGAAAGAATGGATTGACGCCAATATCCGTATTCCCGAAGGATTCAATGGTAGCGAAAGAGTAGTGGTAGAATTTACCGTTCATCCTGACGGCTCAATCAGTGACCCGAGAATTATTAGGCGTCGAAGCAAAAACGAGACCGTCAATCAAGAGGCGTTAAGACTTGTGAATGCGTTACCCAATTTCCGCGTTAAATACTATATTCCCCACTTAAAGAAAAACTTCCTTTTTACCCTTCCTATAACTTTCAAAGAGCCGGGCGCGATATTTATAAGAGGAGACGAAAGCTCCTTCATCAATCAGTATCCCTCAATTGAAGCAAAAATCAAGCAATTGTATGAAAATTTGATATTTGAGACAGCCAAAGACACTGATTTCAATATTGCTGACATTTGCACTTCCGACTTTATTCAGCGATTGAAGAAAGCCAATGACTCCGACTCCGAAGGTTACGCAACATGGCTTTTGAGGTCAGGAGTGCAAGACGGCGATGACACTCCTTCAAAAATTATATCTATCATAGCCGGAGCGAACAACACAGTGATTGTTAATTGGTCAGATATGGGGCACATCGGTTCTACAACATTTTCTATGATAAAAACTGATGGAAAATGGAAAATCAACGACGCGACAGTCCCGGAAGGCTATAAACCGCTATAATATCTTACTGAATCGCACGTTCCGCTATTTATACACTTAGAGGTTGTTTAATAATCATTGTTAAACAACCTCTTAATCTGAGCCGATTTGTGTACTGCAACATGCCCTAATGTCGGATTTCGGGGTTTATAGATAAAAGTTGCCGGATAAACTCCTCTTGGCGCACGGGTGAGATGATAAGCGGAATAGAACTTTTGAGAATTTTACGGTCGCTAAAAGTAATTGCCAGACGATGAGTCAGCGAAGTCGCCGGCGACGAGAGTACACTCTTTGTCGGCTTGATATCCTTAATCTTGTCAATCGGATAGAATGTCGGTATAAAAAATGTGTACACAACAAGTTTATCACCGTCAATCCGATAATAGATTCCGACAAGAGTCAACAACACAAAAGCCAGCATCGCAAGACAAATAATTGTCAGCCATATATCGTCATCCAATAAACAAGGCGCAATGCAGCACAACGCGGTAATTCCAAGGATGAACCATGTCGACCCATCCCACCATGAATTATATCGTGTGCGTCCAACCGTTCCCATAATAAAAGTCTCGTGTTACTATGCCGACAAAGCTACTTGATGTAAAGCATCAGCTATTTCGGCTTGAAACTGTAAAGGTATTGTGCAAATATACGAAAAAAATCGCAGCTGATTAAAATTTATCAACTGCGATTTTCTTTGTGTTGCCTTGGAAGGATTCGAACCCTCACAGGCGGAACCAGAATCCGACGTGCTACCATTACACCACAAGGCATTGTTTTTTTTGCTTTTGCGCTGCAAAGTTATGCACTTTTTTCGTATCTGCCAAATTTTTTTCAGACTTTTTTATTATAAAATTGTACATCAGATACTATTTTACTATATATCAATCATATATATTCTTCGTAAATTTCTCCTATCACACATCGCTATGAAATATTGCTTGCAAAGAGACTCCACGCCGTTTAAAAAACGTTAAACATCGCTCACCGACAAGCCCAATGCAATCAGCTGAAATGTTATAAAAAGTATAATACTATTTATTTATGACGCACTTCTCATCACTTAAGCAAGTATTTGGTATCGCATTGCTATGCGGCACCGTGCTTATTGCAAAAGGCGGCGAGTCACGCGATTATCTTCGCAGCAACCTTGCTTCTTCATGGAACCCCGGCGATGAGTTCGGCGGAGTCCAATCGTCATGCGACTTGAACAGGCAATGGTGGAGCACTTTCGAAGACCCTATGCTGGACTCCCTTATCGCTATAGGCGAACGCAACAACTACGATGTGGCTATTGCCGCCCGTCGTATCGATATTTCGCGACAAGCGCTCCGCCAGACAGAAAGCGCCTACTATCCGCAGATAGGTATCTCTCTCGGGTGGCAACGTGACAGGCAATCGGGCCGTTTGGCCGGACGGAGCGGCCTGCCCGTTACATCATCATATTTCAGTGGCACGGCTAATATGTCGTGGGAAGTGGATGTATTCGGTAAAATACGCGCACAGGCAAAGCGCGGTAAAGCGCAGATAAAAGTATCGGCGGCCGAATACGACGGCGCCCTGGTGGCACTAGATGCCGAAATCGCATCCACATACATCAATCTGCTGGTCTACCGCACACAGCTTGCCGTGGCCATAAATCACTCCGAGAACCAGAAACATATTCTCGATATTACCGAGACCCGACACCGAACCGGTCTCGTATCCAAGCTCGATGTGGCGCAGGCAAGCACACTATATTACTCCACTATCGCGTCTATTCCCCTGCTGGAAGCGTCTATCGAGGCTTCTTATAACTCGTTGGCGGTACTGCTCGGCACCACCAAAGACAATCTTCCCGAAGGCCTGTACGCAGACTGTGTGCTGCCCGACCACTACCCTATGCCTGCGTTAGGAGCCCCTATCGACCTGCTCAGGCGCCGCCCCGACATAGTTGCTGCCGAGCGAAGCATCGAAGTGGCGGTAGCCTCGCTCGGCATTGCCCGAAGCGCATATCTCCCCTCGCTGAGCATCGCGGCTTCTGCCGGAACCGAAGCCCACTCATTCGGCGACCTCTTCAGCGGCCCGAGTTTTTCATATTCGATAGCGCCAACACTGTCGTGGACACTCTTCGACGGTCTTTCACGCCGCGCAGCCACACTCGAGGCTCGCCAGGAACTCGAAAACGAAGTCGAAAACTACAACCTTACCGTCATCACGGCTATCGAAGAAGTCCGAACGGCTATTGCTCGGTATAAAGCGACTCAGGAATACATCAGCCGCACTGCCAAGGTTGTGGAAAACAGCGAAGAAGCAGTACGTCTGTCGCTCGACCAGTACAAACAGGGCCTCACCGGCTTCTACAACGTGGCAGAAGCTCAGCTCAACTATCTCACCTATCAGAACAGCCTTGTATCGGCACGCGGCAATGCACTGACTGCCTTGATAGATTTATACAAAGCTCTCGGTGGCGGCTACAGCTTGTAAACACGTATATCCGTCATATTGAAAAACAACGAAAAACATGAAAAATACTTATTTTTGCATTCTCGCCGCTATAGCGCTACCATGCACCTTTTCATGCAAAAAAAGCGACACTCACAGCGAAGGCACGCTCCAACGGGTCGAAGTAGCCAAGCCGCTCGTCGACTCGGTGGTAATACACAAATCATACCCCGGCCAACTGATTGCCAACCGCGAGGTAAACCTTGTTGCGAGGGTCGACGGATACCTCACGGCAAAAACATATACCTCGGGCGATTTAGTACACAAAGGCGACGTTCTATTCAAGATAGAGGAGCACAACTACATCGACGCGGTACAGAAAGCCGAGGCCGACCTGTCGCAGGCACAAGCAAACCTCGAGTACGCCTCAACCCGATACAGCGCCATGGTAGAGGCCCTAAAGGGTGACGCTGTAAGCGAAATGGAAGTGGCACAGGCCAAAAGCACCCTCGAAGAATGTAAGGCCGCCGTAAAAACGGCCCGGGCCTCACTACAGTCAGCACAAACGCAACTATCCTACTGTACCGTACGCGCTCCCTTCGACGGCCATATCACTACTGTAGTGCACGATGTCGGCTCCTATGTGGCAGGCTCGGCAAGTCCCGTAACACTTGCCACGATTTACGAAGACAATTCCATGGTCGTGAAATTCGCAATAGAAGACAACGAGTCCCTCGGCAATCTCAAACACAACATCGCCGCCGGCAAAATTGACTTCGCGCACATCCCGCTCACCATTCCCGAACATCTGCAACACCAATACACATGCAGCCTCGACTATCTGTCTCCGGCTATCAGCACTTCGACCGGCACACTCGCGCTACAGGCCGTAACAGACAATCCATACCACGAACTCCGAAGCGGTATGTATGTGACTGTCGAACTGCCCGTGACAGACGAGCCACATGCAGTACTGATTTCCGATGCTGCCATAGGCTCCGACCAACTCGGCTCATACATATATCTCGTAAACGACTCCGACCGTGTGGTCTACACCACTATCGAAACCGGCCAGCTCGTCGACGACTCTCTGCGCATTGTCACAAAAGGCATTAATCCCGACGACCGATATGTTACCAAAGCGCTCCTCAAAGTCCGCGACGGCATGAAAGTAGAACCCGTCTCCAAATAACACGGCCTATGTTTAGCAGATTTTTCATAAACCGGCCTATCTTCGCCACAGTACTGGCAATACTGATGATACTTGCAGGCCTGCTCACAGTCAAATCTCTGCCTGTGGCACAGTATCCCGACATCACTCCGCCCACAGTATTCGTCTCGGCAAACTATCCCGGAGCCGACGCGCAGACTGTGGCCGAAGCAGTAGGCGTCCCTATCGAAGAGCAGGTAAATGGCGTCGAAGGGATGATGTATATGAGCTCTTCGTCAGGCTCCGACGGCTCATATTCCCTCGAAATCACGTTCGAGAACGGCACCGACCTCGACATGGCCGCCGTAAAAGTACAGAACCGTGTATCGCAAGCCGAACCCGTACTCCCCGCCTCGGTAAAACAACAGGGTGTGAGCGTTGAGTCCCGCTCATCCGACATCATCCTGTTCGTTGCTCTCGAAACCACGAAACCGGGTATGTACGACGGTCTGTATCTCACCAACTACGCCCAGCTCAACGTAGTCGACGAGCTTTCGCGTATCGAAGGCGTAGGTGGTGTGAGCGCGTTCGGCTCAGGCGAATACAGCATGCGCGTATGGCTCGACCCGGAGAAGATGAGGGTACGAGGTGTCACACCTGCCGATGTCATGGAGGCTATCGAGAGCCAGAACATGGAAGTCTCCGCAGGCTCGGCCGGAGCACCGCCGACCGACAACGGCCAACAGTTCGAGTTCACACTCACTTCAAGCGGACGACTCGACGAGGCATCCCAGTTCGGCAACATTGTTATCCGAACGGGCGAAAACGGTGCCATGCTGCGACTGAAAGACATAGCTACAGTAGACCTCGGCAGCCAGACATACTCTATGATTTCCAACGTGTCAGGCAACCAGGCAGGCCTCATCGGCATATATCAGCTGCCGGGAGCCAACGCCATGAAAGTGGCAAAAGCGGTAGAGGCAAAACTCGCCGACCTGAACGAATACTTCCCTGAAGGCGTAGAATACCGCATAATCCTCAACACCACCGATTTCGTTTCAGCATCTATCGACGAAGTACTTGTCACCTTCCTCGAAACCTCACTGATAGTGATGCTCGTGATACTGCTGTTCCTGCAGAACTGGCGCGCAGTGGTAATTCCAATGATTACAATACCCGTATCACTCATTGCCACCTTCGCCGTCATGAAACTCATGGGGTTCACTATCAACACCCTCACTCTATTCGGCCTGGTGCTGGCTATAGCCATTGTGGTCGACGACGCCATTGTAGTGGTCGAAGACTGTAGCCGCATCCTCGACAAAGACGGCGCCACACCCAAGCAGGCGGCCATACAGGCCATGGACGAACTCACCGGCCCAATCATAGGCGAAGTCCTCGTCCTCCTGTCTGTATTTATCCCCACGGCATTCATATCCGGCATCACCGGTCAGCTCTACAAGCAGTTCGCACTTACCATAGCAGTCTCCACCGCATTCTCGGGCTTCAACGCACTCACCTTCACACCTGCCATGTGCTCGCTCTTCCTACGCCCCGAAAGCGGCAAACCGCGCTTATTCATATACCGCATGTTCAACAAAGGCTTCGAAGCCGTGCGAAACGCATACAACAGACTCGTAGGCAAGATGCTCACAAAGCCCCTCATTGCGCTGCTCATCTTCGCGGCAATATGCGGTGCCACATTCTTCGGCTTCCTGCGCTGGCCCTCAAGCTATGTCCCGGCCGAAGATATGGGCTACTTCCTTACATCAATACAGCTCCCGCCGGGAGCCTCGCTCGAGCGCACCGACAGCATCACCCGGCGCCTTGAGGCCGAGATTGTAAAAATACCTCAGGTCAAAGACGTTATTGCCGTAACCGGCAACTCCTTCCTCGGCGGAGGTGCCGCAAGCAACCTCGCATCCATGTTCGTCGTACTAAAACCCTGGGGAGAACGTCGTGGGGCGGCAAACTCGGTAGAGGCCATTATAACAAAAGTCGACGAGCTAAGCAAAGGCATAGAAGAAGCGGTAGTGTTTTCTGTCAACCCTCCGTCAATACCAGGTCTTGGTGTATCGTCAGGTCTCGAGATGCAGCTCCTCGACATCAATAACCTCGGCCCAAAAGAAATAGCCCAGACAATCGACGAAATACAACGGGCGGCTGCCGATTACCCCGAGCTGAAACAAATCACTTCGCTTTATCAGGGCGAAGTGGCGCAATACGCCGTAAAAATCGACCGCAACAAGGCTAAGCTCTATGGACTCACTCTCGAAAACATATACTCCGCACTATCGGCATATATGGGCAGCAACTATGTGAACGACTTCGTGAAGTTCGGCCGTACATACGAAGTGATAATCAGCGGACAGGCAGCATCACGAGCCCACCCCGAAGATGTGCTAGCACTCAGCGTGCGAAACGAAAACGGCGACATGGTACCATTCGGCTCGTTTGCGACTGTCGACCGAACGATGGGTGCGCCCTCCGTGAAGCGATACAACATGTACACCACTGCATCGCTGACTGGCACCGTAGCACCGCACGTAAGCTCGTCGGACGGAATAAAAACGATGGAAGACATAGTCAGGAAAACCACAGGACGCTCCTTCTCCTACGCATGGACCGGCGAAGCCCTTCAGGAAACACAGTCGGGCACCACAATCTCGACCACACTGATTTTCGCAATTATAATCACAATATTGGTACTCGCCGCACAATACGAATCCTGGACAGACCCTGTAGCCGTTGTAATCACAACACCTACAGCCATTCTCGGAACTGTGCTCGGCTGCATGTTCCTTAGCCAGAGCATCAGCATATATACTCAGATTGGCATCATACTCCTGCTCGGCATGGCGGCCAAAAACGCAATTCTCATCGTGGAGTACGCCATGGACTTCCGCAAAGCCGGCCAGCCAATCCGTGCGGCGGCCGAAAACGCCGGCAACGTACGCCTGCGCCCAATCCTCATGACAGCGCTCGCATTCGTGTTCGGAGTAATGCCCATGCTCTTCGCCACCGGGGCTGGTGCAGCAAGCCGCATCTCGCTCGGCACTGCCGTAGTGTTCGGCATGGCAGTCAACGCAGTTCTCGGCACGCTCTTCGTTCCGAACTTCTGGGAGTTGCTGCAGCGCTTCAACGAAAAGTACCTGTCGAAAGTATTTTCATTCAAAGGCTCAAAAACCGACACCGCCGAAAAGCAATAACTGCGACACTCATTACATAAGCCACCGGCCCCGCTTAAGGCCGGCGGCTTATTTTTTTCATGTATCCGGCAGCACATATTTCACCGAAAATGTGTAGCTTTACATTTGCGAATACACAAAGCATAGCCGATTTAGCCCTCCTGTAGCGCTAATCGCTTACTGCCAAGCCAATACGCCAATGGAAACCGAAACAGCAATCTACATTCAGTATTACAACTCGCCGTGCGGCCGCTTGACCCTCGGCTCATACGGCAATCAGCTTTGCCTGTGCGACTGGACTGAGGCCACACACCATGCGCGCATACTGCACAGCCTTTGCCGCCTGCCGAACGTCACCGTAATAGAAGCCCCCTCAGCCGTAACCGACATGGCCGCACTGGCGCTCGACGCTTACTTCGCAGGTGGCACGCTCGAATTCGGCAGCCCATTGCTGCACATAGGCACCGACTTCCGTAAAAGAGTATGGAGCGAACTGCACTCCATACCTCACGGCACCACCGTATCGTATGCCACAATCGCCCGGCGCATAGGCCGTCCCACAGCCGTGCGGGCCGTGGCAAATGCTATCGGAGCCAATCCGCTATCTATATTCGTGCCCTGCCACCGCGTGACAGGAGCCGACGGCAGCCTCACTGGATATGCAGGAGGCATACACGCCAAGCGCTTCCTGTTGGCACTGGAAGGCGCCATATAACAGCGCCATAGGCAGCCGCATCACACCCTTACATCGGCTCGCGCCTCACTGCAAGCATATAGCCTACGCCGCGTCGGTTGAGGATAGATATTCCCGGCTCATGACGGAGGTAGTGACGGAGCTTGTGCACAAACCCGTGCAGCGAATTGCGGCTGTACAGGTCGTCGCGCTGCCATATCAGCCGCATCAGAGTTGAGGCATCCACCGTGGAGCCTACATTCATGGCAAGCTCTTTAAGAAGCCGGGCCTCTATCTGCGACAGCTCAATGCTCCTGTATTCGGGATGCTCAAGCCGCTGAGTACTCATATCCAGCGTATAACGCCCTATGCTGAACCTGGCTTCAGGTTCTAGAACGCATCTTCGCAGAAGAGCCTTCACGCGCACTACCAGCTCAAGCATCCTGAACGGCTTCGTGAGATAATCGTTGCCGCCAAGCTCAAACCCCTCCACAATATCATCTATCGACGATTTGGCTGTAAGAAAGAGTAGTGGCACATTACGGTCGGTCTGGCGTATTCTCCTGGCCATTTCAAAGCCGTCCATGCGCGGCATCATCACGTCGGCCACAATTACGTCGGCGCCACGGCGCGCAAACTCCTCCATCCCGTCCTCTCCGTTCGCGGCTGTCGCCACGACGAAGCCTTCGCGCTGCAGTGTCTCCGATACAATCATAGAAAGAGTGGAGTCGTCCTCCACCAGCAGTATCCTCTTATCCATCAGACTCTAAATGTTATAGTGAACTTACATCCTTTGCCGGGACGGCTGTCGGCCGATATGCGCCAGCCGTGCTTGTCTACAATCGACTTTACATAGAACAGACCTATACCGTATCCTCTCACCTCCGCCGTATTGCCGCGTGGCACGCGGTAGAACTTGTTGAATATATATGGCAACGATTTCTCGGGTATGCCGGGGCCGTTGTCTTCTACAGAAACGCCGTTATCATCAGCCTTTATGGCAATTGCGACCCCGGGGCCAGAATACTTGATGCTGTTCTCTATAAGATTGCCAATCACGTTTGAAAAGTGGGTCGGGTCGGCCCACACCGAAACATCGTCGGCACAATGCAGCTCGATATCGCACGGCTTGCCCGCTCCCAGTTTCTGCTGCTCTGCAATGGCCGATAGAAACTCTTTGAGCCTAATCTTTTCCTTGCTCATCACAAGATGCCTCCTCCGCTCCATGCTCATGGCAAGGATATTCTCCACCAGCCCCGAAAGCTTGGAAAGCTGGTCGAGGGCAGCCGTAAGATAGCGTCGTGTACGCTCCTCGTCACTTGGCTCGGGGTATTGGAGCAAGGCATCGTTGGCAGCATAGGCTATGGCAATAGGCGTTTTCAGTTCGTGCGTCATATTGTTGGTGAAGTCATCTTTCATCTCCTCTATCGTCCGCAGCCGCTCTATCACATGCAGCAGATACCAGAAGCCGAAGGTAAGCACCAGCGCTATCAGAGCCGAGCTTGCTATCACACCGCTCATCTCGCCGAGTATGTTACCTGTCAGCGGAGATATATAGGCATAATATGTAAGCCCGTCGTCAACCCGGTAGACTATCTCCCACAATCCCGCCGTAAACTCCGCCGCTCCGTCGGGCCCGACCACGAGCACTGTCTCGGGATAGTAGCCTGAGAAATTCAAATCACGCTTGAACGCAGACTCCAGTTCGGCAATATCTGGCTCGCCAAGCCCGGCGTCGTATGTATGGTGAAGATATTTCGTTATCTCCGACAAAATCTGCTTGTCGGGGCGCCTGTACCCTTGCGAATAGCCGGCCTGAGCAAGCTCGTCGACGGTAGAGGCATCGCCCACATCCGACTTCTTGAGAAAAAGCGCCACAGCCACCATATCGGCGGAATCGGAGAAACCGGACTTGCTTATGCGCTCTACAATCTCTATCTGCTCGGCACGGCAAAGACTCTGCTCCACATCGTCGATATAGCGCGCCTTGATGGAATTATATAGCTGCACCATAAAAAACACGTTCGCGGCAAAGAGTACGGCAACAGTTATTCGTGTCGCGGCAAGTATAATCCTGAAATGCTTCATGGAGCAAAGTTACCAATTTATTCGGCTTCTCGCCTTATATCGGCGCATCGGCAGTTCAATATTAAGACTAAATAAGACAGCATAAGGACTCATTAAGACTCAGCGCCCTAATTTTGCCGCCATGAAACACTACCTCATACCACTACTCACACTCCCGAATTTGATGCTCGGCCAGGCCCCGGCTCCCGACAGTACGCGTGTAAATCGCCTCGAAGAAATCACCGTAGTAGCCAGAACCGCCGTGGCCGATGCCGGAAAGACTGTCTACATGCCCACCATGCGGCAAAAAGAGGCGGCGGCCGACGGCGTGGCTCTTCTTGCCTTGATGAACATACCGCAGCTCGACGTAAACCCTATGTCGGCTACGGTAAAGACCGCCTCGGGGCAACCCGCAAGCATATTCATAAACTTTCACCCCGCGTCACCTCAGGATTTGGCCGGACTCAACCCCGCCGACGTTCGGAAAGTGGAATATCTCGACTTCCCCTCCGACCCTCGCTTTCTCGGAGCGAAACATGCCGTAAATTTCTTCACACGCCAATACATGTACGGCGGCTATACCAAGCTTTCCGCCAAGGAGCGTTTCCTCATTTCGTCGGGCGAAGCCGCGCTGTATTCCAAATTCGCACACCGCAGCATGGAGTACGATGTCATGCTGTCGGGCGACTACGACTACAACCGTCACATCGGCACATCGGGCACCGAGACGTATCGCCTCCCCTCGGCCACTGTCGTGCGCGAAAGCGCAGCCGAGGCCGGCAAGCACCGCGAGAGAAGCCTGTACTGCGGAGTGAGAGCCTCGTGGAACAAGGATCCGGGCTTCTCGTTCCGCAACATCATTTCATACCGCAGGAAGCACACTCCTGTGAGCGAGACTTACGGCTCTGTGACTTTCACCGACCTGTACCCGCCACAAGGATTTTCTGCCGGCTCACAAGCCACAAGCAACGCCATAAGCTGGAACAGCGAACTTTACATCGCACTCGGTAAAGGCTGGTCGCTAAACGGCTCCACGCAGTTCGAAGCGCTCGAAAACGACACACACGACTCATACACAACCGAGACTCAAAATATTGACAACATCGCCGACGAACACGCCGTGTACCTCCGTGGCGACTTCAGGGCAAACAAATCGCTCTCCGACAACATTACCCTGTTCGCCACGCTATCGGCCGCCGGAAACGGCTCTTCGATAGAATATGCCGGCACAAGCAACACCACAAACCACTTCCGCCAGAACTTCGCCGCGTGCTATGCCGGTGTGGCCGCGAGCTATCGTAAGGCAAGCGGCTCTATCGACGCGGGATACGCTTTCGAATCGACAGGCATAAACGGCAGAAAGACAGACGACGGATACCCCTTCACCCATATAAACGTGCAATACGCCCCCTCCGACAAACACTCGGCAAGCATCTGGTTGCAATATGCCACAATGTCGCCGGGAGCGGCCATGAAAAACCCCAATATCATAAGACAGTCGGAACTGATGTATATATGCGGCAACCCCGACCTCCGCAACTCCCGCACCGTAACCGCCAATATCAGCTACACATATCTGCCCGGCAACAGGTGGCAGATGTCGGCCTACGCCACATTCTTCAAAATCATCGACCGGCAGATTGAGGTCTATACTCCCGAAGCTCCGGGAGGCACAATGCTGAAAAAGTACCGCAACGACGGCGACTACAACCACGGCCAGCTCGGAGCAAGGCTCTCCGCAAAATTCTTCGGAGGCAAGCTTTCTCTGTCGGCCGCGCCACGGCTTCTGCTCTACAACACCACCGGCAGCAACAGCATAGCACGCTATCCCTTCACTGTCAGCGCGAGCGCCGACTGCCATGCAGGCGACTTCCTCTTCAGCGCATACTGGGAAAGCCCCGCCTGCTACGTCGACGGCGAGACTTCGTATCTGCGTAAAATGCCCTCGGAATACTCCGTGAGCGCAGGCTGGGCGGCAAAAGGCTGGAACATAAGTATCGTCTGTGCCAACTGGTTCAACTCATCATGGCGGATAAGCACCGACACGCTCGCCACACGCTGGTACGACAGCGCGCTCACACGTCTTGGCTCAATGTACCACAGGCGCATAGCACTCGGCATTACCTATACCTTCAACTATGGCCGTAAAGTCAGCCGGGCCGACGAGCTGAGCGGCGAAAGCCATATATCAAGCTCAATACTCCGATAGAGCGGCTCAGTCGCCGCAGCTGTCAAGCCCGAGCTGTACCCCGAAAGCATCGTCGGGCATAGCGGCACAGTCGGCGGCCTGAGGCACCCTGCGTATGAACTTTGCCGGATTTCCGACTACAACAACATCGGCGGGCACATCGTGCGTAACCACACTCGCAGCACCCACCACAGCGTTGTCGCCTACCGTGACACCCGGGAGGATTGTCGCGCCGGCGCCAATCCACGCCCCCTTTCCTATATGCACAGGCAGGCATGTGATGACATGGCGCTCATGCAGGTCGTGGTTGTTGGATATAATCTGCACATTAGCGGCAAGCATGGCACCGTCGTCTATTGTGATGCCGCCGGCCGACATCATCAGACAACCGGGCATAACCACCACATTGCGACCTATCTTCACATTCTGAGGCCGCACCACAGTGACAGGAGCCTCTACCCTGCTACCCTCACCCATATCGGTAAAAATACGTCTCATCAGCCCGGCATACTCCTCTGTGCCGGGCATTGTGTGGTTGAAACTGAACACGAGCTGCGACTGCGCGGTCGCCAGAGCCTTCTCTTCCGAAGTCTGCTGCGTAAGGTCTATTCTTAAAGGTTGACTAATAATCATTGTTAAGCAACTATTTTATCTACATATTAAACACAAAGATAGCCAGAAGAAGAGGTTTAGCAATGTTTTTCCACAAAAAAATCTGCGAAATCGACCGAGACCCGAAGATTTTTATTACCTTTGTAGGTCATCTGCTAACCATTGACACTTCTTGAAAAGGAAACACAGAATTTTTACTATGAAACTATCCTCAGTATATGATATCCTGTTCGGAAACACAGAACTTACACTTCCGGAAGGAGAAATGAAGCAGGTCGCCGAAAGCTATGAATTCCTCAAAAGCTTTGTCGCCGACAAAGTAATATACGGCATCAACACCGGCTTCGGCCCCATGGCACAATGGCGTGTCGACGACAGCCACCTCAAAGAACTTCAATACAACATTATACGCAGCCACGCCACAGGCGCCGGCGCCCCCCTCCCCGATGTCGAGATTCGGGCCGCAATGCTCGCACGAATAGGCACATTCATGCAGGCTCGCTCCGGCATACACCCCTCGGTAATAGAGCTTCTGCAAGAGTTCGTAAACAGAGGCATATACCCCTTTATTCCTCAGCACGGAAGCGTAGGGGCAAGCGGCGACCTCGTACAGCTCGCACACATTGCCCTATGCCTGATAGGCGAAGGAAAAGTTCACTACAGAGGCGAATGGCGCCCCTCGGCCGACGTTCTCAAAGCCGAAGGCCTCGAACCTATGCGTATATACATACGCGAGGGCCTATCGGTTACGAACGGTACTTCAGTCATGACCGGCATCTCCATTGTCAACATGTACTATGCCGAACGCCTTCTCCGCCACGCCACACTTGCTTCGGCCTGGCTCAACGAAATAGCCGACTCGTTCGACGACTACATGTCGGTCGAAGAGAATATATGCCGCCGACAGCCCGGACAGCAGGTGATAGCACGCTGGCTGAGGCAGGCAAGCCAAGGAAGCAGGCACCTTCAGAAACGCGAACACGAACTGTACGACCCCGAGCGAAACCGCGACTCATACTTCGAGCACAAAGTACAGGCATATTACTCCCTGCGCTGCATACCACAAATCTACGGCCCCGTATACGACACCCTCGCAAACGCAGCACAAGTACTCGAAAACGAACTGAACTCCGCCTGCGACAACCCTATAGTCGACTATACGACAAAAAACATTTACCACGGCGGCAACTTCCACGGCGACTACATCTCACTCGAAGCCGACAAGGTAAAAATAGCAATTGTAAGAGTGGCTATGACTGCCGAGCGACAGTTAAACTACCTCTTCCACGACCGTATAAACGGTATACTGCCGCCCTTCCTGAACATGGGCGTACTCGGCCTGAACTACGGCATGCAGGCCTGCCAGTTCACTGCCACCTCCACCACCGCCGAGTGCCAGACGCTCGCCATGCCGAACTACGTGCACAGCATACCGAACAACAACGACAACCAGGATATAGTGAGCATGGGCACAAACAGTGCCCTCCTGTGCCGTCGGGTAATCGACAACGCATATCAGGTCATGAGCATCCTCTTCATAGCGCTCGCACAGGCCACCGACTGCCTCGGCATTGCCGACAAACTCTCGCCCCGCACCCGCGAGCAGTACGATGCCGTTCGCGCTATATGCCCGCGCTTCGTGGAAGACACCCCATTCTACGACGACATAGCCCGCATCGAAGAATACCTCAGGAACAACACCGAGAACTACCTTGAATAACAGCAATATGAACCGTACACTATTGTCTCTCGCTCTTCTTATCGCTTCTGTAATCACAGCGTGCGCGCAGGACTTCAACGTATTCACCGACGTAAACCTGGTGCTCTCCACCGAGCGTGGCATGATTGGACGCCAATACCTCACCGATTTCATCGAAGCCGAAGAACTCGAAAAAGGCGAGACTCTCGAGCAGGCAGAGGCACGAATACACCGAGGCCTCTTCTCAAGCCTGCGCAGAGGTCTCAACGAGAAAAGCAAGGACTTCTATTTCGGCGAATACCCCGACGCAAAATACGAAATGAGCGTGTGCTTCGTAAAGTGCAACAGCGACGGACAGCACGGAAACTTCATATTCACTCTCACCAACAAAGAAAACGGCAAATCAGTAACATTCGACAAATCTTGCCGGGGCGGCACCTACGGCTCGCGCCTGCACCTGCTTCGCGAAAGCATTGAAGGCGCCGGCGAAAAAGCCGCTACATATATCAAACGTAATATCAAGAACTTCGACATAGAATGAACTATGCTTTAGTAACAGGCGGCTCCCGTGGCATCGGCCGCGCAATCGCCATCCGACTCGCCGCCGACGGCTTTGCCGTAATCATAAACTACGTATCCAACCTAAAAGCCGCTGAAGAAACTCTCGCAGAAATCACCGCAGCAGGAGGCTCTGCTGAACTTCTGCGCTTCGACGTTTCCAAACCCGAAGAAATAGAAGCAGCCCTCGAAGCCTGGGAGACGGAACACCCCGACGACACTGTCACCGTGCTCGTAAACAACGCCGGCATACGCCGCGACAACGTGCTCATATTCATGCAGAACGACGAATGGCACTCAGTAGTCGACACCTCTCTCAACGGCTTCTTCTACACCACTCGCCGCCTACTCAAAGGCATGCTAAGCAAACGCTCGGGACGCATCATCAACATATCGTCGCTATCCGGCCTAAAAGGTCTGCCCGGACAGGCCAACTACTCTGCCGCCAAAGCCGCCCTAATCGGTGCCACAAAGGCGCTCGCACAGGAAGTTGCGCCCCGAAAAGTGACTGTCAACGCTATATGCCCCGGCTTCATAGAAAGCGACATGACAGCAGGACTCGATGTAAACGAGCTTAAGAAACTGGTGCCGATGCGCCGCTTCGGAACTGCCGACGAAGTTGCCGCCCTCGCTTCCTTCCTCGCTTCCGACCAGGCTGCATACATCACCGGTCAGGCTATTTCTATCAACGGCGGATTATATTCGTAAGCAACATATATAAATAAATGAACAGAAGAGTTGTCATCACCGGCATGGGCATCTGGGCCTGTATCGGCAAAAATAAAGAAGAAGTAAAAGAGTCGCTCTATCAGGGAAAGTCGGGCATCGGAGTGGAAGAAGCCCGAAAGGAATACGGCTACCGCTCGGCTCTCACCGGTATTGTGGAGCGACCGAAGCTCAAAGGTGTAATCGACCGGCGCCTGCGCACAGGCCTCTCCGAAGAAGCCGAATACGCCTTCATGGCATCGAAAGAGGCTTTCGAGCAGGCTGGCATCACCGACCAATACCTACTCGAAAACGAAGTCGGTGTAATATTCGGCAACGACTCATCGGCTAAACCCGTAATAGAAGCCGCCGAAATCATGCGCGAGAAACATGACTCCGCACTCCTCGGCTCAGGCTTCATCTTCCAGTCGATGAACTCCACCGTAAACATGAACCTGAGCACTATCTTCCACCTCAAAGGAGTGAACTTCACCGTCAGCGCGGCCTGCGCCAGCGGCTCGCACTCTATAGGCCTCGCATACATGCTCATAAAACTAGGCTTGCAAGATATGGTACTCGCCGGTGGCGCGCAGGAGACCAACTACTACTCTATGGCCACGTTCGATGCGCTCAGCGCTTTCTCCGTACGCATGGACGAACCTGAGAAAGCCTCGCGCCCATTCGATAAAAACCGCGACGGCCTCATACCCAGCGGCGGCGCGGCGGCACTCGTACTCGAAGACTATGACCATGCCGTGGCACGTGGAGCCACAATCCTTGCCGAAGTCACAGGCTACGGCTTCTCGTCGAACGGCGGCGGTATATCACAACCCAGCGACGACGGCTCGGAAAGAGCAATGAACCGCGCTTTGGCCGACGCAGGCATCACGGCCGATGATGTAGACTATGTGAACGCGCACGCTACATCCACACCCCAGGGCGACGCGTTCGAAGCCATTGCCCTCAACCGCATATTCGGAGGCAAGAAAGCCGTAATCAGCTCCACGAAGTCGATGACAGGACACGAATGTTGGATGGCCGGAGCAAGCGAAATAGTGTACAGCATACTCATGATGCAGAACAACTTTGTGGCTCCCAACATAAACCTCGACGAGCCCGACGAGTACGCTGCCCCGCTCAACATAGCGCGCAAGACTATCGACATGCCTCTCGACATCATCCTCTCCAACTCCTTCGGATTCGGCGGAACCAACAGCGCCCTCGTTATCCGCAAGGTCAAAGACTAACGTCCCTTCCGTTGGCACCCCACTTCCGTTAAGGTGCAGTTGTCTAAGAGAAGTGCTGATTTGCATTGTCCTGACAGTGCCGCGTAAGCTTCATTTATTCCGCAAATTCAAAAAAATCAACAGATATAAACAACCCGAATACTAACCAAAAAAATTCCAAACCAATGAAAAAGTACTTACTTACCCTGCTGCTCGCAATAGCAGGCTGTGTGACAGTAATGGCCGGCGACGACATTAAGCTTTCGGAAGGCTCGATAGCACCGCTCAAAGACGGCGGTATCGCCTCTGTGGTCATCGATATGGCCGACACTCAGTTCGACAACAAGATGCCCCTGCGCCAAGACGGGCGCTTTATCAATGTCGACGCTCAGCTCCCCGAATGTGCGTCGGAATTCGTAAGAGAGTTCAACGACAACTCAAAGAAATTCAAAATGACAAAGAATACCGACGAAGCTCAGTATGAGTTTGTGGTTAAAATCACAAACGTCGACGTATTCATAAATGTGATGTCGTTCAAAGGCGGCATCGGCATCAAGCTATGGGGTTCTGTCACCATCAAGGATAAAACAACAGGCGATAACGTTGCCGTATTCACCATCGATGAAGAATCAAACAGCGGCTTCAATTATGAGATAGCACTTGAAGAAAGTTTTGAGGGAATAGCAAAGTATCTTGCCAAACGCATCAAAAAAGGCAAATAAGACACATTCCACAAGATAATGTCGCCACCGAAGTTCTCATGATTTCGGTGGCGGTTCCGCAAAATACTGCAACGAACAAATATTTTCTTTTCGCAAAAAATCACTTATAATTCGTATTTTCGGCCAATATTTCAAAAATAATATGTAAATTCGCGTACTAATTTGAAAATCGCGAAACCCACTAACCGACAAGATGAACCTTTTTCCGGAACTTCAGAAAAAATATACCAGAGAAACACTCAGTGCACGCGAGGCTCAGCGCCTTGCAGAATTTATAGCCTTTGGCCCCGCAGTGTTTCAGACTGCACGCATCATGCTCAAGTTCGGTATCATGGATATGCTGCGCGACAGCGACGGCGGCATGACCATAGCTGAAGTAGCCCGGAAGGCCGACATCTCGGAGTACGCGGCCAAGTGTCTGCTCGAAGCATCGCTGTGTATAGGCATAGTGCTCGTAAATCCCGAAACCGACCGCTTCACCATTTCCAAGACCGGCTGGTTCCTCATCAACGACCACGCCACGAGAGTAAATATCAACTTCAACCATGATGTGAACTACCTCGGCTGGTTCAACCTCGAAGAGTCGCTCCTTGAAGGCAAGCCCGTAGGCCTCAAGACCCTCGGCGACTGGCCTACGGTGTACGAGGGCCTTTCGTCGCTGCCACCGCACATCAGAAAAAGCTGGTTCGACTTCGACCACTTCTATAGCGACAACTCTTTCGACCCCGCACTCGAAATAGTATTCGCAGGCAAGCCCCGCACCCTCCTCGACGTAGGCGGCAACACAGGCCGCTGGGCCCTACGCTGCGTCGATTACGACAAAGACGTGCAGGTCACTATCCTCGACCTGCCACAGCAGATAGGCATGATGCAGGAGAACGTGAAGGGCCACCCCGGCGCCGACCGCATCGACGGCCTCGGCATAAATCTGCTCGACCAAAGCGTGGAGATGCCTGCCGGATGCACCTTCGAAGCTATATGGATGAGCCAGTTCCTAGACTGCTTCAGCGAAGAGCAGATAGTGAGCATACTTCGCCGCGCATCCAAAGTAATGGACGCCGAGTCGCGCCTCTACATCATGGAGACGCTCTGGGACAGACAGCGCTTCGAGCCGGCTGCTCTATGCCTCACCCTCACAAGCCTCTATTTCACAGCCATAGCAAACGGCAACAGCAAGATGTACCACTCCGCCGACATGGAGCGCCTCGTTTCCGAAGCGGGCCTGCGCGTCGAAGCCATACACGACGGTCTCGGCCAAGGCCACTCAATCCTCGTAGTACGAAAATAACAGAAATAAGATATCAATCATGGAACGCAAAGAAATTGAAAGCAAAGTACGCGACTTCCTTATCGACGATTTGGAGGTAGACGACGAGAAAATCTTCCCCGAAGCACGTCTGAAAGAAGATGTCGGCATCGACAGCCTCGACTTCGTGGATATTGTCGTAATCGTGGAGAAGAACTTCGGTTTCAAAATCAAACCCGAAGAAATGGCCGGAGTGGTAACTCTCAACGATTTCTACGACTACATCGAGCGCAAGGTCAACGAAAAATAAGTGTAAGCCTTGGGCGAGCTTAAGCACGACAAGTGGGTAGGCACAACCTACGGTAACGGCTGGATGCACCGCCGGCTCATAACAGCCCTGCGGTTTATCGACGTGCGCGTGCTCTATGCCTTCGCCTCGGTATTTGTGGTACCGCCCACACTGATTGTCAACGGCAAGGCACGCCGCACCATGTATTCGTTCTTCAGGCAGCGCCTCGGCTACGGACGCCTCCGCGCGGCATGGAGCACATACCGCAACCACTGCGCGTTCTCGCAGGTTGTAATCGACCGCTTCGCCATGTACGCCGGCAAGAAGTTCGGCATCGACATTGACGGCTACGACATCTTCTCCACACTCTCCGGGCAGCCCGGCGGCTTCATTCAGCTCAGCTCGCATATAGGCAACTACGAGCTGGCCGGCTACTCGCTGGTGGCCGAGGACAAACGCTTCAACGCTCTTGTGTTCGGCGGCGAGAAAGCCTCCGTCATGGCAAACAGGAGCAAGATGTTCGACGGCAACAACATACGCATGATTTCGATGATGCCCGACATGTCGCACCTGTTCGTGATAGACAGCGCCCTCACCGACGGCGAAATACTAAGCATGCCCGCCGACCGCGTTTTCGGTTCACAGAAAGCGTTTGTCGTCGACTTCATGGGCGCCCCAGCCAGATTTCCGCAGGGAGCGTTTCTGCTTGCCGCCATGCGCGACGTGCCCATGCTCTTCGTGTCGGTTATGAAAAGCGGGCTGCGCCGCTATCGCATCAGCGTGCACCGTATCCCCGCCACATCGGAAGGCAACACCCGGACACGCGCCGCAGCGCTCGCTGCCGAATATGTGAAACTGCTCGAAGCGACCGTGCGCCGCTACCCCACCCAGTGGTACAACTACTTTGACTTTTGGGCACAATAATGAATTTAGAAGAAATAGACATACACACGCTGCTGCCGCAGCAGGAACCGTTCGTCATGGTAGGGCGACTCATACACTTCGATATGGAGAAAACCGTGACGCGCACCACCGTAAATCCAGACAACATCTTTGTCGAGAACGGCCTTTTCACCACCTCTGGCATCATTGAGAACATAGCCCAGACCTGCGCGGCACGCATAGGATATGTCAACAAATACATCCTCCGTAAAGGCATACAGCTCGGCTTCATCGGAGCAATCCGCAACCTGCGCCTGCACCGACTTCCCGCCGCAGGGCAAGAAATAGAGACCGCCATAGTCACCGTGGAAGAAGTGTTCGGCATGACTCTTGTCACAGCCTCCGTAAAGAGCGGCGACAACGACATCATAGCCGAGTGCGAGATGAAGATTGCAGTAAGCGAAGTTGACTCACAAAGCGTCTGACGATGAAAAAACTCACAGCGACAAAAGACTTTGAAGTGCGGTTCAGCGAGGTCGACTCGATGAACATCGTTTGGCACGGCTCATATCCGCTTTACTTCGAGGACGCGCGCGAGGAGTTCGGCCGCAAATACGGGCTTGGCTACATGACTATCTTCGGAAACGGATACTTCGCCCCGCTTGTGGAGCTGTCGTTCAAATACAAACGGCCCCTCGCCTACGAGATGCAGCCCGCCGTGCGCATCACCTACATACCCACCGAGTCGGCCAAGATAGTATTCGAATACGAAATCTACGACCGCGCCGACAGTGGTATTATAGCCACCGGGCGTTCCGTGCAAGTATTCATGGATAAGGATTATCAGCTCGTGTGGGAGAACCCCTCCTTCTATCAGCAATGGAAAGAAAAATGGGAGGTGCTATGATAGCAGCAGTCGCCGACAACATATTATCGCCTATCGGCCTCACCGCCGACGAAAACATAGAGGCCATACTCGCGGGTCGCTCCGCACTGCGCCTCCACGAAGGCCTCTTCGGACTTCCAGAGCCATTCTTCGGCTCGGTGTTCGACCGCACGGCCCTCGCCGACATCTTCCGCACTGAAGCAGGCGAGCCGGGCACCCTTACCCTCTTCGAGCAGCTGTGCATACTCTCGGCCGGGCGCGCTATAGCCTCCTGCCGGCTCGACGCCGCCTCGCCCGACACTATCTTCATACTCTCCACCACAAAAGGGAATGTGGCATGCCTTGCCGACAATCCCGACGACAGCCGCTGCTACCTCGCCGGTTCAGCGGAACGCATCACCCGCCACTTCGGGAACCCCAACCGCCCGCTTGTGGTAAGCAACGCCTGCATCTCGGGAGTATCGGCACAGATAGCCGCCGTGCGCGAACTTATGGCGGGCCGCGCACGCCACGCCGTAATCATCGGCGCCGACCTGCTTTCGCGCTTCATAGTGTCGGGCTTCCAGTCGTTCAAGGCACTCAGCACCGAACGCTGCCTCCCCTACGACAGCAAACGCACAGGGCTAAACCTCGGCGAAGCCGCCGGCACCCTCATTCTCGCAAAATGCGACAGCGCACCCGAAGACATGTGGCTGTACGCGGCAGGCTCCGCGCACAACGACGCCAACCACATATCCGGCCCCTCGCGTACGGGCGAAGGCTCCTTCCGCGTGCTCCGCGACATACTGCGCAGCGGCGTGGCGCCTGAGGAAATAGCGTTTGTCAACGCCCACGGCACCGCCACAGCCTACAACGACGAAATGGAGTCTATTGCCATAGAGCGCGCCGGGCTCGACACCGTGCCCGTCAACGGTCTCAAAGGCATCTTCGGTCACACACTTGGCGCTGCAGGCGTCATCGAGACCATTCTGTCGATGCACGCTGCCGACCGCGGCCTGGTGCTTCCTACCGTCGGCTTCAGCGAGCAAGGCACATCGCGCCGCCTCGACATATCGGCGCAGCCGCGCCACACAGAGCGCCGGTGCTTCATAAAAATACTATCGGGCTTCGGCGGCTCCAACGCCGGCATATCATACAGGAAAGGAGGCGCACAGTGAAAACACCGAAAACACAGGCACGCGTGGTAATAAGCCCGGCAGGCGCCGAGCAGAACGGCACGCGTGTGTCGGAAGGCAACATCAGCGCACTGTACCGCGAATTTGCTGGAGACTATCCCAAGTTTTTCAAAATGGACAGCCTGTGCAAGCTCGGCTTCATAGGCGCAGAACTGCTTCTGCGCGACATCGACCCGGTCACCCGCGAGGAAGCGGCCATAATCCTCTTCAACCGCAACGGCTCGCTCGTCACCGACCGTAACTACAGCCGCACCATAACCGACGACAACTACTTCCCCAGCCCTGCACTCTTTGTGTACACGCTGGCGAACATCGTAACCGGCGAAATAGCCATTCGCCACAAAATATATGGAGAGACATCATTCTACGTGCTCGACGAACCCGACTTCGGGCTTATCGAACAGATTGCCTCCGAAGCCTTCCTCACCTCCTCGCCTTCGCTCATTCTCACCGGCTGGGTCGACTACAACAACGACAGCGACTACCTCGCCGACCTCCGCCTTATAACCGTATAAACTAAAGAAACACCGCAATATGGATACCCTTATCAACCAGCTCAAAAATCAGATTATCGAAGTCCTCAACCTCGAAGACATGACCGCCGACGATATCGACGCACAGGCCCCCCTCTTCGGCGAAGGCCTCGGGCTCGACTCGATTGACGCCCTCGAGCTTATCGTGCTCCTCGAGCGAGAGTACGGCATCAAACTCTCCAATCCCGCCGAAGGCAAGGCAATCTTCAAGTCGGTAGCTTCTATCGCCGAATATGTAAGTCAGAACCGCAAGAAATAAAGCACATACAGCATTTATGTCGGAAAAAGTATTCGTGACAGGTGCCGGTATCATATCGGCCCTTGGCAACGGCACCGATGCCACACTGAAGGCGCTACTGAGCGGACACAGCGGCATAGGGCACATACGGCATCTCGCCACCGAACACCGCGAGTTCCCGGTGGGCGAGGTGAAACTCAGCGATGCCGAGATGTCGCGGATGCTGGACGCGCATTACCCCGTCGACGGACTGCGCACCGTGCTCCTGGGCATCATCGCCGCGCGCGAAGCCGTGGCCTCCGCTGCTCTCTCCGAAGCCGACATGCAGCGCACCGCCTTTATAAGCGGCACCACCGTGGGCGGCATGGATAAGACCGAGCGCCACTTCAAGAACGTGTTCGACTCCAATACAGCCACCGAAGACAGCCTTGAGATGAAGTACAACGACTGCGGCTACTCCACCGAGCTAATCGCCGACGGCACGGGGCGCTTCGGCATGGTCACCACCACCTCCACAGCCTGCTCCTCGGCAGCCAATGCCATAATTCTCGGCGCTGGCCTCATCAAGAGCGGCATTGCCGACATAGTTGTGGCGGGAGGCTCGGAAGCCCTTACGAAGTTCCACCTCAACGGCTTCAACACTCTGATGATACTCGACCACGACCGCTGCCGCCCCTTCGACCGCGACCGCGCGGGCATCAACCTTGGCGAAGGCGCCGCATACATCGTGCTCGAGAGCGAGCGCTCGGCCCTCAGCCGCGGCGCACGCATCATGGCAGAGCTGAGCGGATACGCCAATACCTGCGACGCTTTCCACCAGACGGCCACCTCCGACGATGGCGAAGGCGCCTACCAGGCCATGCGTAAAGCAATGGATATGGCACAGCTCTCGCCCTCCGACATCGACTATATAAACGCGCACGGCACCGGCACGCCAAACAACGACGAGTGCGAGCTGACAGCCATGCAACGTATTTGGGGAACCTCTCTGCCGCTATTCTCGTCCACCAAATCGTACACTGGCCACACCACCAGCGCCTCAGGCTCTATCGAAGCCGTGATATGCCTTCTGGCACTTCAGCACGGGTTCGTGCCAGGCAGTCTCGGCTGGAAGAACCCGATAGCCGAGGGCGGCGAACCGGCAGCCAGCACCACAACGGGCCTTAAGCTGCGCCACATAATCGACAATTCCTTCGGCTTCGGAGGCAACGACTCCTCGCTCATATTCTCCCGCTATACAGAAGCCAATGAATAAGCGCGTATATATCAACTCCATAGCACAAGTATCGTGCCAGCAGCCGCTATCCGACGAGTGGTTCACATCGCCGCACATCCACTCCGAATCATACGTGCGCGCCGTCGAACCCGACACCAATGGTCTGATAGTGCCTTCCGAGGCGCGACGCATGAGCAAGATACTCAAGCGCACCGTGTGCACAGCTATCACGGCGCTGAACAACTCCGACGTGCAGCAGCCCGACGCCATTATCACCGGCACTGGTACGGGCTGCATGGAGAACTCCGAGAAGTTCCTCATCGACATGAGCCGCTTCGGAGAAAACTGTCTGAAGCCCACACTCTTCATGCAGTCGACCCACAACACCATAAGCTCGCTCATATCAATCATACTCAAGTGCCACGGCTACAACAACACGTATTCGCACAAAGGCATCTCCTTCGAGAGCGCGCTGCTCGACGCATGGCTGCAAATACGCAGCGGCGCCATTCGCAACGCCCTCACAGGCTCGCACGATGAGGTGACGCCCTTCATGGCCCTGGTAATGGAGCGCACGCATCCTGAATACAGGCTGGTGTCGGAGACATCGATGTCGGCAGTGCTCACCGACCGCCCTTCCGCACGAAATCTGTGCGAGCTGACATCGGTGAAACTGCTATACCGCCCCGTCCTCGCCGTCCTCGCCGACCGACTGGCCGAAGACAGCGGCGCCGCAATCATGCTCGGAGTCAACGGCAAAGAGGCCAACGACACGCCATACCTCGAGCTTGTCGAAGCCGTTGGCGGCGCACCTCGCCTGCTACAGTACAAAAACATATTCGGCGAGAATTTTTCGTCGCCGGCCATGGCCGTCTATGCCGCCGCCACCATTCTCGGGCGCGGCGAAGTACCGGCTCATCTCTGCCTTGGCGAACAGCCTACGACAGCACCCGAAAGTATCACCATAGTGAACCACAGCGACGCCACATCATGGTCTGTGGTACGCCTAAAAAAGATATAGGCACCATGTGGCAGCTAATAGGACTCTCGGCCATACAGAGCATAATGCTCTCCTTCGGGCAGCTCACGCTCAAGCTGGCGCTGGCCCGCATGCCCCGCTTCTCGTGGACGGGCGAGTTCTGGCTCGACCTGCTCACCAACTGGTGGTTTATGCTCTGCGGCATCCTCTTCGGCGGCGCCTCGATACTGTGGATGTATATCCTGAAACATTTTCCTCTCAACATGGCCTACCCCATGGCAAGCATGAGCTACGTGTTCGCCCTCGTATTCGCGATAGTGTTCCTGCACGAGACCGTGGCATGGAACCGCTGGCTCGGCGTCGCACTGATAATGGCCGGCTGCGTGTTCGTGGCCAAATAACTCCATGATATGACAAGACGTATAATAGCCATATTCCTCCTTGCGCTGGCCATGACGGTCACAGCAGGAGCCGCTGAGCTTACCGACGCCCGGAAGCAGGAAGTGATAGCCCGCATCAACAGCGCGGTATCGCGGCTGCACACCATGAGCTGCTCCTTCGTACAGACAAAACACCTGTCGCTGCTGAGCGACAAAATGGTATCGGAAGGACGCATGTACTACTCGCAGCCCGACAGACTGCGCTGGGAATATACCTCGCCCTACAAATACCTCTTTATCTTCAACGGCAACAAGGTTTATGTGGGCAACGACTCGCGTAAGGACGTGATAGACACCAATACCAACAAAATCTTCAAGGAGGTGGCCCGCATAATGATGAGCACCGTGACAGGAACGGCGCTCTCCAATGCCGCCGACTTCGACACCGAAGCAGCCGAAGAGAAAGGCTCGTGGGTGGTGACTCTCGTGCCACGCAAAAAAGAGATGCGCCGCATGTTCGCCAAAATTACGATGACATTCTCCAAGTCGGCGAGCATGATTTCGGAGCTTAGCATATACGAGAAAAACGGCGACCGCACCGACATAAAATTCAAAGACGTACTATCGGACGCAAAGGTAGATGAGAGCCTTTTTAGTATTCCTTAGCAGTCTGTTGCTGCTGTGCCTGCCCGCAGCCGCGACGCAGCGCGACGATGCCGCCGAAAGCGGTGTCGCCCGCAGCCGCCATACCTTCAGCATCACTACTCCCAAAGCATATATCTCCGGCATCATGATAACGGCCGAAAGCTACGGCCGGATAAACGGGAGCATGGTAAACGAGTTCGGCATATCGGCAATAGACTTCACATACGACATCCGCAAGGAGCGCGTAAAGCTTGTGCGGGTGATAGGCTTTCTCGACAAATGGTATATACGGCGCATGCTCGCCAACGACATAAAGTATTGCCTGCAGGTACTTCGG
The DNA here is from genome assembly GCA_009775225.1 of Muribaculaceae bacterium. Lineage (GTDB taxonomy): Bacteria > Bacteroidota > Bacteroidia > Bacteroidales > Muribaculaceae > CAG-873. The sequence goes on along the minus strand of VSPE01000004.1, from coordinate 31,196 downwards.
GAAATACCGCCCGAACCAAAACGCGGCTACACGGTGGCCGCCACCTCCGATGCAGTGACAATAACGAATACAAAGCGTAAAATCAGCTACACATTCTCGCCTCTCCCTATCGAACAAGAAAATGATACTGAAAGACCAGCTATATAAAATATTGTCGGCCGACAGCGACAGCCGCAGCTTCGAACTCGAACTGCTCCCCGACTGCGTGATTTACAAGGCCCACTTCCCCGAGCGCGCCATTACGCCCGGCGTATGTATCATACAGACAGCCTCCGAACTGCTGGGCGAACTCACCGGGAGCCAATACCAACTTGCCGGGGTGGCAAACGCCAAGTATCTTGCCGTGGTTGACCCGGCAGAGACACCATGCGTGACATATATCTTCAAGAAAATCAGCCCCGACGAAGAGAGCCACACACTGAAAGTATCGGTGGAAGTACGCCACGCAGATACAACATATACCAAACTGTCGCTTATATACTATAACCGATGAGCGCACCGACTCGCGAAAACCTCATAGCCACCATGCGCGCCCTCAAGGTGTGCGTGCTCATGCCTACGTATAACAACGGGGGCACAGCAGGGCGTGTGGTAAGCGATATCCTCGGCTATGCCGACGACCTCATAGTGGTCAACGACGGAAGCACCGACAATACGGCGTCTGTCCTCCAGAGCTTCGGCGACCGCATCACGGTAGTGGACTACGAGCGCAACCGAGGCAAAGGCCATGCCTTGCGTACCGGCTTCCGCAAAGCCCGCACAATGGGCTACGACTACGTAATAACAATCGACGCCGACGGGCAGCACTATGCCTCCGACATTCCGCTTTTTGTGAAGGCCATTGCCGAGCACCCCGACGCTCTCGTGGTGGGGGCGCGCGACCTGTCGGGTGTAGACATAAACGGCAAAAGCTCGTTCGCCAACAAATTCTCAAACTTCTGGTTCCACGTACAGACGGGGCACCGCCTGCCCGACACTCAGACTGGCTACCGCGCCTATCCGCTGCGGCATCTGCACGGACTCGGGCTGCTCACCAGCCGTTACGAGGCCGAGCTTGAGTTGCTGGTGTTCGCATCGTGGCACGGCACCGAGATAGTGTCTATCCCTATAAGCGTGTACTACCCTCCACAGGCCGAGCGGGTATCGCACTTCCGGCCCGCGCTCGACTTCACACGCATAAGCATACTGAACACGGTGCTCTGCGCAGGTGCCGTGGTATACGGCGCCCCGCTGCGCATGGTGCGCGCGGTGACACACAGGCAGCTGTTCAACGGCGAGTTCAAAGCGTTTACCCGCAAGAACGGCCGGAAGCGGGATGCAGCCATAACACTCGGCCGGCTCGCACGCTCGCTCTACGGCATCAGCTACTTCGCATTCTGGTCGATGTGCGTATTCACACCCTTCGCATGGCTGTACTTCAGCGTAGGCAAGAATAGCGAAGCCAAGAAGCTGCGCTTCCACAAGATGCTGAGGTGGATATGCGCCTCGCTAACGCGGAAGTTCCCCGGAGCCACGGCAACAATCGACAACATCGAGGGCGAGACATTCGAGCGTCCTGCCGTGGTTATCTGCAACCACCAGTCGCACCTCGACCTACCTATGCTCATCGCGGCACACCCCCGACTCATATTCCTTACCAACGACTGGGTGCAGCACAACTCGTTCTACGGCCGCATAATCCACAACGCCGACTATCTTCCCGTATCGGAAGGTATCGACGCTATCATGCCGCGCCTGCGCGAACTTCGCGACCGCGGATACTCCATAGTCATCTTCCCCGAGGGCACACGCTCGGCCGACTGCACCATTCTGCGGTTCCGGCAGGGCGCGTTCAAGCTTGCCCGCAAGCTGGGCATGGATATAGTGCCTATGGTACTCCACGGCGTCGGTCACTACCTGCCCAAAGACGACTTCATGTTCCGGCGCGGACGGCTGAGCCTGACCATACTTCCGCGCGTGCCTTCCGGCAACAGCGAAGGCACCGAGCTTCGCGAAGAGGCATCGGCCTTCCGCAAGCTTATCCGCAACGAATACGGCCGCATAGCCGCACGCGTGGAAGACTGCTCATATTTCCGAAGCCTCGTACTGTACAAATACGCTTGGCGCGGCTGGAGCACCGTGGCGCGGTGCAAGAAGACACTTCGCGACGCAGCAACCTACAGCCACCTTATTGAGTCGGGTTCCTGCCTGAAACGGGTGCGTATAATAAACAGCGGCATAGGCACCTTCGCGCTGATGTACGCTCTTGTGAACGAGAATACGGAGGTCTACGCATACGAACGTTCGCTGCGCGACTACAACACGGCCACGACTACTCCCGGCCTCCCGCGCAACCTGCATCACCTGCACCCGGTGTGGGTGAACGACTATGTCGACGACAACGATTACGACCTCACTATAATACTCGGGGGCGAGCTTCCCTCCACCGCCTCCTGCGACACTATTATAGAAATACCGCTTAAATCATGAGCCGAAAAAAGTGCATAATAATAGGCAGCGGCCTCGGAGGGCTATCCTGCGGAGTGATACTCGGGCGCAACGGCTACGATGTGACCGTACTGGAGCAAGGCACTCAGATAGGAGGCTGCCTGCAATGTTTCAGCCGCCGCGGCGCACGCTTCGAGACAGGCATGCACTTTATAGGCAGCGCACTGCCCGGGCAGACCCTCCACAAGCTGATGCGCTACCTGAGCCTCGACGACATACGGCTCAGCCGCCTCGACCCCGAGGCCTACGACGTAGTTTCGCTCCACGGCGAAAGGTTCTGCTTCGCCAACGGCAGAGAGGCCTTTATCGAAGGTATGAGCCGCTATTTCCCGGGCGAGACTGACAACCTCGCCCTGTACTACGGCATAATAGAAAAAATAGCACAGGCCTCGTCACTCCATTCCCTGCGCTACGCCGAAAACGATATTGTGGTGAACACTTTCTACCAGACAATCAGCATAAACGAGGTCATGGACAGCCTCTTTACCGACGAGCTTATAAAGGAAGTGCTCGTAGGCAACCTGCCTCTGTATGCCGCCGAGAAAGACCGCACGCCCTTCTCACAGCACGCGTTCATAATGGATTTCTACAATCAGAGCGCGTTCCGCGTAGCGGGAGGCAGCGACGCTATCGCATTATCGCTCGCAGGAAGCATCGAAGCGTGCGGCGGCACGGTGCGTCCGCGCAGCAAGGTTACACGCATAGTATGCGACGATACCAAGGCTACGGGCGTGGAGGTGAACGGCGAGGAGTTTATCGCGGCCGACATCGTTATCTCCGACATACATCCGGCCCGCGTAATGGAGCTACTCGACACCAAGCTCATCCGCCCGGCATTCCGCAAGCGCATAAGCGTACTACCGAACACAACGGCGGGCTTCTCGGTATACCTGAAGTTCAAAGACGGAGCTGTGCCTTACCTCAACTCCAACTTCTACAGCTTCAATTCAGGCTCGCCATGGGGTTGCGAAGACTATACCGAAGCCACGTGGCCCAAGGGCTATCTGTACATGCACTTCTGCTCGGAAGAAAGGCCGAAGTACGCATCGAGCGGCGTAATATTGTCGTACATGAACATGACCGACGTGGCCCGATGGGAAGGGACTCAGGCAGGCCGTCGCGGCGCCGACTACGAAGACTTCAAGCGCCGCAAGGCCGAAATACTGATAGCCGAAGTCGAAAAAGAGTTTCCCGGACTACGTGCAGGCATAGAAGCGGTATATACGGCCTCTCCCCTCACCTATCTCGACTATACGGGTACTGAAGGCGGCTCCATGTACGGCGTGGCAAAAGACATAACCCTCGGGGCGGCGTGCCGTGTTCCGCACAAGACCAAAGTGCCGAACCTGCTGCTCACGGGTCAGAACATCAACTCGCATGGCATGCTGGGCACACTCGTAGGCAGCATAGTCACCTGCTCGGAATTGCTCACAGCAGAAACCATATACCAACAGATTATAGAGGCCAACAGATGAACGAGAGCGTTATTATAATAGGCGGAGGCATCGGAGGTCTGTTTACAGGAGCCTTCCTCGCACGCAACGGTCTTAAAGTGACGGTGCTCGAAAAGAACAGCATCATTGGAGGGGGCCTGCAATGCTTTGCACGGCGCGGCAAGACTTTCGAGACCGGCATGCACATCATGGGCGGCTTCGAGCCGGGCGGCAGCATCTACAAGATATGCCGCTATCTCGGCATCCTCGACAAACTCGACATCCACCACATCGACAGCCGGTGCATGGACGAAATCCGCTTCAACAGCACGGGCGAAGTGTTCCGCATAGCATCGGGTCGCGAGGGCTTCACGGCATCGCTGGCCGGCTATTTCCCCGACGAAGCAGAGAACATCCGCGCCTATGTGGACAGCATCTACGCCATAGCCGACGAGGTGCCGCTCTTCCATCTACGGCCGTCGGACGGCAGTCTTGCTCCGCACAGCGAGCTTTTCACAATGCCGGCCGACAGGCTGATAGCCCGCTTCATATCCGACCCTCGGCTGCGCGAAATTTTAGCATACCTCAACCCTCTGTACGGCGGCGTCGAAGGTCATACACCGGCTTACATACACGCCCTTATCTATGTGCTGTATATCAACGGCGCCTCTCGCTTTGCCGGGGGCAGCCAGCAACTGGCCGATGCTCTCGCCGCCATTATCCGCGACAACGGAGGCGCCGTGCTTGCCTCAAAAGAGGTATGCCGCATAGAGGTAAAGGAAAAAATGGTGACGGAGGTCGCCACCACCGACGGCTGTGTGTACAAGGCCGACCGATATATATCAGCCATACACCCGGTGGAGATGCTGCGCCTGGTGTCGGAGGGAGCGTTTCTCCGCGGCTTCGTAAAGCGACTGAACGAGATACCCAACTCCTACTCGGCGTTCTCGCTCTTCATCGACCTCAAGCCCGGAGTCTTTCCCTACATCGACCACACATGCTACTTCATGGAGGACTACGGCACTATGTGGTCACAGGTCGAACAAAGCGCCGACACCTTCCCGCAGGGATTCATGTACATGACACCGCCCGACCGCGAACAGGGCAAATACGCCTCGCGCATGCTGGTGCACTGTATAATGGGCTTCGACGAGGTACGTCGTTGGGAAAACACCACCCCGGGCCGTCGAGGCGCCGAATACGAGGCGTGGAAGCAAGAACGCATAGAGCGTGTGACTGCCAAGCTGAACCTCCTGTTCCCCGGTTTCGATGATATGGCGGCACACATATACGCCGCCAGCCCCCTCACCGTGCGCGACTACTATCACACCAAAGAGGGTGCGCTCTTCGGCTACCGCAAAGACTCCGACAATCCCGTGCTCACGCAGATACCCGTGTACACCAAAGTACGCAACCTTCTTCTCACCGGGCAGAACATAAATCTGCACGGTATATGCGGAGTGCCCCTCACCGCTATCAACACCGCCGAAGCCATTCTCGGCACAAATACCATAGTCAATCTGATAAACGATGCGAACAAAGATATTTAGAACCATTGCGCTGAGCGTCGGCGTGCTTCTGAGTGCCCTCTACAGCAGTGCGCATAGTGCGCCGCTCAACATCTGGGAAGGCACCGGGTGCAAGGCCAAGGTTACGCTCACCCCCTACCTTGCGGAAGGCTCGGGCAACACAGCCGTGATAGTGTGCCCCGGCGGCAGCTATTTCTGGCTCGACAAAAAGACCGAGGGCGACGACGTGGCTCAGTGGCTGCAGTCGGAGGGCATATCGGCCTTCGTGCTCGAATACCGCGTGGGAGGCATACCGGGCTTTATCACCCACTACCGCCTCGTAGCACGTGGCAACCGCTACCCCGATATGCTTCAGGACGTGCAGCGCAGCATACAGCTTGTGCGCGAGAACGCCGATGCCTACGGCATCGACCCGACGCGTCTCGGCGTAATGGGCTTCTCGGCCGGCGGGCACCTGACTGCCATGTCGGGCATCTTTTTCGATACCGACGTGCTGTCGGCCACGGGCGTGCACCCGCAGGTGTCGCTCCGTCCCGACTTCATAGCGCCTATATATCCGGTGGTGTCGCTGGTCGACCGATGCACACACAAACGCTCACGCCGCGGACTCCTCGGCGAAGGGCCCTCCATAAGCGCCGCGATGAAGGACTCGCTGTCGCTGGAGCGCCATGTTCGCCGTGACATGCCACCGACCTTCCTTATGAACTGCGTTGACGACCCTATAGTGAAATACCGGAACTCCGAACTGCTCGACTCCGCCATGACGGCGCAAGGTGTGGAACACCGCTACGTGCAGTACCGCACCGGCGGCCACGGGTTCGGCGCTACTCCCGAAAAGACCACAGCCGAAGCGATAGCCTGGAAAAACGACTTTCTGAACTGGCTGAAAGAAATTCTGAAATGACACATACCACCACCGACATAGAGTTCCGCACAGCTGTGGAAATAGAGGATTTCCAGTGCGGACGCCTGCGCGTGGCGCTGGACTATCTTGCCGCCCACTCGCCATTCTATCAGCGTATGTTCCGTGAGAACGGCATAGATGTGACCGAGATACACACCATATCCGGCCTTCAGCGCATACCTTTCACCGAGAAAAAAGACCTACAACTGCACAATGCCGACTTTCTGTGCGTTCCGCCGGCCAAAATCATCGACTATATCACCACGTCGGGCACGCTAGGCGACCCGGTGACATTCGGATGCACCGACAGCGACCTCGAACGTCTGGCCTACAACGAGATGAAATCGTTCGGCTGTGCCGGCGTCGCTCCAGGCGACATCGTACAGCTTATGGTAACTCTCGACAAGCGCTTCATGGCCGGCCTTGCCTACTTCCTGGGCATCCGCAAGCTTGGAGCAAGCATCATCCGTGTAGGCAACGGCATGCCAGAGCTTCAGTGGGATACCATACGAAGGCTCAATCCCGACACGATAATGTGCGTGCCGTCGTTTATACTGCGCCTGATAGATTATGCCGAGCAGCACGGCATAGACTACCGCAACTCGAGCATTCGCCGCATAATAGGCATAGGCGAGAGCCTGCGGCAACCCGATTTCAGCCTCAACCTCCTGGGAGCACGCATACACGAGAAATGGGATGTGGAGCTTTATACCACCTACTCCTCTACCGAGATGGGCGCCACATTCTCGGAGTGTCCCTACGGCTGCGGGGGCCACGTGCACCCCGAACTCGTGATAGTGGAGATTATCGGCGAGGACAACAAACCTGTGGCCGACGGCGAGACCGGCGAAGTGGTGGTAACCACCCTCGGTGTGGAAGGCATGCCCTTGCTGCGTTTCCGCACGGGCGACATGAGCAGCAAGATTACAGGACAATGCCGGTGCGGTCGCAACTCCTACCGCCTTACCCCGCTGATAGGCCGCAAGAACAACATGATAAAGCTCAAAGGCACAACAATCTACCCTCCGGCAATCAACGATGTGCTCGACAACACTCCCTACGTGGCCAACTACGTCGTGGAGGTGCAGAACAGTTTTGCCGGCACCGACGAGGTTCACGTGAAGGTAGGGCTGAACTCGCCTCAGCACTTCGATGTAATCAAAGACCTCAAAGACCGCTTCCGCTCGCGCATACGCGTAGCCCCGATAGTAGAGATAATGTCGCCCGAAGACATAAACAAAATCAACAATCCGGGCAATAGCCGCAAGCCTGTAAAATTTATCGACAAACGCCGTAAAGACTGATGGATACAAGCCGTTTCGACAACATCCGGCCCTATACCGACGCCGAGATACCCGCCACAATGGAGCGGATAGCCCGCAGCGAAATGTTTCCGCTCATAGCATCGTATGTCTTCCCCGACGAAGACACCGAGAGTGTGCGGCGCCGTGTGCTGTCGATAAAAAGCATAGCGGACTTCCAGCGTATGGTGATGGTCCCGGTGAACGAGCGCATAATAGAACGCAGTATATCGCACTTCTCCTATTCGGGTCTCGAGCAGCTGAGCCGCGACAAGAGCTACCTCTTCGTATCGAACCACCGCGACATAATGCTTGACGCAAGTCTGCTGCAACACATACTGCATCTCAACGGCTACGAGACTTCGGAGATAACATTCGGCGCCAACCTCATGAGCCTGCCTCTGCTCATCGACATAGGCCGCGCCAACAAAATGTTCAGAGTGGAGCGCGGCGGTTCTTTCAAAGATTTCTACCGCTCGTCTCTGCTGCTTTCCGACTACATCCGCCACACCATCACGGAGCGGCACAGCTCAGTGTGGATAGCGCAGCGCAACGGCCGCACCAAGGACGGCATAGACCGCACCGAGCCGGGGCTTATAAGCATGCTTGCCGGAAGTATGCCCTCCGACAAGATTGAGGCGCTGGACTCTCTACGCATAGTGCCCGTGGCAGTATCTTACGAATGGGAAACCTGCGACGTGGCCAAGGCCCTCGAGCTATACGAATCGCGCTTTACCAGATATGTGAAGAAACCGGGCGAAGACCTCAACAGCATCATCTCCGGCATCGTGGCACGGAAAGGAGCGGTGAGCATCGACATCTGCGAGCCTCTGCAACGCGAGGAAATGGCACAGTACGAGAGCCTTACCCGCGCCGAATATGTAAAGGAAGTGGCCGCCCTCATCGACAGTCGCATCAACAGCGCCTACCGTCTCTTCCCCAACAACTATATAGCTCACGATATGCGCTACGGCACAAAAAAATACTCCGACCGCTATACCCCGGAACAGAAAGAACGCTTCCGCGAGCATCTGCGCTCACTGGAAGTATATCAGGAAAGCGAACTTGAGACTATTGCCGATATATTTTTAGGGATATATGCCAATCCTGTCAACTCCAAGATTACTGCGAAATGAACCGACTCGTGCTCTCCATATACGACTGTTTCCGGCGGCATCCGCTCTTTGCCGCGGCACTCTTCATCGTTGTCACGTCAGCGCTCACAGCCTCAGTACTGACACTGAACTACAAGGAAGACATATCGGACTTCCTTCCGCTCGACGAGAAGAACCAGACGGCCCTGTCGGTGTACCAGGATATATCCGGCGCCAACAAGATTTATGCGATAATATCGTGCCGCGACTCCGCCTCGACCGAGCCGCGCATACTCGCCGACGGAGTGGAGACATTCTGCTCAGAGCTTGAGAGCGCCGACTCGCTCGGCTACATCAGCAGCATCATGAAAGAGGTGGCTATGGAAAAGATGCTCGGCATAACCGACATTGTGTACGAAAACGTGCCGTATTTCCTTACCGAAGCCGACTACGCGCGTATCGACAGCCTCCTGTCGGAGCCGGGATATATTGACAGGCAGCTCATCGAAGACAAGCAGATGCTGCTTTTCCCGTCGGCCAACGTGCTTACCTCCAACATAAGCCGCGACCCTCTCAATCTGTTCACTCCGCTGCTCGGACGCCTTCGCCAAGGCGGCATAAGCATAGACTTCGACACCTACGACGGCTACATACTCTCGCCCGACGGCAAAAAAGCCATAGTAATAATTGAGTCGGCCTTCGGAGCACATGAGTCGGAACACAACGCCGCCCTTGTGAGCATGCTGCAGGAGTGCCGCAACCGGGCCGAGGCTGCGGACACGACTCTCGACATACACATTACGGGAGGCCCCGTGATTGCGGTGGCGAACGCAGACCGCATAAAGCGCGACAGTATTCTGGCTGTGGTGATTGCAGGCATACTCATACTCGCCCTGCTGATATATGTATTCCGCAACGCGCGGAACATCCTCCTCATACTTGTGTCGGTGGGCTGGGGCTGGCTCTTCGCCATGGGGGCGATAGCCCTGTACTACGACTCTGTATCCATAATCGTGATAGGCATAGCCTCGGTGATACTGGGCATAGCCGTGAACTATCCGCTCCACCTGATAGACCACCTCAAGGAGAGCGAGCACCCGCGCAGCGCACTACGCGAGATAGTGTCGCCGCTCGTGGTCGGCAACGTGACCACCGTCGGTGCCTTCCTGTGCCTTGTTCCGCTCAACTCTCCGGCACTGCACGACCTGGGATTGTTCAGTTCACTGCTGCTTGTCGGCACGATTGTCTTCGTGCTGCTGTTCCTGCCACATGTAGTGCATACGCGCCGCCGCGGCGAAGCTCCCGCACCCGAACCTGTGCTGATAACGCGTATAGCAAGCCTGTCGCTCGAAAAGAGCAAATGGGCGGTGTGGATTGTGCTCGCCCTCACGGCTGTATTCGCATGGTTCAGCCTTGATACCGAATTCGACTCCGACATGCGCAACATCAACTACATGACAGCTGAGCAGAAGGCCGACATGGCATACTTCCAGAGCCTTGTCAACAGGGCAGGAGGTACCGAAAGCCTCTACGTGGTGAGCAACGGCACGGACTGGGAAGAGGCACTGGAGCAAAACGAGGTGATAGACCGTACCATCGACTCTATTGTAGCTGTCGGCGCCGGCGTGCGGCAAAGCGAGGTGTCGTCGTTTCTGGTCTCCGGCGCCGAACAGCAGCGACGCCTGCAGCGGTGGAACGATTTCCGCTCCCGCTACAGCACCATGCTTTCCGACGGACTCGCCGAAGCTGCTCAACGACACGGTTTCAGCCCCACGGCCTTCGCCACGTTCGCGGATATAATAGAGGCCGAATACGAGCCACGCCCGTTCGAGGACTTCGACGAACTTATATCCACTGTCTTTATGGGCAACGTGAGCGAGAACAGCGGCACGTGCAGCAAGTCGCTGGTGCAGGTACTGTCGGTGCCCACCGACTCTATGGAGAGCGTAAAGCAGGCACTGGAGCGTGAGCGCGAGTTCAGAGGACTGTTTTTCGATGTAAGAAGTATGAACGGCTCTATCGCCGACACCCTCTCCGACGACTTCAACTACATAGGCTTTGCGTGCGGCTTCATAGTGTTCGCCTTCCTGTGGATATCGCTTGGCAGCATAGAGCTTGCCATAGTGTCGTTCATGCCTATGGCTTTCAGCTGGGTATGGATACTCGGCATAATGAGCATGCTCGGCATCAAGTTCAATATCGTAAACGTGATACTTGCCACCTTTATCTTCGGGCAGGGCGACGACTATACCATATTCATGACGGAAGGACTCTCCTATGAACTGGCCTACCGCAAGAAGCTGCTGGCATCGTATAAAAACAGTATTGTGGTGTCGGCACTTATAATGTTCATAGGCATCGGCACCCTGCTCTTCGCCAAGCATCCGGCCCTGCGCTCTCTTGGCGAAGTTACGGTGGTGGGCATGCTCTCGGTGGTGCTTATGGCCTATCTCTTCCCGCCACTGATATTCAATTGGCTTGTGCGCAGCGGCGGGCGCCTGCGTTACCGCCCCGTGACCCTGAAAAAGATATTGTGTACGGGCTTCTGCGCCGTGGTATTCATGGCACAACTGCTCACGGCATATATTCTCGGCTTCTTCCTGTTTGTGCTCACACGGCCCACGGCCCGTAAACGCGAACTGTTCCACCGCTACAACTGCTCGGTATTCCGCTTCGACATAAAGAGGATGCCCGGCATAAGGTTCGTATTCCGCAACGACAACGGGGAGGATTTCAGCCGCCCGGCGGTAATAGTGTGCAATCATCAGTCGATGCTCGATTCGTTTTGCATGATGTTCGTGGCTCCAAAGATAATAATGCTTGCCAACGACCACATAAAGCTCAACCCCATAGTAGGCACGATATTCCGCTGGAGCAATTTCATGACGGTCGGCGAAGGAGCGTCCAACATAGTGGCCCGTCTGCGACCATTGGTGGAGGAGGGCTTCAGCGTGGCAATCTTCCCCGAGGGCGAGCGCCCCGACGCTACCGACACCGACATACTCCGTTTCCGCAAAGGTGCCTTCCACATAGCCAAAGAGCTGGGGCTCGACATCGTGCCTGTATACTTTGAAGGTCTGCTCAGGATTATGCCCAAAGGCTCGGCTCTCTCCAACGGCGGAACCCTGTGTATCGAAGTGGGCGAACGCATAAGCCGCCAAAGTCTCGACAGAATCGGCGACACTCTCGCCCAGGCAAAAGAGATACGCCGCCGCTACCGACTCGAACTCAGCCGTATATACAGCAACATCTATACTCCAGAGGGTGTACGCCCGATAGTAATCGACCGCTATATATACAAGGGCAGCGATGTAGAGAGGCAGGCCCGTCGCGCCCTGCGTGCCTTTGTGAGACAAGCCGACCTTCTGCGTGTACCCGACGGCTGCGACACCATGGCCGTGTACGACCGCGAAGGCCGAGGCGAGCTTGCCCTGATGCTTGCCCTGATGTACCCCGGCAAAAAGATAATATGCAGCCTCGGCATACCTGAGAACCGCGAGTTGCTGCGTGGCTGCATAGAAGACTTCGTGCGAAACGTAACTGTATCGGAGCACGTATATGATGCCGATGCGAACAGCACACCCAAATTCCGCGTTTTAGCAAAAGGTGAGGACGACTATGCGCCTCATTCAACAGATTTCATAACGATAAAAGGATATTGATATTTATGAGAAAGATATTAATAATCTGCGCTCTTGCTACAGCAATATGCACTTCGGCGACTACGCCGCGTGAATTTATAACGGACTTCGGCACCTTCGTAAACAAGGTATCCACCGACACCACCATGACCCGCGCCGACCACCTGCGCGCCGACTCGACATACAACGTGTTCATGAAGCAGTACGACGATGTGTACAAAAAAGACATGACACAGAAAGAGCGCGACGAGTTTTTCAAATACAAAGGACGCTACACCAAATACCGCATTGCCAACAGAGTAAACAACATAGGCGGCAAAGTGGACAGCGTAGGCACTAACGTGGGCGACAAGATTAATCAGGGAGTAAGCTTTATACAGGGGCTCTTCGGCTCCGACAAGAAGGCTGAAAAGAAATGAACAAAGCACAAGCAAGCGCATTTTCGGTTTTATTATTCCACCGAAAATAGCTATCTTTGCATTGCCGAATAATTCACCATTTATCACACCCTCCCCAATGGAGTACACTCTCGACTATTTTACAGGGCTGGCTGAAGACGCCATAGCCGGCATATCATATCCGACCACCGCCCCCGGCCTTTACGAGCCAATCCAATACACAATGGCAAGCGGCGGCAAGCGTCTGCGCCCCGCACTCTGCATGGCCGCCTATGCCGCAGTATCGCGCCGCGAACCGCTTGAAATAGCACATCAGGCAATAGCCGTAGAGATGTTCCACAATTTTACCCTGCTGCACGACGACGTGATGGACAACGCTGACCTCAGGCGCGGCCGGCCGACCGTACACCGCCGCAGCGGTCAGAACGCAGCCATTCTCTCAGGCGATGCCATGCTCACCATGGCCTACGGCTTGCTTGCCGAAGGCGCCGGAAGCCGCTTCGCCAACATATTCGAAGTGTTCAACCACACGGCAATGGAAGTATATCAGGGCCAGCAACTCGATATGGAATTTGAGTCGCGCACCGATGTGAAGGTCGACGAGTACATAGAAATGATACGCCTCAAAACATCAGTGCTCATAGCATGCGGCTGCACTATAGGCGCCATGCTCGCAGATGCCGAAAAGGAAGTGTGCCGTCGGCTCTATGACTACGGCCTCGCTCTCGGCCTTGCCTTCCAGCTCCGCGACGACTGGCTCGACACTTTCGGCGACCCCGCCGTATTCGGCAAAGAGATAGGCGGCGACATTGCCAACAACAAGAAAACATGGCTTCTGATTACGGCCCTCAACGAGGCGCCCGAACAGATAACGCCGCTGCTCAGCAACAAACTCGACCGCGAAGAAAAGGTGTCCCGCGTGACTGAAATCTACCGCAGCCTCGGCCTCGACAGACGCTGCGACGAGCTTGCCGCCCGATATGCCAAAGACGCGATAGCGGCAATCGACGAACTCGAAATGGACGCTACCGCCCGGGCTTTCTTCAAATCGCTCGCCACAAACGCCGCTACCCGCAACCACTGATATGATAGATACACACACCCACATCTACATGCCCGAGTTCGACACCGAAGGGCAGGACGTGGGCTCTTGCTGCGGCCAATGCGAGACCGCAGACCGCGCCGTACAGGCCGGCGTGGATATGATGATACTGCCGAATGTAGACCTCTCCACCATAGAGCCGATGCGCGCGCTGCACAGCAAGCGACCCGGCTGCACTGCTATGGCTATGGGTCTCCACCCCACCGAGGTGCGCGACACATGGCGCAGCGACCTCAAGGCCGTGACAGACGAACTTGAAACACATCTGAGCGATTACTGCGCCGTGGGTGAAGTGGGCATAGACCTCTACTGGGACAAGACATTCGCCGACGAGCAGATGCAGGCGCTCGACATTCAGGCCGGAAAGGCCACCGCTCTCGGACTTCCTATAATAATACACTGCCGCGAAGGACTCGCACAGACTCTCGAAGTGCTACAGGGGCATCCCGACGCCAGAGCCATATTCCACAGCTTCGGCGGCACAACAGATGATGTAGAGGCAATACGGCGCCACGGCGACCACTACTTCGGCATAAACGGAATTGTCACGTTCAAGAACTCACGACTCGCCGAGGTGCTCCCCGCCATTGGCGCACAGCGCATCCTCACAGAGACAGACTCGCCCTACCTTGCACCGACGCCACACCGCGGCAGGCGCAACGAGAGCGCATATATCCCCCTCATTGTCGCAGCAATCGCCAGGGGTCTCGGCATATCGCCCGATGAAGCGGCGGAGACAACAACCTACAATTCAAAAATGATTTTCAATTTATAATTATTCATTCTTAATTCCTAAGGTACTAATGGCAAAAATAGGCTCAGTAATGACCACGGTAGGCCGCAAAGCACTACTCCTCGGCAGTGGCGAGCTCGGCAAAGAAGTCGCAATCGAACTGCAGCGCCTCGGCGTTGAAGTCATCGCCTGCGATAAGTACGCCAACGCACCCGCCATGCAGGTAGCACACCGCTCGTATGTGTTCAATATGCTCGACGGCGAAGCCCTCCGTCAGGTTATAGAACAAGAGAAGCCCGACCACATCATCCCAGAAATCGAGGCCATAGCCACTCCTACCCTCGTAGAACTGGAGAAAGAAGGCTACAACGTGACACCCACCGCACGTGCGGCCCTCCTTACCATGAACCGCGAAGGCATACGCCGCCTCGCCGCAGAAGAACTCGGTCTGCCCACGTCGCCCTACCGTTTTGCCTCGACCTATGAGGAATTCAAGGCAGCGATTGAAGAAATAGGACTTCCTGTGGTAGTGAAGCCCGTAATGAGTTCCTCGGGCCACGGCCAGTCGACAGTGCGCAGCGACGAGCAAATCGAAGAGGCCTGGAAAGAAGCACAGGAAGGCGGCCGCGCCGGCGCCGGACGCGTTATCGTGGAAGGTTTCGTAGACTTCGACTACGAAATCACACTCCTCACCGTACGCAGCGTGTCGGGCACCGTATTCTGTCCGCCCGTAGGCCACATTCAGGTAGACGGCGACTACCGCTACTCCTGGCAGGCCCAGCCCATGAGCGATGCAGCTCTGGCAGAAGCACAGCGCGTGGCCAAGGCCGTGACCGATGCTCTCGGCGGCTACGGCATCTTCGGCGTAGAGCTGTTTATCAAGGGCGACAATGTAATATTCAGCGAGGTATCACCTCGCCCTCACGACACCGGCATGGTGACTATGATTTCGCAGGATATGAGCGAATTTGCCCTGCACGCACGCGCACTTCTCGGACTTCCCGTGCCGGAAGTCCGCTTCCTCGGCCCGTCGGCATCGCGTGCCATCGTGGTTGAAGGCAACACCGACCAGGTGGTAATGGATAATCTCGAGGCCGTGCTCGCCGAACCGGGCACCCAGCTACGCATATTCGGCAAGCCCGAGGTGCGCGGCCACCGCCGCATGGGCGTCATCCTCGCCACCGACACTACCGTAGATGCCGCACGCGAAAAAGCCGAGCGCGCATATCAGGCACTCCGCGTCAGCGTGAAGGAGTAACTATTTACGGCTCATCATAAGCGCATCGGCCAGAGTAAGAGCGGCCATGGCTTCCACAACAACAAGTGCACGAGGCACCACGCATACGTCGTGGCGCCCGTGCATTTCAAGTTTAATGCTGTTCCCGCAGTCGTCTATGGTATCGAGCGCACGCATAAGAGTCGCCACGGGCTTGAAGGCTACACGGAAGTATATATCTTCGCCATTGCTTATGCCGCCCTGTATGCCTCCGCTATGGTTCGAGGCCATGCGCACATGGCCTTCGGCATCAGTATAGGGTGTGTCGAGCAGCTCGCTGCCGCGCCTGCGGGTGCCGTCGAAGCCGCATCCGTACTCAAAGCCCTTGGCCGCATTTATGCTCATCATGGCCGAGGCCAGCATGACCTGCAGCTTGCCGAAGACGGGCTCGCCAAGTCCGGCCGGGCAACCGCTTACAACGCAACGCACTACCCCGCCCACACTGTCGGCATCGGCCCTTGCCGCGAGTATTTCGGCATCGAAGCCGTCGGGCGACGCGGCTTTTCCGATAGCTTCCGTTTCGGCCTTAATGCTTATGCCACGCGAGGCAAGGAACTGCATGGCGAGGGCACCGGCCACCACACGTCCCGCGGTCTCTCGTGCCGAAGCCCGGCCACCGCCGCGGTGGTCGCGAATACCATACTTTGCCTGATAGGTATAGTCTGCATGGTTGGGACGGTAGGCATGGCTGAGCTGCTCGTAATCGGCACTGCGGACATCCGAGTTCTCTATTACGAAGGCTATGGGCGTGCCGAGTGTCTTGCCCTTATATATGCCTGAGAGGAATTTTACCTCATCGCTTTCCTTGCGGGCAGTCGTCAGTGGCGACGCGCCGGGCCTACGACGCCGCATCATTACACGCACGGCTTCGAAATCAATATCTATGCCTGCGGGCATGCCGTCGAGCACGCCGCCGACCGCCGGGCCATGACTCTCGCCAAAGCCGGTAAAACGCAGCAGTGTGCCGAATGTGTTACTCATCAGAAATCAGCTACTGCTACTGTGTACTCTTCGCCCATATAGCCGGAGTTAAACTCCATCCAACGATTTGCTGTAAGACCGTGCGTATATGGCTGACAATACGTTACGAGGTCTGTTTCCGGGTCTATGACAAGCAACATTCCCTGAGATGCGATACCGGCAAGATAATTGCTCCACATAGGATTATTCTTCGCAAACTCGGCAGCCTTGGTGTGCATTTCCTGTGGTGAGAACTGATACTCACGTCCGACTCCACCATAGATAGCCCCGAAAAGATGCAGAGCATCGGCATCGGTAGCAAGCCGCATACCGGGATGCTCGGCAAGCCACTCATCGACGAAATAAGTACGCTTCTGTTTCTTCTGAACAAAACGCAGCGGTTTGATATCCTGCTTTGTAGCGGTTATAGCGGCAATGTTCCCGTCTACCGGGGCTGATGTATCTACACCTGCACTCTGTGCAGCCCCCATAGCATCACGCATCATCTTGATATTTGCGTCGGCCTGTTCCTGCGTCATCGCACCTTTCTTCACCAATTTAGCGAAGTTTTTTTCAGCTTCTGCAATAATTTCTTCAAGGCTCTTGCCTGCATTTTTCGCTACTGCCTTCTCGGCCCGCTTATCGGTTTTAGCAAGCATTTTCTCACTCATAGCAGGGCGAAACATGGCCTTACCGTGAGTGCCGGACTTGTCGGACTGAAATACAAGCGCTTCAAGGCCGTTTATATATATGGTGTCGCCGGGGGCATACGACTTTCCCGGCATCTGAGCTGTCGCGCAGAAAACTGCTGCAAGTGACAAAAATCCAACGATAGTCTTTTTCATGGTATGGATAACAATATGGTTAAAAAAATATTAGTCAGTCTTTGACGACATCGGCGACGGCCGCTCCCACAAAGTCGATTAGGGCCTGCGGAGCTATTCTGAGCTGAAGGCCTCGCATACCGGCGCTTACATATATGGTTTCAAAATCGAGGGCCGTACTGTGAAAGAATGTGGGTAAGGGTTTCTTCATACCTACCGGCGAGCATCCTCCACGTATATATCCAGTGAGGGGGAGCAGCTCTTTCATGGCTATCATCTCGGCCTTCTTGTCGCCGGCCACCGACGCGGCCTTTTTGATGTCGACCTCACAGTTGCCGGGGATAACACACACAAACAGACCCGTGCGCTCGCCCCGAAGTACGAGGGTCTTGAACACACAATTAATATCCTCGCCGAGCTGATTGGCCACGTGCTGCGCAGCGAGGTCGTTTTCATCAACCTCGTATTCTACGGTGCCGAAAGGAACGCCGGCGGCTTCAAGGAGCCGCACGGCATTGGTCTTTGGTTGGCGGGCTTTAGCCATCAGTCCTCGCTCATAATGAGGAAACGTTCGGCATCGAGAGCTGCGCGACAGCCCATTCCGGCAGCAGAAACAGCCTGCTGATATACAGGGTCGGCCACATCGCCGGCGGCAAATACGCCTTCGACGCTCGTAGCCGTAGAACCGGGTTCAGTGACGATATAGCCGCCTTCGTCGAGCTTCAGCGCATCGCCGAGAAAGCCTGTGACGGGGCTGTGGCCGATAGCGAGGAAGAAACCGTCGACAGCAATGTCGTATTCGTTTTCATTTTCAGTGCCTCGGTTGGAAATGAGATGAGCACCCTCAAGCACGTCTTCGCCGAAAAGCGACAGTGTGGAGGTGTTGAAGAGCACTTCAATCTTCTCGTTGTCGAACACGCGCTTCTGCATCACTTTCGATGCACGGAGCACGTCGCGGCGCACTATCATATATACTTTTGAGCAAATTCCGGCCAGATATACGGCCTCCTCGCAGGCGGTGTCGCCGCCACCTACCACTGCAACGGGGCGGTTGCGGAAGAAAAAGCCGTCGCAGGTAGCGCATGCCGACACTCCCATTCCAAGGTACTTCTGCTCGTCGGAAAGGCCGAGGTAACGAGCTGTAGCACCGGTAGCCACAATGACAGTCTCAGCGACAATGGAATGCTGACCGTTACCAACCGACACCGTGAAGGGCCGCTTGCTGAAATCCACCGAAGTGACTTCACCGCCAATTATCTCAAGACCGAAGCGCATGGCCTGTGCGCGAAGGTCGTCCATAAGCTTGGGGCCCTGTACGCCTTCGACATAGCCGGGGAAGTTCTCTACATCGGTCGTGGTGATGAGCTGGCCGCCGGGCTGTGCGCCTTCGACCATGATAGGGTTAAGATTTGCACGCGAGGCATAGATGCCGGCAGTGTATCCTGCGGGGCCTGCGCCTATGATGAGGCATCGTGTAGTGTACTGGCTCATATATATGTGTCTTATTTATATGTGTCTTATTTGTTTTTATCGTAAGTCAATTATTTCGGCTGCGGGATGTTTGCGGGCGTCGAAGGCGAATGTAGCCGCGTCCCTGACAGCCGAAGCGCCGATATTCTCTATAACCACCTCAATACGGCGGTTGTCGTCGAACTCCACCGTGAGGGCTCGCGGCCATGAGTCTGTATGGTCGATAAAGAGCACATAGCGCTTTATGATGGAGCTTTTGTCTCGCGGTACAAGCTCTACACGGTAGCGGCCTGAATTATCGGAAAGGCGGCGTGCGGTATAGTGGCCCGTCTGGTCGGAGAGAATGGCAAACGGATTGGTAGAGAGCCGTTCGTCGGCTGAAGGCTCAGTGATGCTTACCTCGTTGGTGTTCCTGAGGAACGTCCATTGGGTGCGGCCGTCGTACCATACCGACATCTGAGGTGTGGTCATACTGTACTTCGCGCCCGATAGTATCACGGAGCCTTGCACCGGGCCTTGGCCTCCGTTGATGGTGAATACGGCTTCAACAGCAGGTGCAGATGCCATGCGGGAGCGCAGCGACGACAGGATTGTTGCCGCCGATGCCTTGCTCTGCCCAGCGGCGGCAAAGTGCAGAAACAATGCAGCAAACAAAAGTATGAGGGTAAGTCTTAAACGGTTCATATCGTTAAAACGGCATTAGGTGTATCTCGGTTCACTCGAAGAGGCGCTGCACTTCGTCGGGGGTCATGAGCACGTCGCGCGGTTTCGCACCTCTTGCCGGACCCACGATGCCCATTTGCTGCATCTGGTCCATAAAGCGTCCGGCCTTGTTGAAGCCAATTTCAAATTTACGCTGCATCATGGTGATAGACGCCTGTGACTGAGCCGAAATAAAGAGGGCGCACCTCTTGAACTCTTCGGTCACGGCACCGTAGTCGCCTCCGCTTGCCTCGCCGCCGTCTTCGGTGGGCGGTTCGGGCAGCTCGTAGCAGGATGTGAAGCCGGGCTGACTGCCGATATAGTCGCAGATAGCCTCTACCTCGGGGGTGTCGACAAATGCACACTGCACGCGCTCAACCACTCCATTCATCATGGTAAGCATATCGCCGCGACCAATGAGTCGCTGTGCTCCGGGGCGGTCGAGAATGGTCTTACTGTCGACACCCTGTGTTACCTTGAATGCGATACGGGCGGTGAAGTTGTTCTTAATCATACCGGTGATAACGTCGGTAGAGGGTCGCTGAGTTGCCAAAATCATGTGTATGCCCACGGCACGCGCCTTCTGTGTGATACGCGCGATAGGCACGGCCACTTCTTTACCGGCCACCATAACGAGGTCGGCATACTCGTCGACAATCACAACGATGTATGGCATGAAGCGGTGCCCGTCCTCGGGGTTAAGACGCCGCTGCATGAATTTATCGTTATACTCATTGATGACCTTCACGCGAGCATCGCTGAGGAGCTTGTAGCGGTTTTCCATTTCCACGCAGAGCGAGTTAAGCGTAGCCACCACTTTCTGCGGGTCGGTGATTACGGCCTTGGTCTCGTCGGGGAGCTTGGCAAGATACTGGCGCGAGATAGTCTCGAATAGCGAGAACTCGACAGTCTTGGGGTCGACAAGCACAAACTTCAGCTCGTCGGGATGCTTGGAATACAGCAACGAGGTGATGATACAGTTCAGACCGACCGACTTACCCTGGCCAGTGGCGCCGGCCACCAGAAGGTGCGGCAGCTTGGCAAGGTCGGCCATGAAGATATCGTTGGAGATAGTCGCGCCTAGCGCCATAGGAAGCGCCATTTTGGTGCCGGTGAAAGCTTTAGACTCGATAACTTTACGCATAGGCACCACCTGCGGCTTGCGATTCGGCACCTCAATGCCTACGGTGCCTTTACCCGGCATAGGCGCTATGATGCGGATGCCGAGAGCCGATAGCGTCATGGCTATATCATCTTCGAGACTCTTGATTTTGGCTATACGAGTGCCCTGGGCGGGAACTATCTCGTAGAGCGTAACGGTGGGGCCTATTGTAGCCTCGATGCGCTGTATTTCGATATTGTAGCTACGCAAAGCGTCTACGATAAGCTTCTTGTTAGCGAGCTGTTCGTCTTCGTTAATCACCACATTGTCGGAACGCTCCACAAGGAGGTCGGTCGGCGGGAAGCGGTAAGCCGAATGAGAGGCGCGCACATCGTAAGGCTGGTCAATGCTTATGTGGTCGCCATGCCTGATTTCTGTGGAAGAAGCCTCCTCTGGCTGACGTGTCACAATAATCAGCTCCGGCTCGCCCGGGGTATCCGCACCCACAACATGAGTCTCTGGAGCAGGGACGGAAACCGTGTCGGCAACAGTTGCAGCATCGAAAGCTACGGGAGCTGCGACTGCCGCAGGCACATCCGACGCAGCCTCTGCTGGCACACTCTCGCGACTGTCGGCATCATCGACACTCTCGGCTGCATCCGATTTATCATCGAAGGCATCAAGGCCTACGGGGGGCATGAAGCGTGAATGGTCGGGTTCCCTGGCATCCACCTGAGCGTCAGCCTCAGCTGCGGCATTGGCAAAAGCTGCTACCAGCTCGCTGTTTTCTTCATCGTCCTCTTTAGCCTCAAGCTCGTCAAGAGCCAGAGTGCTATCGGCGGCATCTTCATCAGAGGTCTGCTCCACACTCTCCTCTACAGCCGACTTGCGCTTCATAACACGGCCAAGCATGCCGAAGAAAGTCGTGAGCGGATTAAGGAACACTGCCACGAGCAGTCCCACAAGAAGTACCATGACGGCATAGGCGCCCAATGCGTCGGAATAGTCGAGGATTAGCTTGTTCATATAATATCCGTGCGTGCCTCCGAGATTGAAGTGTGTGGCGCGGTTGAAGCTGAGCAGGCCTACGATAATGGAAACCGCCGCGGTAGAGAACAGACATCGGAATGTAAGCGAGAAAAAGTGTATGCGCCTTACACGCATAACCGCCAGTCCGAGCACAAAGATATAGAACGCGAGTATAAACGAACTTATGCCGAAGGTATGCACCATCATCAGCTCGCCGAGCTTGGCACCGAGCACTCCGCCGGCATTGTCCACGGTATCGCCGGAGCGCACAATCTCCTCGGCGGTACGTCCGTGGATTACACTCTGGTCTACGGCATTGTTGGATATAAACGATACGGCACACACAGTCATGACAATAGCTGCCAGGCACAGGAATATGCCGAAGCCAAGGTGCGTGCGGTAATCGCGAAAGAAGGATACAACGGTGTAACCCTCCTGCTTGCGCTGCTTGTGAGAACGGCGGCGTGTCGAGGGGCCTTCAGGGTCGGGCACAGGACGCTGCGCGGGGTGCGATGAAGCAGGCTTGCGCGCCACACGCACACGCTGAGGACGCGGCGGCTCTATGTCGCCCATGCTGTATTCTTCTGTTTCTGTATCTATCGATTTCATTGCAAGTATTTGATAATTGGGCATCGGGATTAATATCCCGACGCAGGCTTAAAGGGCAGCGAGCGCCGCAATTGCTCCGGCGGGGTCGGCCGCATTGAAGATGTAGCTGCCTGCAACAAGCACATCGGCACCTGCGGCAGCCACCCGCGCACCCGTCTGCGCGTTTATACCGCCGTCGACCTCAATAAGAGCCTTTGAGCCGGATGCAGTAATAAGAGCTTTAAGCTCGGCTACCTTCTTCACGGAATGTTCAATAAAAGACTGACCGCCGAAACCGGGATTCACACTCATCACCAGCACCATGTCGAGGTCTTCGATTATATCCTGAAGCAAAGCCACCGGTGTTGCCGGGTTTAGGGTCACACCGGCTTTCATGCCGGCATCGTGTATGCTCTGCACGGTGCGGTGCAGGTGCGTGCAGGCTTCGTAGTGCACATTCATCATCATGGCACCGCAGTCGCGCACCATACCCACGTATCGGTCGGGGTTCACTATCATGAGGTGCACGTCGAGCGGCATCGATGTAATCTTGGCCACGGCGGATATCACCGGAAAGCCGAAAGATATATTAGGCACGAAGACACCGTCCATGACATCGCAGTGCGCCCACGCGGCACCACTGCGCTCTATCATTTGCAGGCTGTCGGCGAGGTGGCCGAAATCGGCAGACAGGAGAGAAGGAGCGACTATCATGCTCAGACAGTTTTTTTGCCTTTGAAGGCGTTGTAACATATATAAGCCACACAGAACACCAGCAGGCACAGGCCTCCGATAGTGAGGTATGAGTTATATTTCTCTACGGCCTCGTATAGACCCGAGAGACTTACGTGCTGCGCGAGCCACCAGCCGAGGAATGCGAGGATGCAGTTCCAGACCAGCGCCCCGAGCGAAGTATAGAGGCAGAACGTCCATATATTCATGCGGGCGATGCCTGCTGGTATTGATATGAGCTGACGCACGGCCGGTATAAGACGTCCGATAAAGGTGGAAATGGCGCCGTGGCTGTCGAAGTACCGCTCGGCCTTCTGCACCTTGGCCCGGTCGATAAGGCAGGCATGTCCGAGGCGCGAGTCGGCAAACGCATATACTATAGGACGGCCGATGAGCAGCGAGAGCACATAATTGATAAGGGCACCACATAGTGCACCGGCAGTAGCCACGAGCACAATGACCAAGAGGTTCATGTCGCCTTTCTGCACGGCGAGATAGGCGGCAGGGGGCACCACCACTTCCGAGGGGAAGGGAATGAACGAGCTCTCTATCACCATGAAAATGAAGACAAAGAGGTATGAGGCATTATTTACAAACCAATCGAAAAACGATGCTGCATTGAGGTAGTCGGTTATAG
This sequence comes from Muribaculaceae bacterium, assembly GCA_009775225.1. Taxonomy (GTDB): domain Bacteria; phylum Bacteroidota; class Bacteroidia; order Bacteroidales; family Muribaculaceae; genus CAG-873. Next base: position 7,254 of record VSPE01000004.1, on the reverse strand, counting down.
CAAGTGATATGAATAAATCTGACATTATCGCTGTTTTTGTAATTATCTCACAAAATTAAACAATTTAGACGAATAATTTTCTACCTTTGCATAAAAATTTTCCACCATAATGAAGACTATATTTATAAGCGGCGGCTCTACCGGCATCGGTGCCGCATGCGTGCGGATGTTCAATTCGCGCGGCTGGAACGTGGCGTTCATGGATATAAACACGGAAGCAGCCGAGGCTCTTGTAAGCACCCTCGAAGCACCTCAGAACGTGCTTTTCATACCCGGCAGCGTAACCGAGCGCGCCGACATACACCGTGCCGTAGTTGCCGCGAAAGAACGGTTCGGAGGCCTTGACAGCGTATTCGCCAACGCCGGCATACACCGCCGCAACACTCTGCTCGACATCTCCGACGAAGAGCTCGAGCTGGTGATAGACACCAACATTTACGGCACCGTAAACACACTGCGCGAGACAGTACCCCTACTACTGGAGCGCGGCGGCGGTTCGGTGGTAATCAATGCATCCGACCAATGGTTCGTCGGCAAGGCGCACAGCTTTGCATACGGGCTTTCCAAAGGAGCTTTGGGTCAGATTACCCGCAGTCTCTCGGTAGACCTCGCTCCGCAAGGCATCCGCGTGAATGCCGTATGCCCCGGCACCATACACACTCCGCTGGTCGACAACCTTTTCGAAAAGTGCTCCAAGAACTCCGACAAGAGCATCGAAGAATTGTGGCAGGATGAAAACTCGCTCTACTCGCGCGGCAAAGTCGGTCAGCCCGAAGAGGTAGCCGAGCTGGTTTACTTCCTTGCTTCCGACGCATCGTCGTTCTGCACCGGTGGCCACTATCTTGTAGACGGCGGCCTCGTAGCCGGACGATAAAAACACCCGCCAATACATTTTTCAATATTTTTCAACAAAAGGAGTGCTATATATTTGGTAATGCCGAATAAAAGCGCTACCTTTGTGGGCTGATTTTCCGCAATAGGCTCGACAAAGAAAGGGAAGCCACGTGCAAATCTCTTCGCCTCAGCGGGTTAACTTTATTACATATAATAAAATGTACGTAATCGTAGAAATCCAGGGCCAGCAGTTCAAAGCTGAAAAAGACCGCTTTCTGTATGTGCACTACCTGGGTGAAGCAGTGAACGAAGGCGACACCGTAGAATTCGACCGCGTTCTTCTCGCCGACCTCGACGGCACAGTAAAAGTAGGCGCACCCACCGTAGAAGGCGCCAAAGTAGTATGCACCGTTGAAAAGTCTCTCGTAAAGGGCGACAAAGTTATCGTATTCAAGAAGAAACGTCGCAAAGGCTATCGTCGCAAAAACGGTCACCGTCAGTACTTTACCAAAGTTGTCATCAAAGACATCCAAGCTTAATCATTCTGTCTCACTCTTAAAAAACTCAAGAACACACTATGGCACATAAAAAAGGCGTCGGTAGTTCTAAGAACGGCCGTGAGTCAGAAAGCAAACGACTCGGTGTAAAAATCTTCGGTGGTCAGTTCGCTAAAGCCGGCAACATCATCAAGCGCCAGCGCGGTACCCAGCACCACCCCGGCCTCAACGTAGGCATCGGCAAAGACCACACTCTTTATGCCCTCGTAAGCGGCACCGTTCAGTTCTCTGAAGGCCGCAACGGACGTAAGTTCATCAACGTCGTTCCCGTAGCTGAGGCGTAAAGCACACTAACACTACAACCTAAAGCACCGGCGGGCATGCGACCTTAACAAGTCGACATGCCTGCTGGTGTTTTATCACAAGCTCAATTATCCTCCATGAAGAAAATCTCACTGCTCCTCGGCGCACTACTTACAGCAACATCGGCATTTGCATGGAGCCAGAAAGGGCACGATGCAGTGGCTTATATTGCAGAAAAACATCTGAGCGCGGCAGCTGCCGATTCGGTCGCCACCATACTCGATGGCAAATCGCCTGTGTACTGGGCAAACTGGCTCGACAACGCCAGTCACACTCCCGATTACGCTTATACCAAGACCTGGCACTACAAGAACATCGACGCAGGCGTGAAATATCAAGACGCACCGCTAAATCCCAAAGGCGACGTCGTGACCGCGATACGCGAACAGATAGCAATACTCCGCAGCCCTAAATCGACTAAAGAGCAGAAGGCCCTCGCCCTCAAGATACTCATACACACAACCGGCGACATGCACCAGCCCATGCACATGGGACATCTCACCGACCTCGGCGGCAACAAATGGCAGCTACGCTTCTTCGACCGCGGCACCAACCTACACTCAATATGGGACAACAGCCTGATGAACAGCGGCCACGCGTGGACATACACCGAGTGGCAGCAACAACTCGACCGTCTCTCTCCCGAGCAGGAAGCGGCTGAAACCACAGGCAACGTCGACGACTGGGCACGGCAGACACACGAAATAGCGACACGTGTATACGACTACTTCCCGATAGGCGCAAAGGTGTCGTATAACCACATAGCACATTGGACACCGGTAATAGAGCAGCAGATATTGCGCGGCGGTCTTCGCCTGGCACGCATCCTCAACGCCATATACGACCCAGCCTCGAACGATAACCCCGATACATTCTGACTCCTACAGCTAAAAAAAGCAGCGCGACGAGTTCGTCGCGCTGCTTTTTTATCTGTATTCAGGAATTTCAGAGTCCGGCAACAGCTGCAGGCATGGGCTTTGCTTCCCATCCGAGAGCCGAAGCACCGAGCACGGCAGCATCAGCTTCTTTAAGCTCGCTGAGGATAACCTTGGCTTTGCCCTTGAACATAGAGAGCATATTGCGCTCCATTGCATCGCGAAGAGGACGCATAATGAGTTCGCCACTCTTTGCAAGGCCGCCAAAAAGGATGAATGCTTCAGGCGAAGAGAATACCATCATGTCGGCCATAGCCTCGCCGAGAAGAGTACCTGTGAAGTTGAAGATGTCTTTAGCAAGCTGGTCGCCCTGCATTGCGGCATCGTACACATCTTTCGAGGTGATGTCTTCGACAGGCATATTGCGCAGGAGCGAAGGCTCGGAACGCGCCTCAAGGAACTCACGAGCAGTGCGTGCAACGCCGGTAGCCGAGCAGTATGCTTCGAGACAGCCGGTGCGGCCACATCCACAGAGACGACCATTGTTGCGCTTGATGATTACGTGACCGAGCTCACCGGCAAGACCGTCGTGGCCATATACAACCTGGCCGTTTATCACGACACCCGAACCGACACCGGTACCAAGAGTAATCATAATAAAGTCTTTAAGACCGCGGGCGGCACCGTAGGTCATCTCGCCGAGAGCTGCAGCATTGGCATCGTTTGTCACGGCTACGGGAATACCGAACTTGTCGCTAACAAGATGAGCCAGAGGGAGGCTGGGCCAAGGCAGATTTACAGCATTGTCGATGCAGCCGTTATAGTAGTTGGCATTGGGAGCGCCTATACCTATACCCTGAATTTTGTCTACCGCGTCATTGAGTTCGATAAGTCGCTGTGCTTCAACATATAGTTCTTCGAGGTAGTCTTCAAAGTTGGCATGCTTCTGAGTCTTGATAGAAGAGCTTGCGATAACATTGCCGCGAGCGTCGACAATGCCGAAGACGGTGTTTGTACCGCCTATATCAATACCGAGAACGTACGGTTTCATGGCTTGTAAGGATGTTGTAAATAATGTTTAAAGTTATTATTTTTCAAAGGTACAATTTTTTTTGCAGAAGGCAAAAGAAATTACATAATTTTACCTTTTCTGAAATATGTAAGCACTTCTTTCTGTATTCGTGAGCCGAAAAACTTGTTTCCGCCCACATAAAGCACTACTCCGGTGATTGCCTCTACTATAAGCTTCATCCAAGCAAGCTCGAAGAAATAACCGACGTACCACATTACCGGCACTATCAACAGCGTCTGGGCCAGATAGGGCATCATGTCGGTGATATACCTTCCGAGCGGAATACGCGTGCGGCGGACTGTAGCCACAAGAGTCGCCAACCAAGTCAGAACTGTGGCGACAAGCTGCCCCCACAACAGTATGCGTATGCCGTAGACCGGGTCGCCCGGCGCAGTAAGGGCAAGAAAGGGAAAGGTGACGCCAAGCGCTATGATAGCCACGGTATCGCGCAGAATTTCAAGCTTTACGATATCGGAGCCGAAGCCGAGCGAAAGAAGATAGTTGGTGTACAACGAATTGAGCACGGTGAAAACGCCTTTGAGCAGCAGAAGCTGGAAGAGGATTATCGAGGGGTCCCATTTAGTACCGAAAAGAGTGTGGAACACAGGGGTGGCCATAAGCATCAGCCCGAACATTGTCGGGAAGAGCAGGTAGGCGGTAAAACGGTTCATTTTCGACACCATCAGGCTGTAGCGCACCGCATCGTCCTGCACGGCCGACAGCGCGGGCAGAAACGACGACGTGAGTACCTGCGTGAGCGATGTCACACCCATTTTGCTCCATTTGTCGCTTTGGGTGTAATAGCCCAGACTGCCGAGGCCGGCTTTATACCCGATAAAGAACGAATAGATATACTGGAAGAGAGTGTTCAGAAACGAAGTGAGCATCATGCGCGATCCGATACCGAAGTACGAGCGCAGCGAACGCCACGAAAAGCGCATGAGAGGCCGCCAGTGACTCGATGTCCAGAGCACAATGCTCTTCACCGCCGCCGTAACGATAGTCTGCCACACTATCGCCCATGCGCCGAAACCTGTAAGGGCCATGGCTATTCCCGTAACACCGCCCACAATAAGACCAAGAGCGTTCGACGCGGCTATCATACGCACATCCATAGCCTTCATCAGGCGGTTTGCCTGCACAATGGCGGAGGCATTGAGTATTATGGAGATACATATCACACGCGTAAGCGGTATCAGGCGAAGGTCGTTACTGAAGAACCATGCTATCAACGGCGCTCCAGCAAACAGCACAAGATACAGCAGCACGGCCATAAATAGATTGAACCACAACACGGTGGAATAGTCGAGGCGCGAGGGGCGCTTTCGTTGTATGAGCGCGTATGAGAAGCCGCTGTCTACGAAAAGCGAGGCGAAAGCCTGGAAAATGAGCACTGCGCCGACAAGACCGAAATCTTCGTGCGGTAGCTCCCGCGCAAGCACAATGCCGGTGACTGCATAGAGCACTTGCGATGCCACGCGGTCTACGAGGTTCCACTTCAAGGTGTGGGCAGTTTTATTTTTAAGTTTGCTCTGCGACGTGACGGTTTATTTTATGTTGTTATCAAGAAGATTATCAATTGTCGAGCGGCAACATCGTCAGAATGTCATGCTTTGGCGCCTCGCTATAGGGCCTGGCTTTCACTCCGAGTCCGCGTTTCTTTATTGCAGCCGGTGCGGTATGATAATACACAATTCCGCTACCGGCTCCGTATACTTTAAGCATTGCCGAAGGGCGGCAGTGTATATTGCCCGGCCCTACTACAAAGCAGCTGAACTCCTCGCATCTGAGCCGGGAGGCTTCGATGAGGCCGGTGCCCACATTGCGCGCCGAGCACCGACGCGCCGTGCCGTCGATATACACATGGCCGCAGCCGGCCGAGATACGAACATCGACATTATCAGCCCTTACATTGCTTGCGCGTACCACGCCATTGCCTATTATATGGATGCTGAAATCGGAGACTGGCACCGACGTACTGAGCCTAAGCAGCGAATCGCCCGAGTTTGTGACCTTGCGGAGCGATGCGGAATAGAGGCGGACACGCGGAATACCACGGATTGGGCTTTCGTCGGCATCAGTCTTTACGGTAAGGTGCTCGGCTTTGTTCTCGAACATGATATGGGCCGCCATATCGGGCGGACAGCTGAACACGGCCCAGCCGGCAGAATCGGGAAGGCACACATAGTCCACCCCAACACCGTCGACCACGGTTAGCTCGCAGAAGTTCTGTACATTCAGCTTATAGTCCGCGGCCTTATCTCGCGCAGAAACAGCAACGACAGACAAGGCGGCAATCATAAGTGATGTTACAAACTTCCTCATATCAAATAATTCTATACGGTTTCGCCAATCGAAGGCAATATTTCTGTTTCGATACGTGTAAGCACGGCTTCGAGCGAGTCGAGCGTATCGGCCTTGAGCATCTCTATACGAGTGGGACGGAAACCCGGAATGCTCTTAAAAAGCGGCGATGCAGCCAAATGACGCCTTATGTGCAGGATACCTCGATATTCGTCGATACGCTCCACACTCTCGTGTATCTGCCGGCGCAGCAGCGCAAACTTCTCGGCAACGGTTATCTCTGGTACCGTACCTTGTGTGAGCAGCCCCTTCATCTGTCGGAATATCCAGGGGGCGCCGATAGAGGCGCGACCAACCATTACTCCGTCGACATTATAACGCTCGAACGCTTCCACAAGTTTGGCCGGCGTGGTTATGTCGCCGTTGCCTATCACCGGGATATGCAGGCGGGGATTGGCTTTGACTCGGGCAATTTCCTCCCAGTCGGCCTCGCCGGTGTACATCTGCGAACGCGTGCGGCCGTGCACCGTGAGAGCTGCAATGCCACAATCCTGCAACTGCTCTGCAAGGTCTACTATTATCTTGGAATTACAGTCCCAGCCCAGACGCGTCTTTACCGTTACAGGGACTTTTACCGCGTTTACCACGGCGCGCGTAATCTCGAGCATCTTGGGGATATCACGAAGCATACCGGCTCCGGCACCTTTGCCTGCCACCTTCTTCACCGGGCAGCCAAAATTTATATCCATTATATCCGGCCCGGCAGCCTCGACAATACGTGCCGCCTCTACCATAGGCTCCACCTCGCGGCCATAAATCTGTATTGCCGTGGGTCGCTCGCCTTCGGCTATATGAAGCTTGCGCGTAGTGGCGGCAATGCTGCGTATTAGAGCGTCGGCCGACACAAATTCGGTGTACGTCATGTCGGCACCCTGCTCCTTACATATCAGTCGGAACGAGGCATCGGTGACATCCTCCATAGGCGCCAGCATCACGGGGCGTTGGCCCAAATCTACATTCCCTATCTTCATTTACATTCGATTTTTATGCAAAAATACAAAAAGCCCTCCGAACCGACAAAAAGGTCGGCACAAAGAGCAACATTTTAAAGCATTTTCGGCCTATTTTTCGAAGCTCGCGTACGGGCATAAAAAAAATTACCCGTCGTCACGACGAATAATCTTTTCACCTTAAATCTAATACCATGAAAAACTGATGCAAAGTTATAGCTTTTAGAGGTTGTTTAATAATCATTGTTAACGACAGGGTGGTGAATTTTATGTTAAGGAGCAGTTTGCGAGGAGGGAGC
>VSPE01000039.1 GCA_009775225.1 Muribaculaceae bacterium | reverse complement strand
TGCTTATGATTGCTGCTGTCGTCATTACTCTCCGAAAACTCACTTCCGTTAACAATCGTTTTTAAACAACCTCTAAGGATTCTGAAGGTGATTTGGACTTTAATGAGATGTCATTTAGATTCAAAATCAATCAGATGGGTTTTGTGTCTGAATGGTACAACAAAGAAAATAAACGCTGCGGAGAGTTTGGCTATAATGATAGCAAAAAACTCAACAAGCTTATCTTCATTTCAGATGAAGGCGGCCATATTGAGCTTAACATGATATACAAGGACGGGAATCTTGTTAAGACAGTATCAAATAACAACGGTGAGATATGGAACCAGTTTACATTTTATGGCTCAACACCCAACAAAGGATGTGTGATGATATTTAATGGCCGCACGTTCGGAATTGAATGTGATGATTATAGCGAAACAGCTGATTTTGGCGGTTACTCAGGTGTAATGACATATCTTTACTATGCCGGACTTTTGGGCAAACCGACCAAGAATCTTCCCACCGCATACCGCGAGTATGACAGCCCAAGTCAAGACAACAATATGGGTAACCGTTACGAGTATCAGTGGGAGTTCGATGCCAACGGCTATCCCACAAAATTCGTAGATGAATATGCTGAGAAAGATGTCATAAGCTTTACCTGGTAAACTTTACCTATAAATTGTAGGACTCCGTTCATTACGCAAAATGAACGGAGTTTTTTATAGGATATTAGGTGTGTTGTCCCATAATTTTGTAAAGCGATGGCTTAGTAAATATCTCATAACAAAACAGATTAAATATTATGGGGAACGAGTTTAAATCACAATATACAGGTACTGAAATAGATAATATTTTGGATAATGCTTTAAACGGGGGATATTAGACATATCAGAATATTTTGAATCATTACAGAGTTTAAAAGAAACAAATTTTAATGATGATAGCGATATTTTAAATAATGATACTTTAGAAAATCCTCTATTAATTGAACTACTTGAAAAAATAAGTGAAATCAAACCAACAATACTTACGGTTATCGATAGTTCAAGTAATAAATTTAGTACATCGGCAATAAAATGGAGTGAAATTTCTGGAAATGGCATGGCTTTCTTTCGTTTACTTTATTTAATATATCTATTCGAATATCAAAAACCAAGATTTTATTAAGCCAGTGTAATCTGATATGTAGATGCCTTTACTATTTGTCCAAGCGCGGTTCGACAGATGCACCGTATATTCGGCTTGAGCCAAAAAAAGCGATGCCCGGATAGGGGACATCGCTTTTGTTATGATGCAGGAGTGATATTACTTCATGTTCTGCTGAACAGCGTCGGCGAGTTCGGGGTCAATCATGATGCGTCCGCAGTACTCGCACACAATCACTTTCTTGTGCGACTTGATTTCAATCTGCTTTTGGGGAGGAATACGGTTGAAGCAGCCGCCGCAGGCGTTGCGGTCTACAATCACGATACCGAGGCCGTTGTGGGCTTTGTCGCGGATGCGCTTGAATGCTGCGAGAGTGCGTTCGTCGATTTCAGGCTCAAGCTCTTTGGCTTTGCCGAGAAGTGTTTCCTCTTCCGAGCGGGTTTCGCCTACGAGCTTGTCGAGGTCGGCTTTCTTTTCTTCGAGCAGGTGGGTCTGGTCGGCGATGTTGCTCTCGGTGTTTGCAATTTCGGCGTTGAGGTTTGCTATTTGGCGTTCGTATTCGCCTATGTTCTTCTCGCTGAGCTGAATTTCGAGAGTCTCGTATTCAATCTCCTTGGTGAGGTTGTCGAATTCGTGGTTATTGCGCACGTTGTCGAGCTGCTGTTTGTAGCGCTCGATGAGCATCTTCTTGTTTTCGATTTTGTTCTGCTCGTCGATGCGCTTGGCCTTGCAGTCCTCGATTTCGCCCTGATAGCGGGCGATGCGGGAGTTGAGGCCGATTACGGCGTCGGAGAGGTCTTTGACCTCTTTGGGTAGCTCGCCGCGGATGGCGCGGATGCGGCGTATGTCAGAGTGGATGAGCTGAAGCTTGTAGAGGGTCTTCAGGCGTTCTTCCACCGACCGAAGGGTGTCGTTTTTGCGTTCTGTTGCCATTTGTATATGAAGCAGTGTTTACAGATTTATCACGGGGTTCTGTTCGCTTTCGGCGAAATATACTGCAAAGTTAGGAAATTTTTTCTGAATAAGCTTGAAAAAGATGTCTTTAGCGCATAATTCGCTCTCAAAGTGGCCGATGTCGAATATCGTCATGGGGCTGAAAGCGTTGTCGGCAAAGTCGTGGTAGCGTATGTCGCCGCTTATGTAGGCCTGTGCTCCGGCGGCTGCCGCGCGGCCTATGAACTCGCCTCCGGCACCTCCGCACAGGGCTATGCGTGTCACTTTGGTGTCGGGATTATAGGCGCGTGATGCCTTGAACGATTTCAGGGCGAAAGCGCTGCGCATACGTTCGACAAGCTCTCCGAGTGTTATGGCTTTGTCGTATGTGGCAAAGACTCCCAGCCCATAGCTGTTGTTGCCGTCGTCGACCGCTACGGTCTCCACCGATACCTTGTCGCCGCAGGGCATAGTAGCCACCGAAGCCCTGAAGTGGCGCACCTCGTCTGCATCGACGATAGTCTCTACGCGGCAGAGTGGCGTGTGGCGCACTATGTCGAGCGGGAAGTCGGGAGAGTCTGGGCTGACCGGGCTTTCGCCTTCCACATCCACATAGTTGCACTCGGGTCGGCTGCCGAGCAGTATGAGGCGCACGTCAGCGGCCATGTCGCGGGGACATGTGGCGCGGAGCAGCATGCTGCGGTTTTCTCCCGGTGCGAGCACTCGCTGCACTGTGGCGCCGAGCATAGTGGCCATGGTGTACGATATGCCGCCCATAGTGCTGTCGAGGGCTGTGTGGCTCGAGTACACCGCTACGCCTGCACGAATGGCCGCTGCCACGGTGCGCTCGGCTACGGTGCGTCCGATGAGCGATTTCAGCCCTTTGAAGATGAGCGGGTGGTGCGACACCACGAGGTTGCAGCCCCGGCTCACCGCCTCCGCGATAATGTCGGGGGTGACATCAAGGCAGAGCAGGGCGCCGGTGCACTCGCCGTCGGACTCTGTGGGGAGTCCGACCTGCAGGCCGCTGTTGTCCCACTTCTCCTGTAAGGAGAGCGGGGCATATTCCTCGAGTGCGGCTATGATATGGCTGAGTTTCATGCTGTTATTCGGTGGGCTTGAGGTCGAGGCAAAGCTCGTCGAGTTGCTTGGGGTCGAGCGCAGCGGGGGCATCGAGCATCACGTCTCGGCCGCTGTTGTTCTTGGGGAAGGCAATGCAGTCGCGTATGCTGTCGAGGCCGGCGAAGAGGCTCACCCAGCGGTCGAGGCCGTAGGCGAGGCCGCCGTGAGGGGGTGCGCCGAACTTGAAGGCGTTCATGAGGAAGCCGAACTGCTCCTGAGCTTTCTCGGGAGTGAAGCCGAGTATCTCGAACATCTTGGCCTGCAGCTCGCTGTCGTGGATACGGATAGAGCCGCCACCAACTTCCACACCGTTGATAACCATGTCGTAGGCATCGGCGCGCACTGCGGCGGGGTCGGTGTCGAGCATGGGTATATCTTCGTCTTTGGGGTGGGTGAAGGGGTGGTGCATAGCCATGAGGCGCTGCTCTTCGTCGCTCCATTCGAACATGGGGAAGTCTACCACCCAGAGACATGCGAACTTGTCTTTGTCGCGGAGGCCGAGCTGGCGTCCCATTTCGAGGCGCAGCTCGCACAGCTGCTTGCGTGTGCGCATGGCATCGTCGCCGCTGAGAATGAGGATGAGGTCGCCAGGCTCGGCGTCCATAGCTTTTCGGAGTTCCTGGAGTATTTCCTGGGTGTAGAATTTATCTACGCTCGATTTCACGTTTCCGTTCTCTTCCACGCGGGCGTAAACCATGCCCTTGGCGCCAATCTGGGGCTTCTTCACAAAGTCGGTGAGGGCGTCGAGCTGCTTGCGGGTATAATGGGCCGCACCCTTGGCGCAGATACCACCGATATATGCGGCATTGTCGAATACGCTGAAGCCATGGCCTTTGAGGGTGTCCATAAGTTCTACGAAGCGCATGCCGAAGCGGATGTCGGGTTTGTCGCTGCCGTAGTACTTCATGGCATCGGCCCAGGGCATGCGCAGGAAGGGCTCGTTTAGCTCTACGCCGCGTATTTCCTTGAAGAGGTGTTTGGCCATGCCTTCGAAAAGCTCAATCACGTCTTCCTGCTCCACGAAGCTCATCTCACAGTCAATCTGAGTGAACTCGGGCTGGCGGTCGGCGCGGAGGTCTTCGTCGCGGAAGCACTTAACAATCTGGAAGTAGCGGTCCATGCCCGATACCATGAGGAGCTGTTTGAGTGTCTGCGGCGACTGGGGCAGGGCGTAGAATTGGCCGGGGTTCATGCGCGAAGGTACCACGAAGTCGCGGGCGCCTTCGGGAGTCGAGCCTACGAGCATGGGGGTCTCTATTTCGAGGAAGCCCTTGGAGTCGAGGTAGCGGCGTACCTCCATAGTCATGCGGTGACGCAGCTCGAGGTTACGGCGCACGGGGTTGCGGCGCAGGTCGAGGTAGCGGTAGCGCATGCGGATGTCGTCGCCGCCGTCGCTTTCGTCTTCGATAGTGAAGGGTGGAACTTCGCTGGGGTTGAGCACCGTCACGGTGTCGGCTATTATTTCTATGTCGCCTGTAGGCAGAGAGGGGTTCTTGGATGTGCGTTCGGCAACGGTGCCGGTAATCTGCACTACAAATTCGCGTCCGAGGCGGTTGGCTGATTCGTTGAGTGCGGCATCGTGCTCTATGTTTGTCACGACCTGAGTGATGCCGTAGCGGTCGCGCAGGTCGACGAAGGTCATGCCGCCCATTTTGCGTACTCGCTGTACCCAGCCGGCGAGGGTTACTTTTTTACCGGCGTCGGCGAGGCGCAGCTCGCCGCAGGTATTGGTTCTATACATTGTGTCTGTTATGTATATTGTTGAGATGTTCGATTAGTCGTTGTTGCGTACGCCTTTAACTTTCACGCTTTTATTGAGGCCGCGGTTGCGCAGGAGAGCATCGACCGAAGGCTCGTGGCCGCGGAAGTTTACGTAAAGCTCCATGGGGTCGACAGAGCCGCCCTTTTCCAATACGTTCTCTTTGAATTTCTTGGCGGTTTCGGGGTCGAAGATGCCTTTCTCTTTGAAGAGTTCGAAGCCGTCGGTGTCGAGAACTTCGGCCCAGAGGTAGGTGTAGTAGCCCGAAGCGTAGCCGTCGCTGCCGAATACGTGCTTGAAGTAGGGCGAGCGGTAGCGGTATGTGATTTCGGCGGGCATGTTGAGTTCGCGGGCCACCGAGTCTTCAAAGGCTTTGATGTCGATGTCAGCGGTGGGATGGAGCTTGCCGTACTGGAGGTCGAGGAGGGCCGCGCCTGCGAGTTCTGTGGTGGTGAAGCCCTGATTGTGTGTGGCGGCAGCCTCAAGCTTGGCTATAAGCTCGTCGGGGATAGCCTCGCCGGTGCGGTAGTGGCGGGCGTAGGTCTTGAGGAGCTCGGGTTCCATAGCCCAGTGCTCGGTAATCTGCGAGGGCAGCTCCACAAAGTCGCGGTCTACGTTTGTGCCGGCCTGGCTCTTGAGTGCCACGCGGGTAAGCATGCCGTGGAGGCCATGTCCGAACTCATGGAACATTGTCTCTACTTCGTCGAGGGTGAGGAGCGAGGGAGCGTCGGCGGTGGGAGGAGTGAAGTTGCCTACGTTGTACACGATAGGACGCGACCACTCGCCGTCGGCGTCGCGCCACGAGCCTTTGAACTCACTCATCCATGCACCTTGGCGCTTGCTGGGGCGTGTGAAATAGTCGGTCATGAACACTGCCACATGCTCGCCGGTAGCGGCATCGGTCACGTCGTACACGTTCACTTCGTCGCAGTACTTGGGAGCGTCGGGCATTTCGGTGAACTTCACGCCGTAGAGCTTTTCGGCCATGTTGAAGATGCCGTTGCGCACGGAGTCTACTGCGAAGTATTCGCGTACTACAGCCTCATCGAGGTCATATTTCTGCTTGCGCACCTTCTCTGCATAGTAGTAATAGTCGTAGGGGGCAATCTTGAAGTCGCCGCCTTCGCTGTCTACTACAGCCTGCATCTCGGCTACTTCCTCGCGGGCCTTGTCGATAGCGGGTTCCCAGATTTGCATGAGGAGCTTCTCTGCGTTCTCAACCGTTTTTGCCATTACGTTTTCGGTCATGTACGAGCCGAAGTTCTCAAAGCCGAGCAGTGAGGCTTTTTTATCGCGGGCGCGGAGTATTTTGTTGATAACGGGCTGGTTGCTGTATTCGCCGTCGAAGGCAAGGTTTGTGTAGCCTTCGTACATGCGGCGGCGCAGGTCGCGGTTGTCGGCATACTGGAGCAGGGGCAAGCGGCTCGGAGCATGGAGCGTGAACACCCACTTGCCGTCGAGGCCGCGCTTGGCGGCTTCCTCGCCAGCCACTGCGATGCTCGATGCGGGCAGGCCGGAGAGCTCGAGGCTGTCTTCAACAACTATGCTGAAGGCGTTGGTGGCGTTGAGAAGATTTTTGTTGAACGTGAGGAAGAGGCTCGAAAGCTCGGTGTTTATAGCCGAGAGCTCTGCTTTCTTCTCGTCGGAGAGCAGAGCGCCGTTGCGCACAAAAGCCTTGTAGTACGACTCTACGGCGCGCTTGCGGTCGGCGCTGAGGTCGAGGCTGTCGCGGCGGTCATAGAGATATTTTACGCGGTCGAAGAGCTTGGCGTCCATCATCATCTTGTCGGAGAACTGAGAGTAAGTGGGGTAGAACGTCTCGGCGATTTCGGCCATTTCGGGAGTGTTGTTGCTCTCATCGAGCGCGAAGAATACTGCAGCCACTTTGTCGAGGATTTCGCCCGACTGCTCCAGCGCGAGGATAGTGTTGTCGAAGGTCGGAGTCTCGGGATTGGCTGTGATAGAGTCTACCTGAGCCTGTTTCTGGGCTATACCGGCTTCAAGGGCAGGCAGATAGTCGTCGTAGCTGATTTGGTCGAAAGGAGGAATTGCGTAAGGTGTTGTGTACGCCTCCATAAAGGGGTTGGGCTTGGCCTGTTCTTTGCAGGCAATGAAGCAGCCTGCACCTGCGAGCGCGGCCGCTGCGGCAAATAAAATGCGATGTTTCATATCTTGGTTTAGTGTTTGCATAGTTGGCAACCACAAAATTACGAATTTATTCTGAGACACAGTGTCGTAGTGCCCGATTTTTTTTACCGCATCATATCACGCCCGCGATTTTCTCTTTCCGCGTTCGAAAAAAAATGGAGTATAAGCCCTAAGCGACGACAAGGAAGTCATCGCTTAGAGCGTAGGACAGTTTTGAAATAAAGGAGCGGTCGGGGCTGTCTTGGTCGACCGCTCCGCCCGCTTGAGAGATAATGCGTTATTTGCTAAATAGTTATTATATAAGAGTCATCGTTTTCAGAGTAGCCTTCGTGTTCCACTCCGTCAACACTCTTTTTACTGTTTACTATGTCATGATATAGTGAGAATACTTTATCTCCAATCTTTAAGGAAATTGTAACTCTACCGTGTGCCTGAGGTTGTGCGTAATGAATGGCAAATTGATTATACTGCCGATTGTATTCCGCATTTACACTGAGGGGCGTTTCGTATTCGTAGATAGTAATATCTGAAGTAACATTGTCCGTGCTTTCGGGATTTAGCAGGTCTGTGCCGTCGCTTGACTGTACAAAAATGGTAAAAGATGTAGCCGGCAGAGAATGTATGTCGTCCTCTTTACTGCACGAAAGTAACATAAGGCCGAAGATTAGGCTCAGAGTAATGATTAATGGCTTTTTCATTTTAAGGAATTACTTGATGTGGTTTTTCTGCAAAGATATAAAATCTGAATTTATCAAGCAAATATTTATCGGATAAAGCTAGATTTTTAGCATTTTGATGTGTGCTTTATTGTTTCGGAGGTCGAGTGTGTCCATGTTATGGAGCGACTATATCCATGTCGTTATAGGCGTTTTGGGTTTCATGGTTAATTTTTTTAGGGTCAGTATTGGGGGCTATGACAAGGATGTCATCGCCGCCAGCGTAGAGCTGTTTTGGAACAAAGGAGCGGGCGGGGCAGTCTTGGTCGACCGCTCCGCCCGCTTGGATATATCGTTGGAGAGATATATGCTATTTAAGTAAGTCTTTTACCTTTTCAGCGCCCTGCTGAGCTGCCTCGGAGGTTGCATTTGCTGCCTGCTGAAGCTTGTCGGCGGCTTTGTCTTTTAACTCACCTGCTTTGTCGGCAGCTTTGTCTTTGAGTTCGCCAGCTTTGTCGGCCACGGCTTCGCCTGCCTGCGATGCCGCCGAGCCTATGCTGTCGGCGGCGTCGGATACGGCGTCTTTGGCTTCCTGAGTCTTATCGCCTACTGCGTTGCCAGCTTTGTTGAGAGCTGTCTCTACGGTCGAAAGAGTTCCGGCGAGCGCGGGTGCTTTCTTTTTTACGACGGGTTCGATTTTTGCGAGATATTCTTTGGCTTCCTCTACTTTGCCTTCTTTTACAAGTTTCTGAGCGTATGCTTTGGCCTGGTCGACATACACACGGAGGCTGTCGGTGTTGGTGCAGTTTTCGATTTTAGAGGTGAGAACCGATACGTCGGTTGTGCTATCTTTCTTTGAGCAAGACACACTCCCGGCTGCCAGTACGGCTGCGAGAGTTCCGATTAATACTAACTTTTTCATTTTTTAGTCTCATTGTAATAGTTAAACAATGATAGAACAAACGGGACGCGAAAAAGGTTCATCGGAAACGGCGAAGGGCAATCAGCCCCACAGGGATGAGCATCAGCGGCAGCGTGAGCCATGCGCCCATGATGCCGCTCAGTGCCACGGTTACTGCCGCACAGGCAAATCCGCAGAGGGTGAGGGTGATAATGCCTGGGCGGAAACCGAGCTTGTAGCGAAAGCGGTATACGGCGCATACCGACAGGAAATATACCGCGTACCAAGCCACGTAGGCTATGCCGAGGCCGGTGAAGCCGAAGGCGTTGTACAGCGGTATGTGCAGGGCAAGATAGGCGATTGCGCTGGCGGCCTCGGTGCATACATATATGCGGCCGTCGCCCTTGGCGAGGATTGTGTATGCCACGCACCACGATGCTGCGCGGAAGAATACGCCGCAGGCTCCGATTGCCACGTAGGGGAGGACGGCATAGAACTCTTGCGAGTATAGTATGCCTACTATCAGGCGGCTACAGCATATAAAGACGATTGCTACGGGCATAAGTACCCACACGGCGAGCTTGATTTCGTGCGACACTACCACTTCGGTGCGCAGGCGTCCGCCTATTACGGTAGAGAGGCGAGGGTAGTATTCCATGACGATTGCAGTGAATATTATGCCTACGTATGTGTTGACAAGTGTGAAGCCCGACTGATATAGGCCTACGGCGTCTTCGCCATAGCGCCGGTTGAGATAGATGACAAGAATATTGGAAGCAAGCAGCGTCACGGTGTTGCTCATCGTCATGTAGGCGCCCAGTCGCATCATGCCGCTGCCTTCGTGCCATGCATCGTGGAGGCTTATCGGTACTTTGGGTATGTCTTTCACCCTGAATAAGATGGTGAACAGGCAGGTCACGCCGTAGTACACAAGGAGTGTGGGCACTATGCCGTCGATACGCAGGAAGTAGAGTAGCGGCACGGTGCCGGCTATGGCTGTGAGTGCCGACCACAGCGATGCTTTACCGAGCTGTTTGAGGCGGTCGTAGCCGCGCATCACGGCCCACTCGCCGTTGGTGAGTATGGCGAAGAGCAGCCATACGGAGAGCGCCGCGAAGGCGAGGGTATAGCTTGTGTTGCCGAAGGCCCAGAGGCTTATCAGCGGCGAGCCGAGTGCTACGGCTGCCATGCCTCCGAGGCCGAGCAGCAGCGACAGTTTGCGCACTACGGCCACTGTGCGGGCGCCTTCGGCCGGCTTGTCGCGGTTGCAGGCGAGGTCGCGGACGGCGCTTTGGTCGAGGTTGAGCTGAGCCGTCTTGGCAATCATATCCATAGTGGAGTTGAATATGGCGAAGAGGCCCACGCCTGCGGGGCCTAGCCACAGGGCTACGAGCTTGGTGCGCAGCACCGCGCAGAGTATGCTTATGGCCTGTACGCCTCCGAAGATGCCGAGTACTTTGAGTACTTTGCGGGTCGTGCCCGAAATATGTCTATCGGAGCCATTCACCCGGGTCGAGTTTGTTTTTTTCGTGCCTTACTTCAAAGTGGAGACGGGTGCGGTTGCCGTCGGACGGGTCGCTGAAGATGAGGCCGAGGGCCTGGCCGGCTTTCACGTCCTGTCCCTTACGCACTTTCAGCTCGCTCAGCCCGGCGTAGACGGTGAGGTAAGCGCCATGGCGTACGAGCACCACATTGTGGTATCCGTCCATGACAATCACCATAGATACCACACCGGGATATACGGCTGTGGCGTAAGAACCGGGCGTGGTTTCGATGTCGATGCCGTTGTTCTGTATCTCGACGCGGTTCAGGCTCTCGTGGGCGTGACGCCCGAATTCCGATACAATTACGGCGCTTCCGCTCACAGGCATGGGCAGCTTGCCTTTGGATTTGGCGAAAGACGATGCCGCAGGCTTCGAGGGTGTGGGTGCCGGCTGTGTCGGCGCCGGTTTTGAGGGCGTGCCGGGCCTGGCGGCTGTTTCCTGCTGCTTGCGCCTGGCGGCTTCTTCTGCGGCTTTGCGTTTGCGCTCTTCTTCGGCAGCCTTGCGGGCTTCTTCCTCGATTATGCGGTTGAGCTCCCGGTCGAGTCGCTTGGCTTTTGCCTGCTGTTGTGCGAGTTCTTTTTCGAGCTGCTTCCCCTGTCGTTTCAGCTTGACAACAAGAGTGTTGGCATCCGACTGCATAGCATGCAACTGCGATTTGTGTTTGCGCAGCGATGCCAGCCCTGCCGAAAGGCGGGTGCGTGTAGAATCAAGCTTTTCTTTCTGTATTTCGAGGAGGCGCGAGGCTTCGAGCAGTTCGTTGGCTTTTTCTTTCTGCCACTCGTTCAGCTCCTTGAGATAGCGCATGCGCTTGCGGGCCTCGGTGAATGTGCGCGAGGAGAAGAGGTAGGCTGTCGACGAGGCAATCTGTCGCTGGCTGCGTATGGTGCGCAGTGACGACGCATAGGAGGCCTGTAGCTGCTCCACGCGGCGTGTGTTGGCGGCTACGCTGTCGGTGAGCACACCGGCTGCACGCCTGAGCGAGTCGATAGAGCCGTTGAGGCGGCTTATTTCGGCATTGCTTACTTTGATGTCGGCCTGCAGGCGGTCGAGGTCGGCGAGCTGGTTGCGCACTTTCGCGCCGTTGTCTTTGATTTGTGAGCGTGTACGCTCTATCTTTTTGCCTGTCTCACGCCGTTCCTGCCGCACAGTCTTGGACGTGCGGGCCTTTTTTGCGTATGCAGTGTCGTAGCCTGCCGTGGCTGTGACAAAGGCTATGAGTAGGAGTGTCAGAAAACGGCGCATAATGTGTGGCTTGGCTTGCGTTTATAGCTTGTTGAGCATGTTGAACACCTGCTCGGTGCTCATTTTTTTTGCGTTTCTGGGAATTGAGGGTCGGGTGATTTTGGTGCCCGAGTTCCACTGTGCGGAGTTCATCGACGAGCTTATCACGGCATCGATTTTACGTTTCTTTACGTTGCCTTCAATCTGCATCATGGAGGCGATGATGCCTGCCTGCGATATGCCCGAACCTGCGTAAGAGCAGCGGAGGGTATTGGAGGCGGCGCTGAAGTCGAGCGCGAAGAGTTGTGGCACGACCGCAGGCTCGGCCTGTACCGGGGCTATGGCGGTGAAGTTCCAGTCTACGCCGGCAGGAAGTTTGCGAGGCGTGGCTTTCCATACCGACATTTCAGCGTCGCTTAGCGACGGTTCTGCGGCCAGCCTGAATACCTTTCCGTCAGAAGCCGTTGCCGTTCCCTTGCCGGGTGCGAAGGCTTGGCCGAGGAAGAGCGACTGTATGTCGGCGAGGCAGAGGCCGGATGCTGCTGTGAAGCGCTGCAGCGACTCGCTGTAGTAGGCTCCTGCGGGGCGCGATACCACCAATACGGAATCATTGTCGATATACACCTGCGCAACTTCTATGAAGAGCATCTTGAGCGACAGCGACAGGGCTTTGTTGTATTCCATTTTTAGTGTACCCGACACACTTACCTTCTTGGGCTGTGTCACCGATACTTTCACAGGTACCGAGAGGTCGCTCCACGGAGTGTAGGCCGATGTCATCGCTGTGAAATCGGCATCGAGGGTGTGGGCCGCGGGCATGGATGTCTGTTCGGTCTGTCCGTATTCCTGTGCCGACACTGCCTTCTTCTGGCTTTTGCAGGCTCCGAGGCCCACCATTGTGGCAGTGGCTATTATGAGTGCTGATATGCGTGCTTTAGGTGTCATGGCTATGTCTATTCTTCGAAGAATATAGTCTTGTGTTTTACTTTCTTGGCGAGCAGACTGTCGTCGGGTCTAAGCTCGTATGCTTTTTTCCACATATCAAGAGCCATTTTGCGGTCGCCGTCCATAAAGTATATGTCGCCGGCGTGATTGTAGATTTCTCCGTTGTCGTTTTCGTGTTCTTCTTTTTCGAAAGCCTCGAGGGCCTGGTCTATGATTTCCCGGGCCTTCTTATAGTCTTTCTTCTTGAAGAAAATCCAGGCGTAGGTGTCGAGGAATGTTGCGTTCCCGGCATTTGCCGCGGTGGCTATCGAGGCGTACAGCTCTGCACGGTCGAGGTCGCGTCCGGCTTCAGCCATGAAGTAGGCGCAGTTGTTCATGGCCATGTAGTTTTCTGAGTCTTCCTCTATTGCCTTGGTATATGCCACGAATGCGCTGTCGGTCTCGTTGAGGGCGTAGAGCAGGTCGCCGCGAGTAGAGTGGACTGTCGATGCTATGCGACGGTTGGCAATCTGGCTGTTGTCCATGCTGTCGAGCAGAGCCAGTGCCTGCGCCTGGCGGTCGGTTATGGCGAGAGCCATAGCGCCGTTGAGAATGTAGTAAGGGTTGCCGGGGAAGTAGACGAGGGCTTTACGCGATGCTTCGAGCACTTTGTTGGTGCGGTTTCCCATTGAATACACCTGCACCAGACTTTGCCACACATTCTCCATGGTGGGGTCAAGCTCGATACTGTAGTTGAACTGCTCTGCGGCAGCGTCGTACTTGTCGGTGCTGGCTTTATATGCTCCGTAGAGGGCATGCAGGGTAGCCTCTCCAGGGTTTACTTCCTGTATGGTTTCGAACATCTGCTCTATGCGCGGCTGCTGAAGCGAATCGGCGTAGAGCTTTACCACGTAGTCGGAAAGGAGCTGGAATTTGTCGGGGTATTCCACCGCAGGAGCCTGAAGGGTGCGGAAT
This sequence comes from Muribaculaceae bacterium, assembly GCA_009775225.1. Lineage (GTDB taxonomy): Bacteria > Bacteroidota > Bacteroidia > Bacteroidales > Muribaculaceae > CAG-873. The sequence goes on along the minus strand of VSPE01000039.1, from coordinate 8,451 downwards.
ACTTCGCGGTCGTAGGCCACACTGTCGTTGAGCTGGCGGTAGACCTGCGCGCGTGCAAGATAGATTTTGCCGTTGTTGGGGTCGATGCGCTCGGCCTTGTCGAGGTATGCGAGGGCGGAGTCGGCCTTGTTGATACTCGTGTACAGGTGCGCTGCAATGATATTGGTGTTTATGTCGGCGGGAGCCGAGGCTGCGAGCGTTCCTATTTCGGATATTACGGAGGCGGTGTCATTACGCATCATATAGGCGCCTATCTTGCGTGATGTGAGCTGCAGCGAGGGACCGGCAGCCTGTTCGAGGCGGTTGTATATTGAAATGGCGCGGTCGAAATCGGCGATGTCGAGGGTACGGGCGTAGCGCGCTGTGAGCGCCGTGGCAAGATTGATTGCCGGGTCGGTGCGCGAGGGCATAAGGCTGTCGAGCGTCTCCCAAATTGCGATTAAGTCGTCGATACGCCCCAGGTTCTGGGCTACGGATGCGTACACATAGGCGTTGTGCCGGTCGGTGGGGTCGGCGGCATAGCGGTCGGCAAGAGCACGGTAAGACTCTTCGAGCAATACCGAGTCGGTGGAGGGCAGGCCGATGGCGTACTCAGCCACTGAGGCTCTGATATAAGGGTCGGAAGGATTTATGGCGGCGGCACGGCGCAGGAGCATGAAGGCGTCGTCGTGGCGCCCGTCCTCGTCGGCGTTCACGGCCTCGAGGTATAGTGCTTCGGCTTTGTTTACGGCTCCTCTGTCGGGAATGGATTTTCCTGTGGCCGGGCGTGCCGCATCTACGAGTGCGGTGGCCGTGATGACTGCTGCGACAAAGAGCAGGAGATAGCGGGTGATATTCTTCACGTGATGTTTACTTAATGCCCGAGTGCCCGAAGCCGCCTTCGGCACGGTCGCTGTCGGCCAGTTCGTTACAAGGCTTCCATACTGCCTGAAGGCAGGGTGCCACAACCATTTGGCAGATGCGGTCGCCGCGCTCTACGGTGAACGGAACATCGGAGTGGTTTATAAGTATAACACCTATCTCGCCGCGATAGTCAGCGTCGATAGTACCCGGCGAGTTGAGAAGTGTGATGCCGTTGCGCAGAGCCAGACCGCTGCGGGGACGCAGCTGTATCTCGAAGCCGGCAGGCAGCTCTACGCGCAATCCGGTGGGTATGAGTACTCTGGTGCCTGGGGCTATGACTACGGGAGCGTCGAGCGCTGCGCGGATATCCATGCCTGCCGATTGAGAACTGGCATAGGAGGGCAGTTCGAGACCCGATGTATTTATTACTTTTATGTCAATCTGTTTCATCATAAATTGACCCTGCGGGTCGAGCCGGCTCCCTTGATTATGTATATGCCTCGGGTTCCCATTGAGAGCCGTACGGTGCCGGGCACTACAGACTTGCTTGTCACGAGTTGGCCGAGAATGGTGAAAACCTCTATTTTCATCGGTCGGTCGACTGTGATGTAGATATATGAGTTGTGAACTGCCACATCAAGGCGCGTCTGTGCCGAGTCGTCGGTCATAGGCACCTGGGCTCCGTCGGTGTCGGCCGCTTCCACCACTTCCCATACCGGAGCTTTGGCAGCTGCGGATGCAGGGAGGGGCGCCAGTAAGGCGCATCCGGCTATTACGGCTATGGCTGCCGTGCGGAGCAAAATGGTGGTGAGTACCTTCATATAGTCTATTTTGCGTGGTTGAGGGTAAGTTCTCCGGCGATAGGCTCGGTGAGGCGACGGACTACTTCATCGTGGCCGAGACCGAGGCCGAAGAGGAACATCATTTTGGTGATAGCTGCCTCGAAGGTGAGGTCATGGCCCGATACGACTCCGGCAGCCGAGAGATAGTCGCCTCCCATGTATCGGTTGGAGTGTACGGCGCCGTTTACACACTGAGTGACGTTCAGTATTATTATTCCACGGCTTATGGCATCTCGTACAGCGTCGATAAACCAGCTCTTTGTGGGGCCGTTGCCTGCGCCGTAGGTGCGGAGCACTACGCCTTTTATGCCCGGTGTGGACAGTTGATGCCTGAGAACATGTTTGTTAAGCCCCGGGAAAAGGTCTATAGACATCACTGAGGTGTCGAGATTGTAGCGAGGGTGCAATGGCTTGTTCAAAGGCGTTTTGCTCAGGGCGTTGTTGTTGAAGTATATGCCGAGTCCAATCTTTGCCAGTTCGGGATAGTTGTTGCTTTTAAAGGCGTTGAAGTTGTCGGCCGAGCGTTTTGTGGAGCGGTTGCCGCGCCATAGAAAGTTCTCGAAAAGGATAGCGACCTCGCGCACTGTAGGATTGCCGTCGGCATCGCGGTCGGCGGCAATCTGAAGTGCAGTGATAAGATTTTCCTCTCCGTCGGTGCGTACCTCGCCTATAGGCAGCTGTGAGCCGGTGATTATAACAGGCTTTGCCAGGTCGCCGAGCATGAACGACAGCGCTGATGCCGTGTAGGCCATGGTATCGGTGCCGTGCAGTACTACGAAACCGTCGTACTTCTCATAGTGCTCTGCTATACTTCGGGCTATATCCTGCCAGTGCGACACGTCCATATCTGAAGAATCGATGGGCGGGTTGAACTGGATGTTGTCGATATCGTAGTCGAGCATCTTCACCTTGGGCACGTTTTCCATTAGGTGAGAGAAGTCGAAAGGCTTGAGGGTCTTTGCTTTCGGGTCTTCTATCATGCCGATGGTGCCTCCGGTGTAGACTATGAGAATGCGTGGTTTCTTCATGAGGATTTAATGCTTCGTTACTTCTGTATATTACGTTATAGGCGTATCAGCGAACCTGTGCACCCGATGTTGCGGGAGCAGTGGGGCCTGCCACCACGAGCGAGCCGTCTGCGTTGAGGGCCGACAGTATCATGCCTTGCGAGAGTACGCCGCGTATTTTGGCCGGAGCAAGGTTGGCGACAAATATAACCTGCTTGCCTATAAGCTCTTCGGGTTTGTAGTGCTCTGCGATGCCTGACACTATCACGCGACCGGCGGGTGTGCCGTCGTCGATTACAAAGCGCAGCAGTTTCTTTGCCTTGGGCACAGCCTCGCACTCGCGCACGGTACCCACGCGGAGGTCGATACGTCCGAAATCGTCTATGCTTATTTCTGGGAGCTGAACTTCGGGCTTGAAGGCAGCCACGGCGTTCTCCTTCTTGATGGCTTCGAGGCGGTCGGTCTGTACACGGATAGCTTCGTCGTCGATTTTCTCGAAGAGCAGTTCAGGCTGGCCCAGAGTGGTGCCTGCGGCTACGATATTATCGCCGGCAAGGATGCTCCAGTCAAGGGTGAGGCCGCCGAGCATGTCGGCGAGGCGCTTGCTCATGAAGGGCATGAAAGGCTCCATTGCTACGGCTATCGAGCCGCATATTTGGGCGCATACATACATCACGGTCTTTACGCGTTCGGGGTCGGTCTTGGCGAGTTTCCACGGCTCACACTCCTGAAGATACTTGTTGCCGAGGCGGGCAAATCCCATCGCGTCTTTGAGGGCTTCGCGGAAGTGGAAGTTTTCGAGATTGTCGGTCAGCGACTCGCGCAGCTGCTTCATCTCGTCGAAAGCCTCGTTATCCAAGGTTTCGAATGTGCCGGGGGCGGGCACAGCGCCGTCGTAGTACTTGTGGGTGAGTACCACCACGCGGTTTATGAAGTTGCCGAGGATAGCCACCAGCTCATTGTTGTTGCGGGCCTGGAAGTCGCGCCAGGTAAAGTCGTTGTCTTTTGTTTCGGGGGCGTTGGCGGTAAGCACGTAGCGGAGCACGTCCTGCTTGCCGGGGAAGTCGGCGAGATATTCGTGCAGCCATACGGCCCAGTTGCGCGAAGTGGATATTTTGTCGCCCTCGAGGTTGAGGAACTCGTTGGCAGGCACGTTGTCGGGAAGCTGATAGTTGTCGCCGTAAGCCATGAGCATGGCGGGGAACACTATGCAGTGGAACACAATGTTATCCTTGCCGATGAAGTTTATGATGCGGGTCTCGGGGTCTTTCCACCATGTCTCCCAGCTGTCGGGCATGAGTTCCTTGGTGTTCGATATATAGCCGATAGGGGCGTCGAACCATACATACAGCACCTTGCCTTCGGCCCCCTCTACTGGCACGGGCACGCCCCACGAGAGGTCGCGCGACACGGCACGGGGCTGCAGTCCCATGTCGAGCCAGGACTTGCACTGGCCGTATACGTTGGTCTTCCATTCCTTGTGGCCCTCGAGTATCCAGCGGCGCAGAGCCTGCTCCCACTTGTTGAGGGGGAGATACCAATGTTTGGTAGGACGGAGTACGGGAGTGGCGCCTGTGATGGCCGACTTGGGATTGATGAGGTCAGTGGCGTTGAGCGACGAGCCGCAGGCCTCGCACTGGTCGCCGTATGCGCCGGGATGGTGGCAGTTGGGACATTCGCCGGTCACATAGCGGTCGGCAAGGAACTGGCCTGCTTCGGGGTCGTAAAGCTGCTCGGAACTTTTTTCGATGAACTCGCCCTTATCGTATAGACGGCGGAAAAACTCCGACGCAGTTTCGCGGTGTATGTCGGAAGTAGTGCGAGAATACACGTCGAACGATATGCCGAGATTCTCGAACGATTCTTTGATGAGCTTGTGATAGCGGTCGACAATATCCTGGGGTGTCACGCCCTCTTTGCGGGCCTTAAGAGTGATAGGCACGCCGTGTTCGTCGCTGCCGCCGATGAGGGTGACGGGGCGCCCTGCCAGACGCAGGTAACGGGCATAGATGTCGGCAGGAACGTACACTCCGGCGAGGTGGCCGATGTGCACGGGGCCATTGGTATATGGGAGAGCTGTGGTGATGAGTGTGCGCTTATATTCTTTTGCCATTTTACTCGGTTTTTCAAGGCGTCAGGCGCCTCTCTGTTTCAAACGGCAAATTTACGAAAAAATATCGAAAATGCAAAGATGGCGTTCTTTCTGCCGTACCTGTGGCTACTTTCGGCACATTACTTTTGTTGATACTGTTGCTATTTCTTCTTGCTGTCTTTGAGGAGTCCTTCGAGATAGGGCGAGGGTTTTATGGCGAGTGCGCGGCGTATGAGTGCGTGGGCTGCCTCGGGGTCGGCGGGCATGGTGATAGTGGCGAGTGCCACAAGAGCATCGTAGTCGCGTGGAGAGGCTACGAGTAGGTCGGAATATGCTGTTTTGGCTGCCGATGTGTCGCCGGCCAGCAGGTAGCCTTTGGCAAGCGCCTGCATGGCAGCGATGTCGTCTGGGCGTCCGGCAAGCATTATGCGCGCATACTTCACCATATTCGGGCCGTCGGCACGGGTGGTGTAGAATGAGAGCAGTGCCTTGTCGACGGGGCGGCGCAGGAAGGGAAGCGCTTCGGCGGTGGTGTGGAGTATGCCTTTGTATATTTCGGCGTCGCCTAGGGCAAAGGCTTCGGTTTCAATCTGTCTCAGAAGGCTGTCGAGAACTATGCCGTGGCTAAGTGCGGCTTCTACGCGCGGCCCAATCTGGGCGGTGTCGGGCTGCATCCATACGGCCACTATCGAGCGGCTGTAAGGCTCTACGGCATCGGGCGTGTCGGTGCTGATGAGTGTGTATATGGCAAAAGCGCTGGCCCACTCGCGGTTGTCGAAGGCGCGCGATGCCCTTGATGCGAGTACAGCATTGTCGGCGGCAGCAGCTGTCGCAGCCATAAACAGGGCGATGATGAGGAGCAGTCGGCGCATAGGGTATCAGTATTTGAATGAGCTTCCGCCGAGGAACTCGCGCAGGAGCGAGGTCGAGGGTAGCAGCGATGAGTCGATTGGCTTGAAGTAGCTCAGGAATTTACGCAGGCGGTAGGCTTCGGCATACTCTGGCACGTCGGACGGCACCGACGAGAGTATGTCTTCGCCGTATTCTTTCATTACGGCCAGCTCGAATACGAAGGAGGAGTTGAACATGGCATCGGCGTTTTCCTGATACGGGAATATCCATTTTTCTTCGCCCCGGCGCACGCTCGGCCAGCGGCGTATGGTCTCCTCGGCCGACGTTCCTCTGTATTTATGGTCGCGTATTATGCGGCGGAGCAGGCGGTTATCGGTTGTCGGCACCCAGTTGTGGTCGTCGATTGAAAGGGTTGTGAGGGCCGACACATACATGCGGAATTTCATGTGCTCGGGTATAGATGCCGTGAGCTCGGGGTTAAGGCCGTGTATGCCTTCGATGAGCAGCACGGAACCTTCTTCAAGCTTGATTTTCTCGCCTTTATACTGGCGGCATCCAAGCTCGAAGTTATAGTATGGAAGTTCTACCTCTTCGCCTGCGAGGATAGCCGATAGGTCGGCGTTGAATTGGGCCAGGTCGAGGGCGTAGAGCGATTCGTAGTCGTAGTCGCCTGTCTCGTCGCGCGGAGTGCGGTCGCGGTTCACAAAATAATTATCGAGCGATATCATCTGCGGCTTCAGCAGATTTGTCATCAGCTGTATGGCAAGGCGCTTTGTGCTTGTAGTCTTGCCCGATGACGAGGGACCCGAGATGAGGATTACGCGGGCACCTCCGGCTTTATATCGGCGTGTGATTTCGTCGCTTATATGAGCTAGCGCCTTCTCGTGCAGGGCCTCGGCCACATTGATGAGGTCGGCCTGCTTGTGCTCCATTACAACGCGGTTCAGCTCGCCCACATTGCGCACTCTGATTATGGAGTTGAAGCGGGCATATTCTGTAAACGCCTTGTACATCTTTTCCTGTCTTACGGGGTGTGGCGGACGGTCGGGATGCTCAGGGTCGAAAGGCAGAAGGATGAAGCCTTCTTTATACTTGATTAGATTGAATACGTCAATCAGTCCTGTCGACGGTGCCAATGCTCCGTAGTAGCTGTCGCACACGTCGCCGAGGGTATAGTAGGTGGTGTAGAGGCGGCGTGTGGTGCGCAGCAGCTCGGCCTTTGAGCCGAGGTCGCGGCTGTCGAACATCGCAGCCACTTTTTCAGTGAGCTCGTTGTGAGGCGTGAAGGGAAAGTCGGCGCCGGCGAGGGCCTGCATGTGGTGCAGAAGGGCGTCGATGAGTTCCTGCGGCACACCGGTGTATCCGCCGAGGCGGCAGTAGTATCCGTGCGATATGGAGTGCTCGATTATGAGTGTAGTGCCCGGGATTACAGACTCTACCGAGGCGTACAGCATCATGCACAGCGAGCGGGTGTATACTCGCGGACCCGAGCCTGTGGTCTTGTCCTGGTACTCGATGAGCTTGGGTCGGTACACGGTGTAGTCGAGGCTTTCGGTCTTGTTGTTTACTCGGCAGCAGACAGGCGCGAAGCCAAGGTCGATTGCCTGAGCAATTTCGCCGAGGGTCGAGCCGCCTTCCACGCTTATGTAGCTTTCGGTATTCTTACAGTATATATTGATTTTCGGCATGTCATGTCGGAGTGATGAATTTCTATACAGGAAACAAAGTGGCGGCAAAAGAGTTGGCTCAGCGAGTCGACTCTTTCAGGATATTGCGTGCGGCACGGTATGCTGCAAGCGTTGCCATGAAGCGTGCACGGGCTATGCGTCTGCCTGCATGACCGTCGAGTATGGCACCTTCGCGTAAGTGGCACTTTATAAAGGCGGATACCGCTCTGAGCCACGACATAGGTGTAATGGCGTCGATGCCTGCGGCTGCCATTACTCGGCCACGCATTTCGGCGTTTCGCAGCTCTTTGAAGTCCAGCTCGTCGAAGTCGGCGCAGCGGTAGTGGCATATATCACCGCTCACGGGAGCCGGCTGCACGCCGCCGGGATATGTGAGGCGCTCGCCCACGTCGAGCAAGTCCCAGTTGGCATATCGGCGGTCGAAGAGTCGTATCTGCATGTCGGGCTTCATGCCGCTTCGGTGCATGGGCTGGCCGCATATATAGTTCACCACTCTGAAGCTGTACATGCGGTGCGCGAAGCCCTGCGCCTTTAGCGCTATAATATTGTTGCGCAGCTCTTCGGATAGAACTTCGTCGGCATCGATAGACAGCACGTAGCGTCCGTTGGCCAGGCCGGCGGCATATTGGCGCTGAGAGCCGTAGCCTGTAAATGGTCGGCGGGTGACCTTGCATCCGTATCGGCGGCATATGTCCACCGTGGCGTCTTCCGACATGGAATCCACCACGATAATCTCATCGGCGACGCCGATAAGGGAGTTGAGGCAGCGCTCGATGTTGCGAGCCTCGTTGCGCGTTATTATGGTTGCTGACACGAACGTCGACATGGCTGTGTAATTTTCTGCAAAATTAGCTCTTTTGCACCGTACTGCCAAGAATCAGGGCGGAAAATTCCTATGGAAAATTCCGCCCAGCCGGGAGAGACTCTCAATGCCTGTTGTCAGAGGCCGATACCGTATGCGCCCTTGTCGTATGCGCTGAACTCGCCCGAATAGGTTATACGTTGCTGAAATAAATGCACCGTGATTTTGAATTGACATCTCTTTTAAGGTATATCACTAGTGTCTCTTAAAAAGTGTTAATCAAATTCGAGGTCAAGAGTTGGATGGCAATTTGCTATTTGTGCTG
>VSPE01000038.1 GCA_009775225.1 Muribaculaceae bacterium | reverse complement strand
GGCTGGGGGGTGATGTTGTTTGCTGTGTGGGTGTTGTTGCCGTGTCAGTGTTTTTTGTTGGGGCGGTTTTTGCGGGGGCCGTGGTTGTAACCGCCGCCGTTATTGTTGTAGGGGCGCTGCTGACGGGGCTGGTAGGGGCGCTGCTGGTACTGGCTGTCGCCACCTTCGCCGCCGTTGTTGTACTGAGGTCGATTGTTGTATGGACGGTTGTAGTTGTTGTTCGGGCGAGGCTGGTAGGGACGCTTCTGGCGGTATGCGTTGTCGTCGCCTTCGCCTGAGCCTTCATTGTTTTCGGGGCGCATGAAACGGGGACGTACCTCATTGCCCTCTTCGGGTGTGTGGAACGGCTGTCCTATGCGCGGACGTTTGGGTTTCTTCTCGGGAGTGGAGTCCATATTGTGATTGAGTTTTAATAGTATACCTTACTTGATATAGAAACTTGTGGAAGAGATTTTGAATGCCGGCCCCGTGGCTTTCGTCAGCGTTGCGGCGGCGGATTGTCGTTGAGTTTGAGTGTTAGATTGTAAGTGTTGTGCTATGTTTGTGCAGTTGATGTTGAGATTTGAGTGACGTTGTGTAGATGGAAACGTGATGATGCAAACGCAAGATAGATTGTCTGTCATTTAGTTCGGTGCAAAATTAACAATAATATCCGAGTCGGGATGTTAAAAAAGATTAATTTGGTTCCGACGTTTTCCTATATTATTAACATCGGCGGCAGCGGTTTGGTTCTGAAAGTGATGCCACGGCGTGTTGTCGGGCGTGCACTGCCGGCCGAACATATAGGCAGCTCTAAATTTTCGGGAACAGGAAAAAATTGCTAACTTTGTGCGGTCAAAAGTCAGCAATGACGGCCGAATCGCATTATCGACTATTCCAATTCAGACTATGCAAGCGACCAAAGCAGCTATCCTGACCTTGCAGGACGGCACCACATTCAGAGGCTACAGCTTCGGCTACGACGGGCCGGCCGCCGGTGAGGTTGTGTTCAATACAGCCATGACGGGCTACCCCGAGAGCCTTACAGACCCCTCCTACGAGGGGCAGATTTTAGTCACCACATTTCCCCAGCTCGGCAACTACGGCGTACCGCCGTCGGGCGGCGAAGATACTCTCGACGGCTACATGGAGAGTACACGCATCCATTGCCGCGCTATCATCGCCCAGGACTACGCCTTTCATCACAGTCATTGGCTGGCCGACCGTTCGCTGGGCGAATGGCTCAAATCAGAAAAAATCGCAGGAATTTACGGTATCGACACCCGCGCTCTCACCAAGCATCTCCGTCAACACGGCTCAATGCTCGGCAAAATAACAATCGAAGGAGGCGAGGATGTCGATTTTTATGACCCGAACGCCGAGAACCTCATTGCACTCACGTCGTGCCCCGAGGCTGTGGTGTACACGTCCATAGGCGAGGCGCCCGTGTCCCTCGAGCTGCCGCTCGCCCCCGACGCCGAGGGGCGCAAGACGGTGGTGCTCGTAGACTGCGGCATAAAGCACAATATTATAAGGTGCCTGCTGCGCCGTGGCGTGCGCGTGGTGCGTGTGCCGTGGGATTTCGACTTCAACGTGATAGATTTCGACGGCCTTTTCATAAGCAACGGCCCGGGCAACCCCGATTTCGCCGGCGCTACCGTGGAGAACATCCGCAAGGCCATGACGCGCGAGAAACCTATCTGCGGCATCTGTATGGGCAATCAGCTTCTGGCAAAGGCCGCATGGGCACGTACCTACAAGCTTAAATACGGTCATCGCTCGCACAACCAGCCTGTGCGCCGCGTCGGCACCGACCGATGCTTCGTGACATCGCAGAACCACGGTTTTGCCGTAGACGACAGCTCGCTGCCAGACGATTGGGAAACCCTCTTCGTGAATATGAACGACGGCACCAACGAAGGCATACGCCACCGCACGCTGCCTTTCTTCTCGGCGCAGTTCCACCCCGAGGCATCGAGTGGCCCCCGAGACACGGAATTCCTGTTCGATGAGTTTGTTGACCTTCTCTAAACATCTATTATATGCAACACGAGATAAAGAAAGTGCTGCTGCTCGGCAGCGGCGCCCTCAAGATAGGTGAGGCGGGCGAGTTTGACTACTCCGGCGCACAGGCCCTCAAGGCTCTACGCGAGGAGGGTGTGACCACCGTGCTCATCAACCCCAACATCGCCACGGTGCAGACCTCCGAGGGTATGGCCGACAAGATTTACTTCCTGCCTGTCACACCTTACTTTGTGGAGAGAGTAATCGAGAAGGAACATCCCGACGGCATCCTGCTTGCCTTCGGCGGCCAGACGGCCCTCAACTGCGGCGTGGAGCTGGAGCAGAGCGGCGTGCTGGAGCGCTACGGCGTGCGCGTGCTCGGTACTCCCGTGCGCGCTATCATGGATACCGAAGACCGCGAGCTCTTTGTGGAGCGTCTCAACGAGATTGGCGTGGCCACTATCAAGAGCGAGGCGGTGGAGAGTGTGAGCGAGGCCCTGCGAGTGGCCGGAAAGCTCGGCTACCCCGTCATTGTGCGTGCGGCCTACGCTCTCGGCGGCCTCGGCAGCGGCTTCTGCGACAATGATGCCGAGCTGTCTGCTCTTGTGGAGAAGGCTCTGTCGTTCTCGCCGCAGGTGCTGGTAGAGAAGTCGCTCAAGGGCTGGAAAGAAGTGGAATATGAGGTGGTGCGCGACCGTTTCGACAATTGCGTCACCGTCTGCAATATGGAGAACTTCGACCCGCTGGGCATACACACCGGCGAGAGTATCGTGGTGGCGCCCTCGCAGACGCTGTCGAACGACGACTACCACTACCTCCGCAGTATAGCCATTAAGATTGTACGCCACATAGGCATCGTGGGCGAGTGCAACGTGCAGTATGCCTACGACCCCGCCTCGATGGACTACCGCGTCATTGAGGTGAACGCGCGCCTCAGCCGCTCGTCGGCGCTCGCATCGAAGGCCACCGGCTATCCTCTGGCTTTCGTGGCCGCCAAGCTCGCGCTGGGCTACGGCCTTTTTGACCTTCGCAACAGCGTGACTCGCTCCACATCGGCCTTCTTTGAGCCGGCGCTGGACTACGTGGTGGTGAAAATACCCCGTTGGGACCTCGGCAAGTTCCACGGCGTTGACCGCCATATCGGTTCGTCGATGAAATCGGTGGGCGAGGTTATGGCTATCGGCCGCACTTTTGAGGAAGCTATTCAGAAGGGCCTCCGCATGATAGGGCAGGGCATGCACGGCTTCGTGGAGAACAAGGAGCTGTCTATCGACGACCTCGACGCCGCTCTCAGCGAGCCTACAGACCGCCGCATTTTCGCTATTGCCAAGGCTTTCGCGCAGGGCTACACCGTAGACCGCATACACGAGCTTACCAAGATTGACCGCTGGTTCCTCTACAAGCTCCGCAATATAAAGGATACATCCGAAGAACTTGAGAAATTCAATAGTCCCGACGATGTGCCCGCACGCTTGCTGGCTACTGCTAAACAGCAGGGCTTCAGTGACTTCCAGGTGGCACGCTCGCTCTACAAGGAGCGCTTCAACGCCGACACCGACGGCATGATGGCCTCGGTGCGCGCACGGCGCAAGGAGCTGGGTATCATACCTGTGGTGAAGCAGATTGACACGCTTGCCGCAGAATATCCTGCCGCCACAAACTACCTCTACCTCACATACAACGGCACCGAGAATGATGTGGACTATACCGGCGACCACCGCTCGGTGGTGGTGCTCGGCTCGGGCGCATACCGCATCGGCTCGTCGGTTGAGTTTGACTGGTGCTCGGTGAACGCTCTTCTCACCGCGCGCCGTCAGGGCTACCGCTCGGTGATGATAAACTACAACCCCGAGACGGTATCTACCGACTACGATATCTGCGACCGCCTCTACTTCGACGAGCTTACATACGAGCGTGTGATGGATATCCTCGAGCTGGAGAACCCGCACGGCGTGGTGCTCTCGGTGGGTGGCCAAATTCCTAACAACCTCGCCACGCGCCTAGATGCAGCTCATGTAAACATTCTAGGCACAAGCGCCGCAAGCATCGACCGCGCCGAAGACCGCCACAAATTCTCCGCCATGCTCGATACTCTCGGCATCGACCAGCCCCGCTGGCGCGAGCTTACCGACTTTGCCGACATCGAGAGCTTTGTGGCAGAAGTGGGCTTCCCCGTGCTCGTTCGTCCGAGCTATGTGCTCTCGGGCGCGGCCATGAACGTGTGCTGGAACTCCGACGAGTTGCACCGCTTCCTGCGTTTGGCGGCAAACGTGTCTAAGAAGCACCCGGTGGTTGTGACCGAGTTCGTTCAGAACGCCAAGGAAATAGAAATGGATGCTGTGGCCGACGGCGGCGAAATAAAGGCTTACGCCATTTCGGAGCACATAGAGTATGCCGGCGTGCACAGCGGCGACGCGACAATTCAGTTCCCGCCCCAGAAGCTCTATGTGGAGACTATGCGTCGCATAAAAAAGGTGGCCGGAAAGATTGCGCGTGAGCTTAATATCTCAGGCCCGTTCAATATCCAGTTCCTTGCCAAGAACAACGATATCAAGGTCATCGAATGTAACCTCCGTGCCTCGCGAAGTTTCCCCTTTGTGTCGAAGGTGCTTAAAATCAACTTCATCGACCTTGCCACACGCATCATGCTGGGCGAGCATGTCGAAAAACCGTCGAAGAGCGCTTTCGACCTCGACTATGTGGGCGTTAAGGCGTCGCAGTTCAGCTTCTCGCGTCTTGGCGGTGCCGACCCCGTGCTCGGTGTCGACATGGCGTCGACAGGCGAAGTGGGTTGCCTTGGCGACGATACCGACGAGGCTGTGCTCAAGTCGCTCCTTGCTGTAGGTCTCCGAGTGCCCCACAAAGCCGTGCTCCTGAGCACTGGCACGCCCAAGCAGAAGGCCGATATGCTCGAGGCCGCACACATGCTGCACCGCGCCGGGCTTAAGATATATGCGACAAGCGGCACATGCCAGTTCCTCAACGATAACGGTATTCCCGCAGTGAGGGTGTACTGGCCCTCCACGCCCGACATGCAACCGCAGGCAATAGAGTTGCTTCACAACAAGCAGGTCGACCTGGTAGTGAATATGCCCAAAAACTTTACGGGCACAGAGCTGAGCAACGGCCGCAAGATACGTCGCGCGGCAGTCGACCTCAACATACCTCTGCTCACCAACTCGCGTCTGGCTTCTGCCTTTATCCGCGCTTTCACCAACCTGCCTCTCGACCAAATCGAGATTAAATGCTGGGAGGATTATAAGTGATTTTTTTGAAGCCGGGACGAGTGGAAAAACTATATTTAAAAGCATAATGCAACTCCTTGTTTTGGCTTTTACAATATTTAACATTAAAATAAAAGAAACTTTTCGCCGTGGCTTTACGGATGTAATTTACTGTAAAACTGCTGAATAAGGTTTTGAAAAGATGTTCAGAGCTATAGTTTGCTGAAAAACTATGTCGTAAAACATAAAAAAATATTTGGTCATTATGCCAAAAGCAGCGAACTTTGTAGCGCAAACCTAAAACAATCTTTTTTACCTTAGAAATTGTACCTATTGGAAACCCATAGAAAGGAACTGCGTGAGCAGTTCCTTTTTATGTTTATTACGTCGGAAAGTTTTCCGTCGAAAATATAATTGCGGGTGCCTGTTGTGCGAGATAAATCTCGCTTACCTGGACAAATTATCCTCCTGCCTCAAAATAAAATTGTTCTCCTGTCTTAAAAACAGGATGTGGGCGAAGGGCGCAAAAAAAAGCCCCGCCGCATCTTGTTGTGATGCGGCGGGGTGCCTGGTGCCCGAAGCGGGACTCGAACCCGCACAGCCTAATGGCCAAGGGATTTTAAGTCCCTCGTGTCTACCATTCCACCATTCGGGCGCCGGTTGACTGCTGCAAAGTTAATCATTTTTGTTGGAACCACAAAAAATGAGTAATTTTGTAGCTCAACATAGCCACATTTTTTCTCCATGGCACAGACAGACAATACAGGAAAAAGCACAGACAAGCGCAGCGACAGCCGTCGCCATCGCACGCGCGTTATTATAAAAGTACTGTGGATAGCATTTGCTGCCGCAGTGATTTTCACTGCCGGGTTCTTCGTTATGGTGTACAACGGCGTGATTGGCTACATGCCGCCAATCGAGGAGCTGAAGAACCCGCAGGATAAGTTCGCATCGGTAATATACACAGCCGACGGGCAGGAAATGGGCCGCTATTTCCGCAATACCGGCAACCGCGTGTACGCCGACTTCGACGAGATTTCGCCCGAGGTGGTCGACGCACTCATCGCTACCGAAGATGCCCGCTTCACCGAGCACTCCGGTATAGACCTGCGCGCCATTATGCGCGCCGTGGTGAAGACCGTAATTCTCGGCAACAAGAATGCCGGCGGCGGCTCAACCATTACGCAGCAGCTCGCCAAGCAGCTCTATAGCCCGCCGTCGAGCGGCCTGCTGGCGCGTGCCGTGCAGAAGCCTATCGAGTGGATGATTGCCATAAAGCTCGAGCGCTTCTACTCAAAGGAAGAAATATTGAAGATGTATCTCAACCAGTTCGACTTCCTCTACAACGCAGTGGGAATAAAGAGTGCCGCCAAGGTATACTTCAACAAGGAGGCCGAAGACCTCAACACCATCGAGGCAGCCACGCTGATTGGCATGGTGAAGAACCCTGCTTTCTATAACCCCGTGCGACACAACGAGCGCACCCGCCAGCGCCGCAATGTGGTACTCGAGCAGATGTACAAGGCCGATATGCTCACCGCTCAGGAGCTTGCCGACCTGCAGGCGCAGCCGCTCACGCTCGACTTCCAGCGAGTAGACCACAAAGACGGCATGGCCCCCTACTTCCGCGAGGAGCTGCGCCGCATACTCTCTGCCAAGAAGCCCGTGCGTTCGCACTATCCCTCGTGGGACGCTCAGCGATATACAGACGACTCCATTGCCTGGGCCACAAACCCGCTCTACGGCTGGATTGAGAAGACGCGCAAGCCCGACGGCACGAAGTACGATATTTACAACGACGGTCTCAAGATATACACCACTATCGACTCGCGCATGCAGACATACGCCGAGGAGGCCGTGCACGAGCACATGAGCTCGCTGCAGAAGCAGTTTTTCAAGGAGAAGAAAGGCTCTTCGGCAGCACCATACACTTCGAGCCGCGTGGAGCTTTCCGATGCCATGCGCGCCAAGCTCATTGTCAATGCCATGCGCCAGAGCGAGCGCGGACGCATAGCGCGCCTGCGCGGTCTGAGCGAGGCTGAGCTGCAGGCAGAGTTCGACACGCCCATCGATATGACGGTGTTCAGCTACGACGGCCCGGTCGACACTACGATGACGCCCCGTGACTCGCTGCTGTACTCCAAATCGTTCCTCCGCACGGGCTTTATGTCCATGGACCCATCCACCGGCTTTGTAAAGGCATATGTGGGCGGCCCCGACTTCCGCTTCTTCCAGTATGATATGGTGTCGACAGGCCGCCGACAGATTGGCTCCACCATTAAGCCCTTCCTCTACACCTATGCTTTCGAGACCGACGACTTTACCCCCTGCACCACCATGCTCAACGAGCAGCCCACGCTCTACGACGAGAACGGACGTGTGTGGCAGCCGCGCAACTCAGGTAGGGCTCGTGTGGGTGAAATGGTAGACCTGCGCTGGGCGCTCACGAACTCCAACAACTGGATTTCGGCACGCATAATGGACCGTCTCAGCCCCGCTGAGCTGGTGAAGCGCATGCACTCCTACGGCATCACCAACAAGCTTCCGGCCGTGAAGTCGCTTTGCCTCGGCCCGGCCGAAGTGTCGGTCAAGGAAATGGTGACGGCATACAGCGCCTTTGCCAACAAGGGCATGCGCTCCGACCCTGTCTTCGTGACTGCTATTGCCGATGCAAACGGCAATGTGATAAGCGACTTCGCGCCTTCGCAGACCGAGGTCATCACGCAGAAAGGCTATTGGCGCATACTGTCGATATTGCTCAATGTGGTGGATAGCGGTACGGGCAACCGCCTGCGTCGTCCGCCCTACAACGTCACCGCGCAGACTGGCGGCAAGACAGGTACTACCAACGACAATGCCGACGGCTGGTTCATGGCATTCACCCCCGACCTCGTGTCTGGCACCTGGGTGGGTGGCGAAGACCGATACATCCACTTCAACAATATGGCGCAGGGCCAGGGCGCGGCTATGGCGCTCCCTATTTATGGCCGCTATATATCCAAGGTGTACGCCGACCCCTCGCTGCACTACTCGCAGTCGTCGCAGTTCGACTTCCCGGCGGGGCTGAACCCCTGCGCCGGTGCCTATGCTCCCGATGATGAAGAAGAGGTGGTAGACCAGGCCATGCAGGGCGTATTCGACTGAGTCTGCACGGCTTCCGCGAAAAAAGATTTGTCCGCTAAGAAAAAAATTATTACCTTTGCAACCGATTTCGTAATCTCTGGCAGGACAAGCAGCCTGCGTATATTGCGAGTAATGTTAACATTCTAAATCAATTACACCTTACAATGGACTTGATTAAAATTGCCGAAGAAGCCTTCGCTACCGGCAAGCAGCATCCCGAATTCGGCCCCGGCGACACTATCACCGTGGCATATCGTATCAAAGAAGGTAACAAAGAGCGTATCCAGCAGTACCGCGGTGTGGTTATCCGCATCTCGGGTGAAGGCGCAAAGAAGCGCTTCACTGTGCGCAAGATGAGCGACAACGTAGGTGTTGAACGTATCTTCCCTATCGAGTCTCCCTTTATCGACTCCATTACCGTAAACAAATACGGTAAGGTACGTCGTGCAAAGCTCTACTACCTCCGTGGCCTCACAGGCAAGAAAGCCCGTATCAAAGAGCGTCGCGTGGTATCGAACAAGAAATAAGGCTTACTGCCTTAAGAGTAAAAGACCCGGTCTCTGTTTCAGAGGCCGGGTCTTTTTCATTACATGCCTTGCGGGTGGTTCCAATCAATTAAAATCAATTATTTAAGACAGGAGAACAGGAGAACATTTTTTTGCATCGTCGGGAGACAGGTCGGAGGCCTGCACATTGATGTTAACCGGGGCGCTTGCCTCCCTCGGGGAGGGAGCTCTACTATAGCATGCGTGCCGGAGATACGCACACCATTTTGGCCGTCAGGAAGATGTGTGTTTGTCGCTAAAAGTTAAAGCGGGTTAAAATATAATGCATGTATTGATATAATTTATAACTTTGACCCAGTAAAAATAGTATTGTCGTACAAAACCGACAAACTCTTCTTTTGTGATTCAATTAACCTAATCAAATAATCTTATTCTACTATGAAAAAATTCTACCTGCTATTGGTGGCGCTTCTTGCAGCTGTAACTGTAAATGCAGCTGTCGATAAGCTCTACTTGATAGATAACTTCAGCGGAGAATGGAATATCTCCAGCGGCACACCCTTGTCGGCGACTGATAAAAGCGGTGTTTTTGAAATCAAAAATGTGACTGTGAGCGGTGACGGCAAATTTTTTGGCTTTGCTGTCAATGTGGGTTCTTGGACTGTTATTAATTCTCACCGCTACGGCCCTGTGACCGACCAGACTACTGTCGTTCTCGGAGAAAATGCAATGGCGCAGACCAATAATAATTCATGGAAAATCAATGCCGGAACATATAACTTTACCGTGGATACAGAAGGCGGTAAACTTATTATTTCCGACCCTTCTTCTGTAGGGCCGATAGAGCCTGACCCTGAGCCCACAGATAAATGGCGTGTTTGGAGCAATCTCGCCGGCGGGACTGCATGGTCTGGCTATGATATGACCTATAAGGATGGTGTTTGGGAAGTTGTTGTTGATGTAAGGCAGACTGGTTCGTCGGCGAATTTCGGACTTCAGTACTTTAAGGATAAGAATGTCGACAGCAATGTTTGGTATGCTGCTCAGGCAGGCTCGGCTACAGTGGTGCTTGACACTCCGATGACGATTGCTTCTTCGAATAACGCCAATTTCGTGTTTGGTAATCTTGATGCCGGTAATTATCTGTTTTCGCTCAATGCTGAGAAAAAGCAGCTTACAATTAGTGCTGTAGAAGATGTTGAGGTAACCGGGATGAGTTATGCGGTACGCACCAACATATTTTCAGGCTCAGAAGAATCAATTGACTTTGAGGAAGTCGACGGTAAGTGGCAGTATACTGGCGAGGTGAAGGCAAATGGCCAAATTCTTGTTGTCTGCTATGATGAGGATAATAATGAGACTGTATATGGTAGCCCTACCGCAGGACGTACCACAAACATCAATGTGCCGCTCAACCTTTCGCAAGGAAATACCCCTTATGTATTTAATCGTCATTTTACCACAGGCGAGTTTGAAAACTTGCGTAATTTCCGTCTAATCTTCGACCCTGCAGCAAAGACTCTTATGTTGCTCCGTGTGGGTGCTCCTATCTATATGCTGGGTACTGTAGACCAAAGTTCCTGGAACTTGGCCAATCGCCACCATGCGATGACGAATACTCCCGGTACAAACATTTATTATACCGAGGACTTTGTAGAGTTTAAGGGAGACCCCAACGGAGACGGTAATGCTTTCTTCCTGTACACTTCCACTCTGGCAGAAGAGGGGGATAACGAGAATTGGAACCAGGCCAACATCGGTCGCTATAGTCCGGGTGTTGATGATATTAATTTGGATGAGAAAGGTTATAAGTATCAGATAACCAAAAATACCAATGACAAAGCGTTCTGTGTCCCCACCGGCACGGTTATGCGCTCTGTAATCAACCTGGACACTCGCTACAATGAGTTCTATCTTGTAGAACATCTGTTGCCAAAAACAATGTATCTCCATGGTGACCTTTGGAAGCACAGCTTTGACTGGAGTGGCAGCGTCAGTGCTCAGAAAGTGGACAATGGCGACAATACATGTACCTATACGTTTGAAGGTATGCTTATCGAAGATCATGGCGACGGTAAGGGTTACTTCGTTCTGTCGGACTGGTGTAAAGGGAACTCTGATGCTCCCGCAGCTCGTGTGGCAGACGACCGTGCGGCAGGTCTTACTGCCGAGGTGGCGGCCAACGGCCATGCTTACACAGGTGAGTCCTCAGTGCTTCTTAAGAGCACTTACGGTGATAATGCTCTCGTAGCAGTGACTCCCAACCGCTATTATGATATTACTCTGAAGATGAATAATGACGGTACTGTAAACGGCCTTGCCTCGGAAGACGTTACCGACCGCATCACCACAGGTATAGAATCGGTTGATGTAGAAGACTCCAATGCCGCAGTTGAGTACTACAATATGCAGGGTGTTCGTGTGGCTAATCCCGAGAACGGCATGTATATCTGCCGCAAGGGCAACACTGTCACAAAAGTATTTGTGAAATAAGGATACAATATAGTTTCAGAGGCCCGGGGCTGCAATCGCGCATCCCCGGGCCTTTTGCTTGTATTTAAGACAGGAGAACCAATTGTTTGGAATGGAGCGATGACATCCATGTCATCGTCCGTGCGCTGTCTGCTCGCGCGGAACGCCTTACGGCGTACGACGACAAGGATGTCGTCGCTCCGATATTACAGGCCGGCACGGATGCTTGAGCCGTTTTAAAAGTTTGGAAATGAGCAACGCCTGCCCCTTTCTGAACACGGAAAGGACTAAGGAAAGCACGGAAAGATATAAAAAAAATTGTCCTCCTGTACTCCTGTCTTAAAAATTGATTTAATTGATTGAGAAAACGGGGTGTGGGAAAACGAAAAACGGAGCTGTCTCACGACGCCCCGCTTCAATACACAATTATCTATAAAACAACTATTTAATGTCCATGATGTTTAGACCAAATTATCCAATACAAAAATCGCCAACTCGGCTTTTGAGGGCCGGGGCGGTGACTCAAAGTAGCTCTTGCGAAGCCTCGAAGTGTGTCGTCGTGGTGCGATTGGCAGCCTTGACGACTAAGATACTCGACTTTGGTCACTTATTGTGCCGCAAAGTTAAGGCTTTTTTTTAATTAAAAGAAGAGATGCAGGGTTAAAAGTTATTAAAACACTCTACAGGCCCGGTAGGGAGGGCTGGGCGAGCAGTCTGAACGACATGCGGTGGAGCGGGGTAGGGCCGTGCTCGGCTATCGCGCGCCGGTGGTCGGCCGTGGGGTAGCCCTTGTTCACGTTCCAGCGGTATTCGGGATAGCTATCGTGCGCGCGTATCATATATAAATCGCGCTCTGTCTTAGCCAGAACGGATGCCGCCGCGATATTGGCGAAGCGGCCGTCGCCCTTTACGAAGGTGGTGCAAGGCAGGTCGCGGTACGGCTTGAAGCGGTTGCCGTCCACAATCACTGCGCCGGGCCGCACGGAGAGTGCGTCGAGGGCGCGGTGCATGGCCTCTATTGAGGCGTTTAGTATGTTTATGCGGTCTATTTCGTCGTTGTCCACGCGGGCAATGGCCCAGGCTATAGCCTGCTTCATGATTACTGTGCGCAGCTCCATTCGTCGGCGCTCGGTGAGCTGCTTGGAGTCGTTGAGGAGCGGGTGTGCGAAATCGTCGGGCAAAATCACGGCGGCGGCGAACACGGGGCCCGCGAGACATCCGCGGCCGGCCTCGTCGCATCCGGCCTCGAGGATGCCGGGGGTGCTGCACGGGGGCAGCGGGTTATGCGGGTGAGTCATGGTTTATTACATTTTCTACCAGATATAGACCTTCGATGTCGGAGCGGCGGACGTCGATGTCGTCGTATTCGGGGTTTGCGCTTACGAGTGTCACCATTGCTGGGTCGGGGTTGCGGCGCACATATTTCACAAGACGGTAGTCGGCGAGCACCACCACGTATATTCGGCCCCACGAGATAGGGGCGTCGAGGCTTATCGGGCGGATAGACACGTAGCAGCCGGGGCGCAGCTTGGGCGTCATGGAGTCGCCGCTCACGCGCACAATGGGTAGGGCGGGGTCTATGCCGGGCAGGCAGACGCGTCCCATGATGCGCTCGTGAGTGAACATACGGCTCAGCGGAGTGCTTCCGGCGGTGACGTCGATGTCGTATACCGGGGCGCCCTGCCGTGCAGAGGCGTCGGAGTGCGGGTTGCGCGGGAAGGGTACGTCGGTGCCTTCGGTGAGCCACTGCTTTGAAACGCCGAGGTTCACTACTATGCGGTTGAGGAAAGCCTCGGAGGGACTTCGGTCGTTGCCGAGTATGCGCGACACCGAAGCCGCGTCCACGCCGATTGCTTTGGCGAAGCTCGACTGGTTGTGGCGCGTGGCCGATATGAGATAGCGGATGCGGTCGGTTACGGAGGTGTGTGCCGCCGGCATTGCCTTGCTTTCTAAATGTTCGTGCATGGTTGTATGACAAGAATGTTTGCAAATATACAAAAACTTATGCAGAATGCCAAATGCACTTATGCTTGCGGATATCTATATGAAGCGAGAGGGTGCGCCACGGTGTATCTTTTGTAGCGTTCGGGAGCCTTTCTGATTGCTCAAAATGTTAAAAAATAGATTTTTTTCTTTCCAAATGCTTATTATTTCCAAATATTTATATTAACTTTGCCCAATCAAGTACCGTCACGGCATGTGGTGTATACTGCCCTGACGTGAACGGTCAAAGTTAAGACTCTATCTATCAATCATTTTTATGTCTAATTTTTTTCTAAGTATGAAAAAGCTGTTTCTATTACTCTTGACAGTGATGACTCTCAGCTTGTGTGCGTCGGCCCAGACGCGTACAGTTCAGGGTACTGTCTTAGACGCTGACAACGATGAAACGTTGATTGGCGCCTCGGTAACAGCCACCGGCGAAGCTACCGGTACTGCTACCGATGCCAGCGGTCATTTCACATTGAAAGTCCCCGCAGCAGCAAAAACCCTTACGGTTTCCTACGTAGGTTACCAGACAAAGCAGGTAGCCATTACCGACGGTAATATGGTAATCCGTCTGGAAAGCGACAACGCTCTTCTCGACCCCCTCGTGGTTGTGGCTTTCGGTCAGCAGAAGAAATCATCGTTTACCGGTTCTGCTGCTACTGTAGGCTCTGCCGAGATTGAGAAGTCGCAGGTTACCAACCCCCTCAACGCTCTTTCCGGCCGTGTAACAGGTCTTCAGCTGTCTAATGCTTCGGGTGCCCCCGGTAGCAGCAACCCCACTATCAGTGTCCGCGGCTTTTCTACCGTGAACTCTGCGTCGGGTGCCAACGCTCCTCTGATTATTGTAGACGGTTCGCCCTACACCGGTAACATCAACTCGCTCAACACCAACGATATCGAGACTATGACCGTGCTCAAGGACGCTGCTTCGAACGCCCTTTACGGTGCCCGCGGTGCCAACGGTGTAATTCTCATCACCACCAAGCGCGCCAAGCTCGGCGAAGCCAAGGTGACCGTAGATGCCAAGTGGGGTGCCAACTCGCGTGCCACTCAGGACTACGAGTATATTACCGACCCCGCCCAGTACTATGAGCTTTACTATCAGTCGCTGTACAACTATGGCCGTTTCTCCGGCGAAATCGGCGGACAGGGTATGAGCAGTGCCGCTGCCAACGCATGGGCTAATCAGAATATCACAGCTGCCAACAGCTACGGTCTTGCCTATAATGTATATACCGTTCCCCAAGGTCAGAACCTTATCGGTATGAACGGCAAACTCAACCCCAACGCAACACTTGGCCGCATGGCCAACTATGGCGGTCAGGACTTCTGGCTCTATCCCGACAACTGGCTCGACTATACCTATAAGAGCAGCATGCGTCAGGAGTATAACGTAAGCATCACACAAGGTACCGAAAAGAGCAACATCATGGCTTCGGTAGGCTACCTCAAGAACGAAGGTATCGTAGTTGCGAAATCGCAGTTCGAGCGTTTCTCTGCCCGCGTGGCTGCCGACTTCCAGGCCAAGCCCTGGCTTAAGGTTGGTGCTTCGGCAAACTACTCGCATGTAGTTACCGACGCCATGAGCTCGGAAGGTGCCTCCAACTCTACCGGCAACCTCTTCGCTTTTGCCGTAGGTGTTCCCCCTATCTATCCTCTCTTTATGCGCGACGGCAACAAGCAGATTATGCTCGATGCCCAGAACTTCCCCCGCTATGACTACGGTGCAGGCCTCAACGCCGGCCTGAAGCGTCCTGTATTCCCCGGCTCGAATGCTATTTCAGATGCGCAGCTCAACGTGTCTAACACCGTCCGCAACGTGTTCTCGGGTACTGTATTCGCCGAAGTGCGTTTCCTGAAGGACTTCAAGTTCACTACAAAAAATACCATTAACCTTCTCGAAAATCGCTCTACAACGACCAACAACCCCTACTACGGTCAGATGGCTTCTCAGAACGGTATCGTAAAAAAGAGCCATGTCCGCAATACCGACATGAACTTCCAGCAGCTCCTCACCTGGAACCATGTGTTCAATAAGGCTCATACCGTCGACCTCCTTGCCGGTCACGAATATTACACGCGCGAAATGCTGTCGCTTAGCGGCTCGAGAAGCGGTATGTTCGACCCCTCGAACACCGAACTCGATGGCGCTATCCTCGCCAATGGTCCCGCAGATTCGAACAAATACACCTATAACAATGAAGGCTGGCTCTTCCGCGGCCAGTACGACTACGACGACAAGTACTTTGCTTCGGCATCATATCGTCGCGACGCATCGAGCCGCTTCCACCCCGACCACCGCTGGGGTAACTTCTGGAGTGTCGGCGGCGCCTGGATTATCAACAAGGAAGACTTCTTCAATGTCGATTGGGTGAATATGCTCAAGCTCAAGGTTTCTTACGGTGAGCAGGGCAACGACAATATCGGCGAATTCCTTTATACCGACACATACTCGCTTATCAACTCGGGCGGTCATCCTGCTGTAACTCCCTCTCACCTCGGCAACAAGGATATAACCTGGGAGAAGAACGGTAACTTCAACGCCGGTGTCGAATTCGGCTTCTTCAATAACCGCCTCAGCGGTGAAATCAACGGTTACTACCGCCGCACTTCCGATATGCTCATGTATTTCACTCTTCCAGCTTCGTTCGGCTTCATGGGCTACTATGACAATATCGGTAACGTGATGAACGCCGGTGTGGAAGTGGAACTCCACGGCGATATCATCAGCACACGCGACTTCCGCTGGAACGTGAGCGCCAACCTCACTTATCTCAAGAATGAGATTACCTCGCTTCCTCAGGAACGTAAGACGAACCTCGTAGACGGTGTGTACGGTTACTCAAACGGCAGCACTTTCTATGGCGAAGGAGAGCCTATGTTCACTTTCTACATGCCGCGCTATCTTGGAGTGGACAAGGAAACAGGTCTGCCTACATATGAAAAATCTGTAATCGGAGCAGATGGTCTGCCCACAGGAGAGAAGGAGACTACAACCAACTACTCCGAGGCTACCATGCAGCTCTGTGGCACTGCCCTCGCTCCTGTGTTCGGCGGTTTCCAGACATCTTTCGAGTATAAGGGCATCGACCTCTCGCTTATGTTCAACTATCAGATTGGCGGCCAGGTATACGACAGCGGTTATTCTTCTCTTATGAGCAGCCCCGCCGGCGGTGGCCCGGGCAACCTCCACGTAGACCTCTACAACGCCTGGACTCCCGAGAACCCCAATTCGAACACTCCACGTTTCATGTACGGCGACCTCCAGAGCGCCGCATCGTCGAGCCGCTTCCTCACCAATGCTTCTTATCTCTCGCTCGAGAATATCAACCTCGGCTATACACTGCCCAACGACTGGGTCAAGAAGCTCTATCTCGAGAAGCTCCGCGTGTACTTCGCTTGCGAAAATGTGTGGGTATGGTCGAAGCGTCAGGGTCTTGACCCACGCCAGTCGTTTACCGGCAGCAGCAACAACACCTACAACGCAGCCGTACGCACTATCTCAGGTGGTTTAACTGTTACATTCTAATTAAGGACAGCAATGAAAGCAATATATAAAACTCTTCTTGCGGCTGTTGCCGTAACGCCGCTTCTTACCGGCTGTATCGAGGAGGCGATTGACTCAAGCGTAATCACCTCGGGTGATCTGCAGGGTAACGCCAGTGCCACTACGGCACTCGTATGGGGTATGCCTGCCCGTCTCAATCTCGTTACGCTCGACCCCGATATTCACTGCGATATGGGCTATACCGGCGTGCTTCACGTACGCGACGTCATGACAGGTGATATGCCTGTAGAGTATGCCGGCGGTTTCGACTGGTTCGGCTGGGCGAGTGCCGTTACCAATACAGGTAGCGACTGGGCCATGCAGCAGATAACCTGGAACTACTA
Source organism: Muribaculaceae bacterium (assembly GCA_009775225.1). Taxonomy (GTDB): domain Bacteria; phylum Bacteroidota; class Bacteroidia; order Bacteroidales; family Muribaculaceae; genus CAG-873. Next base: position 5,868 of record VSPE01000038.1, on the reverse strand, counting down.
CTACGAGCAGATTAACACAACCAACAACGTGATGCGTGCCATTGACCCCGAAACCGACAATGAGCTGCTTCGTTATAATTTCGCTACGGGTCTTACATACCGCGCATTCCTCTATCTCGACCTTGCCCGTATGTACGAGGTGCTCCCCAATGAGCTTTTCCCCGACTGCAAGAGCGACGCCGGTCAGGATATCAAGGGTCTGACAGTGCCTATCGTTACCGATAAGACAACTGAAGACGACTCCCGTAACAATCCTCGTGCCACACACAAGGAAATGTACGAATTTATACTTGGCGACCTTGTAGAGGCGGAGGCGCTCTTCTCCGGCAATACCACTGCACGTCTGTCCAAGACTATTCCTGACCTTGCCGTTCTTTATGGTCTGAAGGCGCGTCTCTACCTTTGGGACGCATCCTACCAGGCTGAAATCAACGAGGATGATGCTGCCGCTGCAACACAGTATGCCGAGGCAGCCAAATATGCACGACAGGCTATCACCACTTCCGGTGCCACTCCTCTTACGCAGGCTGACTGGCAGAGCACCACTCAGGGCTTCAACGACTCTTCGATGTCGTCGTGGATGTTCGCCGGCGAGTACACCGCCGAAGATGCAGTAGTGCAGGTAGGCGGTATCCGCACATTCTCGTCGTTCTGCTGCAACGAGCAGAATTTCGGCTACGCTGCTCCCGCACAGGGCGCGTTCACTATGATTGATGCTCAGATGTATTCGCGCATGAGCGACCGCGACTGGCGCAAGCTCTCGTACTTTGCTCCCGAAAATTCCGCACTCCGCGGAAGCGAGCCCTTCCTTAACAAGGATTTTGCCGAAGAAAACTTCTATGCGTATGTATCGCTTAAGTTCCGACCCGGAAGCGGCGAAATGGATAACTACAATGTAGGCGCAGTGGTTGCATATCCCCTGATGCGCGTCGAAGAAATGTACTTTATCGAAGCTGAGGCTACCGCACATACCAACCCCTCTGCCGGCAACGAGCTGCTCACATCGTTCATGAAGACCTATCGTTATGCCACTTATAGCAATACACTGGCAGCAGCCGAAGCGGTTGTTGAGGAAATCATCTTCCAGAAACGTGTTGAGCTGTGGGGCGAAGGTCAGACCTTCTTTGACATCAAGCGTCTCAATTATAGTGTAGAGCGTTTCTATAACGGTACTAACTGGGATACTTCGCGCAACACTTTCAATACAAACGGACGACCCGCATGGATGAACTTCGCAATCTCGAATCAGGAGGCTCGCAACAATGCCGCGCTCACTGCGTTCAACACCCCTTCCTGCGATGGTCTTTATACTCCTAACCGTTAATTACAAAGAATATGAAACTTAATAAATATTTCTCAGCATTTTTGGGTGGCGTAGCCCTGTTAGGCTTCTCGGCATGTACCGAGGAGGTGGAATATACGCCAGCTCCGATGCCCGCAGGAGATGAGGTGTTCTTCTCCAGCGAACTGCCGACAACGCTCAGCATTCTGCCGAACGAGACCTCTGTAGAGGTGCCTGTCGACCGTCTTCGTACCGACGGTGAGCTTACAGTGACGGTTGTAGCCTCTGTGACCGACGCTGACGGCAACGACGTGACCGATGTGTTTACATTACCCGAAAGTGTGACTTTCGCTGAAGGCGCTTCTGTGGCTGAGTATGTTGTTGACTACGATTTTTCCAAAGTTGTAGCCGACGTTCTCTATACTTTAAATCTTAAGCTTGAGGGTGCCGAAGTGTCGCCCTACGGCTTCAGTGAGCTTTCCTTGTCGATGATGTACCGTGCATGGACTGAGCTTACGCCCTATTCTACTACTGAATACGAAAGCGTTATGGGTTCTCCATGGACCGGCGAGCCTATCGGCGGTATTGTATATCAGTCTCGTTCGCTCACCAACGATTATGAGGAAGAATGGGTGTTCCCCGGTCCCCGCTATAATAATTTGTATTTCGATTATGACCTCTATGTGGATAAGCGTGTCACTATGGAAATCGACGGAGAGACTGTGTATCGTGTGACAATGCCTCTTACTGACACACATTTCGATGACGACGAAGACCGAATCATGTATATCGACGCCTTTACCTGGATGCGTAATTATGGCGCAAAAGATGGTCAGAATCTTTCCGATGCGGAAATTAACACTATTATGGCTAATAATGGCTTCGGACAGAGCTACTATAACCCGGAGACCGGAACATTTAATCTTTGGCTTGTACCTTGCGTAAAAGGTGACGAACTCGCTCGCTACGGTCAGAGCTATACAACACTTCAGCTCCCCGGTTTTGCCGATTACTCGATTGAGTTCGCCGTGCTTGGCAATTATGTAGCTAACGGCGTGGAGAATGTGGTTCTTAACGTTACACGCAGCAACGATTTAGCTTCCTATGCCTACACTATCACTGCCGGTAATCTTACCGAAGACCAAATCGCTGCCGAAGCCGGCGATATTATTGCCGATACTGAAGCTACACTTTATGTGGAGCAGAGTATGAACATCCTCTTCCCCTTCACCGAATCAGGCGCTTATACACTCGTGGCTGTAGGCTATGATGCGGCGGGCGAAGATGTGTGCGTGGAACCTTTCGTATTCAACGCTAATACCGTCCAGGCTGCTCCCGAGTGGAAGTCTATCGGTTGGTGCGAATATACCGACACTTTCATCTACGACCTGTTTAACGACGATGAAACCCCCGAAAATGAAATGCTCGGAGGTGAGACCTGGTCGGTTGAAGTGCAGCAGCACCTCTCCGAGCCCGGCAGGTATCGTCTTGTAAACCCCTACTACTTCTGGGTAGCAGATATGATGGGCGCTCCCAATAACTATCTCGACGGCAACTACTACCTCGAGTTCGACGCAACAGATCCCACTAAGGTTACTATACCTGTGTGCAAGCTTGGTGTATTCCTGTCCCCTCAGGAAGGTCAGCTGATGGTTGCTTCGCTAGACCAGATTACCGGGGGTACAGCAGCCGGACAATTCAAGAACGGAGTGCTAACTTTCCCCGAACGCGGTCTCATTGCCAGCCTTGAAGCACTTTGGGCGCAGAACAAACTCTACTACACTAACATTGAGGGCTTCTTCTGTGTCGATATGAATGCAGGTGCTCCGGCTTCTGTGCAGGCAAAGAAGGCTCCCGCCCGTACTGTAAACTTCAACAACCTGCAGGTCAAGGCTCCTGCCGGCTACGATTTGGTTGTGAAGCGTACGCGTACCCTCAGTCACAAGGATACACGAGACTTTATCCTGAACAATCGCATCGTTGCCCCCGTATTTTAACGGGCGACTGAAATATTGAAAGAGTGCCGGGTATATAGCCCGGCATTCTTTTTATTTGCGCCGGCATGATTTTAAGAACTTGTTCAATAATCGTTGTTAAACAAGCTCTAAGCCGAGTGTTATAGATAATGCCGTCGGGAGTGCAAAATGCTCGCGATATGTTTTTTTTAACATCCCGAAAATAGTAGGATTTGAAAAAAAAGGCTATATTTGCAAACCTATTAATAACCCAATGCAATTAATAACCCAACGCACATATTGAGAATGAAAAAGTTTTTACTGTCATCGTTAGTGATGTCTGCCTGCCTTTTATCTGCCGGTGCGCAGGATAAGGTAGATGCCGCTACGGCGGAGTATCTGTCTATGGCCGAGCTTAAAGCAGAGGCTGCCTCACGCGGAGCCGAGATACGACTGCTTCCCGGCGGCGAGGCTGCCGGACAACCCAAGACTTTTATTCTTACTCTCACTGAAGCCTCGGTTGCCACCCGTTTGGCCTCTGAAGGCTTCGATATTCTGAATTGTCGCGACGAGCTTGCGCTCGCCTCGCTCGATGCTGCTGCCATACGCGCTTTGGTATCTGACCCCGAAGTGCTTGCAATATCGTCGGCGTATGATGCAGTTCCATATCTCGCAACTGCGCGCCAGGCTACAGGTGTAAGTGATATTGCGGCAGGAACAGGGCTGCCGCAGTCGTATGACGGAACGGGTGTTGTGTGCAGTATGATGGATACCGGTTTCGACCCCAACCACGTAAACTTTCAGGATGCCTCGGGTAATCCGCGAATTTCACGCATGTGGGTTATTACCGGCAACAACAGTGCCGTACGCGAGTACAATACGCCTGAGCAGATAAAAGCTTACACCACCGATAACAGTAATCAGACGCATGGTACACATGTGCTCGGAATTATGGCCGGCTATTACGGTGGCAACGGTGCCGTTGCCAAGTATAATGACCGAACAGGCCGTTTGCAGATTTCGCAGAATTCGTCGATACCTTACTATGGCGTTGCTACAGGTGCAGACTTGGTGCCGTCGATAGGTACTTTGGATGGCGAGAACATTTTACGTGCATGCGATAAACTTTCCGAATATGCCAAAAGTGTCGGCAAGCCGGCAGTCATGAATCTTTCGCTGGGGCACAATACGGGGCCGCACGACGGTACGACTGCTGCAAACCGCTATATGGCAAAGATTGGTAAGGAAATGATTATTTGTGTGTCTGCCGGAAATGAAGGTGGCTCTCCTATAAGCTATGAGAAGACTTTTACAGTCTCCGACAACTCAATAAAATCGTGTGTGTCGGCAACGCCTGTGGCTGATGGCATTCTCGATATCTGGGGTGCTGATGCAAGTGCTCTTAAGGTTACCTTTGCCGCTGTCAATAAGACAAACGGCTCAGTGGTGTACAGCTATGTCGCACCCGAAAACTCAACTGCGTACATTACCGGCTCGTATTATACAGCTTCCGGTTATATTCACGATACCGCGTTTGACAATGCTTTCGGCACAAAAGGTGCCGTTATCATGACATCGCGTGTAAATCCTGACAACAACCGCTATAATGTGTTTGTTTCTTTCCAGACCGAGCGCGGCTCTTCCAATCCCGGTGACGCGGTAGTTCCCGCAATCATTGTAGAAGGCAAGGTAGGGCAGAAAGCTTATCTTTTCTGTGGTAGCAATGGTGTTGTGTTGAGGGATAACGGTATTGCCGGATATGTAAGCGGAAATGACGCTAATACTATAAATGATATGGCCTGTGCCGACAATATCATATCGGTAGGTGCATACGTAAACCAAAAGCAGTTCCCGACACTTGCCGGTGAGCGAGAGTTTAACGGCGGCGAGAAGAATGGTATCGCTCCTTTCTCTTCTTATGGAACGCGCTTCGACGGGACAAAGCTTCCTATCATCGCAGGCCCGGGTATGGGCATGATTTCATCGTATAGTCACTACTATATGCAGGCTCATCCTTCCGAGCAGACTACAGCGAGCGCAAGTGTCACCAAAGGTAATCGCACAAGCTGGTGGGCCGAGATGTCGGGCACGTCGATGTCGAGTCCCTTCGTGGCCGGTGTTATGGCTCTGTGGCTGCAGGCTGACCCGACTCTCACTATCGATGAGGTAAAGGAAATTCTGAAGGTTACCGCCAAGCAGGATGAGTTCACTGCAGCTGCTCCCCACCGCTTCGGCTATGGCAAAATCGATGCTCTCGCAGGTATCAGGCATATCCTCGGTACCGGCGGCGTGGCCGACGTGAAGGTGGATAACGATATTCTCGTGAACGAGGTTTCGCGCGGCTGCTACGAGATTTTCGCAGCGGGCGCACAGCAGGTGAGCGCGGCCCTCTACAGCCTCAACGGCGCTCTGGCTGCTTCGGTGACTGCCAACGGCGATACTGCAAGCCTCAGCACCGACGGTATCGCCTCGGGCGTGTATGTGCTCCGCGCATCGGCCGGCGGCAACACGGTGACCCGCAAAGTTGTCGTTCGCTAAGCTGCGCTTTGCGAATGAATTAAAAATTAAGAGGTTGTTTAAAAACAAATGTGAATAAAAAAATAAGCATCAGTCGAAATTTCAGACATTTAT
>VSPE01000037.1 GCA_009775225.1 Muribaculaceae bacterium | reverse complement strand
GAGCCTCTTGTCGGATTCGAACCAACGACCCCGAGATTACAAATCACGTGCTCTGGCCAACTGAGCTAAAGAGGCGGTTTCAATTTTCTCTGCAGCGGGGAAGCCTGTGTCTTTTCCCGTTTGCGGTTGCAAAGTTACGCATTAATTTTCATTCTCCAAATTTTTTTGAAGAAATTTTTATGCGATTTCGTGCTTTTTTACCTATGGAATGTATATTTATCTATAGTGTAGACAAATACGCATTTGTTAAATATTTTCTATTTTTTTGTAAGCACTGTCAGTGGCCCCTCAGTAGTGAATTGTATCGCTCGCTGTCGTTGATTAGCGACAGCGCTTCGAGGAAGTCTTTGTTGAGCCTGCTCAGCGGCCGGTAGTAGGAGCCGTCTTCGTAGAGGTCTCGCCCCACGAGTCCTTTCATTATTGCGCGTATCACGGGTTCGGAGCGCAGCCATTGCCCGTCGTTGTATTCTATCTTTGCCTCGGTGCCTGCGGCAATGAGGCGGTCGAGGAGCTCTTGCGGCACCTCGTAGTCGTTGTCGAAGACCTCTGAGTCGGGGTATTTATGTTTCAGTGCTGCGCGGTTCGCGTCCACGTAGTTTATTACGGTCTTATTCAGGAGCCCTTTCGCGACAAGGTCGCGGTAGTATGTACTGTAATATGAAGTGTCGGCAGGTACGAATACGTCGGGTATGATGCCGCCGCCACCGTATACGTGTCTGTGGTTGTGGAGTGTTTCGTAGCGGAGCGAGTCGGGGCGCTGTATGCTGTCGGCGCTCCATAGCTCGCCGGCGTCGTAGCGGCTGAGTATTTCTAGCATGTACTCTTCGCCCTTGCCTTTGTCGTAGTGCTTCTGTATGCAGCGGCCCGAGGGCGTGTAATAGCGCGATACGGTTAGACGTATCATGGAGCCGTCGGGGAAGGGGAACGGACGCTGTACGAGGCCTTTGCCGAATGTGCGGCGACCGACGATGAGGGCGCGGTCGTTGTCCTGCAGCGCTCCAGACAGGATTTCTGATGCCGATGCCGAGTTCTGGTTTGCGATTACCACCACGCGTCCGTCGAGAAAGTCGCCGCTGCCTTCTGTTGTATATGTGGTTGGCCTCGAGGCCCGGCCCGAGGTGCTCACCACAGGGGTGCCTGCGGGCAGAAACTCCGATGCGAGGTCGAATGCGGCTCCAAGGAAACCTCCGCCGTTATCGCTCACGTCGAGTATAAGGTTCTTCATGCCTTTGGCCTTGAGCTTCGCTATGGCTTCCTTGACTTCTTTGGCGGTCTCTTCGGCAAAACGGGTTATGCGTATGTAGCCTGTGGTTGGGTCGGCCATGAAAGTCTCGTCTACGCTGTAGATTGGTATATCGTCGCGCGTCACGTCGAAGTCTATGATTTCGGGGCCGCGCTTCACGCGCAGTGTCACTACCGAGCCTTTGGGGCCGCGCAGGTGCTTCATCACAGCCGTGTTTTTGAGTCCTTTGCCGGCTATTACTGTATCGTTGGCCGCGAGAATGCGGTCGCCTGCGAGGATGCCTACGCGCTCGCAGGGACCTCCCGCAATGGTTTGGATTACGTATACGGTGTCTTCAAGCATGTTGAACTGCACACCTATGCCGCTGAACTTGCCTTCGAGGGGCTCGGTAAACTCTTTTGTCTCCTGCGCTGTGGTATATGCCGAATGCGGGTCGAGCGTCTTGAGCATAGCCTTTATGGCCTCGGTGGTGAGGGTGTCGGCATCGACATCTTCCACATAGAACTGCTCTATGACCTGTCGGGCGGCGTTTAGCTTTTGAGCGGGACTGAGCGAGTAGTCGTCAAACAGGATGCCGGCAAATATAGTGCCGGTAGCGAGAGCTATGCCCGCAAGGGTGATGAGTAATTTTTTCATTGTCAGGGAAGGAGTTGGGATACATCGTGCCCGTAGGCCTGCAACTCGCGCACTACCGACGATGAAATGGCGGCGTACTCGGGTCTGCTAAAAAGAATAACCGTTTCGAGACCGGAAAGTTGGCGGTTTATATCCGCGAGGTCGCGCTCGTACTCGAAGTCCTTGGTCGAGCGGACGCCCCGCAGCAGAAACTTTGCTCCGCAGCTGCGTGCAAAGTCCACGGTAAGGCATGTATATGTATCCACGCTCACCCGCGGGTTGCCTCTGTAAAGTGCCTTGATTGCGTCGATGTCGTCGGCGGTTCGGGGCTTGGCGCTGTTTATGCCGATGCCTATAATTATGCGGTCGAAAAGCTCGAGGCCACGCGCCACAATGTCGGCATGGCCTTTTGTGAAGGGTCGGAATGAGCCGGCGAACAAGGCGACGCGTGCTGTTGCCTCAGCGGACGATGTCGGTGTCATCTTCTACTACAAGATTGTCTATGATGAAGTTCTGGCGCTCCATAGTGTTTTTGCCCATGTAGAACTCAAGTACCTGGTCTACGCCGTCTTCTTTGCGGAGGCTTACGCGGTCGATGCGCATATCGGGGCCTATGAAGCCGCGGAATTCTTCGGGGGAGATTTCGCCGAGGCCCTTGAAGCGTGTTATTTCGGCATTGTCGCCGAAGCGGTTGATGGCGGCCACGCGTTCCTCGTCGGTGTAGCAGTATACCGTGTCGTCGGCGGTATCGCCTTTCTTGGCCTTTGCCGTTCGCTTCGCGGTCTTCTTGTTGCGCACGCGGAAGAGCGGGGTCTGAAGCACGTACACATGCCCTTTCTTGATGAGGTCGGGGAAGTATTTGAGGAAGAAAGTGAGCATGAGCAGGCGTATGTGCATGCCGTCCACATCGGCATCGGTGGCGATAATAACCTTGTTGTACCGCAGGTTCTCGATGTCGTCTTCGATGTTGAGCGCGGCTTGGAGAAGGCTGAATTCCTCGTTGGTGTACAGCTCTTTCTTGGTGGCGCCGTAGGTGTTGAGAGGCTTTCCTCGGAGCTTGAACACCGCCTGGGTCTCCACATCGCGTACTTTCTCTATCGAGCCGCCGGCCGAGTCGCCCTCGGTGATGAATATCGACGAAGCCTTGCGTTTGGCCTCGCGTATTTCTTCTTTCTTGTCGTCTTTTGAGCGCGGGTCGTTGAGATGTACGCGGCAGTCGTTGAGCTTACGGTTGTAGAGGCTCACCTTCTTGGCGGTTTCGCGGGCTTTCTTGGCCACGCCTGCCATTGCTTTGCGGTCGCGCTCGCTCTCCTGTATTTTTTTGAGAATTACGTCGGCTACCTCGAGGTTGCGGTGCAGATAGTTGTCCAGCTCTTTGCGGATGAAGTCGCCTATGTATTTGGCTATAGTCACGCCGTCGGGGCTCATCTCCTTAGAGCCGAGCCGTGTCTTGGTCTGCGATTCGAATACGGGTTCCTCCACCTTTATGGCTATGGCGGCCACCATGCCGTTGCGTATGTCGGAGTACTCGAAGCTGCGCCCGAAGAAATCTTTGAGCGTGCGGCTCACTGCTTCTTTGAAGGCGCTTAGGTGTGTGCCGCCCTGTGTGGTGTGCTGACCGTTGACGAAGGAATAGTATTCTTCGCCGTATTGGTTTACGTGTGTTATGGCCAGCTCTATATCCGGCCCCTTGAGGTGTATGATAGGGTAGAGGGTCTCCTCCTGGGTCATGTTTTCTTTCAGCAGGTCGTAGAGACCGCGGCGCGATATGTATCGTTGCCCGTTGAAGATTATTGCCAGGCCAGAGTTGAGGAAGGTGTAGTTCTTGAGCAGGGGTATTATGAACTCGTCGCGGAAGGTGTAGCCGCGGAATATGTCTGCCGAGGGGGTAAAACGCACCATAGTGCCGTTTCGCTCCTCGGTGTCCTCTATGTCGCTTTCTTCTACAAGATTACCCATAGAGAACGTGGCGCGCTTGCACTTGCCGTCGCGGTAGGCCGTGATTTCGAACGAGGTGGATAGCGCATTTACGGCCTTCAGACCCACGCCGTTGAGGCCTACCGACTTCTTGAATGCCTCGGAGTCGTATTTGCCGCCGGTGTTCATCTTTGAGGCGACGTCGATAAGCGAGCCAAGGGGTATGCCGCGGCCGAAGTCACGCACCGAGGCGCTGTGCTCGTCCACGTTTACGTCTATTTGGTGGCCGAAGCCCATCATGTATTCGTCGATAGAGTTGTCGAGCACCTCTTTGATAAGCACATATATGCCGTCGTCGCTGTTGGTGCCGTCGCCGAGCTTGCCTATGTACATGCCCGGTCGGCGCTGTATGTGCTCTTTCCAGTCCAGCGTCTGTATGTCCGATTCGCTGTATGCAGCAGTGCCGCCATTGATGTCGCTGTCGGCTGCCTCTATATCGAATATGTTGTCGTCGTCGCTCATTATACTTGCTTGTATTCACGCAAAGTTAACTAAATTTTATGACAGATGCAAAAAATAATCGGGACGCCCCGTGCGGAGGCGTCCCGATACAATGTGGTGAACGGTAGGGTTTACTTCACGACAATCTTGGCTACGGTGGTGCCGGCCTTGACTATGTAGATGCCCTGAGCGAGCGATATGGCGGTGCGGGAGCTGCCTTCGGCTACTGCTACCATGCGGCCGTCGGCTGCGAATATTTCGACGGAGAGGCCCTCGGCGCCGGTCACTATGGCTGCGCCGTGGCTGCCGGCGATGCGTACGGTGGCGGAGCCTGCCGCTTCGATACCCGAAGAGTTGGTGTCGACCTCGGCATTGTTCGAGAGGTTCGACTCGCCTTCGGCGTAAACGCCGGTCACGGTGTAGTTGTATACCGATTTGCCGTCGATGTCGGTGTCGGTGAATACAGGCTCGGTCACAGGCTCGTTGTTGAGGCGTATGCCGTTGCGGTAGATGTTGTAGCCGGTGAGGTTCGCCTGAGTGGTTGCGCCGCCCTTGGCGGTGAATGTCACGTCGTCAACGAAGAGCATGTACTGGTCGGCGCTGATACAGCGGATAGCGAAATACTTGGTGCCTTCGGGGAGGTATGCGTTGTACTCGCGCCATTGTGCCGGTATGTTAGTGAACTCTTCGATAAGGGTGAAGTCGGCAGGGTCGGTGCCGGTTGTGGATTTAAGCAACTGGAATGTTTCGAGATACTGAGGTTGGTCTGGGTCGGCGGGGAAGGAAGTCGCATACAGTGTCACGGTCTGCGGCTCGCCAGTCAGCTCGGGCGATACTGCCCAGTCGTCGCTCTGGATGAAGCGACTGCCGATTTTGGAGTACATCGAGCAGATGTACTGGGTGCCGGAGTGGGCGTTGAACGCAGCCACATTGCCGGTCTGCAGGGCGGGGAGGGTGTTGTTGAACACGAAGAACGACTGGCGGCCCGATACGGGGAGCTGCTTGTTGCCGATGCCGCCCATTGTGCCTCCGTCGAGGTCATGGAGTGTCCAGCCCTGAATTTGTGTAGCCCACGAAAGCGAAGGAGCGTCGAAAGTCTCGGTCTCGGCCTTGCCGATGCTGAGGTTGCCGGGTTCGCTCCAGACGAGTTTCACCGAGCCGTTTTCGAAGAAGGCGGTGAGGTCGCTTACGGCGGGGAGAGAGCTTGTGTGTGCGAGCACGGTGGCTGTGCGGGTGTTGTCACCATCGAACATGTCGGGGCCGTATTCTATCACAACGGTGTAGTTCAGCTCTTCGGGAGCCTGTACGCCTACGTTGTCGGTAAAGGTTACTGTAGTCTTCTGTTCGGGTTCGAGAGAGAGTCCGTTGCGGGTGTCTACGGGTTCGTCGTTGCGGAGCAGGTGCACCTTGAAGCCGATAGCGCGTTCGAGTCCGAGGTTTTCGATTTCGGCGCTGATGTTGAAGTCTTTGTTGCGCGGAGTGGCCTTGGGTGCCGAAAGTGCGCTTACGGCAAGGTTGTATGTGGCGGCCGAGCTTACGCGCAGGTCGTCGATGTGGGTAAAGCCGAAGGTGTTGTTGGTGGCGGATATGCGTATCTGCACGGTACGGCCTGAATATTCGTCTAGAGGCACGCTTACCTTGTTCCACTCGCCGGGAGTGCCGCAGTCCATGACTTTGGACGTGAAGAGATTTGCATAGCCTTCGCCTGCGTTTACGTCTACGGCGATAACATTCTCGTTGGGAGAGGTGCTGAGGTAGTTGTAAACCTGGAATATGAAGGCGGGAGCCGCGATGTCGCTGAGGTCAATCTTACCTGTGATAAGACCGCAGGCACCACGTCCGAAGGCTTCGAAGTACATCATGCCGCCGTCGTTGTCGGCAGGTGTGGTGCCGAAGTCGTCGGTCGGAACCATTTTCCATACATCAGCGCCGGAAATCACCTCGTTGGCGAAGATTGAGTTAATCTTGCAGTTGGCAAACGATTCGCTCCAGGGGGCTGCATAGGGCTTGCCTACAGGGGTGAGCGTCGAGAGAGTTTTCTTGGATACGCCGCCTTCTGTCACGGCTTCAACTATGGTCTGCACGAAGCGCTGGTCGTCGAAGTCTGGGAATTCGGCGAAGGCATCGTATTCGAAGGAAGTGCCTTCCACGTCGGTAGCTATGGTGTAGAGGTCGCCTGCGAGGTATTCGTACACGTTGTATTTCACATCGCTTGCGGTGAGGTCGCGTCCGTCGGCGTCTTTGGTTACCGCACTCCAGCGAGCCAGCACGCGGCCCTGCGAGATTTCGGTCATGGTGACGCTTTCGGGAGCTACAGGTGCTGCGAAGCCGACAAATACGTCGCCTTTCACTTCAGAACCCACGCCCTTGGCGTTGTGGCAGATGATGCTGTAGGTATGGGCGCCGGCGGGTGCGTCGGTGTGGGTTATGCTGATTTGGGCGCCGGGCTGCAGTTTCTGGGTTTCGCTTGCCACAACCTTGCCGTCGCAGAGCATATCCACGCTGCTGATGACGTCAAGCGGAGCGCCGCCGAGTGTAGTGGCGGGGAGGGTGAATGTGGCTGTTACTGTGTGTGCGCCGTTTTCGCCGGCGGTAAGCACGAGGTCGGTTACCGCACCGGGTGCGCGGTCCGAAATACCTGCCGTGATTGAGATGCCGTCTATGTAGAGATAGCCTCCGTTGGTGGGAGTGGTGGCGTGGATGCCGATGTAATATATGCCGTCGGTCTCGGGTGTTATGCTGCCGGAGAACGATGTGGCGGTCGAGCTGCTCACAGTAGTGCTTTCAAGAGCGGTGCCTGTCATGGCTTCGGCGGTGGGTTCGGTGCCGAATTTCACTTCGAACTGCTCTGTGTAGCTCGACGAGTATGCGCGGGCCTGCAAGGTGAACTCATAGCTGTTGCCGCCGGTGAGGCGTGTGGCGGGGAGTATGAGCCAGTTGTTGGCAGGTTTGGCCGATGTGCTCACGTATGCACACTTGTCGTACGAGTCGTACTGCCAGTTCTTGCCGTCGGCCGAGAGGGAGCTGTAGCCGATGTATTCGGCGGCACTGCCGAACTCGGTGGAGTAGGGAGGTGTGATGGGGCCGAGTTCGAAGCTCGACGATTTGATTGAGGGTGATACTTTGTCGCCTGTCACGGCCTCTACGGTGTACCAGTAGGCTGTGCGCTCTTCGGGCATTGAGATTTCATCGACAAAGGTGGTTGTCTTGAGGTCTGCGGGGCTTACCACAGTGCCTTCGGGCCAGCGGGTGACGCGGTACACGAGGTTTGCGCGGTCGATGCTGCCGTCGTGGATGCCGGAGCTTACCGAACCCCACTTCACGGTTGCTTTGCCGTCGGCATAGCTTACCGTTATCGAGCCGGGAGCCTTGGGTGTATCCATACCGAGGTATTTTACGTCCGAATATTTGCGGGGGCCTTCGCCGGCTTCATTCTCGAATGATACTGCAAAGCAGTATGTGCCTTCGGCGGGCAGCTCAACATTTACAGTGGTGGAGGTGTAGCTGCCGTATGCGCGGGTGCCGGTGGCAATTTCCTTGCCGTTGGCATAGAGGTGATATGTGATATCGCCTGTGCCTGCCGAGCCGTCGTAGAGACCCGAGGGGCCGGAGATGCGCACCGTGCCGCTCAGACTGCCGTTGCTGAATGAGGGCGAAGGATTGCTGTATGCAGCCGCCGGAACCTCGGCGGCGTAAGTCTTGGCGGGGGTGAAGAAGCCGCCGAGTTGTTCTTCGTTGGCGAGGTCATAGAGCTTTGTGGCGGCTGCCGTGCTCAGGTTCACGCTGTAGAGCGCGGCCTCTGAGTCGGTCTTGATGGCGTATAGGAGGTTGCCGGTTTCGGAGTCGATAATGCCGCCTGTTATCCAGTCGGTCTTGAGACCGGTGTCGCCGATAGCGGTAAAGGCGCCTGTGTCTGTGTTTACGGTGCCGAGGATGCCGTCTTCGTCGATGGCATACAGTACGCCGTTGTTGTCTATGACGCATACGGCCCAAGCCTTGGGCAGGTCGGCGATTTTGGTCTTGCCGAAGTAGGGTATTTTTGCCGAGCAGAAGCGGAATGTAGCGCCGTCTTCGTTATAGTAGCAGCCGTAGGCTGTGCCGTAGTCGGGGTTGTAGGCTAGTGCTGTGGCTACGTCGGAGATTTTACCGGTGTAGTTTTCGTCGACTTCCCACGTGCTCATCTTGTAGCTTGTCTGCTGTACGGCGGTGATGCCCATAAGGGTCTCTACGCGTACACCGTAGTAATTGCCGTCGGTGTAGGCTACGCCGCCGCCGCTGGCGTAAACGTTTCGCTTGATTTGAGTGGGATTGTACTCAGCGGTTGTGAAACCGTATACTCCTGCCGATTCCGACGGGTACGATACTACCGCGTTAAACTTGAATTGAGCAGTTGCCGGAGTAGCGCACAGCAGTACTGCGGCTGCCAGTCCGGAAAACTTTCTTTTTGGGGATAGTTTGCTCATAAAGAATAGATTAACGAAGGTTTGAGTTTGGATTATATGTTTTGAATTTGTTTTTTCGGAAATAACTCTTTATTCCGAGCGGAGAATACGATAGCGCAAAGATACAAAAAGTATGATATATTTGTGCTTGTTTGGCAAATATTTTTTATTAACCATTGATACGAGTATCTGTGTAAGTTTTAATCGCTTTTTAGTAATTTTAAGTACTATAGAAAGTTAGCGCGGTGAGTTGTCTGTCGAAAAAAAACGGGGCGCCCCGAGTGGGGCGTCCCGATGCTATGTGGTGAAGGGAATGGGTTTCTTACTTGGCAGCGGCGGGCTTGCGGCGGCTGTCGGCGATGTATGCCACGGGGCATGCCACATAGATAGTGGCGAGAGTGCCGATGATTACACCGAAGAGCATTGCGAAGGTGAAGCTGCGGATAGCGTCGCCACCGAGGATGAAGATGCACAGGAGCACGAGCAGGGTTGAGGCCGAGGTCATGATTGTGCGGCTCAGGGTGGTGTTGATAGACTTGTTCACGGTGGTGAAGAAGTCCTGCTTCGGATAGAGGCCGATGTTCTCGCGCACGCGGTCGAACACTACCACAGTATCGTTGATTTGGTAACCGATTACCGTGAGGATAGCTGCTATAAAGGTCTGGTCGATTTCCATTGCGAAGGGAAGTACGCCGTAGAAGAGCGAGTAGAAGCCGATGATAGTGAAGGCTGTGAAGGCTACGGCTGCAAGTGCGCCGAGCGAGAAGGCTACGTTGCGGAAGCGGAGCAGGATGTAGAGGAACATCGCGATGAGGGCGATAGTCACGGCGATATATGCGTCGGTACGCATGTCATCGGCTACCGTCGGGCCTACTTTCTGCGAGCTTACAATACCCTGCGAAGCGTCGGTGGTGGAGAACTCGGCAGCGGTCATGCCTTCGCGGAGGTAAGGCTTGAGGGCCTCGAAGAGTTTGCCGGTGATTTCACGCTCGGTGTCGGCGTTCTCGTCGTTGATTTTGTAGTTGGTGGATACACGCACCTGATTCGAGCTTTCAATCGTGATTACCGAAGTGGAAGCGCCGGGGAATTCCTGTGAAAGTACTACCTGAAGCTCTACGGTGTTCACGGGCTGTTCGAACTTCACGATGTAGTTGCGGCCGCCCGAGAAGTCAATACCCTGATTGAGTCCGCGGAAGCAGAGTGAGATAACCACGATTGCCACCATGACGAGCACTGCGGTGAAGCTTGCCTTGCGCTGGCCGAGGAAGTTGACGTTCGAGTTGATGAACATCTTGTTGCTGAGGCCGGTCGAGAATGTAAGCTTGTTGTATGCGTCGGTCTTGCTGAACCACAGGAAGAAGAGGCGGCTCAGATATACTGCGGTAAAGAACGAGCAGATGAGACCGACGATGAGTGTGGTGGCGAAGCCCTTGATGGGGCCTGTGCCGAAGAGCAGCAAGATTACACCGGTGATAATCGAGGTGAGGTTCGAGTCAAAGATTGCCGAAAAGGCGTTGCTGTAACCGTCGGCAAGTGCGTTGCGTACGTTCTTGCCGGCGCGGAGCTCTTCTTTGGTGCGCTCGAATATGAGCACGTTGGCGTCCACTGCCATACCGAGCGAGAGCACGATACCGGCGATACCGCTCATGGTGAGCACTGCCTGGAAGGAGGCGAGGATGCCTATGGTGAAGAAGAGGTTGCAGATAAGGCAGATGTTGGCGATGATGCCGGGGATGAAGCCGTAGAAGGCTACCATGAATATCATAAGGAGTATGAGAGCTACCACGAAGGAGATGAAGCCTGCTTCGATGGCCTGCTTGCCGAGCGACGGGCCTACAACCATGTCGGAGATGATGTGTACCTTTGCGTCCATCTTACCCGACTTGAGTACATTGGCGAGGTCGCGTGCTTCCTCGATAGTGAAGTCTCCGGTAATCGACGAGCTGCCGCCTTCGATTTTGTCGTTTACATTGGGGGCCGAATATACTTTGTCGTCGAGTACAATAGCTACCTGCTTGCCCACGTTCTGGCCGGTGATGCGGGCCCAGTTGCGGGCACCTTCGGCGTTCATGCGCATTGACACTTCATTGCCGCGCAGGGGGTCGTAGTTCGAAGAGGCGTCGCTCACAGCCTTGCCGTCGAGAGCGGCCTTGCCGCCGTTGGCGCGGAGGGCGTAGAGGGCGAAGCCGAAGTTGTGCTCGGCGCCGTTGGCGTCGGTGCGCACGGTGGGCTTCACGGCCCAGCGCAGACGGAGGTCGGAGGGCAGGAGGCTCTTGGCCTGTGCCGAGGCGAGTACTTCGTCGATAGCTGCCATGGTCTTTGCGTCGGGAGCATAGCCTACGGTGGCGCCGTAGCCTGCGCCCTGGCCAAGAAGTGTCATGAGGGGTGCTGCGTTGAGAGTAGTGTCGTTAGCCACGCGGTTAAGCAGGGCGTTGAACGACGAGCCAAGCTCTTCCGCGCGGTATGTCTCGTAAAATTCGAGGTTTGCAGAGCGCTGGAGCAGGTCGCGTACGCGTTCGTGGTCTTTCACCCCGGGAAGTTCGAGAAGGATTTGACCGTCCTTCCCCTGGAGTACCTGGATGTTGGGCGATACAACGCCGAACTGGTCGATACGGTTGCGTAGCACGTTTGTGGCGGAGTTGTCCACGCGGTCTTTCACCTGGCTCTTGAGGGCGGTGCGCACGGCATCGTCGCTTTGGCCTGCGGTAATTACATCCTGGAAGATAACCGAGAAGTCGGCCTGAGGTTTGGCCTGACGGTAGAGTTTGATGAACGAGCTTACAAAGTCGTCGCTCTGGTGCGATGCCACCATCTTGTTGGCGCCGTTGAGAGCTGCCTCGAATACAGAGTCGGTGTCGCCGGACTTCATGGAGCGGAGCATGTCGGGCATGTCCACCTGAAGTATAACGTTCATACCTCCCTTGAGGTCAAGGCCGAGGCCTACGCCCCATTTTCGTACGTCGTTGAGGGTGTAATAGCCCATATACACTTTCTGCTCGCCAAGCGAGTCCATGTAGTGCTTGTAGGCCTGGTTGTAAGCGGCGTCGTCATTGTCGCCCGATTCCTGGATGGCGTATGCCGCGGCCTGGCTCTCATACTTGTTCGAGATGAAGGTGAACGAGAGGTAGAACAGGCATACCAATACCAAGAAAATAGCGATAACGCCGGCAACGACGCTTCCTAATTTTCCTTTGCTTTGCATGTAATAATTATGGTTAAGTTATTAATAAATATTCTCGGGTATAGTTTTGGCTCGCAAATATAGTGAAAAATCTCCATACGCCTGCCATATACAAGCGCTTTTTTGAAATTTTCTATTGTGAGCACCGTGTCAGAAGAATAGCGACACACCCGCCAGACCGTGCAGGCGGCGGCTTTCTACGCCGGGAAGTATGAGGGTGCGGCGGCACAGCAGGTTCTCGATGCGGGCAAAGGCCGCGAAGGTGTCGGTGATGCGGTAGCTGCCTCCCAAGCTGAGGTCGCTGATGTTGCCGAGGCTATGCTTTATGTGTATTATCTCGGGTGTTGCGGTGTCGTACACGGAGTAAACGCTTTCGTAGTAAGCGCGGCAGGCGCGCAGCTGATAGCCGGCTGTCACTATGAGCTTTTCGACTGGGTGCGACTCGAGTTCCACGCCGAATACGGCACGGGCGCGGTCGATGTTGTCGGCGTTGCCTTTGCAGTATCCCTGCTCATAGAAGCGGGCCTTCAGCGACCCCTTGAAGTATTTGCCTGCGTCGTAGCTTGCTTCTGCGCCTAAATGCCAGCCGCTGAGGTCTATGGGGGCGAATGTCGGCGATAAGAAGTATTGCACCAAAGGCATGGGCATGCGGCGGGTGCTGCTGTAGCCTGCGCTTACGCCTGCCGAGAAGCCGCTGAACGGATGTGCTGTGATGCCGACCTTTGCGTCGACAGGCGTGAACGAGCGCGATGAGGCGCAATAGCCGGTGGCGAAAGGAGAATAGGCGTAGAGGTCGCGCAAGGTGCGGAACCGCTCTCCGCCGCCGAAGGTGGCGTACACCGTAAATTCCTTGCGCGGCATCCATGCAAGCAGCACATCGGGAGCGATGTGGAATGATTTGTTGTCGGGGTTGATGCCGAGGTCGACGGTTGCGCCCACACGCAGTATGGCCTTGGCGGAGCTTATTTCGTATGCAGGATTTATCTTCACCAGCCCTGTAGTGCTGTTGCCGTAAGGCTCGGCCGAGAAGATGCCTTCGCCGGTTCGTATGCCATGCCGGTGCAGCAACTCGAAATCGAGTCCGAGCAACATGCGCTGACGGCGTTCGTTGCCGAAGCGGTGGGATGCGACACCCTTTACGGCAAAGATGTCGTCGGAGGGGCTGAACTCGTCGTTCCATATCATGCCTGGAGCAAGCTCGTCGCGGTTGTCATACCCGAATCGGCTGTAGCCTATAGATGCGCTGTAGTCCACTGCTCCTTCGCCGCTTACTTTTACATCTGCATCGAAGGCGTTTATTTTATGAGTGCCGAAGTACACGGGCGATACGATGTCGGAGAACATATACGCCGCCTTGCCTGAGACTGTGGCTCCCTGCTCGAAGCGGTGCGAGCCGTAGGCTTGGGCGTCAAATGTATTGTTCTGCACCTTGGCATCGCCGGGAGTGTAGCTGTATCCGTTGCCCGACACGGCCACTCCTGCCAGCGATGCCTCTGTGTCGATAATCTTGTATCCGGAGCCGGCGCTGAGATTATATGCAGGGAAGTATCCGGCCCATACGTAACCGCGATGCCGGTCGGGCGCCTGTGTTCCGGCAAAGAGCGCGGGCGCTGCAGAGCCTGCCGTCGTGGTATAGTCTACTGCCTCGCTGTACTGTGCGGGGCGCAGTCTGATGTCGGTTGCGTGGCGCTGCAGCAGCGACGGAAATACGGAAGGAAGCGGAGACGCCGGCGGAAGCTCGGTCTCCACGGAACTTTCCACTGTGATTTCGGTGGAGAGTGCCTGGGCATGGGCTGCTGCGGCGGAGCAGGCCGCCATTGCTATGAAGAGTATGTGCTTAGTTTTCATTGTCGTCGGTCTTGTTGTCGTCGCCGAGGCGGCTTTCAATCATCATGAATATGTCGGTTTCGGAGCCGGGATAGTTATCGCGGAGCGCTTCGAGGTATTCGCGTGCTTCGAAGGTCTTGCCCTGCGAGCTGTAGATGTCGCTTATGAGGATGAAGGCGCGGGCCACCCAATAGCGTTGCGACGAGCCGGAGCGTGTGAGCTTGAGGGCGGTGTCGAGGGCCTCTTTGTCTTTGCCAGTTTCGTGGAGTGCTGCTGCGGCTTCGTATGCGGCGCGCGCGCCGTATAAGTCCGACGGGTTCTTGGCAAGTTCCTGCCACAGGGCTATGGCCTGCTCGGTGCGGTCGGAGGCCATGAGGGCCGCAGCCTTGGTGTAGCGTGCCTCTGCGAGAGCCGAGGGGCTTGCCGAGGATGCGAGAATGGCGGCGGCTTCTTCGGCGATGCTGTGTTCGCCCATGTCGCGGGCCGTGCGCATTATGCCAAGACGTGCCGCGGTGGCAGCTCCGGCGTCCGACGCTTTAGGCTCGAGGGCCTGCCAGTATCGCAGGGCCTGTGGCAGCTCGCCTGCGGCGTATGCAGCTTCGGCCTTGATGCGCAGCGCTTTCTCGGCGGCACGGCTGTCGGGGTACTGCGCGATTATGCGGTCGGCAAGCGTGTTCTGTCGGCTGTTGTCCTTGTCGGCAATGGCTTTGTCGAGGAGCAGCCCGTAGACGGCGGATGCGTATTGCGAGGTGGGGTAGCGCTGAGCGAAGGCTTCGAGCTGGCGTGTTTCGCCTCGGCTCTCGTATGCTTTTACCGCTGATTCGTAGCTGATTTCTTCGGCATCGTCTGCGCTGATTGCCGGAGCCTTGTCCACGCCTGCCATGAAGCCCAGGAATTCGTCGCCGCGGCCCTGGCCTGCATACAGGTTTTTCAGGAGCGATGCGGCCTGGACGGCCTCTTCGGAGCTTGGGTATTTGGATATCACGCTCTTGTATGCTTCGGCAGCCTTGTCGTTGCGGCCCATGTCGAGCAGTGTCATGGCCATTTGCAGGTATCCTTGTCGGCCTTGTGCTGTCTGCGGGTATTCGTTGATAAGAGTTCGGTAGGTGGCAATGGCGTCGTCGTTGCGGCCGAGGCTTATAAGCGCCTGTGTTGTCTCAAGGAGGGCGTCGGGCATGAGTACGGAGCCGGAGAAGTCTTTGCGGAAGGCTTCGAGCAGCGTGAGCTTGCCCTTGTAATCGCGCTGATAGCCCTTCATCCGAGCGGCATTGAGGGTGGCATAGTCGCCGGCGGCAGGGTTAGCGGCGAACGCGCGTGCGTAGTAGTCGGCCGCTCCCTTGAAGTCGGCCGCGGCAAAGCGCAGGTCGCCAAGTCTGTTGAGGGCGTCAGCCTTGGCCTCGGGCGCGTCGAGAGCGGCTTCTGCTTCTTCGAAGAAAGAGGTCGCGCGTGTGGCCTGTCCGCTGTTATAGAGCGCGTAGGCAAGCCCGTAGAGTGCTGTTGGGCGGTTTTCGGCGTTGTGGTCGGCCATTCGCAGATACAGCTGGTATTTGGCCGCGGCGTCGCTGTTGTTGCCCTGGGCCTGCATCACTTCGGCCTGAGCGAGCACCACTTCGGCTGCGACAGCTGCGTCGTGGCTCGCAAGAGTCTCGGCCTGTACGAGATAGTTTTGGGCTTGAGGCAGGCGTCCTTCGCGGAGCGCGTTGAGGCCGAGGGTGTAGAGTACGCGTTGCTTGGCCTTGAGTATGGCCGGCGACGGCATGGATATGGAGTTTATGCGGCTGAGAGCCATTTCATAGTCCTTGTCGGCTATGTAGCCGGCCGCCAGATACGATGCCACTCTGTCGGAGTAGGGGCCTGAGGGATAGAGGCGCAGGAACTCCTCGAAGGTGGCCGACGCCGAGGCGAACGGCACGTCGGCACCGGCAAACTTGGCTACGGCATAGTTGTAGAAGGCGGCTTCGCGCACGGCGCTGTCGTCGGTGGCTTTGGAAGCCTTGTCGAACGCGAGGATTGCAGCCTCGGCATCGCCCTGCTCGAGCAGGCACTGGCCCATGTACAGGTATGCCGACTGGCGGAGCGCTCCCGTGCCGCGTTCGGTGACGGGTGTAAACCTGTATATGGCGTCGCCGTAGCGCCCTTCGTCGAAGTCGGCGACTCCTATTATATATAAGGCGGAAGGTGCCGGCTCGTTTACGGAGCCTATGTATTTCTTGAGGTATGTCACCGCCTCCTGCCTTTGACCGAGCTTGAAGGCCGCTTCGCCTGCTATGCGGTTCATCTCGGCTTCGGCATCTTTGGGAAGGCCGGAGCGGCGTAGCATCTGGCGTGCTATGCTGAGCGCGCGGCTGTAGTTACCCTCGATAAAGTCGATTGAGGCAAGGTAATAGTCGGCCATATTGCCCGGCTCTACGGATGTGTTGACGTTCTTGAAGCGCTCGCGTGCCTCGGCGTATTTGCCATCCTCGAAGTCGAGGCGCCCGAGGTAGAACATTGCCGCCGAACGTGTGGTGGCATAGAGCGACGCCTTCTCGAATGCCTTGCGGGCCGTAGCCTTGTCGCCGGTTTCGAGAGCGCAGATGCCGCGGCGGTAGTATAGCTCGGCAGCCTGCCCGGTGCTGAGGGCGTCGGCGTAGCAGCCGGAGTACACGTTCATGGCCTCATCGTATCGCCCCTGCGCGTATAGGCAGTCGCCCATACCTTTTACGGCGGCGTAGTGCCGGGCCGAGAAGGGGTATGTCGCGGTGAAGGTGGCGAAGGCTTCGGCCCCCTCGCTGTAGCGGCCTGTGCGTAGGAGGCACTCGGCATGCAGCATATCGGCGGTCTCGCGCTCGTCGGGACTGAGAGCCGGCCTGTCGATGGTGCGCAGACGGTCGAGGGCGGCGCTATAGTTGCCTAAGGCTGCCATTTCGCGGGCCTGCGCCATGTGGCCTGCATTGTTGGTATCGTTGATTTGTGCGGCTGATGCAAGTGCTGCTATCGCGGCGGCACCTGCAAGTGCATATTTTTTCATAGTTGGCATCGTTTTGTCACGCAAAGATAAGGAAAGTCATTGATATTTCAATCGAAATGCTCTAGGAGAGTGTTTGAATTTGGCTGATGTTAAGATTTAGAGAGGATTTCCGAGATTGTTTTGAGATTGAATGAAGGAATTATGGGGTTCCATAGTGACTGAATAAAAGCTCTAAACAGGCCGGAAAGAGCTCTAAAGATTTCATAAAGTTAAATTCAAACACTCTCTAAAATGAGCCGGACACTTCGATGAAGGGCCCGTCGACGTCGGCGTGCAGAGGTCTTATCCATAGCATGCGGAGGCCGTCGGTGGTGGTGAATCGTTCTGCGAGGCAGTCGAAATCTTCGTAGACCTCGCCGTCGGCATCGGTAAGGGTGAGCTGAACTGGGAGCGCCGGAGTGTCGAGCGGGCCTGTCCAGTGGCTGTAGGCGAGCGGCCTGTCGTGTGCCAGAAGTATACCCCGGTAGTCGAATACGCCCGCAGTGCCGGGTACGGCACGCATGGCGGCGGTGTCGAACTGCGCCAGCGCGGCGGGTACTACGGCTATCAGTCGCTCGCCGCCGAGGCTCTTTTCAAGCTCGTTGGCCGAGTAGATGTGTAGCCAGTTCCACCAGATGTCGTTCACGGGGTGCAGGAGGGTGCTGTGTGGCACGCGTATGTCGACATCGGCAAAGACTGTACCTGAGGCCGATGCTTCGAGTGCGGTCTCGATGCGGCTGTTCTGCTCGTAGATGCTGTGTTGCACGCGCAGCACATTGGCGTAGAAAGCCACGGGCATGGCGAACGCAAGTACGGTCGCCGCACGCTTTATTCCCTTGCTTTCCTTTCCTTCCGCAAGGTCTCCGACCACTTTCTTTGCAACGGCGAGTACTATGACTATAGACATTATATCGCTAATCCACACGGCATTAGTGTTGAGTGAGCGGTTGTAGATATTAATGGCTATGCTTGCGCACCAGGCAACCGTCAGTGTAAGGAAAGTGGCGTTGCCCATGAGAAAGTGCCTTAAATCACGGCGGAAAGCGGCGTAGCCGAGAGCACAAAAAGCCATTACCACGGGCATGGCGATAGTGACGAACAGCTTGGCGTCGAACGAGGTCGCCCCTACATTCTGCGTGCGCTGCATCATGCCCGGAGCTGTCATCAGCCATACGCAGCCGGAGGCGTAGATTGTCAGCGACACCCATACCTCGGCAGGAACCTTGAACTTTCGGTAAAACACCAGTACGGACAGGCCCGCAAATATCGGCACCGACCAGCCCTCATGCATCGTGCAGGCCGCAAGAGCGCTTGCTGCCATGGCAATACGGCTCGGCAGTGTGCTCATGGGTGCGGACAATGTGATGAGAAAGAGCAGATTGAATACAGCCGGAGGGAATACGTTCATGGCGATGTCGGTGGTGATAGTGGCCCCTCGCCAGGGGCAGAAAATTGCCACCAAGGCCCATGCAGCCGCCACAGTGGCTGTATACAGGTGGTTCGACACAAGTTTCGACACCGCAAGTATGAGTGCCGTGACGAGGCCGGCCACAAGAATAGCCTGCCCTGTCTTCGATAGCCCTATAAGCACGAAGGGTAGTACCAGGTTCGGAAGCCGCACATTGTCGGTGTGATACAGATAGTCCAGGTTGGCACGAAAGCCTTGCCACGACAGCGTCTCTCCTCCGGGATTGACGCGGATATAGTCCGCCACGAAAAGCAGGTCGTCGCCCAGCAGCGGCGCCCAACGGGCGTACAGGAAGTATATCACGCCTATAGTCAGCACTGTAAGCGTAAGTGTCAACGCAGAGGTATAATGGCTGAATTTCATAACTTTGCAAAAATAGCGAAATTTTGCATAACTCTGAAAAAATTCATACCTTTGCGTAAATGGACAAAGACATCACCATACGCGAGGCTCAGGCCACGGTCGAAAAGTGGATTCGCACCGTCGGGGTGCGCTATTTCTCGCCTCTGACCAATATGGCCGTGCTCACCGAGGAGGTGGGCGAGGTGGCGCGCATCATGGCGCGCTGCTACGGCGACCAGTCGGCCAAACCGGGCGAGAAGCTCGACCTTGCCGACGAGCTTGCAGATGTGCTTTGGGTGGTGATGGCAATAGCCAATCAGACCGGAGTAGACCTTGCCGAAGCTTTCGGCAACAATCTGGTCAAAAAAAACGTTAGGGATTGCAAACGACACATTGATAATCCCAAACTTTCTACATAACTAAGCATAAACCATTTATACTGTAATATTATGTCTGAAACACCTCAAACCGACAAATACACCGCTGCCATCCAGGCCTGCAAGGTTACAGAAGACGATGCCGCAGTAGCTGCTGACGTCAAAAAGATACTCGACGAGCACTTTGCCGAAAACGACAATGCCGACGTATATAAATTCCTCTTCAACACTATCGACCTCACCACGCTCCGCTCCACCGACAGCCAGTCGTCGGTAGCGCGCTTCACCGAGAACGTGAACAGCTTCGAAGAGCTCTTCCCCTCGCTTCCCAACGTGGCCGCTATCTGCGTGTACCCCAACTTCGCCGCAGTAGTGCGCACCGTGCTCGAGGTAAGCGGTGTAAAGATTGCTTGTGTTTCCGGCGCTTTCCCTTCGAGCCAGTCGTTCGAGGAAGTGAAAATCGCCGAGACTTCGCTCGCCGTGGCTAACGGTGCCGATGAAATCGACATCGTGCTCAACCTCGGATATTTCTTCGACGGCGACTACGAATCCGTTGTCGACGAAATCACCGAGCAGAAGGAAGCTTGCCGAGACGGCCGCCTCAAGGTAATCCTCGAGACCGGTGCTCTCACGACCGCCGCAAACATCAAGCGCGCATCCGTACTCTCGCTCTACAGCGGCGCCGACTTCCTCAAGACTTCTACCGGAAAGGAATACCCCGGTGCAAGCCTCGAAGCAGCCTACATCATGGCGCTGTGCATCAAGGAGTACTACGAAAAGACCGGCAACCGCGTGGGCTTCAAGGCCGCCGGAGGCGTGCGTACCACCGAAGACGCCGTGAAGTATTACACCGTAATCAAGGAAGTACTCGGCGAAGAATGGCTTACCAACGAATACTTCCGCCTCGGCGCTTCCAGCCTCGCCAACAGCCTGCTGGAGAGCATCGTAGGCCACAGCGTCAACCATTTCTAATGGTTGAAATAAAAAATAAGAAATAACTGTTGTGGCAAACGCCGTTGTCGAAAAATCAGAGGATTTTGCAGTAAGAATTATCAATTTGTATAAATATCTTACGACCGAAAAACGAGAGTTTGTTCTCTCCAAACAGCTGTTACGTTCGGGCACCAGCATAGGAGCCAATATTGCTGAGGCGCATAATGCCCAAAGTAATGCCGATTTTGCGGCGAAACTACATATCTCATTGTAATAATCAAGCGAATCAAGGAAAATTCGTAAATTTTATTTCTTATTTTTTACAAGGGAAAATTTAATTTTTTATTTTTAATTTTTTTATTTCACGAAGTGAAAGTTTGGGTCTACTTAAACGGTCAGCAGCAAGGGCCGTTCACTATGGAAGAACTGCTCGACATGCCTGTCGACGAGAATACGAAGGTGTGGTTCGAAGGTCTTCCCAAATGGTATCCGGCAGGCTGTCTCAATGAGATGAAGCCTCTGTTCGACGGCTCGCTCGCCGCCCGCGTCGCCGCTTCCGGCCACGCGGCCCCTGCCGCCGCCGACTCCCACGCTCCTTCCGATGCTTCCTGCTTTGAAGCAACGGAAGTGAGGGAAGCGGAGGAAGCGACGGAAGTAGCGGAAAAGGTGGCTGCGGAGGAAGGAAGGGAAGTGGCGGAAGCCGCACCCCAGCCCCGCTATGCTCCCGGCCGCCGCTACGTGGCCGCCGCTCACCCCGACGAGCCTTGCCCGCCTACATATTTGGGCTGGACGGTGTTCCTCACCATTTGCTGCTGCTCGCCGGTGAGTATCGCCGGTCTGATAGCGTCTATCTGCGTTACGTCGTACTACAACGGCGGTAAGCTCGACCGCGCCCGCAAGGCTTCGGAAGTGACGGCGTGGCTGGTGATGATTGCCATTGCTTTGGGTATGATACCCGTAATGCTCATGTCGGCTTTATTCGGTGAATAAACGCCGTACCACACCGCCCCCTATATACAGCAAGACAAAGATTGCAGCCGCCGTGGCAGCACTCTTTGTCTTGTCGGTATTATGTGTGTTCTATTATGTGGCCGACCCGGTGTCGGCGTGGATGCCGCGCTGCTTTTTCCGCTATGTCACAGGCTATGATTGCCCCGGCTGCGGGTTTCAGAGAGCGCTGCACGCTGCTCTGCACGGCGACATAGTCGCTGCGTGGGCGTTCAATCCGTTTATATTCTTCGCAATTCCTGTGGCGCTGTTCTATATATTGCTGGAACTGTTCCGCCGCAGGTGGCCGCGGCTGCACGCGAGTGCCAATCACCCCGTGCTGACCGGCGCCATACTGGCAGCGATACTCACTTATTGGATTGGAAGAAATCTTTGACTTTGGCAAACCATTGTTCGGCGGTCTTCGCTCCCTCGGCGGCGCGGAGGCCGTCGGCTATTATACGGTATCTTATCTCGCCGTTGCTGTCGGGGCGCAGTATGAGGAGGTAGTCGGTCTCCGTCTCGGCGACGCCGGCCACATTGGCGCTGTCGACCTCAACGGCCAGCCCCACAGTCTCGATAAGCTCGGGGTGCTTGCTGTCGGGAGCGTTGCTGCCCCATGATGCCGCGATGTTGCCGCGCACATAGCCCTTGTTGTCGCTGTCGAGCTTCTGTACGCCAGTGCAGAACATGTCGCCGGGCCTGTAGCCTGAGAGGCGCACACGCACCGAAAGTGCAGGCGTCGACGCGCTCACCGTGTAGGTCTGCTCCATGTCGACGGTGTGGTCGCCGTATACCCACGCGCGGTCGATAAGCTCTACCGTCGAGTTGTCGGGCACGCGCATTGTGCGCTCGCTTACGGTGTCGATGCCGCAGGCCTTGCCGTCGCGGAAGCCGCGAAAGCTGCCTGCGCCTACCGATTTGCCTACGCGCAGCACGTCGCATCCCATGCCCTTGGCCACTGCCGCCGCTCCGCTGTAGAAGCTTGTCTGCTCCAGCTCCAGCCCCGGCCGGTTTTTTAGGTAGAGGTCGATAGACTGGCTCTCGTTCATGTATATGCGGAAGCCGGCATAGGGGTTCTCGAGCATGGCCCCGTGGCCGTATATGGCGTCGTAGGCTTCGCGCCAGCGAGTGTCGCCGGGGAAGGAGATTGCGCAGATGCGCGGGTGGCGCTTACGTTCGTCGCGCAGTTTTATGAATGAGTCGGTGCCGTCGGCGCAGAGCGCCGCCACGGGAGAGGCGGCCAGCAGTGCCGCCATAAATAATTTAGTCAGTCTGTTCTGCATATAGTCCGATAGTGGCGCCTGTGAAGCCGCCTGTGCGTTCGCATGCAACGTGCGAGGCATCTACCTTGTCTGCCAGGCACTGCCATGCGTTTCCGTCATTGAAGCTGAATGTGTAGTTTATGCCGTCGGATACCACTTTCAGTCCTACGGCTTTCTTATTGGAGCGGAGGGGGACCGAGGCAAGCACGTCGCGGCCTTTGCGGCCTATGCGGTGCAGGCTCACACTTCCCTTGCCCACGGCAAGGAAGTACTGAGCGCCCTCGTTCTTGAGTATCATCAGTCCTGCGAGTTCTTTCTCGTTGCGAGGGTTGAACCGGACCTCTGTGGCGGCTTCGAATTTGTGGTGCTGTATGCGGCGTCCGAGGTATGAGGGGACGCCTTTACCTGTGGAAGGCTCGGGTGAGCATTGGAGGCTGAGGGTGCCGTTGCCTGTTGCTATGCGGTCGGCGATGCTGCCGCGCAGCGACATCCATTCAGGGCGCGGCGAGGGCGTGGTGAAGTCGTCGTGCCAGCCGAAGTTCCCCTGCATTGCCATACTGTCGATGCGCACGGCACCGGGGCGGTCGAGCACCATAGGTACTGTGTCTTCGCACTGCGTGATGTAGGGATAGCGGTCGCCGCTCCACTGCACGGGCATCATGAAGGTCTCGCGGCCGAGAGCCTGAAACTTGCCCGGCCCCGGACGGCAGCCAAGGAATACGGCCCACCAGTCGCCTTCAGGCGTCTGCACGAGGTCGG
This sequence comes from Muribaculaceae bacterium, assembly GCA_009775225.1. GTDB lineage: Bacteria > Bacteroidota > Bacteroidia > Bacteroidales > Muribaculaceae > CAG-873. Next base: position 1,022 of record VSPE01000037.1, on the reverse strand, counting down.
CATGACCGGCGCATGTGACGGGATTGCTGCGTTTGTCTTTTAGACCGCGCTGCGTGAGCATGGGATTGCGTCCCCAGCGGTGGTAGGGGCCGCGGATGTTGTCGGCCTTGAATATTACGGCGGAGTGGTTTGTGCTTGTGCCGCCTTCGGCGCAGAGCAGATAGTAGGTACCGTCTATTTTGTAGATGTGCGGCCCTTCGTCGCGCTCAAGGTGCTCGTGCGGGGCCACACCGGCTTCGTTGAGCGGCCACGACTCGCCTGTTGTCTGCCCGGTGGCTGTGTCGAAGGCAATGAAGCGGATGCAGCGGTAGTTGCTCCAGCGCGGCTTGCCGGTGGTGTCTTCTTTGTATACGATATATGCCTTGCCGTCGTCGTCGAAGAAGAACGAGGGGTCTATGCCGTCGATGCCTTTGAGCCATACAGGGTCGCTCCACTCGCCGGCGGGGTCGGTGGCTGTGACATAGAAATGCCCTTCTTTGAGGCCCGTGTCGGTGGCGGTGACATAGTATCTGCCGTTTTGCGGATTGTATGAGATATGCGGTGCGTAGATGCCGCCTTTGTCGAGCGACTGCCCTTTAAGGAACGGGAGCTGCGAGGGGCGGTCGAGCACGTTGCGAATCAGCGACCAGTTCACCAGGTCGGTACTGTGGTAGAGGGGAATTCCCGGGAAGTAGCCGAAGGTAGATGTCACAAGCCAGTAGTCGTTTCCTGTACGGCAGATAGAGGGGTCGGAGTTCCAGCCAGGAAGTATAGGGTTGTAGAGCTGTGTCGGGGCTGTCAGCGGGTTCTCGGCATAGTAGTCGTCCGAGCCTTTATAGTCGAAGTGTGAGAAAAGAGCCGTGGATGCGCCGGCGGCATACAGCGCCACCGGAAGCACCAGGGCTGATATAACACTTAAAGACCTTATTCTCATTTTGTAATGGGAGTTATGCGAGGGTTGGGAATTCTTAGAGGGTGTTTCATAACGATTGTTAATTTGTGGGAAGTCTGTTTAGGAGCATTGCCACACCTGCAATAATAAC
>VSPE01000036.1 GCA_009775225.1 Muribaculaceae bacterium | reverse complement strand
TTATTATGGGATAAAATGTTGAAAATGGGGGGGGGTAGATGTTTTTTGTTATAATGAATAATATAACAGATATGATTTTATATTTCCAATAAATTTTATACCTTTGTACTCGAAAACCACAATTACACCCTGCGATGCTACGAAAACTACTATTTCTGTCTATTCTGATAAGCGCAGTCTTCGCTGCGAAGGCTACTCCATTGGCCGGTGTTGGTGCGTTGATTGACTCGCTTGATATGGCGCTCGATATGTTGCCACACAACGTAGAGGAGCGCAGTGCAAGGTGTCACAATCTTGCCGAGACACGCCTTGAAGCCCGCGGCGAAGAACGTGTTAAATACTCGGAACAGCTCGCCAAACTTTATATTGTGACAGATGTGGATTCTGCTATGATTTACTTGCAGATGGCTCGTGCCGACGCGCAGGCTTTGGGCGACGGCGATGCGGTAAAGCGTATAAATATGCAGATATTCGCTCTTATGCCTACTCGTGGAATGACTAAAGAAGGAGTGGATTTCTTTGAGGCATTAGACTACGAAGCTATTCCTCACGAGTTGAGACGTGACTATTGGCGTTGTGCCGCCGAGCTGTATAGTAGCGCCCGCGCACCCTATCCCGAAGGAGCTATCAAGAACCGCTACAGGCTTAAGACGCTTGCGGCAATTGATTCGATGCGGGCATATTATCCGCATAATTCAAATTTGACTCAATACCTTCTTGGCGTATCGCATTTGCTTGCGGGTGACAATACAATTGCTGTTGCGAATTTCCTTGAGGCTATACCCACTCTTACCGACCACCCGGAGCTTACCGACTTCGCCATGAAATCGGTTGCTGAGTATTATTCCGGGCGTCCGGAGTATAACAATGTATATCTCAGTTATGTGCTGCGTAGGGCTGTGTTGTCGTTGAAGTCGGGAATAGTCAGGCCAGAACTTCTTGCGCAGGCAGGCTCCGAACTGGTGAAAATAGGAGAAGACGATATCGCACGACGGTGTATACAGCTTGCTCTTGAGACTTCCGATAATTCATATCGTGGCCCGTACGCGTCGTTCGACAGAGCGCAGTATATGCGCTATCTTTATGATAATACAGCCTCAATAAGGCAGCTGCACGTGGCTTATGCTGTTTTTGCGTCTCTTACGATTTTGATTTTTGTACTGTTGTATTTTAGACTGAGAGTCCGTATGAGGCTCAAGTCGGAGGAACTTGTGCAGGCCAATACTACAACCGAAAGCGTCCGCCATGAGTCAAAGCTTACTAATCAGAGTGTAATCACGCTCGCTTTTGTCGCGCTCGAGGTGCTGAATGACTATAACCTGCATGTAGCAAGAAAGCTTAAGGCCGGCCAGGTAAAAGACCTTTTTGCTGAAGTTGAGTCGGGTAAATATATCCAGAAACAAAACGACAAATACTTTGAGGTGTTCGACTCTACATTTCTTGCGAACTTTCCGAACTTCCTTGTCGGTCTTAACCGATTGTTGCAGCCCGACAAGCAGCTCAGCCTCTTGCCCGGCGACCGTCTTAGTCCCGAATTGCGTATTGCCGCGTTTATGCGTCTTGGTGTAACCGACAGCGCTCGTCTTTCGCAGGCTCTCGGCCTGTCCCTTAATACTATCTATACATATCGAAATCGTCTTAAGGGACGCGCTCTCGACCGTGATAAATTTGAGGAAAATGTTGCAAAAGTTGTTTAAATGCACATATTGAACTTTATATTTACGATAGTGTTATATATTTTTAAACAGCAGTAAAATAATAAGATAGCGTTTTATTTCTATCTAATTTATTTATATTACGGATATATTTACCATGTGAAGCGCATCCCGTGCGTTAATTTTGCAGTGTAAATAATTAAACGGTCTAAGATTTAAGGTATTTTTAGGATTATAAAGTAAAACGAACGAAAGAGTAAAAAAGGATTTTTAATGGTTTTAGGTATTTAGTGTTAGAAGACCAATGACAAAGGCCGCTTCGCGAGAAGTGGCCTTTGCCGTATTATTAAATAACCTCTTAATGTCTGTGCGCGTTTATAGCTTCGCCCTCGGGAAGGCATCGATGAAACTCCCCGGTGTAGCGTTCAGGATTTCCACCCCCAGCTTGCGTGCGTATGCTGCAATTTCGTGATAGCTACGGAATGCAACTGCAAAACTTTCCACAACATCGTGCAACGGGCGGTTACTGTAATCGTGGCGTATGCGCTTCTGTTCCGAGTCGCTTTCTGCATAGAAGTGTGGTTGTACCGACACCACCTCGTTGTCTTCTGTTACAGATATTGTTTTCATCCACGAATGGTCGGCTCCTGTAATTATTATTCTGCGGTAGCCTGATGCAATCGCGAGCATTATCGATGGGATGAGCACATTGCGGGGGCGCGGCATGCCGAGCCCGCGTCGGAAGACTGCATGAGTGAAGCGCTCCGGGCCTTCCACGCCGACGGCGTTGAAGCGTACTATGTCTATTCCGGACCGTTGGTAGCAGCTTGCGTCCGCGCCGTTTGGTACGAACAACGTCATTGGCCAGTCTATGCGGTAGAAGGCATCTCTGAGTTTTTCGAGGTTGCCCCCCGGCTCCGGCGTTGAAAAGAAATGTGGGTCGGCCAGTACGTAATATCGCGGTTTTATGCTGAAGAGAGCAGGAGACAGTGCTGCGAAGTTAACGGCTATGGTGTCGTGCTTACGGAGCGTGTCGAGCTTGTGCCCGATGACATCGGCCAGCGAAGGCCCGTTTCCCATTACTATGACTGTGTCGTGGTTGATACCTTTGAATGGTACGCCCTTACGGCTCTCCAGAACTATCTTGGCGAGACTCTTTATAAAATTATAGCAAGTGTCGGCGGCGTTGCTCATAGGCTGTTCTCGTCATAGATGTGTGTGCGCATGTATCGGCAGGTGTCGGTTGCTCTGAAGTTCAGTTCCTGGGCCAGACGGGCCGAAGAGAATGTGCGTGTGGTGGTGTATGCTGCCATTTTCTTCTTTCCGTAGAGCAGGCGTCCGATTATCTGCTGAGGGCGTGTGCTCAGAGTGCTGATGCGCTTGTTTGCCATACGGAAGGCCAGTGCCTCGGCTATGTCGTATATCATAGGGTCGGTTCCGTCGCTCACATTGAATGTTCTTGTTCCCGACGCCGGCATGCCGTCCGAGGCGATAGCGTGTACAATACGGCCTATGTCAGATGCGTGCACCACGCTTCTGCGCGCCTCATTGCCGGGAAAGTGCAGAAAGGTGCCGCGCCATATATCGTTGGCGAGTGAGCGGGCGAAGCCGTTCATTCCCGTTCCGATAATGTCGGCACAGCGCAGAATAACGAATGGCGCCCCGGTGCGTCCGCATTGTGCTGTAAAATTGTTTTCGAGTGTTTGCCACTGCGATTGAGCTTCTGTCGGGCAGCTCTCGTCGCACATTTCTTTTGTTCCTTCGCCGTATATGTCGCAACTCGAAATCATTATCGCGGGCGCAGCCTCGATGACGTCTGTTATTTTTACCCCCTTAAGCTGCTCCTTAATGTAAGGTAAGAGGAACTTGTTGCCGGGGTAGTAAATGCTGATTGTTTCTGTCATTGTCGTTTCAGATGCCAAATATAGCGTGATAGGATTTTGAATAGATTGACGGGCAGTCCGTTTTTGCGCAGCGCGCGTATTTTTTCACGTGTATTCACAACCAGAGTGTTATAGAACGTGGTGGAGAGTCCGCCCAGCTCCATGGCGGTAAGGGCGCCGGGAAGGTAGCCGTAGCAGTACCGTTCCGGCCCGAAGAAGAGGCGTGCGAAAAGGTCGAAGTCGGCGCCGGTGATATAGTCTTCTTCGTATAGTCCTTCTTTGTCGAGCACACTTTTTCTGATATACAGCGAAGGGTGGGGCGGAGCTATGCCCGAGAGCATCATTTCGGGAGTGAAGCTGCGGGCACTGTAATATCGCCGTTCGGTCTGAGGCGAGGACGCCTTTATGTATTTCACATCACCATATATAAAATCGTGGTTCTCTTTTGCAAATACATCCGCCACTCGGGCGAGAGCATCGATGCAGGCATACATGTCTGAGCCGTGCAGCATACCTATAATGTCGCCTGTAGCGCGGCGTATTCCCTGATTGAGCGCGTTGTAGCATCCTTTGGGCGGAGTCTCTATGATAATGGAACCGGAGGCGGCCGCATGGCAGTACACCCCATTTTTCGCGATGTCAGTGTCGCTGCTCACTATGATGTGCTCCAGTTCTACCCCTTCAGGCAGGCGCTGGGCATACACACTGTCGATAGCGCGCCTGAGCAAATCGCCGTCGTGGTACGTGATAGTGATGACAGATATTTTCACGCTATCTTGCCTCCCAGCCTCCGGGCGAATATATGTTCAGACAGATGAATACCGCGCACAGTCCGGCTACAAGAACCACGCCATATACAATGGCCCAGCGGCGGAACGCCTTTGTGCGCAGCTGCCCCGATGTGGCAAGCCATGCCGCGGCAGGTGTAAGGAAGGGCAGCCACGGCAAACAATAGCGCGATACGGTGCCGCCTGTCATGAAGGCGGAAACGCACCATGCGCATACTCCGAACACGAAGGCGAGCGTCACGGCTCGCGGAGCCTTGCGCAGCTTCGTGAAGAAGAAAAGCAGAAGGCTGCCGAGCGCATACCATGGCAGCGAGAAGTGCGACCAGGCAAGTGAAGGCCCGAATACTATGTCGCGTCCGAAGGCCCATGGCAGCGGTGTGAGGAACTGCACGCAGAGCGAGAATGGCAGCAGCATTATTTTGTGAAGTACGCCGGTAGCTTCGTAGTATCCCGTTACCTGCGAGTAGGCATTCAGGCGCTCGTTGGCGTCTTTGTCGAGAAAGAACATCGTGTTGCCGTCGGCGGGGTCGAGAGGCAGCACTACAGCCTCCTGATGCGCCTGCCAAAAGAAAGAGGCACAGAGCGCTATGGCAAAGACTATGGCCGCCCCCATGCCTTTTCGCGGGAGCAGAGGCATGCTCAGCAGGGCGGCAAGTGCCATAAACGGAAGCATGTTCGGACGTACAAGTACGGCCACGAGGGTTGCCAAAACTAATCCTACGGTCATCTTAAGGCTCCTTCCGTAGAATGTAAACAGGACGACGGCCATTATGAGCTGGCATATAGCGTCCTTGATGAGTATCGCCCCCGAGGCGAGGAAATAACATACGCCTCCGGTGAAAATCATTGCGAGTGTGGCTGTTCGTGCGCGCAGTGTAACATCGTCGGTGAGGGCCATACGCGCCGCGGCGGCTCCTGTGAGCACTATGGCAAGAAGCACGGCGAGCATGTTTATGCACAGCAGAGAGCCTATGGTTAGCCGTTGTCCGCATGAAATCAGGGCCAGAAATGTGCCATAGCCCCTGCGGTGGCTCACAACGCCGGAATTGTAGTCCTCGAGGAATGCCGTCATCTGTGCCCATGATATGGATGCGTCGTCATTGAGAAGCACAGGGGCGTCGGGGGTGCCGCCGCTGTAAGTGGTGAAATACCAGATATTAAGTGTGACCCCGGCGGCCAGCAGTGTCCAGAATGCGGTCAGCGTGTAGTAGCCTGCCTTGTCGGTGTTTCCCGAGAGGCGATAGCATAGCGCGGCCACGGCTCCTGCGCCGGTCATTCGAAGCAGTTGCGGCATATAATTTTCGCCGGGAAATACAGCCATAAGCGCCGCCACCGCGACAATTGCGGTAGCCTGCCAAAGTAGGATGTGCTTTATGTTTGCGTCCATAGCCGAATTACTTTGATGCAAAATTACAAAAATCGCTCTGATTAAGCGAGAAATTGGCTGAAAATTCCTAATTTTGTACTTTATTTGATATGCCAACAGACAGACTCATACAGATAGATATTGGCCGGGAGCTTTCGCAGAAGCTTGGACGCCGTGCGCGGTACGTGCCACGCATACTTGTGAAGGCTATAGAACGGCTTATCAGGCAGGATGAGCTCAACGACTTGCTTGTGCGCAACTTCCCGCGGCGTGGAGCGGAGTTCTGCGAAGGTGTCCTCGACACTCTCGGTGTAAAACTCGAAGTAAAGGATGCCGCTTGTCTTCCCGCATCGCCGAGATGTATAATCGCATCTAACCACCCGTTGGGCGGTCTCGACGGAATGTCGATGATTGCATGGCTGCACCGCCACTATAATTGCCCGGTACATTTTGTTGTAAACGACCTTCTTATGGCTGTCGACCCTCTGCGCGACTGCTTTGTGCCTATCAACAAGCACGGAGCACAGAGTCGTGGAGCGGCAAAGCTTATAGACGAAGTGCTTGCCGGCGACGACCCCGTGGTCATATATCCGGCCGGCCTTGTGTCGAGGCTTGGCGACGACGGCAAGATAGCCGATTTGGAGTGGCGCAAAATGGTTGTCAACAAAGCTATCGAGAGCCGGCGCGACATTGTGCCCGTGCATTTTGCGGGAGAAAATTCCCCCTCGTTCTACCGCTGGGCGCGTAGGCGCTTGCGGCTGGGCATAAAATTCAACTTCGAGATGGTGCTTCTTCCCCGCGAGCTCTTCAGGGCCGGGGGCAAGACTTTTACTCTCACTTGCGGCGACCCTATTGCGTGGCAAAGCCTCCGCGGAGGCCGCGAAGCAGCTGCCGAAGCCGCCCGAATACGTAACATAGTATATTCATTATCACAAGAAATAGAATGAACCAACCCATTATAGAACCTGTGGATACAGCTCTTATTGAGGCCGAGCTTACCCCCGAACGTTTCTTACGCACCGCCAACAAAGGCGGAAACGAGATATATGTGGTCAACGCCCACAATGCTCCCAATGTAATGCGTGAAATAGGGCGCCTGCGCGAAATTTCGTTCCGTACTGCCGGCGGCGGCTCCGGCAAAGACTGCGACATCGATGAGTTCGACGTAATGGATGTTCCGTGCAGCCAGCTTATTGTATGGGACCCCGACAGTAAGTTAATTCTCGGGGGCTACCGCTATATATGCGGGCGTGACATCAAAATAGAGCAGGGGCGTCCGCGCATCGCCACGGGCCACATGTTCGATTTCTCCGACGAGTTTATTCGTGACTATCTCCCGCACACGCTCGAGCTGGGACGCTCGTTCGTCCGGCCCGAATATCAGTCGTCGCGTGCCGGTGCCAAGGCTATATATGCCCTTGATAATCTGTGGGACGGCCTTGGCTCACTGACTGTGATATATCCAGATATCAAGTATCTCTTCGGCAAAGTAACCATGTACCCCAGCTACACGAAATCGTGCCGCGACATGATACTTTACTTTCTCCACAAGCACTTCCCCGACCCCGATAACCTCATCCGTCCTATCAGTCCGCTCAAGATTGGTACCGACCCCGCAGTACTCGCCGATATCTTCTGCGGGGAGGATTACCGCAGCGACTTCCTCATCCTCAACCGTCAGGTGCGTGCCCACGGACAGACAATTCCGCCGCTTGTGCACGCCTACATGAGCCTCTCGCCCACAATGCGTATGTTCGGCACAGCTATCAACGACGAATTCGGCGATGTGGAGGAGAGCGGCATCTTCCTCGTAATCGATGAAATTCTCGAAGAAAAGAAACGTCGACACATCGACTCTTTCCAGCCATCATCTACAACCCGTATCTCATAATAAGCAAGGTTATGCAACTTACCGCCCTTACCGCAATCTCTCCTGTCGACGGCCGCTATCGCGACAAAGCTCTTCCGCTGGCCGACTATTTCTCGGAATACGCCACCATACGCTACCGTGTCAAGGTGGAAGTAGAGTATTTCATCGCCCTGTCGAGCCTCGGGCTTCCTCAGCTCCCTGCTCTCACCGAAGCGCAGACTGCTGCACTTCGCCGCTGCTACGAGCCTGAGGTGTTCACCCCGGAGCAGGCTCAGGCGGTAAAAGACATAGAACAAGTTACGAACCACGACGTGAAGGCTGTGGAGTACTTCCTCAAAGAGCGCTTCGACGAGCTTGGTCTCTCTGACCGCAAAGAGTTCATTCACTTCGGCCTTACATCGCAGGACGTAAACAACACTGCCTTTCCCATGATGCTTGCCGATGCTCTCGGCACCGTAGTAGTACCCGAGTTCGAGGTGCTCATCGATACTCTCGAGGGCCTCGCACGACAGTATTCGGAAGTACCCATGCTTGCCAAAACTCACGGACAGCCTGCTTCGCCTACCACTCTGGGCAAGGAAATCATGGTATTCGCATATCGCCTCCGCACACAGCTCGATGCACTGCGCGCATTGCCCGTAAGCGGCAAATTCGGCGGCGCCACAGGCAATTTCAACGCTCACCGCATAGCATATCCCGCTATCGACTGGCGCACTTTCGGCAGAAACTTCCTCGAGTCGCACCTCGGCATCAATCGTGAGGAATACACCACTCAGATTTCGAACTACGACAACTTCAGTGCGATATTCGATGCGCTCGTGCGCCTCAATACCATTGTCGTGGACCTCGACCGCGACTTCTGGCAGTATATTTCCATGAACTACTTCAAGCAGCGCATCAAATCTGGAGAGGTAGGTTCGTCTGCCATGCCCCACAAGGTCAATCCCATTGACTTCGAGAACTCGGAGGGCAACCTCGGCGTTGCCAATGCCGTGCTCGCACACCTTGCTGTGAAGCTTCCCGTATCTCGTCTGCAGCGCGACCTCACCGACTCCACCGTGCTCCGCAATGTGGGTGTGCCCCTGGCGCATACGATTATAGCACTCAAGTCCACCCTCAAAGGTCTTGGCAAACTCATCCTTAACGAAGACGCTATCGCCACCGACCTCGACGGCTGCTGGAGCGTGGTTGCCGAAGCCATTCAGACCATTCTGCGACGCGAAGGCTATCCCAAGCCCTACGAGGCACTCAAAGCGCTCACTCGCACCAATGCCGTGGTCGATGAAGCCGCCATTTCGGCATTTATCGACGGCCTTGAGGGAGTGTCCGACAGCGTAAAGGCTGAGCTGCACGCTATTTCTCCGTCTAACTACGTAGGATATACTGTAGAATAAAAGGTCATTTGACCGACATTGTCAAACAAGCCCTAATACTCAAAAGTAGGTATTGACAGGCGTGTTCTTTATGGCTAACTTTGCGCCACCAAACTGAAAACCGCAATGAAAATCAAAGTAATCCTTATGACAGTAGTTGCCGCAGCCGCTCTATTTGTGGCTTCATGCGGCAAGAAAGACGCAGCCTGCTGCGAGAAAACCGCTATCAGCGTTGATTCTTTAATGGCAATCGCTCCCGAAATTGTGGGTGACACAATTGAAGTAGACGGTCTCTGCTCGCACCTCTGCAAGCACGGCGGCCGTAAAGCCTTCCTTGTCGGCACCGACAGCACAATCGTTCTCCGCTGTGAGTCTACCGCTGAAATGGGTGGCGCTTTCGCACCCGACTGCATCGGCAAGACTCTTACCGTGACAGGTGTGGTATGCGAGAACCGCATCGGAGAGGCCGAAGTTGCCGCAATGGAAGCACGTCAGGCTGCCGCAGACTCGGCCGCCCGTGCTCACGAAGCTTGCGCTACAGAGAAGAAAGCTCAGGGCCAGGACTCTATTGACACCTTTGAGGACCGAATGGCCGACTATCGCGCAAAAATTGCAGCCCGAGCCGAAGCAGAAGGCAAAGACTATCTCTCCTTCTACTATATCAAGGCAATCTCGTATACGGTCGATACCCCCGCAGAACAGGCCGAATAATATTCAGCGAAAACTCTCTCAGCCGCCTCAGTCCGCGTGCCTCCGTGGCACAGCCGCCGGATTGGGGCGGCCTCCGTTTCCGGGCCGCTGAATACCGCCCACTGTGCCGGGAACACCGTTCACTCCGGGGTTGACTTGTGGTGGCCGGGGAGACGGATTTGGCTGCGGGCGGGGTGCAGGCATACCTATTGAGCCTGGCCAGTTGCCTATCAGAGGCGGACGAGGGGGGACTGGATTATAGATTGGGCCGTAATTCCATACCGGAGTATTCCAGTTGGTATTGCCAGAATAGCCGTTGCCATACCAGTAGGGATTGACATTCGACGAGTCCACATCCACGCCGAAACCCAAGTCCGCGCATGCCGCCACTCCGGCCAGCGAGAGTGCGACAAGGGCTATATATAGGAGCTTTTTCATATTGTTTCGGTGTTTGTTATATACATTATCAACAAATTAATTGCTAAAAAAGACGCGCCAATGGCTTTTTTATTGTAATTTTGGCTTATGAAGCAAACTGCAACTATCATACGTAACACCGGCTCGCACTACGTAGGCCGCCTGGCCGACGGCTCGGAGGTGAAGTGCCTTGCTAAAGGCAACTTCCGTATAAAGGGCATACGAACCACCAACCCCGTGGCCGTGGGCGACTGTGTCGAGCTGTCGGCTCCCGGGCCCGACGGTACGGCCTTCATCACAGCAATAGTGCCGAGGCGCAATTATATAATCCGCAAGGCCAGCAATCTCTCAAAGGCCGCGAGCATAATAGCCGCAAATGTGGACTGCGCAATGCTGGTGGCCACTCTGGCACACCCAGTCACATCGTTTACATTCATTGACCGTTTCCTCGCCACCTGCGAGGCCTACGGGGTGAAAGGTGCGCTCGTGATAAACAAGACCGACCTCCTCGACGAACCCGAAGACGCCGAGCTGATAGACGCCGTAAGCTATCTCTACACCTCAATAGGCTACCCGGTATTTACCGTTTCTGCACTCTCGGGGTTCGGCCTCGATGCTTTGGCCGACTTTCTCCGCGGAAAGGTGACCTTACTCTCCGGCAACTCCGGCGTGGGCAAGTCATCGCTTATCAACGCCCTCATACCCGGAGCATCGCTGCGCACAGCCGAAATTTCGGCAGCCCACGATACCGGCATGCACACCACAACCTTCTCCGAGATGTACGACCTCCCGGGCGGAGGTGAGATTATCGACACCCCGGGAGTGAGAGGCTTCGGTGTGGTGGAGTTTGCGTCAGAAGAAGTGGGGCACTACTTCCCCGAGATTTTTCGCATCTCGGCCGACTGCCGCTTCGGCAACTGCACCCACACGCATGAGCCCGGTTGTGCCGTCCTCAAGGCTGTGGAGGAGCACAGCATATCGGAGTCGCGCTACAATTCGTATATGAGCATCCTCGAGGAGACTGCCGACACCGACGATAAATACAGAAAAAAACTGTGATGGCTCGGTGCCATTTTATTGCAGAATTTGCAAAGTGAGGTTTTTTTGTTAATTTAGCAGACTCTTATTGTTTTATGTGCGACAAGTATATATATGAGCTTACGATGAAAGTGCGTGACTACGAGGTCGATGCAGAGGGAATTGTCAATAACGCTAATTACCTGCATTACCTTGAGCATACCCGCCATGAGTTCTGTGAGCAGGCCGGACTCACATTCCGCAGTATGCACGAGCAGGGCCTCGACCCGGTGGTCTCGCACATCGATATAAGATATGTGCGTCCGCTTGGGCTGGGCGACTCTATGGTAAGCAAGCTTGCATTGTCGCGCCGAGGCCCCGTGTTCGTATTCCGGCAGGATATCTATACCACGTCGGGCGAGCCTGTTGTCAGGGCTGTGGTTGACATCGTATCTTTTGAAAACGGGCGCCTGTCGCGAGGCGAGCGTCTGGCACAAGCCTTCAAGGACTATCTCGGATGATTGAACGCGACGAGCTCATATTCCGTATTGCCTTCGCCTCATACCGAAACATAAATATAGAGACGGCAAGTAACTTCGTGGCGCGGGGAGTGTCGGTGCGCGACTTCTTCGAGTTGCCCGCACAGCGCCTTGCGGCTATTACTGGCATACGTTCCGACTACTTCTCCGACGAAAAGCGTAGCGCGGCACTTGAGCTTGCAAAGCGCGAGGCCGATTTTATTGCCGATTCGCGAGTGAAGCCTGTTTTCTATACCGACCGCGATTACCCGACCCGCATGGCCGAGTGCGGTGACGCTCCGGCAATGCTTTACGTGGCCGGAAACAACGATGCCGCGCGCGCCTCATACTCTGTGGCTATTGTCGGCACAAGGCACTGCACGCCATACGGAGCCGACTTCACACGTCGGCTCGTGTCGGAACTTGCATCCACACTCGACGGCAGCCTGCTAATTGTTAGCGGTCTCGCTTTCGGAGTGGATATCGCTGCGCATCGTGCTGCTCTCGAGGCCGGTGTGCCTACGGCGGCTGTTCTTGCGCATGGTCTTAATACAATCTATCCGGCTGACCACCGTAACGAGGCCAAGCGGATAATATCCGACGGCGGTTTCCTCGCCACCGAGTATCGCTCCTCCGACCGAATACACCGCGGAAATTTCCTTGCGCGCAACAGACTCATCGCAGCTCTTGCCGACGTTACGGTGGTGGTCGAAAGCGACTTCAAAGGCGGCGCAATGGTCACTGCGCGCATTGCGGCCGCCTATAACCGGGAGGTCATGGCTCTGCCGGGCCGCGTAAACGACACCTACAGCCGTGGCTGCAACCGCCTTATCGCCTCCAATACGGCTGCCATGATATGCGAGGCTACCGACCTCATTGCACTACTCGGCTGGCGTACAAAACCTGTGCAGGGCACGCAGACTGAATTGTCGTTCGACATCCCCGAGCATTACGGCCCCGTGCTTGCACTCATCAGGGAGCAGCCGGGTATAACGGTCAACGAGCTGTGCGTGGCACTGGGCATGTCTTATGCCGGATTAAGCTCCCTCCTCTTCGAAATGGAAATCAACGATTTCATCTGCAGTCTGCCGGGAGGCCGCTACGGATTACCGGCAAAAATGCGTTAACAATTGCCGACACGCGCTTGTTATCCTTACATTACCTTAAAATACTTAACCCATAACCATAAATATATATGGCAAAGAAAATCATTCCCGAGTCAGAACTCATCATCAATCCCGACGGTTCTGTATTTCACATTCACCTCCGCCCCGAGCAGCTCACCGACCGCATAATCCTTGTCGGCGACCCTGCGCGTGTCGATATGGTTGCATCGTTTTTCGATACCAAGACCTTCGAAGTTTCCTCGCGTGAGTTCCACACTATCGGCGGTACATACAAGGGCAAGCCTATCATGTGTATAAGCCACGGCATCGGCCCCGACAACATCGACATCGTTATCACCGAGCTTGATGCGCTCGCAAATGTGGACTTCTCCACCCGCGAGGTGCGCGACGATTTCCGTCAGCTCACTATGGTGCGTATCGGAACCTCCGGCGCCCTTCAGCCTGAACTCCGCCTCGGCACTCCCGTCATTGCAGAGAAGTCAATCGGTTTCGACGGCGTACTCAACTATTATGCAGGCCGCAACACCGTAGCCGACCTCGATTTTGAGCATGCCATGTGCGAGCACACCAAGTGGAACCCTCTGTGGGCAAAACCATATGTGGTAGATGCCGATGTCGAGCTGGTCGCTCGTATCGGAGGTACCGACATGGTGCGTGGCAATACCATTTCCGCTGTAGGCTTCTACGGTCCGCAAGGACGCGAAGTGCGTCTGCCTCTCGCAAATCCCGACCTCAACCGTCTTATCGAGGAATTTGAATACAAGGGACGTCGCATCACTAACTACGAAATGGAGAGCGCTCCGCTTGCAGGCATGGGCAGGCTCATGGGCCACAAGTGCATGACCGTATGCTCCATTATCGCCAACCGCTTCAACACCGAAGCAAATCCCAACTACAAGTCCGGCATCCGCGACCTCGTAGCCACTGTGCTCGACCGCATCTGACCTTGATATGTATATACTTCAGGGGCTGCGCCGTATCTCCACATCGGCGCAGCCCCTGATTGCTTTTTTGTGCTTGTAGTTATTTGCGGCGTAAGCGCATAACCTTCACCCCGTGTGCAGGGATGCGTACGGCTGCGCTACCTTTCATATCGGGCATGTCGGTGCGGTCGAGAGGATTGCGTGCCGAGTATACTGCGTCGGAGTCGAGAGCGTCGATGCGGGCAAAGTCCACGGTGTAGTCCGAAGCCTCGTCGTTGAGGTTTACGGCAGCCACAGCTACGTCGCCGTCGGCGAGGTCTTTCGCCCAGATTTGTATGCCGTGTTCTGCGCCGATATACTCAGCGCACTGGCCCATGGCATCCTGGTTAATGGCTATAAGCTCGGGGTTGGTGATTACGGCGAGGTCTTCCTCGGCGAGAGAGTCGCGTGCATCGAGCGAGAGCATCAGAGGCGAGCTCCACATGCACCACATCACAAATTCGGTGTGGGCCTCGTCGGTGCTCATGCCATGATACTGCTTGCCGTCTTTGTAGAAGATACCTGTATCCTTGTCGCGGCTCACTCCTTCGAGAATGATACTTGAGGCAAGACCGCGACCGCGGATACCTATGCACAGCATGTCGGCGTCGCTGAAGCGGTTCACGCCGGTATATGACCAGAACTCGGGCCAAATCTGCAATGCCTGCCACACTCCGATACCATGCTTGTGGATGTCGTCTTCGAGGATGCGTCCCATCCACCCGTCGCGGTGGTCGTGTGTGGCGCGCCACATCGGGGCGCCGGCCTTGTGTGCCCACCGCCAGGGCTGAGTGCTGCCCCATTCGCACATATAGAGCACTATGGGGCGCCCTGTGCGTTCGAGCGCGTCGTTCATGCGCTTGTAGAGATAGTAGGCGGTGGCGGGGTCGCTGTCGCTGCCTATGCCGAGTCTGGGCACGAAACAGTAGTCGTACTTGAGGAAGTCGACGCCCCACTCGGCATATTTGGCTGCATCGGCCTCTTCGTAGCGGTACGAGCCGAATTTGCTGTCGCAGGTGAGGTCGGCGGCGGTAGAGTAGATGCCGAACTTGAAACCCTTGTCGTGCAGATAGTCGCCCACGGCCTTCATACCGTTGGGGAAGCGTATGCTGTCGGGAGCGGCTATGCCGTCGGCAGGGCGTTCGCGACCGCAGTGCCAGTCGTCATCGATGCCGAGCCAGCGGTAGCCGGCGTCACGCAGACCCTTGTCGACAAAGGCGTCGGCGGTCTCGCGCATAACGCTTTCCGATACGTTGCCGAGTACGGTGTTCCAGCTCATCCAGCCCATCATCGGGGTGGGGAGGGCGAGTTTGTCGCTCACGGTGAGCTGCACGGGCACGCGGTACTTGCCGTCGACCACAACGGTATAGCTGTAGTCGCCTATGCTGTCGATGCTGCCTTCCACAAGTTTGCGGCGGGCGTTCCATGCAAGGCCGTCGGGCAGGTCGGTTACGTACACTGCCGCTGTGCTGTCGGCTGTGCGGATTTTGTGCATGTAGCGTGTGGATGGCAGCGAGAATGTACGGTCGGAACATCGCAGCAGAGGCGAGTCGGCGAACATACACGAAGTGCCGCTCAGGAGAGCTGCGATAAGAGCTGTGATGTGTTTCATAGTATTAGTTGTTTATGGCATCAATGCGGAGTACGCGGCTGGAGTAGTCCGACATCATGGGGGTGTCCACTATGTGGCGATAGGGAAGCTCCAGGCCGTTGGCCATGAGCCACGCGCCGGTATATACTTTACCCTCGCAGCTCAGCGGAGTCTTGTCGATGCGGTTGAGTTCGGTGATTTTATACTTCTTGTCGGGGTCGAGGCCGTCCATAGTCACGCGGGGATAGTGGTGGTTGTGGAAGTCCTCGGTCTTATACCAGAAGAATACGGCATGGTCGCGGGGCTCGTCAACATACATCAGAGCTGCCACACCGTCGCCGTCGTAAGGCGAGTGCAGACGGTACTGGTCGCCCATCTGTATGGTGGGGCGTACGGCCTTGTATGTGGCTATGGCATCTTTGCAGAAGGTTCGCTCGGCCTCTGTCATCTGGGAGGGCTGAAGCTCGATGCCGAGGCGTCCGCTCATGGCCACGTCTACGCGGTATTTGATAGGAGTGGCGCGGTGGGTGGCGTGGCACGGAGAGGCCGATATGTGAGCCGCCTGTGTGATAGCGGGGAAGAAGTAGCTTGTGCCCCACTGCATGTAGATGCGCTGGAGCGGGTCGGTGTTGTCGCTCACCCAGAACTCGTCGAAGTAGGGCAGGATACCCCAGTTGGCACGACCGCCGCCCGAGGCGCAGGCCTGTACCATCACGTCGGGATATTTCTCGCGTATGCGCTTGCATACTTTCTCGAAGCCGTGGTGATAATCTATGTAGAGGCGACTCTGGGCATCGGCTTTCTGATAGTGCGAGCCATGGTTCTTTATGGGCATATTGGCGTCCCACTTGATATAGCCTATGGCGGGATATTCGGTCATAAGTCGGTCGAACACTTTGAACACGTGTTCTTGCACGGCGGGGTTGCCGAGGTCGAGTATGAGCTGGGTACCTCCTCGTCCGAATACGGGGTCGCGGCCGGGGGCCTGGATTATCCAGTCGGGGTGTTTCTCATAGAGCTCGCTGTAGAGATTGGCCATTTCAGGCTCAATCCAGATGCCGAACTTAAGGCCCTTCTCTTCGGCCGATTTGAGCAGGTCGGTGATGCCGTTGGGAAGCTTGGCGCGGTCTATTTCCCAGTCGCCGAGACCCCACTTGTCGCCGTTGCGGGGATATTTGGTGCCGAACCAGCCGTCGTCGAGCACGAACAGTTCTCCGCCCATATCGGCTATGTCGGTCATCATCTTGTTTACAACAGGCTCGTTAACATCGAAGTATATGCCTTCCCACGAGTTGAGGAGTACTGGACGTTCGCGGTCGGCGTGTTGCAGCCTGTGGTCGCGGCCCCAGCGGTGTATGTTGCGGCTCACGCCCGAGGTGCCGCGCTCGCTGTATGTGAGTGCCACGGCGGGAGTGAGGAAGGTCTCGCCTTTGGCAAGGCGGTATGCCGAGTTGTGGGCGTCGATGCCGGCAGTGAGTCGGTGCCATGCCGAGGCATCGGTGTTGATGCTGATGTCGTAGTTGCCGCTGTAGCAGAGCACAGCGCCTATGGTGCGGCCGGTACGTTCCTGCGGTTTTCCGTCAAGGCTCAGCATGATTTCGGAGTGTGCGTTCTGCGAGTTGCGTGCTCCGTCGATATTGCGGATAGTCTTGATGCCGGGAGTGAGGGGTTCGTGTGTGAGATGCCCTTCGTTGCCCCAGGCGCCGTCTATATGGCTCAGCCATACATTGCCCCGGCGCACGGGCAGATAGGCTGAGGGAAACTCGGTGAGAGTCACGGCTTTGTTCTCGTTGTGCCGTATTTCTGTCCATGTCTCTATCACGTCGCATGCCGGCCATGTGCGGTAGCATACGTCGATATAGAAGGGATAGAGAGTGTCTTTTAGTGATACGCGTGTCACCTTGGAGCCGTCCTTATCCGTGCTCTCGCTCACTTTATCCACGCGCATGTCGGTCGCCATCGAGCCGTCGGCGTGAGTGGCGGCGAGGGTATAGGCATTGAATGTATCCATGCCGTATACGGGATAGGCGTCCACGTGTTTTTCGGACTCCGCTACCGCAGGTATATCGGTGTCTGCAAGGGCGGCGCCGTAGTACATGTATTCAAATCGTTCGCCGGGCTCTGCGTTCAGCAGCAGCGAGGTAGTCGGCGTGGAGATGTGCAGTTGGGCGCTCGCAGTCATTGTGGCTGCGAGTGCGGCAATAATCATGGAGTGTTTCATTTGCGGAAGTCTGTTTCGATAACTGATATTACGGGCAGGTGGTCGGATGCGGCGTAGGGCGAAGCTGTGCCTTCGCGTGTGCTTTCGAGTCTGAAAGCTGCTTTGGGGAAGCCGAAGATGTGGTCGAGGCGCTTTTCGGGGGCCTTGGCCGGGAAAGTGGGATTGGAACCCGAGAGCACTGCTCCGTCTTCGCTGAGGAGCTTTATTGCAGGAGAGCTTGCCTCGCAGTTGAAGTCACCTCCGAGCACAGCGGGTATGCCTGTGTCGAGCTTGCCGAGCACGTAGCGGGCCTGTAGCTCCTGTGTTTCGGGTGAGGTGTAGTCGAAGTGTGTGGAGGCAAAAACAAATGGTTTGTGACCGTCGAGAAGGAACTCGCCGCGCAGTAGCACGCGCTGTTCCACGGCCTTGGGGTTGGGCAGTTCGAAGGTCTCGACCTTCACGGCAGGATGCTTCGAGAGTATGGCAACGCCGTAGTAGCCGTCTTTTACGCTGAAGTTGAGTGTGCGGCCGAAGAAGCCGAACAAGCCTGTGCGTTGTGCCAGCTCGTTCACGAAGTTGATGCCGTTGTTGAACTTGGCGGCGGTGCGGAAGCTGTTTACATCCACTTCCTGAAGAGCCACGAAGTCGGGGTCGGCTTCTTTGATTTCCTTGGCGAGACGCTCCATTGAGGCCAGTTCGCCGAAGCGGAGGTTATAGCTCATTACCTTGAGCTCGCGCGGAGCGTAAGCCTTGGCGATGAGGCGTTGGGCCAGCTCAGGTTCGTTGGTGGTGATGAGGTCGGCACCGTGGTCTATGCACCACTGTATGTCGGCTTCGGAGTCCACAGTCCAGATATTCACGGGCATGCCCTGGGCGTGTAGCTGCTTTATCCAGTCTGGGTTCTTGCGGAATACGTTTATGTGGTAGTCTGCGCCTGTGCCTCCTATTTCCTTGAGCACCTGCGGACTCACGCCGTTGAGGTAGAGCACCGGACGACCGCTGTCGCGCACCATGATGTCGAAGGCGTTGCGCGAGAAGGTGATGTAGCTTGTGCGCTCGGTGAGGCCCTTGTCGGCAACCATTTTTATAGCCTTTACCATAGCCACATCCTCGCGGCTGCGGTCTTTATGGGGCTTCATTTCGAACACGAGTTCTATGTCGAGAGTTTTGGCCGTGTCGAGGAAGGCATCGAGGCGCGGAACGCTCTCGCCATTCTTGAGCTTGCAGTTGTCGAGAGTCTCCGATGTGGCGGTCTCTATGATTACTCCGTCTACATCGGCGTTGTGGTTCACATAGAGTACGTCGTCGGCTGAAATCCATACGTCGAACTCACACTTTTCCGCTCCTATGGAGTCGGCTTTAACGAGTGCGCGGATAGAGTTCTCGGCAGAGCCGGGTGCGCGGTGGTAGCCGCGGTGTGCCACTACTTCGGGTACGCCGGCCTCTGCAGGGATAAGGGCCGAAGCCAATGCGAGTGCTGCAAGAATGTGTTTCATAGTAGAAGTCAGTATCAGGGTCTGTTTCAGGGTGTGTTTTCTATTTTACGAGCAGTTTCACGCTGCGCCCTTTGCCGTCGGAGACTATGTAGATGCCGGGGTGGCAGTACACTATGCCTTCTCCGTGGTGCAGGGCTGTGCCCGTGAGGCTGTATACGGTGGCGGCCGGCGCGTTGCTTACAGTGATACAGCCCGCGCCGCTACGGGCGAAAGGGATGTTGCCGTCGCCTCCGCCGACGGTGTTGTCTATGCCGGCCGAACATTCGGGCGCCACGGTGCAGGTGCCGTCGGCATCGAGCGTGAAGAGTGTGGGTACGCCGCCAAGGGTGCCGCGGTAGCTGTAGGTGCCCGCTTGAGAACCGCGGCAGTTATCGGCAACAGGTGTCTTATACCAGGTGTATACCCCGTGCCATGTGGTTTTGTCGCCGGCTTTTACGCTGTGCGAACCTATGATTTTGTGGTACGATTTGCCGTAGGAGTTGCCTATGAATACCACGTCGTTGTCGGGTACGAGCAGACGGTTGCCGAGAAGGCCAGGCGAAGACTCCATCCAGGCTGCCTGATAGCCGTTGGCCGAGTGTTCGATGAATGTATTGAAATTCGGCGCCGACATGTGTGTGAAGCGGTCGACCGATGCTATCGGCGTCCAGGTGGAATACTTGCCGCCCGGTGTGAGCACTTCGGTTTCGCCGATGAACATCGACTGCATGCCGTAGTAGCGGTCTATGGTCTGCGGTGTGGTGCAACTGAACGCGTGTTCGCCTGTAACATCGATGCTGTTGCCGGACACGATGTATGTCATGGTTTCGGTGGCGAAGGTCTCTACGCTCTGCCCCGGCATATAGAGGGTGTTCACAACTTTCACGGTGAGTACGTCGCCGGTATAGTTCTTCATTGCCGAGGTGTTTATTTTCTCGCCGTCGATATAGGCCTCTACGCTCACGGTCTTTGCCGACTGTACCTGTGCGCCGGTGGCGTCGGGGTTGGTGTGGTTGCCGCCTACCCAGCCCGGGCCGATGAGGAATGGGCCAATGTTGTCGCTGTCGGTATGGTTAACCTCCACGCCGTCAAGAAGCACTGACTGGAACGTGTAGAGATTGTTTGCCATGCAGCGGTTGAACACTATCCGTATTTCGTTTCCTTCGGCGGTTTTGTCGGTAAAGGTTATTTGGCCGTTACGCATCGTCTTGATGCCGGCGGCCGATGCTGTGAGGCCTGCTGCGAACAGCAGGCCTGTAGTAAGCAGTCTGTTGAGCTTCATTATTTTTCTGTTTTCTTACAGTCCTTTTTACAGCACGACGCCGGTGCGAGTTTGGGGTTGCTGCGGCGGTCTACAATTTTCTTGGCAAAGTAGTCCATAATGGCGCGGTTGCCGGGCGAAGGGTTCTCGACCATTTCGATAAATGCCTTGCTGCCGGTGTAGTAGGCTATGGCGGCGCTATCCCATACGCCGTTTCTCTCGAAGGCGTCGATGTAGTTCCACATATTGTGCTGGAGCGAGTTCGGGGTCTGAGAGAGAGAGTAGTGGTCGCACTCGAACTCAAGGCTCAGGCCGTAGTGGCGCGCTATATCGCAGGCCTCGTCGAGCTGTTTGGCCGGAACCGGGTTGGTGGGTGTGGTGAAGGCGTAGTTGGGTTGCATATAGGCAATGTCGAAGCCTTCTTCCTGCCAGCGCTCGTAGCCGCGAGCCTTGAAGTAGGGTATCCATGAGAATTCGAGACCCTTTTCGTGGATAAAGGGAGATAGCTTCTGGGGCAGATATTTGTTGTCGACGAAGGATTCGTCCAGCCAGTATATGCCGTGCAGGTCGAGGTTCTCGTAGCCGGCGGCGTTGAAGCGGTCTATGAGTTGGTTGATAAACCAGTGGCAGGCAGCCAACTGGTCGTCGACCACATCGAAGTCGAGGTCTTTGCCGTTGAGTTGGCCCCAGTGTTTGTTGCCGGGTACGGGGATGAGCTGCGAAAGCACTACTTTATGACGGAAGCCGGGGTCGCCGATTTCGTTCTTGAGCTTGCCTATGCACTTGTCGAGGGCGTCGAGGCTCTTGCCTTTCTCGAAGAGGCGGTCGAGATACCACTCCCAGTGGCCCTTGTTGGCGCCTTCGAAACCGGACCAGGGTATGAAGCGAATTTTTCCGTCGATGTCGCCTTCGAGGAAGAGGTAGCCGTCGAAGAGCCAGTCTTTATGGCCGTCGCCGAAGGTATGTGCCACGTATGGCTCGAACTGCTCGGGAGTCCAGTCGATGCGGCGCAGAGCTCCCTGCCATATAAGGGCGAGGTCGCGTATGGCGTTGGTGGGGTATTGTGCCTTGGCGGCTTTGGCTGCCTGGCGGCGTGCCACGATTGAGGCCATGGTGTCGGCTATTTCATGGTTCTTGGCATCCTTGCTACGTGCAAGGTCGAGGAAGCCTTTGGTGCCCGAGTACCATGCCACGGCGGCTTCTTCGAATACACCTTTTTTCTTGAATACGTTGATGTAGTCTACGAGGCGGTCGTAGTAGCTGTCGGGGTCGTCGTGCTGGAGGCGGCTGGTACCCTGTGTCTCAAATTCCATTTCGAGGCCAAGGCCATAGCGCTTCGACTCGTCGCAGGCAGCTTCGAGCTGACTCATGGGTGTGCTGCGCTCAAAGAAGTAATTGGGTTGCTGATAGGCTACGTCGAACTTGTATTTGTCGTGCCAGTTGAACTTGAATTGCTCGTTGTTGGCATAGTAAGGTATCCAGTACGAACGCAGGCAGTTGCGGTATATCCAGTCGTTGACACGCGGTACCACATTGTCGTTGGTGTACAGACCCTCTTCGAGCCAGTATATGCCGGTGAGGTCAACGTTCTTGAAGTTCTTGTTCTTGAAGCGCTTGATAAGCTCGGTCACAAACCACTTGCAGGCCTGGAAGCGGTCTTCCTCGGTGTCGAAATCGAGCACTTTGCCATTAAGTTCACCCCAGTTCTTGCCCTGTGCCTTGATAGGCGCGGGCATAGCCATTACTATTTTGTGGCGCATGCGCGGCTCACCAAGGGTGCTCTTGCCTATGCTTACTGCCTGCTCTATCGAGGTCACTGCGCCGTCGAGCTGACGGTCGAGGAGCCATTCCCAATCGGCTTTGGTGGCGTAGTTGCGCCCTACACCGTTCTGAAAGCCGAGGTCTTTGGGACTGTTGGCAAACTCAAGCACAAGGAATGAGTCGAAGAACCAGTCTTTATGGCCGTCGGAATATGTGTGTATCACATACGGCATTATCTCGTCGACTGTCCACTGCGGGCGCTGCTCGCCGCCGGCATAGATTAGTGCGAGGTCGGAAGTGGATGGGTCGGTTCCGTAACGGTTAAACTCGGTGTATGCTTCTGCCGAGGGGGCGAGCACACTTGCGGCAAATGTGATAGTTGCTGTTATATAATTGCGTAATCTCATGGTGTATTAGGAGTTTGTTTTATAGTCCTTTTTCAGCGTACTGCGGTCTTGCATGTCCGGCCGTGTCCGTCGCTGACGATGTAGATGCCGGCAGGGCAGGGGTACATGCCTTCGCCTCGGTGAAGCTCGAGGCCCGAAATGCTGTAAATTACGGCATCGGGGGCATCGTTTACCACGATACCGCCTTGTATGGCGTAGGCAAACGGGCGGCTGTTGTCGGTTTCTACGGCATCAATGCCGGCCGATTCGCTTGCGAAAGCTTTCTGACGGTTTATCACGATGTCGGCGAGGCGGTCCATTGTGGCGCGGTCTACATAGTCTCCTTGAGTGGCCATGAGATAGAAGCCTTTCGAACCGCCGTAGTGTGCTACACCCGATTCTTCCCATACTCCGAGGCGCTCGAACTCGTCGATGTAGTCAATCAGACGGTTGTGCATGGTGGGATTGGCGCTGTGGAGGCCGTTGCTGGTAGACTCTGCTTCGAACTCAAGTTCAAGGCCGAGACCGTATTTCTTGCTCTGCTCTATGCACTCTATGAGCTGCGATTTGGGAGGCATGGGTTTGGCCACAAAGAAGTAGTTGGGCTGGCGCCATGTCATGTCGAACTTATATGTGTCTTTCCAGTTCAGGGCATACTGGTCGTTGTTTTCCCAGTAGGGTATCCAGTAGGTGTTATAGCCTAACGATTTGATATATAGGTTTACTTTTGCTGCAAAGTCTCCTACAGTGTACATGGTTTCTTCGGGGCAGTAGAAGCCAGCCAGGTCTACGTTTTTGTAGCCGGCCTCTTCGAAGCGTCGCAGAGCTTCGTCCACGAACCATTTTGAAGCTATTATGCGATGTTCGATGCGTGAGAAATCCATATCAACTCCGTTGATTTCGCCGAAGTTGAATTTTTTCCACACGCAGTTGTAGGGAGTGCCGCGGCCGTCTTTACACGGGTAGGGCATACCTATGATTACCTTGTGGCGCATGCGAGGCTCACCGAGCTTTACGGCGCGGTTGCTGCCCGTTTTGTAGTCCTCGATGAGGTCGTCGAGCACTGCTATGTCGTTGGTGGGGCTGAAGATATGGTCGAGGTACTCAATCCAGTCGGCCTTGGTGCCGGGGAGCTGGCCGCCGCCGTGGTTTACAAGCACACGGGTTTCGCCGTCGGATTTGGAATACCAGTTCGTTTCGTTGAAGATGAAAGCATCGAAAAACCAGTCTGTGTGACCGTCGGCATAAATGTGGGTCAGCCATGGGCGCAGATTGGACTTGTTCCATGTCAGACGTTTGTTAAGGCCGCCGGTATATATCAGTACCGGGTCACACACTTTGGTGTCTTTACCGTACTTGTTAACTACAGTTGTAGCATCGAGGCCAGTCGTGTTTATAGCGGCCAACAGCAATAGGGTTATAAATTTAAGTTTCATTTAGCGCTTAAAAAAGGTTTGTTGGTCTGCTGTTTTGCAGATATGTGTATTTCGCGACAAATATAGTAATTATTTTCTGTATTCGAACTATAATATAAGTTAAATATATATTCTACTTCGTTCTTTTGCAATATTGTGGCATTTCAAAGAGGTACTTGGTAAAATATTTTAAAAAGTTTTTTTATACGTCGACGAC
>VSPE01000035.1 GCA_009775225.1 Muribaculaceae bacterium | reverse complement strand
ATTTACTCGTCGGTCACATAGCGGGCTATGCTCCCTCCTCGTAAACTGCACCTTAACATAAAATTCACCACCCTGTCCTTAACAATGATTATTAAACAACCTCTAAGAAAAAACTTCACGCCGACAACTGAGACCGGCGTGAAGTTTTTTCTTAGAGTATGTTTTTAGACTTTATCTGTGTGGATTAAGCTTTATTCTTGATGATGAGTACTTCGATAATCTGAACAGCAACCTGCTCGGAGATTTCGAGAGCTTCGGCAAGCTGGTTGATGATTTCCTTCTCTTCGTCCTCCACAACTCCGTCGGCGAGTGCTATGTCGACAGCGCATGCGAAAGAGGTAAGCTTGAGGTCTTCGGGAAGACCCTTTACAGAGGCATCAACGAGAGCTGCGGGGCCTTCGTTGCGAAGGATGCGGAATACCTTGTCGAACATCTTGTCGAAGGCGGGGTCGGAGTAGTTCTCGTACAGACGCAGACGTCGGATGTAGTTTACGATACCTGCCCATTCCGATTCGGCGATGCTGCCGTCGGCACCTGCCATTGCTACAGCAATACCTGCAAAGGCTTCCTGTGCGTTAAGTGGTTCTGCTTTCGGCGCTTTGGAGAACGCTTTATCAAATAATCCCATTGTAATTATATTTGATTGGTTGATAAAATTGAGTTTGTTTCACAAAGTTAATATGAATATTCAATAGCTCCAATAATTTTATATCAAAAAATTAAGAAATATTCGGGCTGTTTCTTGGCTAATGTAGCCAAGTCGTTCTAGATTGTTTTTTATTCACTAATAGTCAATATGTTATTTTTTTGTTTATCTGGATTGAGGATAAAGCCACAAAAGGAATAATTGTTTCCAAATAGTTTTAGACAATCTCTTAATTCTTCGGGACTATCTCTGCGAGAAAAAGCTTCGGAAGAGCGGGGTAATCGCGCTTTCGGAGCTTGAAGTGAGGGGCGGGTGGTGAGCTTATTTCTTCACCGCTTTTATTGCTTTAGTGGGAGTGGCTACCACGTACACGCCGGGAGCGAAGGCCGATGCGTCGATGCGCAGCGAACTGTCGGAGGCGCGACCGCTCCATATCACGGCGCCTATAAGGCTGAATACCGTCACGGAGTCGCCAGCGTTGAGGCCGTATACGCCGAAGCTGTCGGTGAATACCGAGGGGAATACGGTGAGTTCGGCCACGCTGTCGACAATAGAGCTTATGCCCGAGGAGCGGCTCTGTACCACGTGTATGTCGAGCGTAGAGGCTCCGTCGGTGAGTGTGAGAGTGCCGGTGCGCTCGTCGGTGCCTGCGGGCAGGGCGTCACATTCGATGTGGATGTCGTCGACAGTCATGCCGTTTGGCTCGCCGGTGGCGCGCAGCCATTCGCTGTCGCTTGCCACGGGCATCTCGTAGCCGAGATAGGAGAATACGGGATAGTCTACGGTACCGCCCTTCGGGCCTATGGCGACAGGGGCGTCGCTATCGGCGAGCGAAGCCATTACGGAGTGGTGGACAGACGGGTATATCATGAAGGATGTGTGGTTGGCGCCTGCGGGGAAGTAGTCGGCAACCGAAATCCACTCGCCGTCTTTAAGCATGAGCGAGGTGTTGTCGTGGTCGCGGAAGGCCGCCATGCCGAAGCTCACTGCGCAAGTCTCGGTGTATTCGGGTATGCCGTCTACCACGATGAAAAATTCGCCGTCGATGAAGGGCGCTTCCGTGAATGGGAAGGAAGTGCCCACAGCCTGGCCTGATGCCGAGGGCAGGTCGAGTTCTGATACGAACCACCACCACGAGTCGAGGCGCTTGTCGGGCTTGCCGTCCTTGGAGGTGTAGATATGCACTCCCACGTTGGCAATCTGGTCGGTTATTTCTTCGGCATCGGCACGGTTGAAGAATACGTATGCGCCGTCAATCATCACCGGACGCGAGGGTGCGGAGAAGCGCTCTGCGTATGCTGTGATTTTGCGGGTGTTCGAGCCGGGGAATATGCCCCAGTCGTCCATGTCGAAAGTCGTCATGGTATCTTCAGGGCGCAGGTTTGTCACCACACCAGAGTATTCTGCTGTCACCTCGCACATATCGTCGGAGCTGCCGTGGCTGTTGCTCACCGACAGCGTGGCGAGGTGGTCGTGGAGGTAGGGGTATGCCACCTCGGGGTTCGCCTCAGTGGAGAAAGAGACGGCATCGGGGTCGCCGTCCACGGTGTGGGAGAAAGCCCACGAGTGTTCGGAGGGGAAGCCTGCCGAGCCGTCGGAGAAGCGCACGGGCACCATCGGAGCTACCAGATATTTGCGGTTGGCAGAGCTGCGGAAGGTGGCCGGAGGCACTATTTTTGCCACGGGAGCTGTGCCGGTCACATTTACGAAGGCTGTGCGGGTGCGCGAAGCCGTGTTGCCGTCGGCGTCGGTCACCTCGAGGCTTATGTCATAGATGCCGTCGGCGGTGTAGTATACCGAGGGCGAAGCCTCGGTGGATGTAGAGGGCACAGCTCCCGGGAGAGTCCATTTCCAGGCCACGGGATTGCCTTCCGACATATCGGCAAGTGTTATTGCCTCGCCTGTCATCACATCCACGCTCTCCACGGTCTTGAGGCCTGATACAGCGAGTCCGTCGATAGCGAAGTCGGCCATGTATCCGCCTGTGCCGAAGCTGTCGCCTGTGCCGGCGCCGTAGGTGAAGCGCAGTTTCACTTCCTTGCCCTCGAAAGCGGAGAGGTCGGCGGAGACATATCGCCAGGCCCATACGCGGTCGCCCTGCTGCTCGAGCGAGTTCCACAGAGTCACCTCGGTCTCGAAGTCATCGTCGGAAACAGAGAGAACGAGCGAAGCCATGTCGTTGTAATTCAGCGAATATCCTACGTACATCGAAAGAGACCCGCGTTCGGGTATTCTTACAGTGCCCGAGGTAAGGGTAGAAACTCCGCGCTTAAAGGTCTGATATGGCCCTTCCACATACAGCGAAGCGACATCGTCGGGGTCAATAGCCGAGAAAGATTTAGGCTCGCCTGCTGCGGCGATGCGTTTGGTGCTCCACTCGATAGCCGAGCCTGCGGGTTCGGCCAGCCATGCGCCCATGCCGGAGTCGAAGTTATCTGAGTACACCGGCGCGAGAGCGTCGGCACCCTCGATTGTGAAGTCGGCTTTCAGGGCGCTGTTGGCGCGGGCCGGAGCGCTGAGTCGGGTTGTCGGGGCGAATTTCTCCTGAGGAGCCTTGGTCTGAGCCATGCTCCGCGGCAGCTGCATCCGGGCAGACACCGACACGGTGGCCGCCGAGATGAGTGCAAGCGAAATAAGTGAATGTAGTTTTCTCATGTGACTTATCTGAGATATTTAAATGAGTTTACAGAGGCATCGGTGCCGTACCACACGGCAATGTAGAGGCCGGGCTGCACGTCGGGGCACAGTGTGCCGCCGCCGGTTGCTGCGCTCCATACGGGAGCACCCGACAGAGAGTAGAGCGTGAGCGTGCCGGCGCTGTCGGCGGTGAAGGTGCCGTCGGGGTTGACGGCAATGCCCCGGGCCGCGCTTACGGTGTCGACGCCGGTGGTGACGGTAAGCTGCTCTATGTCGCTTTGGTGCAGACGGATACCCCAGTTGTCAGGCGAGGAGAGGTAGCCTATATAGTATTTCCCGGTAGCGGGCACGTCGAATACATGCTCCTGAGTGGAGGGATAATATACCCCGGTAGGAGTGAACTCGGTAAGCAGCACGGGAGCGGCCTTGGCTTCGGGAGTGTTTTCGGTGCACAGGTATACCGAGATGGGTTCGATGTGGGCGCCCATAGTGTATGTTGCCTGGAACGATACTTTGGCGGTGCCTTCATGTGCCGTAAAGGGTGGAGTATATGCCCATGCACTTTCCGATGATGTGCTTATGGCCTGGTTGGACGAGTTGTAGCTCCATGTGTTGAGGCCGCCTGCGGTTTTGCTGAAAGTCCACAGGTCGAATGTGGCGGCATCGGTGAAGTCGGGCTTATAGGGAAGAGTGAGGGCATCGCCGAGCTGAATGGCTTCGGACTGTGCCGGCTCGCTTTCGAGACCTGCGCAATGTGCGCTGACAGTATAGATGTACATTGCCAGAGGCAGGTCGGCGTCGGTGTCGGTGAAAATAGGCTCGTGGAGGTCGTCGGCAAGCGTTTCGCCGTTGCGGCTCACGGAGTAGCGCATGGCTTCGGTGTCGATATAGCCGCCGTTTACACCTTCTGTCACAGGGCTGAAGGTGATTATGCGCTCGGTGTCGCGGGTTTCGACAGCCACGTCTGCCGGCGCGAGCGGAGTGTCTGGGCCTGCCCATGCCGAGGTGATTTCGGAGGCTGCTCCGGCGTAGCCGTTGAGGTAGGGAACTACGGTAAAGGTATGTGTGCCTGCGCTTTCTACGGGCACTGTGATGCTGCTCTCGGCGCCGGCCTCGGGAGCGTCGACGGTATATGAGTCGGTTCCGGCGAGCACTTCCACTTTATCGAGGACTGTGATTTCGCTGTCGGTAGTCGTGCGCGATGGGTTGAGCCAGCGCAGAGTCACAGCAAGCTCGCCTTCGGGTGCTACTTCGGCTGTCAGTTCGCTCACGGGCAGGGGAGTGATTACTGTTTCGGCCAAGGTGATGTCGTCTACGTAGATGTCGTTGCTGTCGGAGGGCCCGTAGCATCGGAAGGCGATGCAGTAGTCGCCGTCGGTATCCACGCTGATTACGACTGATTTCGTCTCGGCAAAAGTGCTTGACACGGTTTCGTGGAACACTTCCGTGGGAAGTCCTTCGGCGGAAGCCTCGGTCCCGGTGTATACGTAAAGCTCTTTGGGACTTGCTGCACGGTTTACACGAGCTGTGAAAGTCAGCTCGTAGGCCTTACCGGCCTCGAGGTGGAATTTGGGCAGCACGGCCCATGCGTCGGCGGGGCTGCCCCAGTAGTTGAGGGCATTGGAGCTGCGGCTCCAGTCGCGGCTTGCACCCTCGCCGTGGAAGAATGTGAAGAGGGCGGTCGAGCTGGAGGCCGAGAAATCCTGCGAGTAGGGCAGAGGTACGGTTCCGCCTGTCACTACGGCGTTGGATTTTGCCGCGCTCCAGCTTGTGGAGCCGTTGTATACGGAATATACGGAGTATGTGTAGCTGTCGAGGCCGGGGATGGTGGCGTCGACGTAGGGCAGTTCGCCGCGCCATGCCTCTTCGAGAGTCGCGGTTGTGCCGGAGCCGGATGTGCGGGTGATTTTATAGGCTATGTCGGCAAGGTCGATGTAGCCGCCGTTGGAGCCTGTGGGTGGATTGAATGTGAGCAGTACGGTGGTTTCCGACTCGGGCGACACGGTGGCCGTCACGCCCGATATTCCGCTTACGCTTGTATCTTTGCCGAGCCAGGGCGACTGGACGGCGGTTGTGGACGCGGGTGAGGTGCCGTTGTCGTTGAATGGCACCACGCGGTAATAGTATTTTCCGGGTTCGGGCACGGAGGTGTCAGTCCACACGGCTTCGGTGCCGGGAGTGGCGTCGGTGGTGTATGTGCCGACGAGCGAAGCATCGTTGGCGGTGAAATAGCTCGATGTGCCACGATATATGTATGCGCCTCCTATTTGAGTGAGAGTGCCTCCGAGGTTCGTCTTTTCGGGCCATGTCCAGCTCAAAAGGGCTTCCTGCGCGCCTTCGGGCGCGGCTGCCACGGCAAGACCTGTTACAGCGCCGGGGAGGGGCAGCACGGGCTGTATGTCGAGATACTGCACGGCGAAGCCTCCGTTATACGATTTGGTGGTCATGTGCAGGCCGAGGTAGTAAGTGCCGCTCGCCGTCGGCGTAAAGCGGGTTGTCACTTCCTTGAATAACGACGACTGAAAAGAAGACTCGGAGTATAGTACTTTGCTCTGTCCTTCAGCCGTAGCTTCGGTGCCGGCAGTAATCGAAAAAGCGGCTTTGTCGCTGGAGAATGTGCTGATGCGCATGCAATACAGCGTGAGCGTGTAGGTAATGCCTTCTTCGAGTTCGATGGCTGGCGAGATAAGCCGGTTGTCCATTGCCGCGGTCTTGTCCTGCGCAATCTCTGCGCCGTTTTCGGCTGAAAATTCAAAACCAACGTTCTGGTTTACGTTGATTGTAGTCCATTGGTCGAACGACTCTTGAGAATCGAAAGTAAGTTTTACGGGAGGAGTGTAAGAAATCTGCGCCGTCGTCCAAATGGCCGCACATAATGCGATAATAGAAATTATTGCTCTTTGCATTTTGCTTTCTTGTTTAAGTGGGTAGACATGCAAAGATATTAAATATGGCAATAAAATGCAAATTTTTCTTTTCAGACGGGCCGAAGGATAGCTTTTTGAGCGAAATATCGATGCCCTATGCGACAGTAAAGACACTTGCGCGGGCGGCAATATTGGTTGCGCAGCTGTATCATGGCCTGCGAGGTGAGTGCATCGTTGCAGGAGATGCCTGTGGCAGTGAATATGCGTATGATGCTGTTGTCTTCGGGCGGCAATGCCTGTAGTATTTCTGTGGCGAGCATGCACGACTCGGGGCGCCCCGTGCGTATACCGTAGGCGTAGAGAACCGGAGCGGCTACGTTGATGAGAAGTATGTTTACGGAGCTGTCGCTGAGAGCCTTTGTGGTGCGGCATGCAGGCTCGCCGAAGTTGAAGCGGTGTGCCCAGTAGCCCGACAACTCTATGTCGAAGAGTCGCCTTGCCTCTTCGACGCCGCTTACCGATGTGATGTTGTAGCCTATTGAAAAATTGTCGGCCACCATTGCCGCGAGGGTGGCGAGACGGCGGTGTGGAAAGTTGTGCGGCCTCATTCTGCCCGTTTTCCAAGCCAGGGCCGCCGGCCGTTGCAGCTCGTATTTGTGAGCCATGAAGGTGTATTCCTCCACCAGCCGGCGCACATAGGGGTCGGCTGCGGCATCGGGAGTGAGAGTGTCGAGAAATCCGGCCTGACCGAAGAGAGCACCCTCGATGCTTGTGAGGGAGTCGCAGTGGCGCATGAGTTTGCGCAGCGGTGTGGCGAGGGCCACCAGCTCGAAGGGGTCGCTGTTGGTGCTGAAGCCGAGCGCGCGTGCCAGCGCCACGAATACGGCCTGCCCCCAGTCGCCTCCGGCACGGTCGAGGTAGCCGAGTATGCGGTCGGCCTTTTCGCCGAGGCGCTCGAAGGCGAGGCGTGTGAGCCAGTCGGTTATGTATATGCCCTCCAGCTCCACAATGTGGCGGGCGCACGGCAGCTCAGAGAGCGGGTCACGCACCATTCGGTCGTAGATATTGGCGAAGTCGGCCGCACATGGCATCACTACCTGCGGTATTGTCTCGCCGTTGGGGCGGAGTATGGGAGTGTCGTCCTGCTCTACCACGTGCAGCACCACCGAGTGATATGCAGGGTCGCTGTCGTGGCCGTGGCTGTGCCAGTCGGACGCGCGCACGTGTATTTCGACGTTTCCGGCCCAGAGGCGTCCGTCGATTTTAATCTTTGCGTTGAAGAAGTCGGGGCCTGAGTCGGAGTTGAGCAGTCCGGGGTCGATGACCTCTATTCTGCGGCCATCGGTAGTAACCATGTCGGTCGGCAGCCACAGGCGGTGCTGCCATACATACTGCATGAGCTTCTCCACGGGCGCCGGTGTATCAGTGTGCTGAAGGGTGTTCGGGAGTGCCGTCTCAGTCTTTAAGCTCCATCATGCGGGCAAGGTACTTGCCTATGATGTCGAACTCAATGTTTACCTTCGTGCCCTGCTCTATGGTGCGGAAGTTGGTGTGCTCGAAGGTGTAGGGTATAATTGCCACGCGGAAGCTGTCGCGGGTGCTGTCGCACACGGTGAGGCTTACGCCGTTTACTGTCACCGAGCCTTTTTCCACGGTCATATATCCTTTGGCGGCCATTTCGGGCGACACATCGTAGCGGAAAGCGAAGTAGCGGCTGCCGTCGGCTTCCTCTATGCCAGTGCATACGGCTGTGGTGTCGACGTGGCCCTGTACGATGTGCCCGTCGAGGCGTCCGTTCATCACCATGGAGCGTTCGAGGTTGATGAGGTCGCCGGGCCTGAGGTCGCCGATGTTGGAGCGCTCGAGGGTCTCGTGTATGGCTGTGACAACGTATGTGCCGTCGGGGCGGATGTCTACCACGGTGAGGCACACCCCGTTGTGCGCTACCGACTGGTCGATGTGCAGCTCGTCGGCGAAAGAGCAGCGTACGGTGAGGTTTACGTTGGAGTCGTTTCTTTCAACGGCCACTATGGTGGCGGCTTCTTCTACTATTCCTGAGAACATGTTGGTGTCAGAGTTTTAGGGTCAGAGTCTGAGTTTTTGTATCCTTGCCGGGTTCAAGCTGCACGTCGAAGGTGCGTACGCTTCCGTCGGGAAGTACTATGCGGAAGTGAAGTTTTACGACTTCGGGAGCGCCGGGATATGTTCCTTCGGGCGATATGGCGATGTTCACCATGCCGTCTTTCATCTCGCCGGTGAAGTGGATGAGGCGGTATTCGCTGTCGGCAAGGGCGCGGGGCGACATGCGGTTGTCGTCGTAGAGGGTGTAGTGGCTTTCGACAGGTGCAGCGTAGTAGGTGACGGTAAAGTCGTCGGCGCGGTAGTCGCCGGTGTTGTCCATAGAGTAGTCGGCGGCGGGTATGAAGGCGCCTTCACGCACGAAGAGGGGCAGATGGTCGAGCGGTGCGGGGTAGTCGGCCAGCTCTGTGCCGCCTTCGTAGCGGCGCGCAGGGTCGTAGTAGTCGACCCATGTGCAGCCTTCGGGGAATATCACCTTGCGCGATACTGCGCCTTCGGTCATGACGGGCGCCACCATTACTTCGGAGCCCCACATATATTGGTCGGAGATGTTGTCGTAGCGGCCCGATGCCTTGCCTGTGAAGTCGAGCGGGCGCACCAGCGGCCAGCCGAAGGCGGCGTTCTCGTAGGCGAGGGTGTAGTTGTAGGGGAGCCAGCGGTAGCGCTCGCGCACGATAGCCTTGAGTATTTCTTCGTACTGCGGATAGTGGTACGGCTCGGCGTACTGCTGCGCGTGTGTGCGGAATACGGGCGAGAAGAGTCCGCTCTGCACCCAGCGCACGTATAGCTCAGGCATATAGGGGTTTGCCTCGTCGACAGCGAAGCCGCCGAGGTCGGAACTCATGTATCCGAGGCCGCTGAGACCCGAGTTGAGCATGATGCGCACCTGTGGCTCAAGACCGCCCCACGAGCGCGATACGTCGGTGCTCCAGGGGAATACGCTGTGGCGCTGGAGGCCTGTGGTGCCTCCGCGCATGAGTGTGAGCAATCGGCGGTCGGGGTATTTTTCGGCGTAGAGTTCGCTTATGATGCTGCTCCAGTCGTTGCCGTATTTGTTGTGGTATTCGCGAGCCGTGAGACCGTTGGCGTGGCGTCCGCTCTCTGGGTGCACTTCAGGCTCGCCGAGGTCGCCCCACCAGCCACCCACACCCATGTCGGTGAGGGCCTTGTAGCGGTCGGAGAGCCAGCGGCGGGTATCGGGGTTGGCAACGTCGAACATGCCTCCTTCGCCTACCCATATCACCACTTCCTGCGGCGCTTTGCCTGTAGAGTCGGCCACGAACATGCCTTTGGGAGCGAGCTCGCGGTAGTTGTCGATGGCGCGGCCGTTGCGGAGCACGTAGGGCTGCGAGATAGTCACGGTCTTCACGCCCAGGCTGTCGAGGCTGCCGAGCATTGCTGTTGGGTCGGGCCACTGCGAGGGTTCCCATGCGAGGCGTCCCATATCCTGCTCCTTGCCGTACCAGTAAAGGTCGAGCACGATGCCGTCCAGGGGGTAGCCGTGCTGCCTGAGGGTGTCGACGGTGCCTATAGTCTCGTTCTGGGTGCGGTATCCGTATTTCGAAGTTATGTATCCCAAAGCCCAGAGCGGTGGCAGGGGCTGGCGGCCTGTAAGCTCGGTAAGCTCTGAGGTGAGTCCTGCCATGTCGTCGACGCCTGCCACGTAGTAGTAGGTGACGGGTTTCCTGCTCTCGGTGGTGTAGCGGAGCGCTGCGCCTGCCACAAGTGTTGCTGCGGCGTAGTCGTCGAATACTATTGCGTAGCCGTTGCTGTTGAGGAGCAGCGGCATTGTTATGTTCATCTGCCTGATGCGAGGGTCTGAGCCTGTGTAGCCGTAGTTCTGGCGGTTATACATCACCAGGGTGTCGCCGTTGAGTCGGTATGAGTGTCCTCGTTCGCCGGCGCCGTAGAACGAGCCTGTGGCGGTGGTGCCGAGCGAGAGGGTGTGAGTGCCGTCGGGGGCGGTGCGCATGCCGTAGTCTACCACCGATGTGCCGGGTGCCTGCGAGGCGAGGGTGAGCACGCCTTTGGAGTCTACTGTGGCCGTGATGCCTCCGGCTGTGTGCAGTGCGGTGCCTGCGGCGTTGACGGTTGCAATGCCCTGTGCGGGGCTTAGGTCGAGTACCGATTGCACGGGCGCGGGCTTCTCGCCGAGTGCGGTGTTGTCTACGCGGATAATATAAGGAGTGATTGCGGTGACCCTTACGGAGCGTCCGTCGGGTGTGGTCGCACTTATCGACGCACACTGTGCCGATGCGCCGAAGGTTATTGCGGCAGCTGTGGCCGCGAGTGTTAACTTGAAATTCATGGTCAGGGGTCTACCCAGTAGGTGTATGAGCGCCAGCGTATTGCTTCGTCGCCGGCGGTTATGTAAGTAGGATTGTGGTCTCCTGTGTGCGGGTCGCGTTTTCCGGGGGCGCCGGCCACGGCCTTTGCCACAGTGCGGAAGTTGGCCGACCCTTCGAGCAGGGGTGCCCAATAAGTAAGTATGCGGTCGAAATTATAGTTGTTGATGTCGTCGTATAGGCCTTCGAGTCCGGGTATGGTTTCCATGTCGGCGCGTGCCCAGATTTTGTTTTCGTCGAGATAAGCTACTGCTGCGGTGTAGTCTGTCGGCTCGGGCACGGCGATTTCCGGCTCTTCTTCCGGTTCGGTCACCGGCTCGGGAGTCTGTGGTATTGTGGGTTCGGGTGCTGCCGTCTCCACTGCCACGGGAGCTGTGTGCGGGCCTTTGTCGATGGAGCGGAATGTGAGCCAACCCAGTAAGAAGCCAAGGAGCAGAGCCGCCAGGCTGCCTGCTATGGCGTAGCGTATTATGCGGCGGCTGTGGCCGCCTACGTATACCATGCTGTTGCTCACGCCTGCGCCTTCCACGATGCCGTCGCCTGTCACCTCGTAGCCATCTATAGGGCATTGGGTGATAGGTTTCGTGGTCTTGAGGTATATGCGGATAGCCTCTACCGGGTCGGGAGTGTTGAGTGGCAGGTCGAAGCGGTATGTACGGTGTAGTTGCTTCATCTGTACCAGGGCGTGGGTGCTTGAAGCGAGGTCGAAGCGCCCTGAGAATGCGAAGTATCCCGGCGAGCTGATTTCCACTTTGGCATTGTGCAGGTCGGCGTAGGTAAACGATTGCGGTTCGTCGATGTCGATGCCGTTTACCTTAATCATGAACGAGCCTACAGAGCGATGAGTGCCTTGCTCGGTGATATAGAACGAGGAGGACGATATTGTCTTGCGGGCCAAGGAGGTGTCGGGAGTGTCGGTCACGCTCTCGCCGGCGCAGGGCGCTACGATACGGTTTACGGAGCTGAAGCCCGTGCGGCGCCATTGTATTTCCAGCTCGGAGCCGGCGGGCCATAGGAGCGGTTTCTCGAAGGGTTTTCCCGCTATGTGTGGCGTGAAGCCCTCGCGCGATGGCTTGCCTGGAATGAGTATGGCGGTGTCGGGCAGCGAGACACACGACAGATTGGCGGTACCCTCGGCGCCTTTGGCGTTTTCAATAAGGAGCAGGCCTGCGTAGGAATGTGCTCCGGGTACGAGGAAGCGCTTGCGGAAGAAGTGCTGCAGCGAGGGGTATTGGCCGGAGTAGAGGGCGAAAGCATAGTTTCGGCCCGATGAGGGCATGCGCACGGACGAGTCGTCGGCCATAGGATAGTCTTTGGCGAACAGACGGCGCAGGTCTGCAACAGCTTCGGCAGATAAGTCGCGGCCGTCGTCGGGGAGAGCGTCGGCGATGCAGTCGCAGATAGAGGTGAGTTCATCGGCAGAGACCGGCATTGCGTCGGGCACAAAGATAGTGGCGGCGATATGGTCGTCGGAGTCGGATGCGGCTACCGTAC
This sequence comes from Muribaculaceae bacterium, assembly GCA_009775225.1. Taxonomy (GTDB): domain Bacteria; phylum Bacteroidota; class Bacteroidia; order Bacteroidales; family Muribaculaceae; genus CAG-873. The sequence goes on along the minus strand of VSPE01000035.1, from coordinate 12,264 downwards.
GGAGTACCGACAGCATGATGCCTTCCTCAAGATAAGTGATGAGAAAGAATACATTAGAGCGGGTATGGTCGTACACAATTGCCTCGAGGGCATGGCGATAGTCGTGTATATGACGGCTTGTCGAGTCCTCGGGGTTTATATTGACAAGGTTTTTGTAACCGCGCAGCGATTTATTGATGTAAAGTTGTAGTTTTGCCATCTTAATCTGCTTTTTCCGAGTGCAAAATTAGCTATTATCGCGTGAAATGCCAAGAATATAGAGTTATAAAAGAGCAAGGAACAAAAAAAATCATAAAAAAACGTACTTAAGTACACCATTCGGGCCGAACTTCCGTTAATTCTAATGCTGCGGATTTTGCGTGTTCGCAGATTATTTGTAACTTTGCACGCTAATTGCATCTCTAACGGTATCAAACAGATAAGATGAGACAACTAAAAATCACCAAATCAATTACTAATCGTGAAAGCGCCTCGCTCGACAAATATCTTCAGGAAATAGGCCGCGAAGAGCTTATCTCTGTAGAAGAGGAGGTTGAACTCGCACAGCGCATTCGCCAGGGTGACGAAGCAGCTCTCGAAAAACTGACCCGTGCAAATCTACGTTTCGTGGTATCGGTGGCAAAACAGTACCAAAATCAGGGACTGTCGCTCCCCGACCTTATCAACGAAGGAAATCTTGGCCTGATTAAGGCTGCACGCAAGTTCGATGAGACACGCGGTTTCAAGTTTATCTCTTATGCCGTGTGGTGGATACGCCAGTCGATACTCCAGGCTTTGGCTGAGCAAAGCCGTATAGTGCGCCTCCCCCTCAATCAGGTGGGTTCGCTCAACAAAATCGGCAAGGCTCTGTCGAAGTTCGAGCAGGAGAACGAGCGCCGTCCGTCGCCCGAGGAACTCGCCGAGACTCTCGACGTTCCTGTTGAGAAGATTGCCGACACGCTCAAGGTGTCGGGCCGTCATATCTCGGTTGACGCTCCCTTTGTGGAAGGCGAGGACAACAGCCTTCTCGACGTGCTCACTAACGACGACAGTCCTATGGCCGACGCTGCCCTGAACCAGGAGTCGTTGTCCAACGAAGTGGAACGTGCTCTCCGCCAGCTCCACGAGCGCGAGCGCGAAATCCTCAAGATGTTCTTTGGCATCGGTTGCCAGGAGATGACTCTCGAGGAAATCGGCGCCAAGTTCGACCTCACACGTGAGCGTGTGCGTCAAATCAAGGAGAAGGCCATACGCCGCCTCAAGGGTCAGAAGAGCCGACTGCTGAAGAGCTACCTCGGCTCATAAGCCACACATGGAATAAGATTAGGATTTTACGGGTGTCTGCTCTGGCGGGCGCCCGTTTTGATTAGAGAGTGTTAAAAAAAATCAGTAAATTTGCAGTCTATGACAGAGCAAAATGAATACTTCGGCCGCGAACGCCTGCTTGCCGGCGGCGCCATGATGGATGTGCTCGCGGCCACACGCGTTCTGGTGTTCGGCACCGGCGGCGTGGGTTCGTGGTTCGTGGAAGCGTTAGCACGCTCGGCGGTGGGACATATAACGCTCGTCGACAGCGACACCGTGGCGCCTTCGAACATAAACCGCCAGCTCCCTGCCGCAGTGTCGACAATAGGTCTGCCAAAAGTGGATGTCCTTGCCGCTCGCATCGCCGACATCAATCCCGCCGCCACGGTTGAGGCTGTGCAGGGCCGATACACTCCCGATACGGGTGCCGATTTCGACATCGAGAGCTACGACTATGTGATAGATGCCATAGACTCGCTTGCCGACAAGGCCGACCTCATACTCCGCTGCACCGACCCGACCACCGCGCCTCGCCACGCTTTCTTCTCGTCGATGGGCGCGGCCCGCAAGCTCGACCCCGGCGCCATTGCCGTGGCTGAGTTCTGGAAGGTGGACGGCTGCCCGCTGGCACGCGCACTGCGCACGCGCTTCCGCCGTTCGGGCGTTTTCCCCAAGCGCAAATTCAAGTGCGTGTACAGCCCCGAGACGCTGCCGCAGGCCGCCGACGGCCCCAAGGGCGTGAATGGCACGTTCGCTCACGCCACGGCTGTATTCGGGCTGCGGCTGGCATATCTGGTGATTAACGATATATACTCTTCGACACATTGAAGCAAAAGACTATCTACATAAGTGACCTCGACGGCACTCTGCTGGGCACCGACAGCCGCATATCGCAGCGTTCGGCCTCCATTATCGATGAACTGAGCGTCCGCGGCGCCCTTGTCACCGTGGCTACGGCGCGCACTCCGGCTACGGTGGTGCCTCTTCTGGCTGGCATTAGCACAAATGCTCCGGCTATAGTGATGACGGGTTGCGCGCGCTGGGAGCGTGCCGACGCCTGCTTCTCTCACGCGCACTTCGTGCCCTCGGCCGATGTGGCAGGCGCCCTCGATATATGCCGGCGTTGCGGCGTGCACCCCTTTGTGTATGTAATGGCCGACGATGGCGCCACTCTCGATGTATACCACGGCGCGCCTGTGCTGAACAAGGCCGAAGAGAGCTTCTGGTTAGAGCGCTGCAATCTGTCCCTGAAGCGCTTTCACCTCGGCACGCCGGCTCCGCCACGCGCGCTACACCGCTCCATGCTCTTCTACGGCATGGGGCCGGAGGAGCCTGTGCGCCGCGCAGCCGAGGCTTTCCGCCAGCACAGCGAGTGTTCGGTGTGCTGCTATCCCGATATTTTCAACCCTCATGTGTATAATCTCGAGATATTCCCGCCGGGGGTGAGCAAGGCCACCGCCGTGCAGTCGCTCAAAGAAAGTTGCGGCGCCGACAGGCTCGTGGTGTTCGGCGATAGCCTTAACGATTTGCCGATGTTTGAGGTAGCCGATATGGCTGTGGCTGTGGGAAATGCGCTGCCTGAGGTGAAGGAGGCCGCCCATGTGGTGATAGAGCCTAACTACACCGATGCCGTGGCCCGCTTCATAGAAAAAGATTTCGAGAGCTGAACATTGGAGGCGCAGGAGGTGTTTATTATGCAAAATCAAATAAACTACACAATCTGAAATACCTCTCATCATGACCTCTAAGAAAAGTATAAAGGGCACCCGGACTGAGAAAAACCTGGTGATTTCCTATATGGCCGAATCGGCAGCCTACAGCCGGTATATATTCTATGCCTCTCAGGCTGAGAAAGAAAAATATTTTCCGATACAGCAAGTGTTCACCGAGACTGCGAACAATGAGCTGCGCCATGCCAAGGTATACTTCAAATATCTTGAAGGCGGTTCGCTGCCTGTGACTCTCGATGTGGACGCAGGCATAATCGGCACTACCGCACAGAACCTCGAGACTGCCGCACAGGAAGAGCTTACCGAAGGTACTGAGATGTACCGCAAGTTTGCCGTGGTGGCCAAGGAGGAGGGCTTTGACGATATCGCCGAGCATTTCCTTGCTATCGCCGATATTGAGGAACAGCACCGCCATCGCTTCCTTCACTATCTGCGTCAGGTAGAGGAGGGCACGGTGTGGAAACGCGACCACGAAATTACGTGGAAGTGCCTTGTGTGCGGCTACGAATACAAGGGCACCGAGCCTCCGGCTGAATGTCCTGCCTGCGACCATCCTCGCGAACACTACATGGGCATGGACTATACCGAAGCCCTGGAATAATCATACTACGTGTAAAATTGTCATATATTTGATGTGTCCGTGTCGCCTGCAGATAGGTGGCACGGACTTTTCTTTTCTCCCTGCTCCTTTTTTCTTAAGTTCCAAACAATTAAAACAATTTAGAAACAATTGTTTTTTTATCGGTTTTATCTCAATCAATTAAATTGATTTAAATCAATAATAATTGTTTTTAATAGTTTTAATTGTTTGGCAATAAGTGATAGTGAGTGTTTAGTAGTCGTATTCGAGCACGAGGTCGTCGATGTAGAGTACGGCGCCTGTGCCGCCGGTGAAATAGTCGCCGTATTTGCTCGAGGATGCCGTGACGAGGATGTAGCGCGGCACGCGCGATGTCGACTTGTATTCGAGCGTGAAGTCGAAGGGTATATACGAGTTTACCGGCTGCGCCTGTTCCATTTTGCCGTATGCTATGCAGTAGTCGGCATCGGGGTCGAACAGGGCGCGGTTGGCCGGGTTTGTGCGGATTTCTATCGGCTCGGCGCTGTCTACCAGTGCCATCCACACAATGCAGGTGTCAGGCTCACCGAGCATGGCCTGGAATTCCGAAGCCTTGTCTGCGTAGTTGATAGTTGCCCCGGTGTATTTGAAGCGTCCGCGGAGCCTTGTGGGGCGTTCGGCGAACGGGCGGCCCATGCTGAGGATGCCGTTTGTGCCGTCGGTGCGGACGAAGTAGCCTGCGAACACGCTGCCTGCGGCAAGTTTGCCGAGCGTGCCTATGCCCACGAAGCGCGTTTCGAGACAGGCGGCGTAGCCCGAGCCGGATGGAGTGTCTTCGGAGGGATATACGTTGGACTGCCCCAGGGTTGCCGCTCCCGGATTTCCTGTGCCCCAGAATGCGTCGTGCCCTTCCTGCCATGGACACCATACCTTCTTGTCGAGCCACCAGTATTCGAAGTCGGAGTTGGGGAGCTGCACTTCTGTACCGGTGGTGAAGCCTATGATTTCGCCGAAGTCTTCGCCGGAGTAGGCGCGGGCTTCGTAGGTGCTGGCGGGCGAGAGGTGCTTGATGCAGGCGGTAAATGTTCCGCTTACAGATGTGATGTCTTCGGCGGGTACGCGAGTCCATTCCTCAGAGCCTTTGAGGCGGTATTCCACGCCGTTGTCAGCTCCAGCCTCGGCCTGGCCTTTCACCCATGCCACGCGCGTCCAGCCGTCGGCGCTTACTGTTTTCACGGCCTCTGCCATCCGGAGCACGTACACGCTCCATGTTTCGGTGTGGCCGTAGTTGGTGATTTCTATATTAAACGGCGTGCGGCCGTCGAAAGTGCTGCCGGAAGTTAGCTCGGGTGTCATTGTCGAGCCTTTGGGGCCGAGTTTTATGCGTGATATCACGATAGCGGCGAGGTCGGCGGTAGAGCGCACGGTCACCACCACGCGTCGGCCCGGCACGTCGATAGTGCTTTCGCCCATCTGGCCTTCCACCTCGAAGTAGCGCTCTATATCCTGACGGGCGATGATAGTCCATAGCCAGTCCTGATAGAGGTGTATATACACGGGCAGAGGCGTGGAGAGGTCGATGCTCTTGTTGAAGGGGTCGTCCACGAAGTGCGAGCCGGGGGTGAGGGAGTAGCCTGTCACTGACACGTTGTAGAGGTCGGCGTCCTCGGGGAAGGGTACGGTGACGGTGCGGGTCACCGAGTCGATAACAGGAGCGCCGTCCTGGCCTTTGACGGTGAACGACAGAATGTTTGCCTGTATGCGGGGGTAGGGGATGTCGTTGTGTATGCACGATGCAGCCGCAAGGCACAGTATGGTGAGGAGCAGAGGAAGCAGTGAAGTCAGGCGTGTCATAGCGGTGTCAAATCACGACCATAAGGCCGAAGTTGATGTTGAAGATGTTGAAGCGGAAGTTGGCGCCCGAAGTTGCTCTTGAGCCTTCGTATACGCCGTCGGTAGTCTGGCTCTCTTTGCGCCATTTGAGGCCGAATACGCCGAACGAAACCTGGAAACCGACGTTTTCCTGGAGGAACACGCACACGCCCGGGCTGAAGTTTAGAGCGCCCTGAGTGACTATTGTGCGGGTGTCTTTAGGCTCGCCGTTGTATATGCGGCGGAAGCGCGAGGAACCGCTGCCGAAAGAGAGGTCGGTTTCGTTGAATACGCCAAATCGGCCGTTGGCGTCGAGGCCCACGTAGGCGCGGTAGAATACGCCTGCCGAGAAGCTCTGCTGGTAGTAGCTTACGTCGCGGATTGAGAAGCTGAGGTCTTCGTCGAAGTCTATGCCGAAGTTGGCCAGGTCGGCCACGCCACGGTTGTAGTCGAATTTGAGGCCCACCGACTGGTTGTGGGCGAAGAAATATGCCACGGTAGGCTTTATGGAGTACATCTTGCCCTCGAAGTCGAGGTCTTTGAGGAGCGATAGCACCTGCACGTCTTCGGTGCGGAGCTCGCCGTACGATGCTGTGATGCCGAAGGCCCATTTGCCTTTGGGGATGAAGATGTAGTTGAACAGCCCGCGGTCGAAGCGTCCGAGATTCTTCTGCGGCAGAACCACGTTGACGGTGTCGCCGGCGATTACTACCTGCTCTATCGAGTCGACGGGCGTGCGGTCTTTCTTGCGTACTATCGTCTGGGCCGAGGCTGCGTTGCCCAGGAGCAGGGCTGTCAGTGCCGCTATGATGAGTGTGGTTATACGGGCCATATCGACTATATATAGAACATCACGCCGAAGGTGATTGAAAAGAGGTTTACTTTAAAGTTGGCTTTGCGGGTCTGGCGGTGCGCGTGGTATATCTGGTCGGATATCGAGCGAGTGTCGTTGTAGTTGAAGCCGAGTACGCCCACGTTCACTTCTATTGCCGAGTAGTTCGACAGGAATACCGACAGGCCCGGTGCAAGGCCTACATTGAACTGGAAATTACGCTCGTAGGTGCCGGTAATGGAGTTGCCCGAGCCGGATACGAGTTTCGACTGGCCACCGCCTACCTGCACCTGCACTTCGTTGAATATGCCGAAGCGTGTGCTGCGGCCGAGGCTTAGATATGTGCGGAAGAGGGCCGAGCCTATGTAGTTGTGGCTCACGCTGTATAGGTCGTCGATATTATACTCGGTGTCGGCTCCGAGTACTATGTCGGCAGAGTTGAGGCGGGTGCGCTGACGCGCGTAGGAGAAGCGTCCGCCGGCGGTGAGGTTGTCTTTGAAGCAGTACATCAGCGTGGGGCTTACCTTAAATTCGTAGGTGTCGCCGCTGAGGTTCTCAAATATGAGGAACTGGTATTTGTTCTGGTCGGACTGGGAGTAGTTTACGCTGATGCCTGTAACGTAAGCGCCTTTTGGCACGAAAGTCACCTGCTCGAGCTTGCGCTTGAACTCTTGTTGGCCCAAGGCTGTCACAGACGATGTGAGAGCAAGAAATATAACTGTGATTATGGTGGTTATGCGTGTAAGCATTGTATTGTTTGCGCAAATTTTTTTCAAAGTTACGCATTTTTTTGCATCTTATCACATATTATCTCCCAAAAATACGACTAACGGGCGAGTTATTGGTATCTTAGGCCAGCGGCCTTTCGGCGGCTAATGCCGCCGAAATAAGAAATTATAAATAAAAAATAAAATTGGTTTTCCTTGTTTTAATTGTTTGGAAATCACCCCGAAAAATTAATAATTGATTTAATTGTTTGGGACTTCGGAGAGAAGAAAAAAAGCCCCGCGGCTTGGGTGGTCGCGAGGCTGAGGTATGAGTTTGCAGGCTATTGTTTAGTTGAGAGCCTTCGAGAGGTTGTAGTTTGCGAACTCGAGGTCATCGACGGCTTTCTTGGCCAGCGAAGAGTCGAGGCGAACAGCCTGACGGAGGTTGGTGGTGAGCATCGACTCGTTGTTGGTGCGTGCACCGAGAACAGCCATGAGGTAGTAAGTGTTGGCGTCGGGGGCGTCGATTGCGGCGAGGGTCGATTTAGCCTTGCTGTAGTCCTTGGTGAGGATTTGTGCGAGAGCGGCGTTGTTGCTCTTGGTGTCGCCGAAGGCTTTTACGGCAGCGGCGTTGTCGCCCTGCTTGAGGTAGTAAACACCGAGGGCGTCGCCGAGTTCCTTCACACCGGCAGCCGAGCCGAAGTACTGGTTGGCCTTTGTGTAGTTGCCGTCAATCATTTCGATGAGACCGAGGTTCATCTGGGGTTCGGGATTGTTGCCCATAGAGGCAGCCTTAGCGAACGACGATTTAGCGGCCTTGAAGTCGCCGTCGATGTACTGAGCCATGCCGAGGTCGTTCCATGTGCGGTAGTCGTTGGGATAGAGACGAGCGGCGGTGTCGTAGATTTTGAGGCGCTGAGCGTTGTCGTCGGTGAGTGTGGCGCAGTAGAGAATTTCTTCAACGTTGAGCTTGGAGGGGTCGGAAGCGAATAGGTCTTTGATTTCCTGGTCGCTCTTGCCGATTACGTTGACCGAAGCTGTGATGCGCGAGTAGCGGAGCTGTGGCAGGATTTGGTCGGCGAGCTGCTCGAATACCGAAGAGAGGTTGCGGATTTCGCGTTCGCGCTGCTCGGGGTCTTTGTACATGGAGAGAACGCTGAGGATAAGGTCTTTATCCTGGATGTTGCTCTGCGAAACGAGTTTCTGGAAGCCTTCCCAGTCCTGTGCGGTGAACTGAGCGGTGAGTTCGCCGAACTCTGTGATTTTGTCCTTCTTGAGCTGGTTGGTCATGTATGCCTTGGTGTTCTTCTCGCGGTTTTCGGCAAGAGTGGTGTTGAGTTTCACACCGCCGTCGGGCGAGGCATACGAGGAGATGTTGATTTCTTCAAGCTCGAGGTTGGGAGCTTCTGCGGCAGCCTTGATTTCCTTGCGTAGTTCCTGCATGGCGTCGGTGTTGAGCTGTCCGGCGCGGATGTTGGCCTGGTTGATAAGGAACATGATGTCGGCTGCATACTTCTCGTTGATGATGCGCTGGAAGGCGTCGGCAGCGAGTGCGGGAGTCACGCCTGCGGCGTTGGCCATAGCTGCAGTAGCAATCACGCCGTCGGCCACTTTCACGCGGGGAAGGGTGTAGGTCTTGCCTCCCTGAACTACGTTGAAGTCGAGGTAGAGTTCGCTCTTGGCCATTTCGGGCTGGTAAGCGAAGTTTACGGGTATGGTCTGGGTGCCGCCGAATTCATACGAGATTACGGGGTTGTTGCCGCGTACTTTCTCGCCCTGGAAGGTGTAGGCCTGCGAAGCAGCTTCGCCGTCGGCATATACGAGGGTGGGTGTTACGGTTACTTCGGCGTTCTTTACAAAGAATTTTGCGGGAATTTTGGCGCTCACGCGAGCGGGTACATTGACGCCCACCACTTCGAGCGGGTTGGGATTAACACTAAAATAGTCGGAGCTGAATTGACCGAGCTTTTTGCCGCATGATGTGAGCGACAGAGCAAAGCCGAGTGCCAGCACATAGCATAATTTGCGATTCATAATCGGTGATAAATTTTTGGTTGTGTTTTCTCCTGCAAAGATACGCTTTTCCGCGGGAAATAAAAAATAATTGTTTTTAATTGTTTTAATCGCCTGGAACCAAGCCTGATAGTCGGCAGAAATATATGCAGGTGAAAAGCAAAGGCGCGACCTCGAGGGGTAGCGCCTTTGTGTGCTAAGTGTTGCTGTGGGCTTACCTGGCGGCAGTGATGCCAATCTGAGTAAAGCGGATTTGGCCGCGTTTTTCGGGGCCGTCTGAGCCGAGAGTTGCGTCGGCATCGACAGTGAATGTCACTTCGGAGGCGTTGCCTACCCATGTGAATGAGGTGTCGCCTTCTGCCTGAGCGGGCGAAATCGAGCCGGTGGAGCACTGCACGGTGGTGTAGCGGAAGCCGGCGTCTTTGGCAAGGGTGAAGGTGATTGCTGTCATTGTGCCGCCCGAGATGCTGAGGGTGTTGCCGTTGTAGAGGCGTACTGCCTCCGTTGCGGCGTGCTGTGCTGGAGCTGTGGCACCGTTTGCTTTGTCGGCCACGATAGTGTAGCCGCTTATTGTGGTGCTGCCGGGCACGGTGAGCGATTTGGCTTCAATGGTCACGTCGGCTCCGGGTACGTCGGGGGTGTCGGGAGTATCGGGAGTGTTGCCGCCGTTGCCGCCGCCGTTGATGTCAATCTGAGTGAAGCGGATTTGGCCGCGTTTTTCGGGGCCGTCTGAGCCGAGAGTTGCGTCGGCATCGACAGTGAATGTCACTTCGGAGGCGTCGCCTACCCATGTGAACTCGGTGTCGCCTTCAGCCTGAGCGGGCGAAATCGAGCCGGTGGAGCACTGTACGGTTGTGTAGCGGAAGCCGGCATCTTTGGCGAGGACGAACTTGATAGACTTGAGGCCTGTGCCTGCAACCGTGAGGGTGTTGCCGTTGTAGAGGCGCACTGCCTCCGTTGCGGCGTGCTGCGCGGGAGCTGTAGCGCCGCTGCCCTTGTCGGCTGTAATCACGTAGCCGTTGATTGTTGTCGAGCCGGGCACTGTGAGTGCTGTGGCGAGGATAGAAGCGCCGTCGCCGCTGCCGATGGGAGGAGTGGGGGGATTGGGGGTGTCGCCGCCACCGTTGCCGCCGCCGTTGATGTCAATCTGAGTGAAGCGGATTTGGCCGCGTTTTTCGGGGCCGTCTGAGCCGAGAGTTGCGTCGGCATCGACAGTGAATGTCACTTCGGAGGCGTCGCCTACCCATGTGAACTCGGTGTCGCCTTCAGCCTGAGCGGGCGAAATCGAGCCGGTGGAGCACTGTACGGTGGTGTAGCGGAAGCCGGCATCCTTGGCGAGGACGAACTTGATAGAAGTAAGGCCTGCGCCTGCAAAGCTGATAGTGTTGCCGTTGTAGAGGCGTACTGCCGATGTGGAAGCGTGTTGTGCGGGAGCTGTGGCGCCGCTGCCCTGGTTTACAGTGATAGAGTATGAGCCGGCGGTGGTAGTGCCGGGTACGGTCATGTCGGTGGCCATTACGGTCACGCCGGAGCCGGGTTCTACGGGAGTGGGTTCGGGAGTAACGCCTTCGATAGCGAAGTCTTTGTCGGTACCGCCGTTGTTTGTTACGCCGGCCATGCCGAAGTCGGTGGCGAGGTCGCCGAGAACCTTGATTTCCTTACCGAGATTAGAGGGATTGTTCACAAGGTTGCCATACTGCTGGAAAGTGGACTGCGAGGGCAGGCGCACCACCATGCACTGGGTGTAGTCGGCAGTTGTGGCCGAGGGAGCGATGATGATGTTGTTGCTCAGGATGAAGGGAGCGTCCCAGTCGATGTCGGAGTTAGATGTCACTTCGGTGACTTCGGGCTGGAGTGTACCTACGATGTAGCCCTTTACCCAGCTCTTGGATGCTATGCCGGAGTTTATTTCCTGAATAGCTTCTGTCACGGAGTAGGGGTTCTCTTCGGTGCCTTTGATTTCGCCTGCGGGGAGCACACCTTCGCCGTCGAGCATCATAATCTGCCATGTGCCGTTGTAGTAGCTCAGGATACCTACGAGGTCGATGTTGCCTACGGGGAGGGTCTGGTTGAAGAATGTGCAGTAGCCCGAGGTACGCACAATCATTGTGCCGCCCTGGCGGTCTACGAGGTTGGTGTTCTGCTCGTCGTTCTCCTTGGTGTGCCATACCGAGAACTTGCGCTTGCCGCCTTCTTCGAAGTAAACGTTGCGGAAGCGCACGAGGCGGCTCTGCCATTTGCGTATGCCGTCGGCCGACTGGGCTGCCTGTGTGATTTCGGAGAAGGTGTTCACCGTCATTGTGTCGATGTCGGCAACTTCGGGCAGGCCGCTAAGCTCGGTGAATGTCTCGAAGCGGGCGAGCGACATGAACGATACCTGCCATGTGCTGCCGTTGCTGTACCACGATTTGCGGCCCATCTGCTGGAGGCCGGCGTACTTGCCTATTTCCTGGCCGGTGACGTCCATAACCACTTTCTGGCCGGGGCGGTAGTTGAGGTAGAGGTTGTAGCTGTCAATCGAGAAGGCGAGTGCTGCGGTCTTATCCTGGATTACGAGGCTCTTGAAGATGTTGCCTTCTTCGTCGGATGAAATCACGGTACCTTCGATGATGAAGCGGCGTTCGGGGTCGTCGGCGTCTTCGATAGTGGTGGCGTAGTTGGTTGCTTCGTCCCAGAAACGCTCCTTGAGTTCGAGAATGGTGGTATTTGCCACCAGGTCGGTCTGGGGTACTTCGACGACGGGCGCGTCGATGTCGTCCTGACAGGCGGAGAATCCCACTGTCAGCGCAGACATGGCTGCGAGGCCGAGGATATATGATTTGATGCTTTTCATAATTCTGTTAAGAGACAGTGGGGATTAGTTGATAGAGAGAGAGGTGAAGCGGATTTGGCCTTTCTTGCTTTCGCCGTCGTCGCCGAGGGTGGCCTGCTCGCCTACGGTGAAGGTAACTTCCGATGCGTTGCCTACCCATGTGAAGGAGGTGTCTCCCTTGGCCTGGGCGGGGGTGATAGCGCCGGTGCTGCACTCTACGGTGGTGTAGCGGAAGTGGGCGTCGCTGGCGAGGTTGAAGGTGATGGATGTGAGGCCGCTGCCTGCTACCGATATGGTGTTGGCGGCGTAGAGGCGTACTGCCGATGTGCCGGCGTTATATACGGGAGCGGAGGCGCCTGCACCCTGGGCTATTGTGATTGTGTAGCCGTCGACGGTGGCTGCGCCGGGTACGGTGAGAGCCGATGCGGCGATAGCGCCTTCAGGGGTGTCGGGGT
>VSPE01000034.1 GCA_009775225.1 Muribaculaceae bacterium | reverse complement strand
TTAGAAATGTCCTCTCCTTTAGCAGAGGCATTTTTGCTTGTTACTCTTAACAATTGTTATGAAACACCCTCTTACTTTAGATTTCAATAAATATCTTGGATGTGTTGGATATATTTATATCATTACTTTATATTATTAGTGCTATAAATTGGATTTCAGTGTGTTGTATTGATTGTTAATAATTGTACAGAATTATATTTGTGCGGTTTTTGGTTTTTGAAACAGCCTTTGTCGGATATTGCGATGGCCTACCCTATTGCTTATAGATATTCGCAATTTGGAACTCTGCATAAATTACATGTGTCGAATTTACAAACATCAAGACTACAATTGTCATAAACCGCATGTTCAGGATTTGACTTCAAAGTCAAATTATGCGATTTAAGTTTGCAATCGCACTTTTGCGCGGCTTTATTTGCAAATCATATCAATTATACCTGTTGGATTTTTCAATTTTCACGAACGAATTATCGGGTATTTATAAAAATAACAACGTCACAAGCGCTAAAGTTAGCCTCTTATCGATTCTTAGCACTTGTTTTCAACGATTTAACACAAAAAAAGTCCGCACCCCGAAAAGGATGCGGACTTGTAGAATAATTAAAGTCGGTTATTATTACATGTTCATACCGCCGTCGACCTGGATAACCTGGCCGGTTACATAGCTTGAGAGGTCTGAAGCAAGGAATGTTGCCACGTCGGCGATATCCTCTGCTTTACCACCGCGACGAAGAGGAATTTTCTTGCACCATTCTTCACGAACTGCATCAGGAAGAGCTGCGGTCATGGCAGTCTCGATGAAGCCGGGAGCGATAGCGTTGGCACGGATGCCGCGGGAACCCACTTCCTGTGCGATACTCTTTGCAAGAGCAATGAGGCCTGCCTTTGAAGCTGCATAGTTCGACTGGCCTGCATTGCCGTGTACGCCCACTACAGAGGCCATGTTGATAATGGAGCCGCTGCGCTGACGGAGCATTACAGGCAGAACGGAATTGATAAAGTTGAATGCACTCTTGAGGTTTACTGCAATCACAGCGTCCCACTGACCTTCTGTCATGCGCATCATGAGGCCGTCCTTTGTGATGCCGGCATTGTTTACGAGGATGTCAATGCTGCCGAAATCCTTGTGCACCTGCTCTACCACTTCTTTTGTCTGATTGAAGTCGGCTGCATTGGACGCGTAACCTTTTACATTTACGCCCAGTGCTGATATTTCCTCTTCAGTGGCTTTGCCGTTCTCATCTATTACAAGATCGGTGAATGCTATATTTGCTCCTTCCTGAGCAAAACGGAGGGCTATTGCTTTGCCGATGCCACGGGCTGCGCCTGTGATAAGGGCGGTTTTTCCTTCAAGTAATTTCATAATTGCAAGGTGTGTTTTTTAATAATCTGACTGCAAAATTACACAAATTTACTTACATACACGAAATTTTCGCTAAATTTGCATCGTCTATATAAAAGCTCATGTCATTTCTCATGGTACTGTATCGTATATATCAGGCTCTTATCGCCGTCCCCCTCTTGCTCGTGGTCACTATTATTGCCGCAGTTCTCACAGCCTTTGGCAGTATGCTCGGGTTCAGCCGCACCATGGGCTATTGGCCCGGTTGTATCTGGGCTCGCATTTTCTGCTGGCTGACCTTCGTCAGAGTGAAGGTTTCGGGGCGCGAGAATATCAGCCGTCGCACTTCGTATGTATTCGTTGCCAATCATCAGGGTGCATACGACATTTTCGCTATCTACGGATATTTGGGTCATAATTTCAGGTGGATGATGAAGAAAGGGCTCGGAAGCATCCCTTTGGTCGGCTGGGCCTGCCGTGTGTCCGGGCATATTTACGTTGACAACAGCAGCCCGAGAGCAGTTCGAGAGACAATGTCAACGGCAGAGAAGCGTCTTGCCGGAGGAATGTCGGTGGTTGTATTCCCGGAAGGGGCGCGCACTCTCGACGGTCGTATGCACGCGTTCCGCAGAGGCGCCTATGCGCTTGCCATGGAGTTCGGCTTGCCGGTTGTACCTATAACTATCGACGGCGCATACAAGGTAATGCCCCGAAGCGCCATTCTCCCGCGCCCCGGAGTTATCAGGCTTACAGTCCATGCGCCGATTTATGCTCCTGAAAGCGGACGTCATGAACTCGCTTCGCTGATGAAGCAGTCATACGACGCTATTGCGTCCGCACTTCCCGAAGAGAAGGATGCAAGATAGTGCTATTTCCTCTTATTTGCAACTGGGGTGAACGATTTTTAATCAAAGTTTTCCAATTCAAAACATTAAGCAACAGACACACAGTGCGTTAAATATATTGATAACCTTCGAAAGTTTTCCAAAACGAAAATCTTTGTGAAAATTTATTGTTGATTTGTTTGCCTGTTTAGGAAAGAATGTGTAGCTTTGCATCGTCAATAAAAAACAATATCATCCTCCCTAAAACGTAATCATCACTCATCAACAATAATGATACAAGTAGTAGTTAAGCGCGACGGCCGCGTGGTCGGATACAACGAAGAGAAAATCAAAGCGGCAATCCGTAAGGCGATGCTCACCACCGAGCTTGGCGAAGACGAAGCCCTCATACAGAAAATCGCCGACCGCATAGGTGCATACGGCTCAGAGCGCATGACTGTCGAAGAAATTCAGGATAGAGTCGAGCTTGAGCTTATGCAAAGTCCCCGCAAGGAAGTTGCAAAGCGTTATATTGCTTATCGCGACCAGCGCAGCATTGCCCGCAAGGCAAAGACCCGCGACATGTTCCATGAAATCATCGAAGCCAAGAACAACGACATCACTCGTGAGAATGCCAATATGAATACCGACTCGCCGGCAGGCATGATGATGAAATTTGCCAGCGAGACCACCAAGCCTTTTGTCGACGACTACCTCCTATCGGCTGAGGCTCGCGATGCCGTGCGCCACAACTACATCCACATCCACGACAAAGACTATTACCCTACCAAAAGCCTCACTTGCGTACAGCATCCTCTCGACCGTATTCTCAGCTACGGATTTGTGGCCGGACACGGAGAGTCGCGCCCTGCAAAACGCATCGAGACGGCCTCAATAATAGCATGTATCTCCCTTGAGACCGCTCAGAATGAGATGCACGGCGGACAGGCCATTCCGGCCTTCGACTTCTACCTCGCACCTTTTGTGCGCAGCTCCTTTGTAGAAGAGCTCGAAAAACTCGAGACGCTTTCCGGGGAAGATTTATCTGAATACAAAACGGCCGTATTTGCCGACTATGAGAAAAAAGACCTCAGCCGGCTCTCCGGTCGCGAACGTCTCCTCCAGCACGCCGTCAACCAGACCGTGAGCCGCGTTCATCAGGCGATGGAAGCGTTTATCCACAACATGAACACCATTCACAGCCGCGGCGGCAATCAGGTCGTATTCAGCTCAATCAACTATGGCACCGACACTTCGGCTGAAGGACGCTGCATAATTCGCGAGCTGCTAAACTCCACATATCGCGGCGTAGGCAACGGCGCCACCGCCATATTTCCTATTCAAATATGGAAGAAGAAACGTGGCGTGAGCTATCTCCCCGAAGACCCCAACTACGACTTGTACCGTCTTGCCTGCAAGGTGACGGCTCGCCGTTTCTTTCCGAACTTCGTCAATCTCGACGCCTCTTTCAACCAGCATGAGAAATGGAGAGCCGACGACCCTGAGCGATACAAGTATGAGGTGGCTACTATGGGATGCCGCACACGCGTATTCGAGAACCGCTTCGGCGAAAAGACGTCTATCGGCCGCGGCAACCTGTCGTTTACCACAATCAACCTTGTCCGTTTGGCTATCGAGTGTATGCCTGTCCGTGATGAGGCGGAGCGCATTGCTCTCTTCTTCAAGAAGCTCGACGAGGTTCTCGAAATCAGCGCACGTCAGCTCTGCGACCGTTTCGATTTCCAGAAAACAGCTTTGGCGAAGCAGTTCCCCCTGCTTATGTCAAAGCTTTGGAACGGAGGTGAAACTCTGAAGCCGGAAGACACTATCGAGTCTGTAATCAATCAGGGTACGCTCGGCATAGGCTTTATCGGTCTGGCGGAATGTCTTATCGCGCTTGTCGGAAAGCATCACGGCGAAAGCGACGATGCCCAGGCTCTCGGCCTTCGCATAGTAAGCCACATGCGCAGTCGTGTCAACGATTTCTGCGAACGCTATCAGCACAACTTCTCCGTACTGGCAACTCCGGCAGAAGGTCTCTCGGGCAAGTTCACAACCAAAGACCGCAAATCGTTCGGAATAATTCCCGGCATAACCGATAAAATCTATTACACAAACTCCAACCATGTGCCGGTCTACTATCATTGCTCTCCCCGCCACAAGGCAGAGGTCGAGGCTCCCTATCACGCCCTCACAGGTGGCGGCCACATCTTCTATGTCGAGATTGACGGTGATGCCACTCACAACCCCGATGCAATTTCGGCGATTGTAGACCTCATGGATAAAAACAACATCGGATACTGCTCGGTAAACCACAACCGCAACCGTTGCATGGAATGTGGCTACGAAGATGCTTCGGCCGAGCTGGACGAGTGCCCCAAGTGCCACAGCAAAGCTATCGACCGGCTTCAGCGCATCACCGGCTATCTTGTCGGTACTACCGACCGCTGGAATACGGCCAAACTCGCAGAACTCAACGACCGCATCGTGCATGAATGAGCCTTTGCGCGTGATGCGCATCCTTGAAGGCACTTCTGTCGACGGCCCCGGCCTCCGTACTTCGATATATTTCGCAGGATGCAGCCACCGTTGCCCCGGGTGTCACAATCCGCACACATGGGATTTCGAAGCCGGCACGCCGATGAGCGTCGAAGAAATCATGGATACTGTTCGCTACAACGGCTTTCCCGTCACCTTCTCAGGCGGTGACCCGTTGTACCGGGCCGAGGCCCTGCTCCCTCTCGCGCAGGCGGTCGGAAACGAGGGACTCGGGTTATGGTGCTACACAGGGTTTACCTACGAGCAACTGCTTGCCGACGGAGAGCCATCGGTAATGGCTCTTCTCGAACTTGTCGACGTGCTTGTCGATGGCCCTTATATGGCAGACTTGCGCGACTCAAGCCTTCTTTTCCGAGGCTCGTCGAACCAACGTCTGATAGACATCCCGGAAAGCAGACGCACTGGTCGCGTCGTTCTATTCCAACCCGATGTCTGAACACAGTTGCATCGTACAACAGCACCCGGACAAAAAACTTTACACGCTACGCAATAATAGAAGACCCGATATCGTTAATATGGTGTCGGGCCTTCTATTATAGGCTTGATTTATATACTCTTTATTTAGTTCTTTATAATCTTTAACCCCCGTCTTAGCCCCGTATCCTGCCTATGGATAAAACTTCTACTACTTCATCACCTTGCACCGACATCCCCCGTCCACGTATCAGCACCATAGAGCGCCTGCGCCAGTTAGCCCGCGCATCTTTCGCCACTCCATTGGGGGCGGTTGTCATTCTCAACTAAAAAAACAGACACAAAACAATAAATCGCAAGGCTCTTCAATGATGTCTTGCGATTTATTGTCTGAGTATCCCCGTGGGGAGTCGAACCCCAATCGTCGGAACCGGAATCCGAAATTCTATCCATTGAACTACGGAGACTTCTGTTTTGTGGTGCAAAAGTAATATTTTTTTTGTAGTTTTGCAAAAATAATTCAGCACGTGCTTGAATTTAGTGATTGTTTAACGAACTCTTAGTCTAAATCCGTAATAGCCCCAAGATAGAAACATGCGAGTAAAGATAGACGAAAGCTGGCTTGAGCCGCTTGCCGACCAATGGAACGCCCCCTATTTTGCCAAACTGACCGCAGAAGTGCGCAGCCGCTACTCCACCACACAGGTCTACCCCGCTCCTTCACGCATATTCGCCGCATTCGACAACTGTCCCTTCCACAAGGTCAAGGTCGTGATTATCGGCCAAGACCCCTATCATGGCCCCGGACAGGCAAACGGCCTGTGCTTTAGTGTCTCGCCGGGGATAGCCATGCCGCCGTCGCTCCTGAATATTTTTAAGGAAATGGCGGCCGATACTGGCGGCACAATTCCTCCGACCGGCGACCTCGGCTATCTCGCCAATCAGGGCGTACTCCTGCTCAATGCCACACTTACAGTCGAAGCCCATAAGGCCGGCTCACACCAGGGGCTTGGCTGGGAGACTTTCACCGATGCTGCTATCAGAGCCGTCAGCGAGAAGCTCGACAATGTGGTTTTCCTCTTGTGGGGCTCGTATGCAATACGAAAAGGGGCTGTAATCGACAGCTCGCGCCACCTCGTGCTTACCTCGCCGCACCCCTCCCCTTTGTCGGCGCATCGCGGGTTCTTCGGCAATCATCATTTCTCCAAAGCCAATGAGTACCTTGTGGCTCATGGCAAGACTCCCATAAAATGGCTCTGAGATTTCTGTGTGTCATGGCGGTATTACTGTCGGCGCTCTTTGCCGTCGGCAAGACTCCTCCCGACACCATGACGGGAGTCTTCGACGAGCGTGTGAAGTCGCTGCAGGTACGTCTCGACGGCGACAACTTCGCCGCTCCCGTAGTAGTTCTCGGAACTCCCGACCGCATTGTCATAAACTTCGATATCCTCGCGGAAGACAGAGACTATCTGCGTTACTCTCTTACTCACTGCAACGCGTTCTGGCAACCGTCCGGGCTGGTCGACAGCGAATTTCTCGATGGCTTCAACGAAGGCACAATCGACGACTACCGCTTCTCCAGAGGCACAACAGTACATTATGTCAACTACACACTATCAATCCCGAACGAGCAAGTGCGCCCGACAATTTCCGGCAATTATCTACTGAAGGTCTACAACGAAGACGACCCTGATGCAATTCTTCTTCAATGCAGGTTTATGATTAGCGAGGAAACTGCCCCGATAGCTTTGTCGGCTTCCGCTCAGACCGACATTGATTACAACAAATCGCACCAGCAGCTCAGCATTATCGTAGACAGCGAACGCGCTCACGTGGAAGACCCCTTCAACGACCTTATCGTGATAGCTTCGCAGAATGGCCGACTCGACAGCGAGACTGCCTTCCGCCAACCGTTACGCATGCAGGGCAAACGCTCGGTATACGAACACCAGCCTCAGCTAATCTTCGATGCCGGCAACGAATACCGCCGCTTCGAAGCCGTAAGCGATTCATATCCGGGTATGGCGGTCGAGCGTATCGAGTATTTCGCACCCTACTATCACTACGTGCTCTATCCCGATGCTCCGCGTTCTGCCGACGAATATGCCTACGACCAGACGCAGCACGGACGCTACTTCATACGCAACTATGCTTCCGACGACAGCGATATTGAAGCCGACTATGGCGTAGTACATTTCACGCTCGATATGCCCGAGCAGCCGGGCGCCATGATTTTTATCGACGGTGACTTCGTGCAGCGCCGCTTCGACGACAATTCACGCATGTTCTACAATCATGCCACACGGCGCTACGAGAGGGCAATGCTACTCAAACAGGGTGCCTACAACTATCAATATCTTTTTGTGCCTCCCGGAGCTTCACGCGGCTATACCGCACAGATAGAAGGCGACCGATACCAGACCGTAAACGAGTATTCCGTACGAGTGTATCACCGCCGTCGGGGCGAGCGATACGACAGGCTCATAGGCACGGCAAACTGCCGTAACGATATTTAGAAACTTTTCACACAATCCCGTATAATGCTTCAGATACAAGATACACTGGTGAGCCTTGACCTCGCCGAACGATATTTCTGCTGTGACCTCGAAGCCTGTAAAGGCCAATGTTGTCTCGACGGCGATGCCGGAGCTCCACTGGCCGAGGGTGAGGCAGACCAAATCCGCAATATACTGTCGGAAATATGGGGCGACCTTCTCCCGGCTGCTCAACGTGAAATAGAGGAAAACGGCGTAAGCTATACCGATATCGAAGGCGACGAAGTGACATCGCTCGTCGAAGGGTCGAACTGCGTATTCGCCACAGTCGACGAAAACGGTTGCTGGATATGCGCTATAGAGAGGGCTTTCCGTCAGGGCCGCATCAAGTTCTATAAGCCGGTCTCATGCCACCTGTATCCTGTGCGGCTGAAAAAATATGATAGCTTCACTGCCGTAAACTATCATCGCTGGAAAATATGCAAGGCGGCCGAAGTTCTCGGCCGTGCCAAAGGCATACGCGCATATCAGTTTCTTGAAGGCCCGCTCCGCCGTCGTTTCGGCGATGAATGGTACAAAGAACTCTCCCTGACTTGCGACGAGTACATCAAGACATACGGCGGCGACAACGCCACCGACTGATTTTTTCTATTCGACAGGAATTTCTTCATCAAGGAAGGAGCGCTCAAGTGGACGCGAGCGTTCCTTCTTCTCTTTTTTTGCACGCATTCCACCTCTTTTGCCCTGGCTTTTTTCAGCCTTAGACTTCTCCGCGGCTCCTGATACTACGGAGTCGGTAGCGTTCGTTGCCGTATCGTTTTGTGCCGCTCCTTGATGTCCCGTGATGCTGTCAGCCGCCACAGAGGCATCGCAAGCCACATAATGAGCGCACAGGCGCACTCCAATCACGGCGAGCACCAGCGTGACCACCGCCACAAGATTATATAACGCCTGCTTCTGCTTCCTTTTCATATATATTCATATATAGTTAAACACAAGTATCAGAGCTATCAGCACTGGAGCAAGATACCTCACTATGCCAAGCACAACCGGGGTAAGAGGAGAGCGCAGGGCGCCATTGTTGCTTAATTCGTCGGCCAATAAAGTCTTGGGGGCGAACCAGCCAAGATAGATGCATACCGCCATGGAGCCAAGCGGAAGCAGTATGTCGGTGGTAAACGAATCGAGCAGCTCAAAAATAGTCATCCCGAACACCCGGAAGTCCGACAGAGAGCCGAACGACAGCGAGCAGAGCGAACTGAACAACAGCAACGGCAGAAGGATTACAAGAACGGCTGCACGGCGGCTCAGCCGAAAGCGGTCTTGCATCATCGCCACCGAAACCTCGGCGATAGACACTGTCGAGGTCAGTGCGGCCACAAGCAGAAGCAGGAAAAAGAGCGTAGACCAGAACCACGGAGCCGGCAAGTGCGCAAACACTTCGGGCAAGGTTACAAACACAAGCGTAGCTCCTTCGAGCGACTCTTTGTCGAGACCGAAGCTCTTCACCGCAGGAAAGATGATAAGACCCATGAGAACTGCTACAAGCAGGCTCAGCAGAGCCACAATAACCGACGTACGCATCAGTTTGGTATCCGAAGGATAATACGACGCATACGTGATAAGAATACCCATGCCGAGGCTTAGGCTGAAAAACGCCTGCCCGAGACCGTTGACTATTACCCTCGGCGTAATCTTGCTGAAATCCGCGTCAAGAAAATATCGTACACCCTCGCCGGCGTCGGGCAGCGAAAGCGTCACGGCACACATAGCCACAAGTATCACAAAGAGCACCGGCATCAGAATATTGGATAATTTTTCAATACCTTTCTGCACACCGCCGAGAAGCACGGCTATATTTACGCCAATCATCATGGCCGTAAAGAGCACAGGGCGAATATCCGACGTCACATACTCTTCCATTTTAAGCAGAAAGGCGCTCCTCATCTCGGCATTGGCACTACCCTCCGCCACCGTGTTGTAAAGGCCTCCCGCCACACTTTCGTACAAATATTCGAGAGTCCACCCCGCCACTACCATGTAGTAGCACAGTATAAGGTACGAGGCTGCTACCGCAACCGCCCCCACAAGCCACCATGCCGTACCTGGCGAAAGCCTGCGGAACACCCCCACTGCGTCGGAGCGGCCTCCGCGCCCGAGCGAGAATTCGGCCAGCATGACCGGCACTCCCAGCAGAAGTACGCATACTATATATACCAAAAGAAATGCGGCGCCACCGTTGCTCTGCGTTTCGGCCGGAAAACGCCATACATTGCCTAAACCCACCGCAGAACCTACGGTGGCGGCTATCAATCCTATCTTGGTGCTGAAAAGCTTGTTTGTTGACATAAAAGGTTGACAATCGGTTGGAATAGCATGGCAAATTTAACCTTAATTATCGTAAAATGCAAAACCGGATTAGCTTTTTCACGAAAAAAATTACTACCTTTGCAGCTGAAAAACGGCACAGTGGTGCCACAACTTCTCCTTTAGGAACATAAAACCCAACAATATATCTGTTTAAAATGGTAAGTTATAAAGAACTCGGCCTCGTAAACACCCGCGAGATGTTTGCAAAGGCTATCGAAGGCGGCTATGCAATCCCCGCTTTCAACTTCAACAACATGGAGCAGCTCCAGGCTATCATCAAGGCTGCTTCTGAAGAAAAATCTCCCGTTATCCTTCAGGTATCCAAAGGCGCCCGCAACTACGCAAACGCAACCCTCCTCCGCTACATGGCACAGGGTGCTGTAGAATATGCCAAGGAACTCGGCTGGGAAAATCCCCAGATTGTGCTCCACCTCGACCACGGCGACAGCTTCGAACTCTGCAAGAGCTGCATCGACTCTGGCTTCTCTTCTGTCATGATTGACGGTTCGCACCTCCCCTACGAAGAAAACGTAGCTCTTACCAAGCAGGTTGTAGAATACGCTCACCAGCACGACGTAACTGTAGAAGGTGAGCTCGGCGTTCTCGCCGGCGTTGAAGACGAAGTTTCGTCCGACCACCACACCTACACCGACCCCGAAGAGGTTATCGACTTCGCGACCCGCACCGGCTGCGACTCCCTCGCTATCTCTATCGGCACTTCCCACGGTGCTTACAAGTTCACTCCCGAGCAGTGCACCCGCAACGAAGAAGGCAAGCTCGTTCCCCCGCCCCTGGCTTTCGACGTCCTCGACGCTGTTATGGCCAAGCTTCCCGGCTTCCCCATCGTACTCCACGGCTCTTCTTCGGTTCCCCAGGAAGAAGTTGACACTATCAACATGTTCGGCGGCAAGCTCCCCGACGCTATCGGTATCCCCGAAGAACAGCTCCGCAAAGCTGCAAAGAGCGCCGTTTGCAAAATCAACATCGACTCCGACAGCCGTCTGGCTATGACCGCTGCCGTTCGCCGCGTATTCGCTGAGAAGCCTTCGGAATTCGACCCTCGCAAGTACCTCGGCCCCGCTCGCGACAACATGGAGAAACTCTATCGTCACAAAATCGTGAACGTACTCGGCAGCAACGGCAAAGCCTGATTATAGTCCGATAAAATAACAAAAGACCCCGCATTTCGCTGCGAAATGCGGGGTCTTTTATGTTGCGACTTCGGAGCGACGACATTCCTGTCGTCGCACGCCGCAAGGCGTTCCTTCGTAAAGCTCTAAAGAAATTTCAAATACGCCGCAATGCCTATCTGAGCGAAAAGCAACAGGGGCACACCGATGTAGAACAGCGGACGACGCACTTTGTGGTTGAACAATATCATGGAGAAGAGACTCCCGAAAGAGCCAAGGCACAGGGCAGACAGCATGAGATAGCCTTCGGGGACACGACGCTTGCCTGCAAGCGCCATAATCTTATCGAACGCAAACAACAGCGCCGACACTATACTCATGGCGCATGCCGCCATAAAGAGGTATGGCAACAGCTCGGAGTTGCCCATCACATCACCTCAAGATTGGCAGCCAGACGCTGGCGTACTACCTCGTACATCATCACACCGGCGGCCACACCCACGTTAAGCGAGCCGATATGGCCGAACATAGGTATCGCCACGCGTGTATCGGCGATGCGCAGTATTTCGGGCGAAATACCGGTATCCTCAGCTCCCATTACAAGGGCTATAGGTGTGGTGAAGTCTGCTGTCGTATAGTTGATGGACGATTTCTCGGTAGAACAGGCCACCTGGCAGCCGCTTGCCTGTAGATAGGCTACGGCGTCTTTCAGCGACTCTTCCCTGCATACGGGTATATGAAGCAGCGCACCGGCCGACGTCTTGACGGCATCGGCGCCCACACTCACACTTCCTCGTGAAGGAATTACTATGGCATTTACACCGCAGCATTCTGCCGTACGTGCCATAGCTCCGAAATTGCGCACATCGGTGATGCCGTCCAGAACAAGGATAAACGGCAGCACGCCGTCCTCGAACATCGTAGGCACAATATCGGCCAGACGGCAATAATCAATCGCCGCAATCTGTGCAATCACACCCTGGTGGTTCTTCCGCGTTATTTTATTCAGACGCTCTACCGGCACGCGCTGCACGGGCACACCGCGCTCCTTGGCAAGCTTGGTGAGGCGTATTGCGAGCTCGCCGTGAAGGTCTTTCTTTATAAAAAGCTTATCTATGGTGCGTCCGGCCTCTATCGCTTCAATAGCCGGATGTATACCGAAAATATAATCGCTGGAATCCATTATTTTTTATTTTTATTGATTAAAGCACGGGCATTGGCAAGGGCTGCCTCGTCGGTCGGATTGCCGCTTATCATGAGCGCAAGCTCTGCGGCCCGTTCGTCCTCGTCGAGAGCGCGGATATGCGTGGTGGTGGCATCGTCCTCGTCGACCTTGTACACCTTGAAATGGGTGGAGCCTGCGGCTGCCACGCCCGGCAGATGCGTTATCGTAATTACCTGTATCGAGCGGCCAATATCCGACATCATAGCAGCCATGCGTGTGGCAATGTCGCCCGACACTCCCGTATCCACTTCGTCGAATATTATTGAGGGCAGGTGCATCCGCTCGGCTACAATAGCCTTTATTGCAAGCATAAGTCGCGAAATCTCGCCACCCGAAGCCACAGTACCTACAGGCATCAGTGTCTGGTTCTTGTTGAATGCGAAAAGAAACTGTATCTGGTCGTAACCGTCAAGGCCGAGCTTTATGCGTGTCAGCGATATTTCGCAGCGGAGGTTATCCATGCCCAAAGGCGAAGCCGTGCGCCTGAGCATGTCGGCAAACTCTGCGGCGGCCGATGCTCGCATCTCCGATATTTTGGCCGCAAGCGATATCGCTATCTTCTTTGCCTTTTTGGCGGCAATCTCAAGAGTGGCAAGCACATTGTCGGCATCGTCGAGAGCCTCAAGCTGCGCAGCGAGCCGGTCGCGTATCTCTATGAGACCGTCGGCATTCTCGGTGTGGTGCTTCAACTCAAGCGAATAGAGGCGGCTGAGCCTCTCTTCTATTTCTTCAAGTCTTTCGGGGTCAGCTCCGAGCGACATGTCGTAATCGGCAAGGCTGTCGCTGATGTCGGCCACTTCTATGCGGGCCGATTCAAGACGCTCGGCAAGCGCGTGGAAATCTGTGCCGTCGGTAGCTGTACCTATTGTCGCCGACAATTCTTCAAGAGCGTCTATCGCCTGTCGCATCAGAGTGAGTGCGTTGTCCTCATCATTGATAAGCGGGTCGATAGCCTTCCCGAGCGTTTCCTTTATCTCATTTACGTTTGCCAGCTGTTCGCGTTCCTGTTCGAGGGCCTCGTGCTCTCCCGGCTGGAGGTCAAGCTCGTCGAGCTGCTCGTACTGGAAGCGGAGGAAGTCGGCATCATCGCGGTTGCGGCGTATCAGCTCGCGCGTATCGGTATACTGTTTGAGGGCGACTCGATAGGCAGCGAAGGCTTTGCGATAGTCTTCGAGCAACAGTTTGGTGCCTGCCAGATTGTCGATTATCGCCATCTGATACTCGGGCGACGCCAGCAGGAGGTTCTGATGCTGGGAATGGATGTCGACAAGATGGACGGCCACCTCGCGAAGCACCGTGAGGTTTACAGGTGTGTCGTTGATAAATGCGCGCGAGCGTCCTCCGGGGGCAATCTCGCGCCGCAGTATGCACTCGCCGGCCTGACTGTCGAGCCTGTTTTCGGCAAGTAGTTCTTCTATGCCGTCGGCATCGGAGATATCGAACACAGCCTCTATAACCGACTTGCGCGTGCTGTCACGCACCACGCGTGCATCAGCCCGCTCGCCAAGCAGCAGCGACAGCGCTCCAAGCATTATGGATTTGCCGGCGCCTGTCTCTCCCGTAATGATATTGAAGCCGGGGGCAAAAGCAATATCTATCCCGCTGATAAGGGCGTAGTTGGATATATGCAGTGTCTTTATCATTTGTTGTCAGCTCCTTTCTTTAACTCTTCGAGGCGCGTCTGCTCCGTAGGAAATATCGGCTCAAGCATCTTGTATACTTTGTTGCGCTCTTCTGTCGGAGCCTTCGAATAGATGTTTACAAGTTCATCCAGTTTGGCATCCTTGAACATTGACAGAGCCACCGACATGGGTGATGTCTGATACACTTTTTCTATTGTCGACAGCGACTCGGTCACTGCCGAACGGCCTTTGTCCACCGATACAGCCATGTTGTCGAGTCCCTGGCGGTGATACAGATATACCATATCACGTATGGCGGTGGTCTGAGGGTCGGTGTACGAACCGAGCACTGCCGAACGGTTCTTAGTGTCTTCAAAAGCCTTCCACCCGCTTTCGCCCGAGGACTGCGCCATCTGTACTATCAGACTGAGGCGGTCGAAATATGGGTCGCCCCCGCGAGGTGAAAACGAATCGAAGTCTACCGCCAGAATAAGGTAGGCATAAAAATTCAGAATGGCCGTGAGCTGACTCTCCATATTGTTGACGGAAAATACCAATGGCTCATTCTCGCGATATGTAAAGTCTATCTTGGTATCGCGGAAGTTGATAAGCGTAGTTGTGTATGAGCTATTGTACACGGGCCTGAGCGACTGCACCTGAAGGTCGCCCGAGAAAACATCGTCTTTCACTTCCTTAATTGTCAGAAAGAGACGACATTCTATTTTCTCATTTGTGGCAAACTGGGCATTGGTAAATGTCGTCGTATTCATATAGTCGTTAATGGCCTGCTGCAAGGTCTCGAACACCTGCTTGTTGGTGCCTTCTATCTGGTCGCTGTTGACCGTCACCTCGCAGTTAAGTTCCTGCGCGGAAACAGTGCCTGCGCACCCGGCAATCGCCACAACGGCTGCCATGACTATACGGGAGAGAGTTTTGCTCATAGTTTACTTGATATGTAATCAATTATATCCGCGGCTACGGCGGCTTTGCTCTTCAGCGGAAATTCTACTTCGTCGGTAGCGGATATCAGCGTTACCTTGTTGGTGTCGGTTCCGAAGCCGGCTCCGACGTCGGCAAGCGAATTGAGCACTATCATGTCGAGGTTCTTGCGACGGAGCTTCTCCAGCGCGTTGGCGCGGGCGTTGTCAGTCTCCAGCGCAAAGCCTGCCAGAATTTGGCCCGGGCGCTTTTTGCTTCCGAGAGTAGCGGCGATGTCGGGGTTCTTCACAAGCTCTATGCTTTCCACATTGTCATGCTCGCGCTTGATTTTATGGTCAATAAAGATCTTGGGGGCATAGTCGGCCACAGCCGCCGACATTATGGCGATATCGGTGTCGCCGAAGCGCGACTCGCACTCCTGCATCATCGACCTCGCGCTTTCCACACGCACGGTTGTCACTCCGGCAGGGTCTGCAAGTGCCGTCGGACCGCTCACAAGCGTCACATCGGCACCCCTTCGCGCCGCTTCCGCAGCAATGGCATAGCCCATTTTACCTGTAGAGAAGTTTCCGATAAAGCGTACCGGGTCGATACGCTCGTATGTCGGCCCCGCAGTCACAAGCATCTTCTTGCCCTTCAGCTGTTGGCCGGAGGCAAAGAATGTGTCGAGAACGGCAGCGATTTTCTCAGGCTCCTCCATGCGACCGCGTCCCACAAGGTGGCTTGCGAGCTCGCCCACTTCCGGCTCTATCACAGTCACGCCATCGGCCTGCAATGTACGCAGATTGCGTGTTGTGCTCGGGTGGGCCATCATGTCGAGGTCCATTGCAGGAGCCACAAACACGGGAGCCTTGGCCGAAAGATATGTCGTGATGAGCATATTGTCGGCTACGCCGTTTGCCATTTTCGCCAGAGTCGAGGCCGTGGCCGGCGCAATTATCATGGCATCGGCCCACAGCCCGAGGTCGACATGTGAATGCCACTCCCCCGTATTAGCCGTAAAAAACTCGCTTACAACAGGTTTGCCCGAGAGCGACGACAATGTGACAGGAGTGATAAACTCCTTGCCATTAGGCGTTATCACCACTTGAACCTCGGCTCCGGCCTTTACCAGAAGCCTCAGCAGAGTCACGCTCTTGTAAGCCGCGATACCTCCGCTGATGCCGAGTATTATATGCTTGCCTGAAAGATTGCTCATTTCTTATTCTTCATGCGCAGACGTATGCGCGTAAAGCAGCTCTTGGTATTCTGGGCGAAATCGCCGTTGAGTATCCAGCTGTAATAGCCGGGGTCTTGTGCGAGCACTTCTTCTGCCACACGCCCCTTGTATTTGCCGAAATTGATGATTTCGCGGTCTTTGTCGTCATATACAAGGCGACCCATGAAATCGACATTGCGGTTGTTGGATGCGAACTCCGAGAGGGCTCCCACTTCGTTAGGCAGGTCGTCGTACTTCTCTATCTGCGCAAGAAGCACCTCCATGGTAGCGCGAGTGTCAGCACTCGCGCCGTGAGCGCCCTCAAGAGGCTTGCCGCAGTAGTACTGATAGGCTGCCGAAAGAGTGCGTGGCTCCTTTTTGTGATAGATTGTCTGAACGTCAATGAAGCGAGCCTTCGAGAAGTCGAACTCAATGCCCGCGCGGCAAAATTCCTGGTCGAGCAAAGGTATGTCGAAGCGGTTGCTGTTGAAACCCGCTATATCGCAGCCTGTAAGGAGCTGCGCGAGCGAGGCCGCCACTTGCCGGAATGTCTTCTCGCCTGCCACATCCTCGTCGGTGATATGGTGCACGGCGGTAGCCTCCGCAGGTATGGGCATCTCAGGATTGATGCGGCGTGTCTTCTCTATGGCACGTCCGTCGGGAAGCAGCTTTATCACCGAAATCTCTACTATGCGGTCGCTGTTTACATTGGTGCCCGTAGTCTCCAGGTCGAAGAATACTATAGGGCGGGTGAGATTAAGTCTCATTATTATATATGTATGAGTCCGTCGCCTGACAAGTTATTAGAAATCGCCTACGGTCATAGGCATGAGGAGCATTACCAGCTCTGTGTTGTCGGGCTCTTCGCCTGGGCGGAACACGCCGGGACGTCCGGCATCGCCGAGGTTGACGATTACTTCCGAGCCCTTGAGAGTGGTAAGTATCTCCATGAGATAGTTCGCACTGAAGCCTATGGTGAGTTCACTGCCTGTGAACGAGCAAGGCACCTGTTCGCGCGCGCTGGTGCACAGATTGGGGTCGTTGCTCTTGATGAGGATATTGTCGGGTGTGATGCGGAATTTTTCCAGTCCGCCGTCTACCTCGACGAAGATGCCCACGCGACGCACGGCGTTGAGCAGCGACAGGCGGTCTACTGTCAGCACGAGCGAGTTCTTGGTAGGTATCACACGGTTGTAGTCGGGATAGTTGCCGTTCAGGAAGGTACACTGGAAGGTGAAACGCTCGCTCTGAATAATGGCATTGCGCGCGTTCATGGTAAAGTTGAGCGACTCTTCCTTGGCAAATACGTTCTTGATAATGGTGGCCGGCTTCTGAGGGAGCACGCACGAACCCTTTACGCCGGGAGATGTGCGACGGTCGATATAGCGTACCAGCTTGCGGGTATCGGTGGCGACAAAAGTAATGCCGTCTTCCGCTACATCGAGAAGCACACCCTGCATAATCTGGCGGTATTCGTCGTCACTGACGGCAAACATCGTATTGTCGAGACCTTCAAGCATCTGCGAGGTGGCGAGCGAGAAGCTGATAGCCTCGCCCGTAGTATCGGCGGTGAAGTGAGGATATTGGTCGCCGGGAAGACCTACAAACGAATAATGCCCCGATGCGTACGAAAGCTGTACCTCAAGTGTCTCTTCATTCACATTTACTTCCACACCCTGGTCGGGAAGCTCCTTGAGCAGCTCCACAAGGCGGCGTGCGCCCAGACAGAAAGCTCCTTCGCCCTTGCAGCCCGATACCTCAAGACGCGCAGTGAGGGCGTTCTCCTGGTCGGAGCCTGTGATAGTGAGTTCGTTGCCTTCGAGCTTGATAAAGAAGTTGTCGAGTATGGCAAGTGCATTCTTTGAGTTGATGACCTTGCTTACAGCCGATGTGGCGTTGTAGAGAGCCTTGCTCGAGATGTTGAATTTCATTGCGGTATATGCTGTGTATTATATTATACATGTGATTTGCGGGCGCCTGAGGCGCACTAACAACCTACAAATTTAGCACATTTTCCTTAAACCGCAAAACGATTGCCGACACTCCCGGCAAAAATAATTTTATGACAATATTTATAGCCCGAAGTTTGCTCTTGAATGAGCGTTTTTTTGTAATTTTGCCGATACATCACTCTACACATATATGAACAGTCGCAGTTTTGTCGCCATCGACGACATTGACAAGCAAGAAATGCTCGACTTGTTGGAGCGCGCCCGCTACTTCGAGGCTCACCCCAACAGCAAAATCCTCGACGGCAAAGTCGTGGCAACGCTATTCTTCGAGCCGTCCACCAGAACCCGTCTCAGTTTTGAAACCGCTGTAAACCGTCTCGGAGGCCGCGTAATAGGCTTCTCCGACGCATCAACATCAAGCACATCAAAAGGCGAAACCCTGAAGGACACCATTAAAATGGTAGCAAATTACGCCGACATAATCGTTATGCGCCACTTCCTCGAAGGTGCCGCCCGATATGCTACCGAAGTAACTGATGTGCCTGTTGTCAATGCAGGCGATGGCTCCAACCAACACCCGTCGCAGACAATGCTCGACCTCTACTCCATTCTCAAGACTCAAGGCACTCTCGAAGGGCTTACCATAACTATGGTCGGAGACCTGAAATACGGCCGCACCGTGCACTCGCTGGTCATGGCGCTCCGCTACTTCAAGCCCCGCTTCAATTTCGTAAGCTCTCCACAGCTCCGCATGCCCGAGCCCTACCTCGAGATTTGCCGCCAAGAAGGCCTCGAGTATGCCGAGCACACCGACTTCTCCCCCGAGGTAATAAACAGCAGCGACATACTATATATGACACGCGTGCAGCGAGAGCGCTTCTCCGATGCCATGGAGTACGAGAAAGTGAAAAACCTCTACACGCTGCGCAATGCCATGCTCGCAGGTGCTAAACCGAACCTCCGTATTCTCCACCCCCTTCCACGTGTAAATGAGGTTGACCGCGATGTCGACGACAACGATAAGGCTTACTACTTCGAACAGGCCCGTAACGGCGTATTCGCCCGTCAGGCCATATTAACACGTGCATTAGGAATAGACCCCCGCAGCAATGACTAAAGAACTGAAAGAACTCGCCGTAGCAGCTCTTCGCAACGGCACCGTCATAGACCATATACCTTCGAAGGCTCTCTTCCGCGCCGTGCGGATTCTCGGCATAGAAGGCCTCGACACATCAGTGACAATAGGCAATAACCTTCAAAGCAACAAACTTGGCAGCAAGGGTATAATAAAGGTTGCCGAGGTTGAGTTTTCCGAAGATGAACTTAACCGGATAGCTATCATAGCACCCTCGGCTATTGTGAACATAATCCGTGACTACGAGGTAGTGGAAAAGCGTCCCGTAGTTCTCTCCGACACTCTTGTCGGTCTTGTCCGCTGCGGCAACCCCAAGTGTATCACGAACCACGAACCGACACCCACTCGCTTCGAGGTTGTGAACCGCGAAGACGTGGAACTCCGCTGCCATTACTGCGGACACACATATAAAAGCTCTGATATCGAGATTATAAAATAAATGAAACAGAACTGGAAGCCGGGCACTCTGCTCTATCCCCTGCCTGCCGCTCTGGTAAGCTGCGGCAACCGCGAGCACTCCAATCTCTTCACGGTTGCCTGGACGGGCATAATATGCACCGACCCTGCCTTGCTCTACATCTCCGTCCGCCCAGAACGATATTCCTACGGGCTGATTAAGGCAAACATGCAGTTTACCGTCAATCTCACCACTGCCGAAATGGCTAAGGCGACCGACTATTGCGGCGTACGCTCGGGACGCGACTCCGACAAATGGGCCGACTGCGGCCTGCATCGCTACGACGGCGTGGCTGTCGAATGTCCGGCCGTGGAGGAAGCTCCCCTCTCGCTCGAATGTCGCGTGACATCCGTTCTGCCGTTGGGTACTCACCACATGTTCATGGCTAAAATTGTCAATGTGCTCGCCGACGAACGATACATGGATGCCGAAACAGGCAAATTCCGCCTCGAAGATGCAGGGCTGATGAGCTACAGCCACGGTGCCTACTACACGCAGGGCGACAAGCTCGGCACCTTCGGCTTCTCTGTAAAGAAAAAAACATCAGAATAGTAACTATCAACCAAATCAATATAGTATAATGCTGACCGACACCGCACTTTTCGACCTTATCGCAGCCGAACACCGCCGCCAAAAAGACGGCATCGAACTCATCGCTTCCGAAAACTATGTGAGCGACGACGTGATGCGCGCAATGGGCTCATGCCTGACAAACAAGTATGCCGAAGGCTATCCCGGACACCGTTACTACGGCGGATGCCAGGTCGTAGACCAGGTTGAGGCTCTTGCTATCGAACGTGTGAAACGTCTCTTCGGAGCCGAATACGCCAACGTGCAGCCCCACTCCGGCGCTCAGGCAAACATGGCCGTATTCATGGCATGCCTCAAGCCAGGCGACAAGTTTATCGGACTTAACCTCAGCCACGGCGGACACCTCAGCCACGGCAGCCCAGTAAACTTCTCCGGCCTCGTTTTCCAGGCTCTCGAGTACAACGTCGACGCCGAGACAGGCCTCGTAGACTACGATGCCTTTGAGGAGACTTGCCGCCGCGAGCGTCCCCGCCTCATCATAGGCGGCGCAAGTGCATACTCGCGCGAATGGGACTATGCCCGCATGCGCCGCGTAGCCGACGAAATCGGTGCTATATACATGGTGGATATGGCTCATCCCGCAGGTCTTATCGCAGCCGGTCTGCTCGATAACCCTGTAAAGTATGCCCACATCGTCACCTCGACCACTCACAAAACTCTCCGTGGCCCCCGCGGTGGTATCATACTTATGGGCAAGGACTTCGAGAACCCCTGGGGCAAAAAATCGCCCAAAGGCGAAATCCGCATGATGTCGCAGCTTCTCGACTCCGCCGTATTCCCCGGCGTGCAGGGCGGCCCACTCGAACACGTCATCGCAGGCAAGGCTGTGGCTTTCCACGAAGCGCTCCAGCCCGAATTTACCACTTATCAGAAACAGGTTAAGGAGAATGCCGCGGCCCTCGCAGGCGCTCTCCACGATATGGGATACAAGATTGTTTCGGGCGGTACCGACAACCACTGCATCCTCGTCGACCTCCGCACCAAGTTCCCCGAACTCACCGGCAAGGTAGCCGAAAAGGTGCTCGTAGAAGCCGAAATCACTGCGAACAAGAACATGGTTCCCTTCGACAGCCGCTCGCCCTTCCAGACCTCGGGTATCCGTCTCGGCACTCCGGCTATCACCACCCGCGGTCTTACTCCCGACCTCATGGGCGACATCGCCGAAATGATTGACACCGTCCTTTCTGCACCCGAAGACCGTGCAGGCATCGCTGCCGTAGCCAAGGCTGTCAACGGCATGATGCACGACCGTCCTATCTTCGCATGGTAAACAACACTTCCGAACATAACAATATCGGCGGCGGCAATGTATACACAGTCATTGTCGCCGCCGGTTCCGGTACACGCTTCGGCTCGGTCGTTCCCAAGCAGTTCCTGCCTCTGTGCGGCAAGCCGGTTCTGCTGCACACTGTAGAGCGGCTGCATAGCGCTTTGCCGCACTCTCATATAATCCTCGTCCTGTCAGACGACGGGCGTGAACGCTGGAACGAGATAATTGTGAACTACGCCACTCCGCCCGTTACAATCGTACGCGGCGGAGCGTCGCGCTCCGAGTCGGTATGCAACGCCCTCGCAGTAATCGAGCCGTCCTGCGCCGATGCCGTAGTGCTCATTCACGACGGTGCGCGCCCCCTTGTCAATACCGACATGGTACGCGTCCTGGCCGACCGTATATCCGGCACCGACATTCAGGCTCTCGTCCCGGCACTACCGCTAACCGAAGCCATTTCCGAGGTTTGCGGCGACGCACTCCGTCCGGCCGACCGCGAGCGCTTCCGCACCGTGCAGACTCCGCAGGCGTTCAAAGCAGCCATGCTGCGCGATGCCTACCGCAAGGCGGCTGGAACGGTCATGGCCGACGATGCTGCCGTGGCAGGGGCGTTCGGCGGTGTGGATATCTCTTATATTGCCGGACACCCTCAGAATATAAAAATCACGCATCCGAGCGATATTGCCATAGCCGAGGTGCTTATGGCCACTCCAAAACCGTATATTATTTAGAGAGTACCTGCTTCGGACTATGCTGTCGCTGCGCAACTACGACATAAAATTTGTGAAAGGCATAGGCCCCGAGCGAGCCAAGCTTCTTGGCTCGGAACTGGGGTTGCATAATGCCTACGACCTTCTGCGTCACTACCCCACAAGCTACATCGACCGCTCGCGCACCTATTCCGTGCGAAGCCTGCACGGAGCCACAGGCGAGTTCCCGATGCTCCAGTTGCGGGGTCGCTTCATAAGTTTCAACGTAGTGGGAGAAGGTGCCGCCATGAGGCTTATCGGACTGTTCTCCGACGGCACCGCCACTATCGACTGTGTGTGGTTCAAGGGAGTGAGAGAAATGCGCAAGCGTCTGGCCACAGGCCGTGAATATGTGCTTTTCGGCAAGCCCTCGTACTTCCGCGAGACCCTTCAGATGACACACCCCGAGGTCGACCCGCCCGAAACAGTCGAGGCCGGCCCGGGTATTCGTGCTGTATATCCGCTTACCGAGAAGCTTCGGCACCGCAATATCGGCTCAAAGCAGCTCCACGGATTTATCACCGCCTTCCTCGCCAATCTGCGTGCTCCGCTACGCGACACACTGCCTGACAGCGTGTCGCGTTCGCTCGGCCTGATGAGTCTCGACGAGGCTATCCGCAACGTGCACATACCCTCCTCGCCGCAGGCTCTCGAGAGTGCGCGGCTCCGCCTGAAGTTCGAAGAGGTATTCTATATCCAGACTGACATGCTCATGCGGTCGAGGCGCCGAAAAGCCGACATACAGGGCTTTATCATGCCGCGCGTAGGCAAGTGGTTCAACGATTTCTTCTATCAGTGCCTACCCTTTGAGCTGACTGGTGCGCAGAAACGTGTAATAAAGGAGGTGCGCGCCGATATAATGTCGGGCAGGCAGATGAACCGCCTCGTACAGGGCGACGTCGGTTCCGGCAAGACTCTGGTGGCTCTGATGTGCATGCTCCTCGCTATCGACAACGGTTTTCAGGCCTGCCTAATGGCGCCTACCGAAATTTTGGCCACACAGCACCACACCACACTATGCGAACTGGGCGCGAAAATCGGGCTGAACGTGCAGTTGCTCACCGGCTCCACGCGCGCTAAAAAGCGTCGCGAAATAGATGAAGGTCTCCGTAACGGCTCTATACATATCCTTGTCGGAACTCACGCTGTAATCGAAGACAGGGTTGTATTCCGCAACCTCGGCTTTGTGGTAATCGACGAGCAGCACCGCTTCGGTGTGGCGCAGCGTGCACGCCTGTGGAAGAAAAGCGTCGTGCCGCCGCATGTACTGGTAATGACCGCAACACCTATCCCGCGTACTCTCGCCATGACGGTTTACGGCGACCTCGACGTGTCGGTAATCGACGAGCTTCCGCCGGGACGCAAGCCCGTGGCCACCGTCCTGCGATACGACGAGCAGCGCGAGCAGGTAGTGCGAGGCATACGCGCCCAGCTCGACGCCGGACACCAGGTATATATCGTATATCCGCTTGTAGAAGATAACGAGAAACTCGACCTCAAGAGTGTGACCGAAGGATACGAAACGGCAATCCGGATTTTCACTCCATACAAAGTCGCATTTGTACACGGGCGTATGAAACCTGCCGAGAAAGACGCGCAGATGTCGCTGTTCGCGTCTGGCGAAGCCTCGGTACTGGTTGCCACCACCGTAATCGAGGTGGGCGTGAACGTGCCGAACGCCACCACTATGGTAATAGAGAACGCCGAGCGCTTCGGCCTGTCTCAGCTGCATCAGTTGCGCGGACGAGTGGGGCGCGGCGCCGACCGCTCGCACTGTATTCTCATGAGCAAGCGTAAGATTGCCGCAAATACACGCGAGCGTCTTGAGCTTATGACCTCGACCACCGACGGCTTTGTGATAGCCGAGGCCGATATGTCGATGCGAGGCCCTGGCGACATAGAAGGCACCATGCAGAGCGGACTACCCTTCGAACTGAAAATAGCAAATCTCGCCAAAGACGGCCAGATAATTCAGTTGGCCCGAAAAGCAGCCGAAGCATTGCTCGATGCCGACCCCGAGCTCACGTCTCCTGGCAACGCATATTTCAGTGCGGCCCTCAAAGATATGTTGAGCCGCACCACCGACTGGAGCCAGATAAGCTGAACCGTAATTATAAAACAGCATCTGCAGCTCGATGCCATAGTAAAAAAAGCCGGAAGAATAATATGGGGGCAAAAACGAAACGTGCAATATTAAGTGAGTGGTTGGCAGTCGGAAGCCGCGATGTTTCAGTGAGTTACG
>VSPE01000033.1 GCA_009775225.1 Muribaculaceae bacterium | reverse complement strand
GCTCCTTTGCCGCAGGAATAAATCCGCCTCAAAATTTTCGGCCCTGTCGTTAACAAGCATTATTAAACAACCTCTTACAGTTACTTAAGACGGAAGAAGTAGCCCAGCGACACTTCTATCGACATTGCGCGAGAGGCGCTGAATGTATCGGCCTTTGTTGCCGGATATATATTGCCGAGGCCGAAGTAGTAGCGGGCCTCAAGCAGTATGGAGTGGCGCGGCTGCACGAAGAACTCGCCTCCTAGTGAGCCGCAGATACCGTAGTCGAACTTATTTTTTATAGGAGTCCACATCTGCTCCGTCATGCGGTTGCGGTTGGGGAAAGCCTCCACACTCTCGGGGTGATGATAGTCGAAGTTGCTCTTTATCTCGTCGCCTACCATGTAGCAGATTTGTGGCCCTAGGTTCACAAAGCACTTGAAGCGGCTGCTGCCGAAGTATATATGCGTCATTACGGGCAGCTGAAGATAGGTGAGGTGACGCGAGTAGCTGAAGGGCGCTCCTTCAAAGTCCTCTTCCCAGCCGCGTTGCACCCAACCTAGCTCGGCAACAAGTCCGAAGAGCTTTTCTTCGGTGTAGCGGAACGTGAGAGCGCCGGTAGAGCCGCTTGTCCATTTCTGCTTCACCGATGGGCTGAACGTCATCGTGCCGAGCGACATGCCTCCGCGTGCGCCAAAGCTGATGCGAGGCTTGTAGTGCGTCTCGGCTGAGGCGAAAGGCACGGCCAAGGCTACCGCCGCGAGCAATGTGAGTATGCGAAGAAGCTGTTTCATTGCACTCTCGCCGAAAGACGGCCTCCTGCAAGATAGGTTATTATGTAAATTGAGTTATTTACGTAGCCTTCTCCCGAGCGTACGAAGTCGAATGTCGACTGTATGCCCGAGTAGGGAAGCACACTCTTAGGGCTGTATACGCCCTGATGCTGCCGTATGTTCTTTATCAGGTAGTTCATGGTGTCGAACCCGAGAACACCCGAAGTGGGTATAGAGGTAATCATCGAAGTGCCGTACCAGTGGCGGAAATCCTCCTCTATGGTCTTTGCGGAGAAGCCGTTGAAATCATCAAAGAAGCGTGAGTACACTGTAGCCCCCAGGCGGTGTAGCATATCCTGGGCTTCGCCACGGAAGGCTGTCCAGTCGGGATAGCCGAACACTTCAATAGCGGCACCGCTGCCGTCTTCTTCGGCTTGTATGCGCACTCTGTCGCGGAACGAGCGCAATACATGCGAGAAGCGGTTGAACTCACTCACGGAGCCGTCCGACGGTATCACCACATACTTCTCTCCTGCCGCAACAGGCAGAGCCTCCATGTCGGCGCTGATAAGATTGGTCTGATATTCAATCACTATAGGCTCGGTGCCCTGCCGGCGGTAGCGCTCCTTGAGATAGGCCGTGAAAGCCTCGCGGTCGTTTCGACCCGCCGCATTGTGGAGTATCACGGGGCGGTATCCATCGTAGTCGTGCATGAGAGCGTCCACGGCAAGGCGGTACATTTGCCGTTGAGGCACATTGGCCTGTAGTACATTGGAGTCGGAAAGGTATAGGCTGTCGCGGGTATTCAGCACGTTCAGTACGTATGTTCCTTCAGGCGCGGTCTCTGCGATTGCTGTAAGAGCGGCGGCGTCCTCCGGCCCGATAATCACCGAAGCCGTGTTGAGCAGTGTGTCCGAAGTTATCATGTCGCGCACGGCCTGCGGAGTCAAGCCGTCGATGTCGCGGCTTATAATCTCGATATGTCCTGTGGTCTTGCTCAGGCTGTCGGCAGCGATGAGCGCACCTTTGTAGAAGTCTAGTGCAAGAGCGTTGGTGCGGGTCGGTTCGGAGGCATGCAGACCGAACGGAAGCAGTATTGCTATCGACGCGCGACGCGGTGTAGCCTCCGCTATTGTATCTTCGGCGGCTTCGGCGGTCGGCTCGCTGTCTATGCTGTCCTTGGCCAGTACGGTGTAGCGTTCGAAGGGAAACACAAGAATGTCGCCCTTGCCTATGCCGTTGGCTGCCTCCGGGTTCGACTCGAGTATTTCGTCGATGCTTATGCCCAGATGCTTGGAGACGCCGTAAAGCGACTCACCTTTCTTGACCTTGTGGTAATAGTATTGTTTGCCTTTTATGCGTTTTACCGGCAAATCCAAAGCCCATGCCTGACCTGCGAGCATTATAAATGCTGTCAGGATGAGCATGAGCTTCTTGTATGGTGCGTATGTCATTTCTTGGATGTAGCTTTGTCGCCGGGGGTCTTTGAGACGTAGCCGTAGCCGTAGGCGTGACTCTTGCGGCCGTAGTGGCCGTATTCGCCGTAGCGTCGGTAGAGGTAAGAGTTGGAGGCTATGTTCACGCCGTTGAGCACGATGTACACCGACGAGAACTTGCCGCTGCCCACTGCCTGATGAAGTACCTTGAGGCTGCTCTTTGTAGAGTAGTTGGCGCGGGTCACATAGAGCTGGAGGTCGGAGTGGCGGGTGATGAGGAAGGTATCGGAAATCACACCGACAGGTGCCGAGTCGATAATAACGTAGTCGAACTCGTTGCGCAGCTCGCTCATCATGCGGGTCATGTTTGCCGACATGAGCAGTTCATTGGGGTTCGGCGGGATAGGCCCGGCGGGCAGTACATAGAGGTTTGCGTTGATTTGGCTTTGGATAAGCAGTGTGTCGATGTTGCGTTCCTGCCCCGAGAGGTAGGTGGTCACGCCACGCTGGTTGGTAAGCCCGAAGTTGTGCGCCAGCATCGGGCGCCTGAGGTCCATACCTATTACCACCACCTTCTTGCCCATGAGCGCGTAGGTGAGAGCAAGGTTCGAGGCCACGAAGGTCTTACCTTCGCCCGAGATTGATGAGGTGACAAGTATCACCTTACTGTTTGCGCCCGAGCGGGTGAAGCTGATGTTGTTGCGTAGCAGACGGAAAAGCTCTGCGATTGGAGTCGACACGTTCTCGCCTACCACAAGCGGAGTCTCTTCCTTGCCTTCGCTCTGGCATATTTCGCCAAGTACGGGCACCTTGGTTATGCGCTCAAGCTCTTCCTGGTCGCTGAAAATGGGGAAAAGCATGCGGCGGATAAAGATGATTGCCGCAGGTATGAGAAGGCCGAGGATGAGTGCGAAACCGTAGGTCTTGGTGCGCTGGGGCGATACGATGCCGCCGCTGGCAGGGTCGTCGATGAGGCGTGCGGTGTTGGTGGCGAGAGTCTTCTGGAGTGCTATTTCTTCGCGGCGTTGAAGCAGGAAGGTGTAGATGTTTACTTTTACCTGCTGCTCGCGGAAAATTTCCTGAAGACCCTTGTCGATAGAGGGAGTCGAGGCCAGTTGGCCGGTGCTGCGGTTCTCGAGGCTGCGTATGGAGTTGCGGCGGGCCGAGAGGGCGCGCTTGGCGGTTGAAAGGTTCTGAAGGATGCGTACCTTGTCGCGGCTGAGTTCTTCTTTCATTGTGAGAACAAGCGGATTGTCGGCGGTAGAGCCTTCGAGGGTGCGGTTGAGCTGGCCCACCTTACGGTTGTAGGTCTCGATGATGCCGGTGATAGTGTTGTTGTTTACTGCTGCGGGTAGGGTCTCGTAGCTGTCCGACGACGACACTATACGTTCGATTTCATCGTAGATGTTCATGTCGGCTTCCACCTCGGCCATTTGCTGCTCGTAGCTGCTCTGGAGGCTGAGGTTGAGGTTAGATTGAGCCTGTATATCGGTGATGTTGTGTGTTTGACGATAGGCCTGCAGGCGGTTCTCTACGTCTTTGAGTTCTCCCGAAATCATCACGAGACGGTCGAGGATGAAAGCTTCGGTCTGAACTGCCGAGCGGTTTTTCTCCTCGATGATGCTGCGGTTGTAGAAGTCGAGAAGGGCGTCGATTATATCTACGCCGCGCTTCATAACGTCGGTCACCACGCTCACGCGTATGATTTTATCGGAGTTTTTGGCGAACTCGATGTTGAGCGATGAAGAAATTCTGGCGGCCGCAGTGCGCGGGTTCACTATTTTGATGATTTCACAGCCTCTGAAGTCGGCGATAATGGGTGAGCGCGATATGGTGACGGTGCCTTGCGAAAGCTCAACATCTACGGGAAGGTCGCAGTTCTTGAACTCTTTCTCTTCCGAAACGCCGTTGAAGCTTGTTTCAGCCAGAATGTCGTACTTGCCGTCGGCGGCTGCTTCAACTGTGATTTTGATGGGCGATCTGAGCGAGCGTAGCGAGGTGGAGTCGAGTTTGGCTATTATGGCGTTGTTTTCGTAGAGAGGTATGTCGCGGAGACGTCCCTTGGCGTAGTACGAGTATGCAAGGTTGAGCGAGTCTACGATTTTGATGACGTTGTTTTTCGACTTCATCACCTCAAGCTCGGTCTCGTCGATATAGTTCTTTAGAGCCACCATAGGGTCGGAGGCGTTTATGCTGAACGCGTTCTGGCCGCTGTTGTGGTCGTCGCTGAGGTATATCGATGCGTTTACCTGATACATGGGTATCTTCGACGCGATGCTGAAATAGGCTATTATGATGCACACTACCACACTTACTGCAAACCACTTCCAGTTGGCGAGGTATGCCAGCAGCAAGCCTGTGGTGTCAAAATTTTCTTCTTCGTGCTTGGGGGTGCTGTTGAGGTTGTCTGTTTCTGTGCTCATTGTCATTTACGCGAGAGGTTAATGATACCGATGACGAGTGAGGCCAGCGACGACATACCGCCTACGATGGTAATGGTGGCGGTGACGGCCGGGTTCATCTGCCATGCGCCTTGACGCATGGAGCTGTTGGGGGTCACGTAGATAAAGTCGTTCTGCTGGAGGTTATAATAAGGAGAAAGAAGGAAGTTGCGGTCGTGGAGATTGAGGCGGTGTACCTCGCGGGTGCCGTCGGCGTTGGTGCGGTAGAGCAGTATGTTCTCGCGGTCGCCCTTGATATCCATGTCACCGGCCATTGCCAGTGCTTCGAGGAAGGTCATGCGCTCGTTCTTAGACTGGTACACGCCGGGCTGCTTCACGGCTCCGGCCACTGTGACGCGGAAGTTCATCAGACGGATGTCGATAGTCGGTTTCTCTGTCACATATTTGGGGTACATCAGGTCGCAGAGTGTGGTGGTGACTTCCGATTTTGTCATGCCGGCGACTTTGATTTTACCGATAATAGGGAAGTCTATGCAGCCGTCGGAGTTTACAAGGTAGTAATCAGTAGATACTTCCAGTCCCGAAGAACCGGTGTTGGTATTGTTGCGCGACAGGTTCCCGATTTTGCCTTCAGGGTCTATGTAGCGGCCCTTGTTGAATGGTGCCAAGGCGTTCATGTTCACTCCCGATACATCGATGTTGAGAAGGTCGCCAACGGTGATTATAGGGTCGGGAATACTCTGCGAATGTGTGAGTATTTCGGCCGGAATGTTCTCGGCTTCGAGAAGGTAGGGT
Organism: Muribaculaceae bacterium; assembly: GCA_009775225.1. Classification (GTDB taxonomy): domain Bacteria; phylum Bacteroidota; class Bacteroidia; order Bacteroidales; family Muribaculaceae; genus CAG-873. The sequence goes on along the minus strand of VSPE01000033.1, from coordinate 19,341 downwards.
ACTTTTTTGGGCGCTGAACAACTCGCCATAAGAAGGGCGAAGACACTCAAAATGAGGGTATTGCAATGTGATAATCTCATTTTAGGTATTTTGTGTGTTTACTTTCGGATATTAGTGATGGCATGGAGTCTATTATGCAACTGCAAAGGTACTGGAAAAATGTCATATATGCAAGTTAAAAACGCGCTTGCCTATCGTTGCATGCGTTTAATCAGGCTGTAGGCAGGCACTATTCCTAATTCGCCGGCTTTTCCGAGATCTTCGACGCCCTCGTTGTGTCGGCCTGCTCTTAGCGATATGTAGCCGCGGTTGTAGTAGGCTTCGCCGAAATCGGGCTTCAGCTCTATGGCCTTGGTGAAGGCTTCGGAAGCTGCGTCATAGTCTTCGGCTTCCATAAGGATGCAGCCGCGGTTGAACCATGCCACGGCGGTGCGTGGCGACAGCTCCGTCACCTTGTCGTAATCGGCCTGTATGTCGGCAAGCGCTTTGCGGGCTACACCGGCGCGTGTAAGTCGGTCGGAGTGGCCCTGCTGTGCGTTGTCGCCTGCCTCGCGGTTGCCGCCGTTGCGTTCGAGCAGATAGCGTCCGTAGCGGGCCTGGGCTCTCACCATATAGGCTATGGCGAGGTCGGGCGCAAGGCTTATGGCGCGCGTGGCGTCGCGCTCGGCGTTGATGTAGTCGCGCACGGTGAGGAAGTCGAGTGCGCGGCCTATGAAGTCTACCGGGCGCCCCTTGTGGGTAGCCAGATAGGAGTTGTAGTATTCAATAGACTGGAAATGTCGGCTTATGGTTGCCTCGTCGAGTGTGGGTATGCTGTTGGTGACCATGAGCGCGAAGCGGAGCATGCGCGTGGAGTTCAGGTCGTCGACCTCGCGTATGTAGTATGTGCTGCGCCTAAGCTCGGTGGGCGAGGTGTAAAATGAGAGCTGCATCAGCGGCTCGGTCTCCACGTTGAAGTTGCGGTCTTGTATGCGGCCGCGTATGGCGGTGTTGTTGTATTCCTCGCGGAAGTCGGCGTTGTCGTCCACCGTAAGGAGGGTGGCGAAGCGGCGCGACACCTCTTTCTCCGAGGGTTGGGCGGGCGCGCTGTCGGTGCCCGTGGCGCTTTGCTGATTGCTGCTGCCGGTCTCTGCAGGCGTGGCGGCGGCGATGTTGTTGTACTTGGCTGCCACCTCGGGAGTGAGGCTGCGCGAGAGCGCGTCGCCTTTCTTGAAATCGGTTTCGGCACGGGCGAGCTTGCCTTGCTCTTTATATATGGTGCCTCGCAGATAGTATGCGCCGGGGAAGTCGGGGAACTGCTCGGCTACGCGGGTGGCATCGGCGGCGGCAAGGTCGTAGTTGCCCTTGGCGCGGTGTACCACGGCGCGGTTATAGAGGGCGCGGTAGTCGTCGGGCTCAAGCTCGAGCACGCGGTTGAAGTCTTCGAGAGCAAGGTCGTTGGCGTTCACTTCCTGTAGCAGAAGGGCGCGGTTGAAGAGTGCCACTGTGTTGAGCGGCTCCAGCGAGAGAGCGTAGTCGTAGTCGGCCATGGCGCCGCTGAACGAGTCGAGGCGATAGCGCAGGAAGGCGCGGTTGATATAGAGACCGGCCATACGCGGCTGTAGGCGTATGGCCTTGTCGATGTCGGCCAGCGCGCTCTCGAAGTCCTGCTCCGAGCTTATGGCAATGTCGGCGCGCATGATATAGGCGTTCAGTGCCTTGTCGTTGATTTGGAGAGCCTTGTCGATGTCGGCCTTTGCGGCTACGGTGTCGGCTGTAACCAGTTCCATGCGCGCGCGGCCCAGGTATCCGTTCTCAAAGCCGGGATAGTACTTTATAAGCTCGGCGAAAGTCTCGGCGGCGCTGTCGTAGTCTTTGGTATCGCAGAGCGCGAGGGCCTTGTTGAAGAGAAGCTGGCGGTTGCGCGGCAGCAGCTTGAGGGCCTCGGTATAGTCTTCCACGGCCAGCGAGTGGCGCCCTTGGTTCTGTCGCGCCACGCCGCGCACCTCCCATGCGTCGGTGAGGTAGGGGTTGAGGCCAATGGCGGTGGTGGCGTCGTTCTCGGCGCCGGCATAGTCTTCGAGGTTGAGCTTGGCTATTGCGCGGAGCACGTATGGCTGTGCGAGAAAAGGCTTGGCCTGTATGGCCTGGTTGAAGTACTGTATCGACAGCATATAGTCGTCGAAGTACAGCGCGTTCTGGCCTATACGCATCACCTGCTCGGTATTGACCTGCGCCTGTACAGGCACGAACGATGTTGCGAGTACTGATATTAAGAAGATTGTAGACCGGAGGATAGAGTTCATAAAGTGCTCGTCTATCCGTGCGAGGCACGGCGGTATAATATAAGTGCGATGATTGTGTATACTACGTTCGGTATCCACATGGCTACGAAGGCCGACGTGAGGCCCGACAGAGCGAACGTCTGCGTGATAGTCATGAAGAGGATATAGCTGAAGCTGAGCACGAGTCCTATGCCTATGTTCACGCCCATGCCGCCCTTCTGTTTCTTTACCGAGAGGGTCATGCCTATGACTGTGAGGATAAAGGCTGCGGCCGTCATGGCGAAGCGGCGCTCGCGTTCCACCTCGAAGCTTTTGATGTTGCCAACGCCGCGGGCTTTCTGGTGCTCTATGTAGTCGTTGAGCTGCGGCGAAGTCATCTTCTCATGGTCGTTCTCGGAGATGAGGAAGTCGCGCGGCTCGAATGCGATGCTTGTGTCGCGCTGCCGTCCTTTCTCTATGTATTCGCGGTCGTCGCGGAAGTCACGCTTCACATAGTCGAATATGCGCCACTGGTATAGAGTGTCCCACTTGATAGTCTGGGCGGTAAGGCGCGATGTGAGGCGCTTGTCCTCGTCGAACGACTCCAGCGAGAAGCGGTGACCCGTCTTGGTGGTGTTGTCGTAGCGGCTCATGTACGCTATCTGGCCCGGAGCCACCATGAGCATGATGTTCGAGCCATAGTCCACGCGCTTGTTTTTGTGGTATGTGTTCTGATAGTTGATGCGTTTCACGTTGGCAGGCGGTATCACATAGGCGCTGAGCATGAATGTGGCTATGGCGATGATAGCAGCCGAGAACATATAGGGGCGCAGGAGGCGGTTGAAGCTCATGCCCGTGGAGAGCATGGCTATAATCTCGCTGTTGCCGGCCAGCTTCGATGTGAAGAAAATTACGGCGATGAAGGTAAACAGCGGCGAGAACTGGTTGGCGAAGTAGGGGAGGAAGTTGAGGAAGTAATCGAAGACCGTAGCTTTGAGCGGCGCCTTGATAAAGGTGTCGAGTTTCTCGTTGATGTCGAACATCACCACTATGGCGAGAAGGAGCACGATAGCGAAGATGTATGTGCCCAGGAAATTGCGTATGATGTAGCGGTCGAGAATTTTTAGCATGGCGCGCGGCGTGCTTTGTGGGTTAGAGTCTTCGCGAAAGTTTTTCCACCATTTCCGTCTTCCATGTGTGGAAGTCGCCGGCGATGATGTGTTTGCGGGCCTCGCCTACAAGCCAGAGATAGAACGCGAGGTTGTGTATCGAGGCTATCTGCATGGCAAGAAGCTCGTTGGCAACGAAAAGATGTCGCACGTAAGCCTTGGTGTACACTCTGTCTACAATCGAAGGCCCTTCGGCCCATAGGGGCGAGAAGTCGTCGGCCCACTTGAGGTTGCGCATGTTCATGGTGCCCTCGGGGGTGAATATCATGCCGTTGCGGCCGTTTCGTGTAGGCATCACGCAGTCCATCATATCCACGCCGCGGTCTATGGCTTCGAGTATGTTGGCTGGTGTTCCCACTCCCATGAGATAGCGGGGGCGGTCGGTGGGCAGCACTTCGTTCACCACGTCTATCATGTCGTACATCACCTCGGCTGGCTCGCCTACGGCAAGGCCGCCTATAGCGTAGCCGTCGGCGCCCAGCTCGGCTGCGTGGAGGGCGGCTTCGCGGCGAAGGTCGGGATAGGTGCAGCCCTGCACTATGGGGAAGTACGACTGGTAGTGGCCGTAGCGGGGCTGTGTGGATTTGTAGTGCTTCCAGCCGCGTTCGAGCCAGCGCTTGGTGAGGTCGAGGCTGCGGCGCGTGTATGCGCGGTCGGATGTGCCGGGAGCACATTCGTCGAGCGCCATCATTATGTCGGAGCCTATGGTGCGCTGAATATCCACCACGTTCTCGGGAGTGAAGAGATGCTTCGAGCCGTCGATGTGGCTGCGGAAAGTCACTCCTTCTTCCTTGAGCTTGCGTATGCCGCTGAGCGAGAACACCTGGAAGCCGCCGCTGTCGGTGAGAATGGGTTTCTCCCAGCCGTTGAAGCGGTGCAGGCCGCCGGCCTTCTCTATGATGTTCATGCCGGGGCGGAGATAAAGGTGATAGGTATTGCCGAGTATGATTTGCGCCTTGATGTCGTCGCGCAGCTCGTGCATGTGTACGCCTTTTACGGAGCCGACAGTGCCTACCGGCATGAATATCGGGGTCTCGATAGGCCCGTGGTCGGTATCGATGAGGCCGGCGCGTGCGTTGCAGTCCTTGCAGGTATGTTGGAGTGTAAATTTCATTATATGCGGTTTAGCCTGCAAATTTAGCTATTTTTGCTGAAATGCCAAAACCGTGTGCTTCCATGCTAAACCAAGGCGTGTTATATATCGTTAATACTTCATGAAACAGAGCGACAATACACCTGCGCCGCCCAAGGCTCCCCGCAAAGGCGGCGCAAGCTTTATTTTCGGCAATGCCTGCATACTGCTTGCCACAATATTCTGGGGTGTTAATGTGTCTTTTACAAAAGCTCTTATCCCTTCGTGGATGACGGCCGACGGTATAATTGTGGTGCGCCTCGCGGGCGGATGCCTCCTGATGTGGTTGGCGTCGCTGTTTGTGAAGTGCGAGGTGGTGGAGCGGCGCGACTGGCTGAAACTCGGTCTCGGCGGCGCCGTCGGGCTGTTTCTCTTTATCTTCCTTTTTGTCACATCGCTGCGCTACGGCAACCCTATCGACATATCTATCATCATGACGCTGCCGCCGGTATTCGTCATTCTCATCGGTGTGCTCTTTCAGCATCAGCGGCCTTCGCTGCTCGAGTATGCGGGCATTGTGCTCTCTATGGCCGGAGCCGTGGTGGTGATTGTCGACGGCAAAGGCGCGTCGGGCGGTAGCGACCGGCTTCTTGGCGATATTCTTGCGGTAGCATCTACGCTCTGCTATGCTTTCTACCTCGTAATTCTCGAAGAGCCCACGCACAAGTATCGACCTGTCAATATGCTGCGGTGGGTATTCCTCTTTGCGGCTGTCCCGGCGCTCTTTCTTGTGCCCGGTATGCAGTATATGCCCATAGTTCATACAGCCGAAGCCGTGCCTTGGCTTGAGATTACATTCATACTGCTGTGCCCCACATTCATGGCCTACTTTCTTGTGCAGCCCGCTATAAGGCATATCGGCTCCGAGCTGGTGTCGCTCTACCAGTATCTGCTCCCTGTATTCGCCACGCTGTCGGCGGTGCTCATGGGGCTCGACCGCCTCAAGTGGATGCAGGTGCTCGCCATGATTGTGATAGTGGGAGGTATGGTGCTTACCAACCTGGGAAAGCGAAGGCGCCGGGCGTGAGAGTCTTTTCTGCTATGCACTTCCTTCCCTTCCGCCACACGGGTTGACGGAAGAATAAGGGAAGCAACCCCGTCTACAGTATGCTGTAGGGCCGATTTGTATTGCATGGGAAGTGGCGCGAGGCTCTCTCCGCCAATGAGAGGGAAGTGCCGCCTTTCTCAATTTTCACTTCCCTTGGCTCTGTAAAACGGCAACGTAAGCGGTATCGGAAGGAAGGGAAAGTAGTGAAGCGGGTGTCAGAAAAAAACAGCTCAGGCCGAAAAAAAACAGCAACCGGACGTGCTTGCGCACATCCGGCTGTGTTCTGCAGTCTGTGTCTTTTCAGGCTTTGAGCCGCGAGTGGGACTCGAACCCACGACCTTTTCGTTACGAATGAAATGCTCTACCAACTGAGCTATTGCGGCGTCGCTCGCTTAAACCTTGCGGTTAAGACGGTGCAAAGTTAGCGAATTATTTTTTACCCTGCAAGCTGTAGGAGAACTTTATTTTGGCTCTGTCGAGTCCTATCACAGCCATTGCGGGACGTGTGAGGTAGGGAAGTATCTCTGATTCGGTCTGACCGGAAGAGCCGTAATAGCCGCTGCTTGCGAGGTTTTCGAAGTTCACCTGTACGGGAACAAGCGAGAAGGTGTAGTCCTCGGGCTTTATTTCGTCGCGCTCAAGCATCTCGTTGAAGTAGGCGCGCATGCCGGAGAATGAGTAGCTACCTGATGATTTGCTGTATGTGGCGTAGAACGATGTCACGTTGTCCGTGAGCTTGTTGTTGGCGAAGAAAGCGTCGCGGTCTTTCTTGAGTACGAGCAGGGCGTAGGGCGGGGGTGTCACGCCGTGCCCGTTCTCTATGCTGTCTGCGGGAATTTCGAAAGTGAGCGAGTTTACTACGGTTACGGCGTTGCCGTTTGCCTTGTAAGTGCTTATTATATCTTCGATAGGGAAGGTAAGCTCTACTTCAGCTGCCGAGGGTGCTACCATGAGCGCTTTGCCGTCGGTTATGAGGTCGTTGAGCTTGTCGGACATCCGATAGGTGAGGTTGTTGTTGTTAACCACTTCGGGGGTTACCATATAGTAGGTGTGTACGGCGTCGAGGGTGTCAGGTTCCTCGCTGTCCTCGGGCGTGTAAATCTTGCGGAGATACATCGACATGGATGTGATTGAAACCTGAGTCATGCGTCCGTTGCCGTACGAAGTCTCAAAGTATAGTCCGGGGAATACGTGCTCGGAGAATGTGCGTCCGTTTTCGTAGTACTCGGGGTGTTCCTCGAAGGCTTTGTAGAGGCGTTTTCCCAAATCGCCGTTGGGGTCGAGGCGCAGGTTTATGTCGCGGTACGTGGCGGTCTGCTCGGCCGATGTGCCGTTGAAGGTGGATGCGTTGTAGATTTTGGATGCGAGCAGCTTGCTGCGGTCGTAGTATCCTTCGGGGTCGAAGCCGCTCGAAATGGTGTCGGCCACGGCTTCGGAGAACTTGTCGGTGAGCGGATATACCGATATGCCCATCGGGGCTACGGAGTCGCCCAGGAAAGCTCCGCGGCCATAGCGCAGAGTGAGGATGAGCGAATCCACATTCTCCGATGTGAAGTTGGCGGTGTCGAGGGCGGTGGAGGGCAGGAACTGCATCACATTGGATGTGCGCAGCGAGCCGTAGGCCGGTATGTCGATGCAGCCTATGAGCTGCTCGGTGGTCTTGGGCCGTATCCTTGCCACTCTCACTGTGTGGCCCGATACCTGATACGACGAGTCAATCTTGATTTCGACGTTCTGGCCGGTGAGTGTCGAGCCTATTGTGGAGGTAGAGTCGTCGCATGCGGTGGGTATGCACAGAGTGGCTACCGCGAGCAGCAATGCGTAGAAAGTCTTTTTCATAGCGACTGGTAGAATGAGTGGTAGGCTGCGGTGTTAAGCTCGGTGCAGGCAAGGAAGGGCTTGCCCGACGCTTTTGCATATTCTACAATCTCGGGAGCGACATCGGGCGAGCTTTCCACGATTGCGTCGGCGAAGTCGATGGCTATCTTGTTGATTTTTACGAGGTCGATTTCTTCAGCGTCGTCTTTGGCGATGCTGTCGAGCACGCTCTGCTCTATGCCTGCTTCCTTGAGCTTGGCGTAGATGTTGGCGGCCAGCGGAACCTCGAGCTTGTCGGCGAAGAGCGAGTACACGATTTTGCTCGTGCGGAACGAGGGGTCGTCGGCGTAGAGTTGCTTTATGAAGAGTGGTGTCAGAGCTGTAATCCAGCCTATGCAGTGTACTATATCGGCTTCCCAGCGGAGTTTCTTCACGGTCTCGATAGTGCCTCGCACAAAGAATATCGCGCGCTCGTCGTTTACGTCGGCCCAGTCGACAGGCTCGAACTTGCCGGGAGTGTGACGGTAGAAGTAATCGTCGTTGTCGATGAAGTAAACCTGGAGGCGAGTGGGCTGCAGAGTGGCGACCTTGATTATGAGGGGGTGGTCGGTGTCGTCGATAATGATGTTCATGCCCGAAAGTCTAATCACTTCGTGCAGCTGATTGCGACGCTCGTTTATGGCGCCGTATTTAGGCATGAAGGTGCGCACTTCGGCACCCTTTTCCTGAAGTCCTTGAGCAATGTTGCGGCTGAATGTCGACATTGAGCCGGCCGGGAGGTAGGGTTCAATCTCCTGGGAGATGTATAACACTTTTTTTACGTCCATTCGCGGTCGTTAGGGAGGGAGGGATGAGGTTAGATACAAATATTGAGGGCAAAGTTAATGATTTTTTTTCAATTAACTTTGCCCTGATGCGTTATTTGACGTTTTTTTACGTTTCCGGCAGGGGGTGATTCAGAATACGGGGAAGGAAGAGGGGGTGAGTACGTATTTCTGGCGGAACTGTGCGTTTGTCATGCAGAACATGAGTATGCCCTGGATGAGTGCAACAAACGACCACAGGCCGCATGTGATTGCCGAGAGTACTATGCTGATTATGCCCGCACTTGTTTTGCCGAGATAGAAGTACTGCACGCCGAGGCCGCCCAGAAGAATGGCCAGCAGAGCTGCCACGCCGCGGCTTTTGCCTTCGGGGCCGCAGGCGTCGAAAGCGTTGTCGTTGGAGTATGATGTGCGGGATGCGTCGTCGACAGGCGGAGGGGTAGAGGTGTCGGAGTTGAAGTTGTATCCGCAGTTATTGCAGAATGTCGAGTAGTCGTCGACGTACTGCTTGCAATTGGGGCATTGTTTCATCTTTTTGAGAAAATTTGTTAACAGATGCACAAAATTACTCTTTTAGAATGAGCCATGCAAGATTTTTGCCATAAAAAATATATGTCAGAAAGTAACGTGCAAGGCTATGCGTATTCCGTGGCGGTCAATAGGATATGGCACATCGAGATAGCTCAGGCGCCACACGTAGTCTACGCGGAAGAGCTTGAGGATATTGTCAAGTCCGGCCGAGACTTCCATGTAGGGGCGTCCGCTCATGCGGGTCACGTTCACGTCGGCCGGTAGCGCCGGTAGCATGTTGGCGAAGGTGGGGTCGGCTCGGTGCGAGCGGTGTCCCCATAGGCCGCTGAAACTCACAACTTCGCGCAGTCCCGCGCGGCGCACCACGGGGATGAGGTTGAGCAGGGCGCCGCGCAGCTGCCAGGTGGCGTGCAACGATACGTAGCTGGTGTTGATAAACTCCATAGGGTTCATCAGCGCGAAGGCTCCGCGCTGTATGGTGTACGACAGGTTGGCGTTGGGTATCAGCAGCTCGGTGAAGGGCGACGAACCCCATACGTGGGCGGCGTTGACGTCGAGGTAGAGGCGGCCTGCAATGTAGAGGTCGAACTGCTTGCTCACCGACAGTTCCGTGCGGTTCAGTCCGTAGCGAGAACCGAGCACTCCTTTGGGGGCGTAGCGGTGCGAGAGAGTGAATACGGGAACCTCAGTGTCGACGAACGAGCGTTCGTTTCGCCCCTGGAGGTAGCGTGCCCCCGGAGCGTAGCTGAGGGTGATGCCGAACTCTGTCATGTTGTAGTGAGGCAGGAAGGTGCCGTCGGGCAGCTCGAAGCGAAGGTAGCGCGATTCGTTCTGCTGCCGTTGGGCGGCCTCGGCCACAATCGAGAAGTTGCATCGCAGCTCAAGTGTGTAGCGGAGCACTGTCTGCCTCAGGTAAGAGAAGTGGGCGTCGCTCATGCGCTGTAGCGATAGTACGGCGTTGTCCGACGACGTGTGCAGATATCGCGAGCCGAGCCTGTCGATGTCGTAGCTGTGTGTGAGGCGCAGCGAGTGCATCGGGAACTCGCGAGAATGGTATTCTTTGGGCGTGAACGAGTACTCCACTTCGGCGCCGTACTTCCAGCGGTGGTCTTTGAAGCCGTGCGCCACGTAGCCTCGGCCGAACCAGTGTCGCGACAGGTTTGCCGTGGTCATTCCTCCGGCACGTAGGCGCAGACCCTCGAGAGAGTTGTAGCTTGCCAGCGATGAGATAGGCCCCGGGTCGAATTTGCTGTTGCTGCCTATGGGGATGTAGTTCTCGGTGAGAGCGTGCAGCACTTTCTCGCCCCAGTACACCAACGGCTTTCCTCTCAGTCGCTTCATTAGCTCGTGTGTCTTGTTCTCGCCTTTGGGGAGCGGGCGCGCGGCCTCGGCAGTCCAGAATACGGAGTCGCGCTCGGCGGCGTCGGGGCGCACGAGTTTCTCCTGCGGTGTGGAGAAGATGCTGTCGGCGTCGGCCGGGCGCGCGAACGAGTGGTTGCGGTTTGTGATGCGGTGTGTGACGTAGAAGTCGGGCAGGCCGTTCACGGCGTAGAGTACCATCATGAGGTCGTCGGCAGTCTTGAGGCGGGAGCCGTCGGGCGCGCGGTCGAAAGTCTGCACTATGGAGAGGTCTTTGATGAAGTTCAGGTTCATCTCCTTGGGAGCCTTCATCTCCACGCGGGTGATAAACATGGTGGTGTCGTCGCGCTCTACGTATAAGTGGCCCGAGAAGCCGAAGTACGATTTGTTCTGCGGGTAGAATGCGAGCGCTATGTGTGGCTTGTCGGAGCCGGGCACCACGGCGGCGCTGTCGGTGAGGTAGAAGCGGTAGAAGTCCGGCGCCATGGGCGAGAGCGGGCTTACGAAGGAGTTGTTCAGCATCTTTATGTTGCCTTCGTACAGGTCGATTTCGCGGAAGAAGTTGTCCAGCACGGCGGTCACGTTGTTCTGGTTCACAAACTCGTCGATGCCGCTGTTGCGGGTGCCCCGCACCACCGAACTGCTGCGCTCGCCGTCTTTCTGCCAGTATTCGGTGGATGCCTTCTCTTTCAGCGAGAGGTTCAGCACGGGCTGTCCGGAGATGAGCGATGTGTCGACGTGCTCGATGAGGAAGGGCATGGATTTCAGCAGAGCGTTCGAGGCGGTGGTGTCGAAATCGTTGAGGGCGAGTGTGGTGCGCTCGTATCTGTCGTAGCTGTAGAAGTCGTTGCGGCGCGGGTCGGTCAGCTCGCGGGCGTTGCGTATGCGTCGGGCGAAGTCTACCGCCGGGTTATTGCGCTTGGAGTAGCGTTTGCGCTTGATTACAACCTCTTTCAGTTCCTCGGCCTGCGGTGTGAGGTATATGTCGTAGAGGTTTATTGCCGAGTGCTTTACGGGCACCGTACGCGGGGCGTATCCCTGATAGCGAGCCGTAATGGTGCGGGCACCTGCCGGGAGGTTCATCTCGAAGAGTCCGCGGCTGTCGGCCACGGTGCTCGCATTGCCCGGCTCTGCCGTTATGGATGCGTAGGGCAGTCCTGCAGTGCTTAAAGAGTCGCGCACGATACCTTGTATATATGTGCGTGCCGGTTCCGCGGCCCGTGCCGATACAGTACAGGTCGCAAGCGCAAGCAATAATATGTATAGGTGTTGCTTCAAATATTTTGACTAACTTTGTCGTAAACAATAGCGATTATGGCAAAGGAAATAGAACGTAAATTTCTTGTGAAAGACCACAGCTACAAGGAGCTGGCTTTCTCCCGTAGGGAAATCTCGCAGGGCTATCTGAGCACCGACGCCGACGCCACCGTGCGTGTGCGTATCTGCGACGGCGAGGCATGGCTAACCGTGAAGAGTCGCAACCGCGGCGCCACGCGCGGGGAATGGGAATACCCTGTTCCCGTGGAGGATGCGCGCGCCATGCTTGCCGAGTGCTGCGGCATGCGAGTGATAGAGAAAACGCGCTGGTGTGTAGATGCCGGCGACGACCTCTGCTGGGAAGTGGATGAGTTTCACGGGCGCCATGCAGGGCTTGTGGTTGCCGAGCTTGAACTGCCCTCGGAGGACACCCCCTTTGTCAAGGCCCCGTTTGCGGGCGATGAGGTGACGGGGCGTCCCGAGTATTACAATTCCTCGCTGGCTTCCTGAGCGGGCTGCTCCGGCTTGTCGCGGCGGATGAGTCGCACCACGTTCTCCACATGCTGTGTGTGGGGGAACATATCGACGGGCTGCACCGCCTCCACACCGTACTTGGTGTCGAGCAGAGCGAGGTCGCGTGCCTGTGTGGCCGGGTTGCAGCTCACGTAAACTATTACCGGCGGCTCGGCCCTGAGTATGGTGTCGACCACGTCCTGGTGCATGCCTGCGCGTGGAGGGTCTACAATCATCACGTCGGGACGGCCGTGTGCGGCGATGAAGTCGTCGTTCAGCACGTCTTTCATGTCGCCTGCGTAGAAGAGGGTGTTGTCGATGCCGTTTATGGCCGAGTTTACTTTTGCGTCCTCGATAGCTTCGGGCACATACTCTACTCCTATTACCTTGCGGGCTTTGCGGCTCACGAAGTTCGCTATTGTGCCGGTGCCGGTGTAGAGGTCGTAGACCAGTTCGGAGCCGCTTAGCCGTGCGAAGTCGCGCACCACCTTGTACAGCTCGTATGCCTGGAGCGAGTTTGTCTGATAGAATGATTTGGGGCCAACACGGAAGCGCAGACCCTCCATTTCCTCCTCGATGTGGTCTTTGCCTGCGAAGAGGTGCACGGGGAGGTCGGCGAAGGTGTCGTTGACCTTGGTGTTGATAACGTACATGAGCGATGTTATCTGAGGGAACTCGTCCTTAAAGGCGTTGAGGAGTGCATGCAGTTCGTCGGGGCGGTCTTCTCCCGCCACGATTACTACCATTATTTCGCCGGTCGAGGCAATTCGTACCATCATTGTGCGGAGGAAGCCTTCCTGGGCTCGGAGGTCGTAGAGCGGAAGAGCGTGGTTTACTGCGTAGTCTTTCACGAAGTGGCGCATGCGGTTCGAGATGTCGTTCTGGAGGTGGCAGCGGCCGATATCGAGCACCTTGTCGAAGGCGCCGGGTATGTGGAAGCCTGCAGCGTTGCGGTCGGGGAATTCCTCGCCGCTGTTAAGCTGTTCGAAAGTGAGCCAGCAGCGGTTCGAGAAGGTGTATTCCATTTTGTTGCGGTACTCCCATATATTGTTGCTGCCCAGCGCGTCGGGGATAGGCGGCAGCTCTATCTTGGCGATGCGTTCGAGCGCGTCGACCACCTGCTGCCGTTTGCATCGGAGCTGATATTGGTATGGGAGATGCTGCCAGCGGCAACCACCGCATACTGTGAAGTGCTCGCATCGCGGCTCCTGACGGATGTCGGAGGGCTTTACCATAGCGGCTATGCGGCCCTGCGCGTATGATTTCTTTTTCTTCTCTATCTTTATATCCACGATGTCGCCGGGTGCGCCGAATGGAACAAATACGGCCATGCCGTCGACGCGGGCTATGGCGTTTCCTTCGGCGGCAACGTCAATGATTTCGACATTGCTCAGCAGCGGAAGTTCTTTTCTTTTACGAGACATTGTTGTTTGTTAACTATGTTGTGTTGTCATAAAATTGCGATGCGGGTATCCATCCACACAATGCGGTTGGCAAGGCATGTCTTGAGGCGGTTTACGGCCTGCTCGAAGGATAGCTTTTCGTCGCCGTTCACCACTGTCGTTATGGGCCACAGCTCGGAGTTGGCCGCTTCCGACTCGCGCAGCATGGCGGCCATATTGTCGATGTATCCGGGCATGCTTTCGAGCAGAGGCTTGCACTGCGCCCAGCGCTCTTTTACACGAGCCTTGAACTCGGGCTTGGCAAAGAGCTGCGAGTACCATATCGATTTGTTGTCGAGCCATTTGTTTATGCCGGGGGTGAAAGTTCCGTAGTCGAAGTCCCATACGGGGCCGGCCATCAGTATGCCGTCGGCGGTTTTGTGCATATAGCAGCTTTTGGGGTGCTGAGGCTCGCCGTTGCAGGTGACTTCGTGTACAAGCCACCAGTCGATGAAGGAATTGATGTCGATGTAGTCGAACACGTCGTCGGCCGCCTGCTCGCCGCCGTCGCGCAGCAGCTCCTCTATACGGTTGATATACGAGGTGATATATTCAAGCTGGTCGTCGCGGATGTCGTCTTCGTCGGGCGACTTGATGTTTACGGGCAGATTGTACACTGCCGAGCGGAACTTGTTTACTTCGTCGAAGTTGGTGTCGAACTCCACTATGTACCCGCTGTCGCCGACATTCACGCGGTTCTCGTCGGCCTTGATTTGCTCACACAGGTAATAGTTGCCTTGGAAAACACCGTTTACCACCACGTCGACAAAGGTGCCGCGAGGAGTCCAGTCGAGAGCAGGCATGAGGCTTGCAATCCTGAAGGCCACGTCGTTTCGCATCAGGGTTCGGTCGAGCCTGTTTGCCAGCAGAACCCAGCGCTTGTGCTTGGGCATGCCCAGCACTTCGGTTTTCTTGCCGAGTTTCAGTGCGTAGGGTTTCTTGGGGAAATACCAGGTGGAATTGCCGCGGCCTCGGATTTTTGCGCCGTCGTATACGGCGTCGCAGCCGTCGGAGTGGAGCAACTGCAGCGAGGTGCAGTCGGCCCATATCTCTTTGGAGTCAATCTCGCCCGGAGTGCCTATATACATTACGGGGAGTGGGCTGAAGCATGCCGCGAGCGTGTACTGAGCCGTCATGCCGCCGAGCGAGGCGGTGAGTGTCCGCGGAGTGGTTAGGTCGATGCGCCCGCTGCGCAGAATGTCGTTGCCGAGGTCGTCGACAATCGCTTCGCAGCCGGTGTCGAAGGTCACGCTCAGCTTCGAGCGGTCGGCATCGTGGGGGAGTGAGATGTAGAACTTGCAGTCTTCGCGCCGTTCGGCGGCCTGCCCTTCCACGTAGACACCGTGTATGCGCGGTGCCACACCGTAGGCCACGCTCATTACCGACGATGATATTTCTATGTCGCGGCCTTTGCCGTCTTTTGCCGAGAGTACGAGCGCCACTGTCTCTTCGCCGTATTTATCCTTGTCGGCACATTCCACCGTGGCTGTGTACTGACCTGCCTTGCGCTCGCCCAGGCTGTTTACCGAGGGCTTTACCGAGGTGATGCGGTAGGCCGACGGCTCGGTGACATAGGAGGGTGCGTCGGCGCGGGCTGAGACCGATATGAGGTCGAGCCGGGTGTTGCATCCTTCGCCCGAGCAAATGAAGTTGAAGAAGATGTTGGAGGGGTTGAGTCTGAACTCGAAAGCGGCAGTGCCTGTGTCGGCCTTTATCTCAAGAAAGTTTGTAAGGAGGGCCACCGAGGCGGGGTAGGCCACATCGAGGTTGAACGTGAACTCCGAGCCGTCGGCCATAGTAAGAGTTATGGTGCCGTTTACGGGGTTTTCGACCACCGATGCGAGCACAGATGCCGGATTGGAGGTGTAGGGTGTAATGATAGTTTCGATGACCGAGTCCGGCGCATCGGGACTGTAAATCTCGAAGGCGTAGCAGCCGTCGATAAGGGCAACGCGTACGCACAGGCCTGCGGCGCCGGGCTTTCCGTCTGCGCCGTCGTTTCCGTCGGCTCCTGTGGCTGATACGGGATTGCCCTGCGAGTCGGTAATGGGTGTAAAGGAGTTGCCGTTGTCGTACGATACTATCCAGCAGCCGTCGAGGTCTACTTTCAGCAGGGGGGTAATACCGTCTCTTCCGTCGCTTCCGTCGGAGCCATTGTTTCCGTCGGCACCGTCGCTGCCATGCCTCAGGCTTATCGCCGAGCCGTCGGAGAAAGTGATTGTATAGCCTTGGGGGCTTTCCTCTACCGAGGTGATTATTTTGCCGTCGTCGAACGCCTGCTGCAGCGAAGCCACCGCGTCTTCAAGCGAACTTACGCGGTTTTTGAGAGAATTAATGTCGTCGGAATAAGAACAACCTGCCAAAATGCAGAGGAGGAGAGCTATAATGGTGCAAGCCGGAGAAAGGATGCTGTTTTTCATATTCATTTTTTATTTCAAGCCACAAAGTTAGTGAAATAATTTGTAACTTCGCGAATTGATATGAAGAACATCGTAGCCATCTCCGTATGCCTTGCCTTATTATCGGCAGTCGCTTGCAGCCGTACCGGAGCCCCGGAGCCTGACCTCAGCCGTTATGAGGTCGGTGCCGCGCTCGCTCATATACTTGCGGAACCCGACTCGCATAACGTCTATGCCATGAAGCCGGCCGACGCGCCCGACAGCAATTGCGAGCGTCTGCGGGTGCGCCAACTCGGCGGAACTTTCGGGCGAGTGTTCAACGATAGCAACTACCGGCATCTTGAGCACGCAGTGGCCGGCGGCATAGAGCCTGTGAGCGGCGATGCCTCGGCGTGGCGAAACGCCAAGGGCCTGGTGGAAGTGCGCTCCGACCGATATATATATGTGGACTCGCTGACACATTCCTTCCCGTTTCTTGTTCCGCACGCCGCCTCGCTGCTTGATGAGATTGGCAAGCGCTTCGCCGACTCGCTGGCTGCCCGAGGAGGCGGCACTTACCGGCCCAAGGTAACAAGCATGCTGCGTACCCCGGTCACGGTAGGGCGTTTGCGCCGTGTGAACCGCAACGCCACCGTAGAGAGCGCCCACCAGTATGCCACAACTTTCGATATCAGCTACAGTAAATTTATATGTGACAATCCTGCCGACACCCGGCGTACCTTCGAAGACCTCAAGAACCTGCTTGCCGAAATAATATTCGACTTGCGCTCCGAGGGCAGGTGCCTGGTGAAGCACGAACGCAAGCAGGCTTGTTTCCACATCACAGCCACAGCCCCCTGACAGTACACTGCTATGCGCCGTATCATTGTAAATATCATATTCACTTTATCTATGCTGCTCATGGCGCTTGTGCTTGCCGTGGGCGCAGCGCTTATATGCGCTGTAAACGTACTGAACCCCCAATACCTCACGCCGATAGTGCAGAAGTATGCCAACAAGGCACTCGATGCCCGTGTGAGCGTGAGCCGTGTGGAGCTTTCATTCGAGCCTTCGTTCCCGGTGCTGCGTGTCGAGGTAGACTCGCTTACGGTGGTGTCGAAAGCCTTCGACGGCCTCGACGCCGAGGCGCGCGCGGCACTGCCGGTGTGGGCCGACTCGCTATTTACGATAGACCGCTTTGGCGGTTCGGTGGATGCGGGACGTTTCCTCTCAAAAGGCGAGATTGCCCTCCGCAACATAGAGCTTGTGCGCCCCGGCGTGAACATTGTGCTTGACCGTGACGGGCGCGGCAACTTCGACATCTACAGCAGTGCGGCTCCCGCCGATACGGCTGCCACCCCTCAGGGGGCTGTGGTGGTGCCTCCGTTCTCGCTCGACCATTTTGCCTTTGTGGAACCTCGCGAAATACGATATTTCAATGCCGTAGACAGCACTTCGGCAAGTATATTGCTGCTGCGCGATGTGAGTCTCGACCATGTGGGCGAGCCTGTGTACCGCCTCAGCGTGAGCGGCAGCCTCTCCTCGCCTATGACGAAAACGGCCATAAACCTCGAAGACATTGTATTCGGTGTCGACGGCCGCATGCACTGGAGTCCGAAACGACCCATGATGATGACCTTCGAGGAATTCAGCCTCTACGGAGCTTTTCTCAAAGCAACTATCGATGCGGGCGTAGACCTCGACAGCACCATGCAGGTGACATCGGCCCGTGTGCGCGTGGCTCCTATAGCCGTGTCCGATATGCTTTCGGTGCTTCCCGATAGTGTTCGCCGCGCCAACCGCTTGATAGCGCCGTACTTCCGTACCGACGGAGCCATAGGTCTTGAAGCCGAGTTGCTGCGCCCCTATGTGCCGTCCCGCGATACTATTCCCTACGCTCGGGTCAATGTTTCGATGGACGATTGCAGCCTTGTGTATGGCAATGCCGATTTCCGGCAGCTCGGCTTCGATGTAACGGCCACACTTCGCGGTCATGACCTCGACAGCGCTACCGTAGAGCTGTCGCGCTTCGAAGTAGCCGGCCCTGCCACGCACCTGAAAGTGAAGGCCGCGGCCGATAATCTGCGCAGCGACCCTGTTTTCGACGCCACGCTGCTCGGCGATGTGGAGCTAGCAAAGCTGCCGCCCATAGTGTCGAGGCTTATTCAGGGCTATGTGAGCGGACGCCTCGACCTCGATGTGGCGGCACGCGGACGCATGTCGATGCTGTCGCCCAACCGTTTTCATGAACTTGATGTAAATGGTGAAGCCCGTCTCGACAAGGGCTACTATCTTTCGGCCGATACAGCCAAAATGGCCGAAGTCGGGCTGCTGAAGCTGAACTTCGGTTCGAAGGAGCGCGTATACAACACCGAGAATGGCTCCATGTCGGCTCCGTTCCTCCAGGCCAAGATAGCACTCGATACGGCCACTATCCTGGTCAACGGTGTGGATATAAGTCTCGCCGACCTTTCGCTTGGCGCCGGTGCGATGAATACCGCACCTGTGGCCGATACCACACTTGTAGTGCCGATTGGCGGCGGTATCAAGCTGGGCCGACTCAATATAGAATCAGTAGCCGACAGCGCCGGCGTACACATGACAGGCCTTGACGGGCGTCTTGTGCTGCGTCGGTTCAAAGGCCTCGACCGCGTGCCTGAGCTTGTGGCCAATCTCGACCTTAGGCGCATGACTGCCGGAACCATGTCGACGCGTCTGGTGCTCAACAGGGCCCATATCAACGCAAGCATGCACAAGCTGCCGCACATTGTGAAGATGCAGCAGGAAATACGCCGCATATCCGACAGCATCCGCTCCGTGCGCCCCGACCTTAGCCCCGACTCGGTGCTTCGCCTTGCGTATGAGAAACGACGTCATCGCCCCGGACAGCCGCGCAAGCGCCGTGTGCAGGCAACGGTAGACAACGATGTGGAGGTGATAGAGTGGGATTTGACCAAGGGCTTCCGCCGCTTCCTTCTCGGCTGGCAGCTCAACGGCAATATCAGCACCCGCCACGCAAGGATGTTTACGCCTTATTTCCCGCTGCGCAACCGTATAAGCCGTCTCGATGTTGACTTCAGCAACGATACTATATCAGTCAAAAATCTGAGGTATCGTGCCGGAAGCTCCGATATTACAGTGGGCGGTATGGTGACCAATATCAAGCGTGCCCTTACATCGCGGCGCGGGAACAATTCCCTGAAGGTGAATTTCAAACTCGTAAGCGACACGATAGATGTAAAT
The DNA here is from genome assembly GCA_009775225.1 of Muribaculaceae bacterium. Classification (GTDB taxonomy): domain Bacteria; phylum Bacteroidota; class Bacteroidia; order Bacteroidales; family Muribaculaceae; genus CAG-873. Next base: position 384 of record VSPE01000033.1, on the reverse strand, counting down.
CAGCTTTCAGCGGCCGCCTTCTCGGGCGCGGCGTATTCGCACAGGCTTGCCAACGGCGGCGCTGCCATTCAGCTTAACGGCGACAGCGACGAAGTTCTCGACGACCGTCTGGACGCTATGGTGTCGGAACAGTCCGATACGGTAGGGCCTCTGCTTATTCCCACAAACATCGACGGTCAGCTTTCGCTCAAGGCATCCAACATACTTTATGCCGACATGGCTATGACCGGCCTTACCGGCGATATCCTTCTGTACGACGGCGGCGTGAACCTGCATAGCCTCACGGCATCGTCGGATGCTGGCGACCTAAGAGGGTGTTTCATAACGATTGTTAATTTGTGGGAAGTCTGTTTAGGAGCATTGCCACACCTGCAATAATAACCA
>VSPE01000032.1 GCA_009775225.1 Muribaculaceae bacterium | reverse complement strand
ATGCTCCCTCCTCGTAAACTGCACCTTAACATAAAATTCACCACCCTGTCCTTAACAATGATTATTAAACAACCTCTTATTCTTCAAGGCTGCGAAATTTTATTTTTCTAATTTCAAAAATAGTAGTATTTTTGTAGAATATTGGCCTCAGTAACTCTCTTGTTTTATGGAATATGTAGGTACCCACACGCCCGACGGCGATGAGAAAATGATAGAAGCAGCCTATCAGGAGCTTCTCGACGGTTATCTCCGTAGCAATCATCGCAAAAAGGTAGAGATTATAGAGCGTGCTTTCCGCTTCGCCAAGGAGGCGCACAAAGGAGTGCGTCGCCGTTCGGGCGAACCGTATATCATGCACCCGATTGCTGTGGCCCGTATCGCCTCGCAGGAGATTGGGCTGGGGTCGACCTCAATCTGCGCCGCTCTGTTGCACGATGTGGTGGAGGATACCGACTATACCGTAGAGGATATAGAGCAGCACTTCGGCCCGAAGATAGCGCAGCTCGTGGAGGGTCTGACCAAAATCTCGGGCGGCATCTTCGGCGACAAGGCGTCGGTGCAGGCCGAGAATTTCCGCAAGCTGCTGCTCACCATGAGCGAGGATATACGCGTGGTGCTCATCAAAATGGCCGACCGCCTTCACAACATGCGTACCCTCGGCTCCATGGCGCCCAACAAGCGCTATAAGATTGCGGGCGAGACGCTGTATATCTATGCGCCGCTTGCTCACCGCCTGGGTCTCTTCGCTATCAAGACCGAGCTTGAAGACCTCAGCTTCAAGCACGAGCATCCCGACATCTATCGCGAGATTTCGGAGAAAATCCGCGAGAGCGAGTCGCGCCGCAGCTCTGTGTACTCCGACTTCTCCAAGCCTATCAAGGATAAGCTCGACGAGCTCGGCATAAAATACGAGGCCAAGGCGCGCCTCAAGTCGATTTACTCCATTTACAATAAAATGGAGAGCAAGCATCTGCCATTCGAGGAGGTGTACGACCTCTATGCCATGCGCATAGTGTTCGACTGCGATGACCCAAGCAAGGAGAAGGGTATATGCTGGAGCATATATGCGGCCATTACCGACCTGTACCAGCTGCACCCGGCACGCACCCGCGACTGGATTGTGACCCCGAAAGCCAACGGTTATCAGGCTCTTCATCTTACCGTAATGGGCCCCGACGGTAATTGGATTGAGGTACAGATACGCAGCCGCCGCATGGACGAGATTGCCGAGAAGGGCTTCGCGGCCCATTGGAAATACAAGATAGGGGAGGGCGACGAGGAGAGCGAGCTGAACGCATGGCTCAAAACTATCAAGGATATTCTCGACAACCCCGAGCCGTCGGCTATCGACTTCCTGAGCACCCTCAAGCTCAACCTGTTCGCCTCGGAGATAGTGGTGTTCACCCCCGAGGGCGACCTTGTGACACTGCCGTCAGGCGCCACCGTGCTCGACCTCGCCTTCAACCTTCACTCCGAGATAGGCCTGCACTGCATAGCCGGTAAGGTTAACCACAAACTCATGCCCCTTCAGACCGAACTTAAAAGCGGCGACCAGGTGGAGGTGCTAACCTCCAAATCGCAGATGCCGCTGCCCGAGTGGGATGCCTGCCTGGTGACGGCAAAGGCCAAGACGCGCCTGCGCAAGGGCATCCGCGCTCTGCGACAGCCTATCGTGGTGAAGGGCAACGAGATACTGTCGGCGTGGCTCCGCGACAACGATATCGAAGACAATAACTTTGTAATCACCAAAATACAGGGTATATTCCACGTGCAGAACCGCGAGGATTTGTGCTACCAGCTCGGCGCCGAGGAAATAGTGCTCGGCGACTTCCTTGTGAAGCCTCTCCGCAAGGCTTCGCAGACAGCGCGGCAAGGCAAGAGCCTTTTCTCCAAGATACCGCTCATCGGCAAAATGGTAGGCTCTTCGGCTCCCGAACCCGAAGTAAAGCCAGAGGCACGCCCTCAGGAAATCAACACCAAGCAGATATACAGGCTCTGCAATACGGCCGACGGCCCCAACTATCGCCTTGCCGGCTGCTGCAACCCTCTCCCCGGCGACGATGTAATGGGATATATAGCCGACGATGGCTCGGTTGAAATACACTCGCTCGACTGCCCGCAGGCACAGGTACTCAAGGCCGGCTTCGGCTCGCGCATAGTGGCTACCGAATGGGCTACCGGCGACGAGCTTTTCCTGGCACACATACGCGTGGAGGGCATAGACCGCCACGGCATATTGCAGGAGCTTATGACGCTCATATCCACGCATCTGGGTATCGATGTGCGCAAGCTCGACATCGAAGCCAGCGCCGAGGTGTTCCATGCCGACCTGTGGGTGCGCGTGAGCGATGCCGACGTTGTCGACGACCTGTGCCGTCGTACCCTGGCTATCAGCGGCGTGACCCGCGCAACACGTATACACTAACACACTATGCAGAACGGACTTCTGAAAAAAATACTTGTAGTACTGGCAGCTACCATTGTGATAGTTTATTTCTACCCTCATCCCGAGGCAAACCGATATAACTACGAGGAGGGCCGCCCCTGGAACTATGCCAAGCTCATAGCTCCTTTCGACATACCCGTGCACGCCGACTCGGCCACTATCATTGCCGCACGCGACACTCTCGACGCGCATTTCGTGCCTATATACGAGCTTAACCAGCTGATTATAGACACTATCGTGGGCCGCCTCCCGGACGCTCCCGGCACGCGCCTGCCCCAGCAGCTCGCCTCAGAGCTGCGCTCCATATATGCCTCGGGCGTGGTGGACATGCACACTATGGACGAGATTGCCGCCGGACGTCTCCCCAAGGTGCGCATCCTCGACAAGAATGTGCTCAGCGAGATGTCGACTGCCGCGTTCACCTCGCCGCGCGACGCATATGTGTATCTCGACTCCGTAATCACCGACCCCGAGCTGCACCAGTACTTTGTGCGCGCCAAGCTGCACAATCTGCTGCTGCCCAACTACACCCGCAACGAGGAAGAGTGCAGCCGACACTATGAATACGACTACCTGACCCTTACCGCCGACCGCGGCGTGATAATGCAGGGCCAGACGCTCATCGACAAGGGCGCTATAATCACCTCGCAGGACTTTACCAACCTGCGCACCTACGAGAGCATGCTCGCCCAGCTCAACACCCGTCAGAACCAGAGCCACTGGCTCATGCTGCTTGGCCAGGCGCTCTATGTGGCGCTTCTGCTTGCCGCGCTGATGGTCTATCTCTACTTCTTCTGCTCCGACATTTACACCAACCTTCGCGCTATTACCTTTATATACAGCATTATCACACTCTTCTTCCTCATCGCTATAGGTCTTAACTACTTTGTGGCGCAGGGGCTGTATCTGGTGCCGATGATGATAGTGCCTATTCTGGTGTTAGTGTTCTTTGACGGGCGCACGGCCCTCTTCACCACAGGCGTCCTCTCGCTCATCTGCGCGGGAGTCACCACCTTTGCCCTCGAGTTCCTGTTCCTGCAGTTCTGCGCCTCCACGGCAGCGGTGTTCTCGCTCCGCGAACTCTCGCGTCGTGCCCAGCTGCTGCGTACGTCGGGCGTTGTGGCCGTCACCTATCTGGTGGCCTATGTGTCGCTTGAGTTGCTTATGAACGGCTCTGTCGAAGGGTTCACGTGGCGCATGGCCGCGATACTGGCAGTGAACGCCGCCCTTACGTCGATGGCCTACATACTCATGTTTGCGGTAGAGCGCATCTTCGGCTTTATCTCGGTAGTGACCCTGGTAGAGCTGGCCGATATCAACAATCCCCTGCTGCTGCGCCTATCCAACGAGTGCCCCGGCACCTTCCAGCACGCCATAGCCGTGAGCAACCTCGCCAGCGATGCCGCCCAGCGCATCGGCGCCAACGTGCAGCTCGTGCGCGCCGGCGCCCTCTACCACGATGTGGGCAAGCTGTCCAACCCCGCTTTCTTTACCGAGAACCAACATGGCGTGAACCCACACGACGCACTTCCCCCCGAGCGCAGCGCCGCCATTGTGATAAATCATGTGACCGACGGCCTCAAGCTCGCCGAGCGTGCCGGGCTACCTGCCGTAATACGCAGCTTCATAAGCGAGCACCACGGCGCAGGCATGGCCAAGTATTTCTACATCATGGCCTGCAAGCAGCACCTCGGCGAGGAAGTCGACAAGACGCCTTTCTCCTATCCCGGCCCCAATCCGCGCAGTCGCGAGACCTCGGTGCTTATGATGGCCGACGGCATAGAAGCCGCCTCGCGCTCGCTGTCGGTACATTCGCGCGAGGCTATTACAGAGCTTGTAAACCGCATTATCGACGGCCAGATAGCCGACGGCCTGCACAACGAGTCGACCCTCGCGTTCAGAGATGTGGAAGTAATCAAGGAAGCTTTTATAAAGCGTCTGATGACTATCTACCACTCGCGCATAGCATATCCGACGGCGCCAGCAGGTCCCTCCACACATCCTGTCGGCTCTGAGCAAGGGCAATAAGAGGCCCGGATGGGCGTTATAACTATGATGTACAGACGAGTCGGCATATATATTGCAGCGCTTGTCGCGGCCCTGGCTGCGGCATTGGCTTTGGGTGCCTGCTCGGCAAACAAGAATACGGCGGCAAACCGTAAGTATCAGGAGTTTATAACCCGATATAACATTTACTACAACGGCGACGTGCACTACAAGGAGACGCTCGCCGACATGGAGCGCGCCTACGAGGACGACTACTCGCGCCGTGTGTTCATGCACCCGGTAGAGGCCAAGGCCGACGAGACGGCGCCTCAACCGTCGGGCGACTTCAACCGCTCAATCGAGAAGGCGCAGAAGGCTATACAGCTGCGCTCTATCAAGAAGAAACCGGCCCGCAAGAGCGGCAAGCGCAACGACCCCGCATACAAGGAGTGGATGAAGCGCGATGAGTACAACCCCTTCATGCACAACGCGTGGATGATGATGGGCCGCGGCCAGTACTATAACGGCGATTTCCTCGGCGCGGCTTCGACTTTCTTCTACGTGAGCCGGCACTTCACATGGCTGCCTGCCACCGTGACAGAGGCCAGGCTGATGCAGGCGCTTTCCTACATTTCGCTCGGGTGGCAGTTTGAGGCCGAGGTGATTATTACCCGCATCAAGCACGACGACCTGCCCAACAACCGTCTGCGCCGCCTCTACAACTTTGTGTATGCCGATTACTACATACATGCCGACAACTACGCCGACGCGATGCCGTTCCTGCTCGAAGCGGTGAAGGGCGCCAAGGGTTCGCAGAAAACGCGTCTCAACTTCCTGTTGGGGCAGGTGTATGCCTCGCTCGGCGAGAAGGAGAAAGCCTACAAGGCATTTGCTGCCGCCGGAAGTGCGTCGTCGGCACCGTATCGCACCAAGTTCAATGCTCGCATCAAGCAGAGCGAGGTCTTTACGGGGGCAGATATAGAGCCAGAGGTGAAGGCCCTCAGACGCATGGTGCGCTACGACCGCAATAAAGATTTTCTCGACCAGGTGTACTATGCGATAGGCAATCTGTATCTGTCGCGTGGCGATACCGCAATGGCGATTGAGAACTACGAGCTTGCCAACGAGAAATCGACCCGAAACGGCATCGACAAGGCTATGAACCAGCTGCGCCTCGGCGAGCTTTACTTCATGCGGGGCAACTACGAGAAGGCCCAGCCCAGCTATGCCGAGGCTGTGCCTCATTTGCCTGCCACATATCCGGGCTACGACTTGCTCAAACGCCGGAGCGACGTGCTCGACGAGCTTGCCGTGTACTCGCAGAACGTGAACCTTCAGGACTCGCTGCTGCGCCTCGCCGCAATGTCGCCCGAAGAGCGGGCAAAGGTAATCGACAAGATTATCGCCGAGCTAAAGGAGCGCGAGCGGAAGGAGGCCGAGGAGGCCCGTCGCGAGGAATATCTTGCCAATCAGGCGGCGAGCGGAAACTCTCTTCAGGATAACAATACACAGTCGTTCACCATAAACAGCGACAACTCGTGGTATTTCTACAATACCGCCACAAAGAACGCCGGCAAGACCGACTTCCAGAAGCGCTGGGGGTCGCGTAAGCTCGAGGACGACTGGCGCCGCCGCAACAAGGCCAACTTCAACACCGACGACTTCGACGCCTCCGGCACCGATGACAACGAGGAGGGCGCGCCTGATGACGAAGGCGAAGGCAAGGATGCCGACGACAGCGGCGAGGAGAAGAAACTCCCCGCGAGCGACGACCCGCACGAGCCCGAGTACTACCTCGCTCAGATACCTCAGACCGATGAGGAGAAGGCCACGGCTCACGAGGTGATACAGGAGGGCTTGTACAACATGGGCGTAATACTCAAAGACAAGCTCGAAGATTTCGGAGCGTCGATGAGCGAATTCGACCGTCTGCTTGCCGACTATCCCGACAATGTCTACCGCCTCGACACGTATTATAACATATACCTGATGCTTATGCGTCAGGGACGTGAGGCCGAGGCCGAGAAGTGGCGTCTCCTCATTCTCGAGCACTTCCCCGAGTCGAACTACGGTATAGCAATGGCCGACCCGAACTATCTTGACAATCTGCGCCGCATGGATGCCGTGCAGCAGGAGCTGTACGAGGCCACGTACGAAGCTTATCTCGACAACCGCAACGAGCAGGTTCACAGCGCATATGCCAGGATGAGCAAGGACTTTCCACTGAGTAAAATCATGCCGAAGTTCATGTTCCTCGATGCTCTTGCCTATGTGACGGAGCGCGACACAGAGCGTTTCAACGCCACTCTGCGCGACCTCCTCGAGCGCTATCCCGACACCGACATCACGCCTATAGCGTCGGCATGGCTCAAAGGCATGGCCCAGGGTCGCGAGCTGCAGGCCGGTACTGCCAATCTGCGCGGCTTGATTTGGGAACTTAAGCTTACCAACGACTCTGTTGCCGGAGGCGATAAAAACGGCCCCGCCGAGTTTGCCCTCAACCCCGAAGGCCGCCAGTTGCTCGTATTTACTTTCGCCACAGACCAAGTGCCTTCGAACCTGCTCCAGTATCAGATAGCGCGCCACAACTTCCGCTCGTTCGTTGTCAAGGACTTCGACCTCGAGCAGATGAACTTCGGTCGCCTCGGCATGGTGATAGTCCGCGGCTTCGACAATATGGCCGAGCTGAACCATTACCGCAGCGTCATGGCGTCGTCGCCCGACTTCAAGCTGCAGCCCGGAGTCCGGCCGATAGCCATAGGTGAAGATAACTTCAGAATTCTTATCGACGAGGGCCGCTCCTTCGAGGAATACTTCCGCTTCCTCGACGAGCAGAACTATATCGATGCACAGGAAGGCCTTCTCGCGCCCGAAGACATAGAAGAGCTGCCGGAAGAAGAGCCGGAAGTCGCCGAGTCTGTTCCTGCCGAGCCTGTGGTAGACGAGGCTGCTCTCGAGGCCTCCGATGCTCTTGTGGGAGAGGAACCTGATACACCTGCAGAGCCTGCCCCCACGACTCCGACGCCCCCTGCCGTCCCCGCGCAGGCTGCCGAGCCGACAGTAGCCCCAGCACCGAAAACTGCTGCAAACCCTTCCAAGCCTGCACCCGCTCCTATGCTTCCTGCCGGCTCGGAGGGTGACGACGACCCCTTGCTTATGGATTGACTCCCCTCGGGAGATACGCCGATGCTGAGGCCGGCGGCTCTTATCGGCGGTAATAATTCTTTTTTTAAGCTCAAATAGTGACTTTTTCGTACTTTTTCGCTAATTTAGCGAACTAAAACCTAATAAACCCGTCAGACACTATGTTTAAGAATCAACCCAAAGGCCTCATCCCGGCAGCGTTGAGCAACATGGGCGAGCGTTTCGGATACTATATCATGAACGCTGTGCTGGTGCTTTTCCTCTGCTCCAAATTCGGCCTCTCGGGCGATGAAAGCGCCCTTATCTACTCTTTCTTCTATGCCGGTATCTACATCCTCAGCCTCGTAGGCGGTGTGATTGCCGACAAGACCAAGAACTATAAAGGGACTATCATCAACGGTCTTATCATTATGACCGCCGGGTATGTGGTGCTCTCCATTCCCATTCTCGCAACTCCTGCCAACAAGAGCTGGCTGCTTGCGCTCACCTGTGTGGCTCTCTTCCTCATCGCGTTCGGCAATGGCCTTTTCAAGGGCAACCTTCAGGCTATTGTAGGCCAGCTCTACGACAATCCCCGCTACAGCGCCCAGCGCGACTCCGGCTTCCAGATATTCTACGTGTTTATCAACATCGGCGGCCTTGTGGCTCCTTTTGTGGCTCCGCTCCTGCGCAGCTGGTGGCTCAACGTGCACTCGATGGTGTATAACGCCGACTTCCCCGCGCTGTGTCATCAGTTCCTGAGCGCTACCGACAGCATGAACGCAGAGAATATGGAGAACCTCTATGCCGTTGCCACAGCTGCCGGACATACCGCCGGTGCCGACCTTCAGGCATTCTGCTCGCAGTATCTTGAAGTATTCAATACAGGTATCCACTATTCGTTTATAGCATCAGTGGCCGCCATGCTCATTTCTCTGAGCATATTTCTCATCACCAAGAAGCAGCTTCCCACTCCAGCCTCCAAGACCAAGGCCGAGGCTCAGACCTACACCGCTGAGGAGCGTGTGGCTATGGCCAAGGAAATCAAGCAGCGCATGGCAGCCCTCTTCGCCGTGCTCGGCATCGTTATCTTCTTCTGGCTTGCCTTCCACCAGAACGGCACCTCCCTCTCGCTCTTTGCCCGCGACTTTGTGGCTACCGACACTATCGCTCCCGAGATTTGGCAGGCTGTGAACCCCTTCTTCGTGATTGTGCTCACTCCGCTTGTTATGTGGCTCTTTGCAGCGCTCTCGCGTCGCGGCCGTGAAATCTCCACTCCCAAAAAGATTGCCATAGGCATGGGCCTTGCCGGTCTGGCCTACCTCTTCCTCTGCATCTACTGCTATGTGCAGGGCTATCCCTCGGGCGACGCTTTCCGCTCGCTCTCCGTGGCTGCCAAGGAAACTGCCAAGGCAGGCCCCTGGGTGCTCATCGCCCTTTATTTCTTCCTTACGGTGGCCGAGCTTTTCATCTCGCCGCTTGGCCTGTCGTTTGTGTCGAAGGTAGCTCCCAAGCACCTTCAGGGTCTCTGTCAAGGCCTCTGGCTGGGCGCCACCGCTATCGGCAACCTCTTCCTCTGGGTTGGCCCGCTCATGTATGAAAAGTGGCCCATATCGTATGCCTGGGGCGTATTCTTCCTCGCCTGCCTCGTGTCGATGGGCGTGATGTTCGGCATGGTAAAATGGCTCGAACGTGTCACCGCCGACCAGCCTGCCCCCAAGGCTGTGGCCGAAGAATCGGAGAAGGATGTGATTTAATCGTCGTTCAACCGCTATAATACAGCGCTGATAAAGTCCTTGCCGGCTTTGTCGGCGCTGATTTTATTATTGGGGTTGGTCGGCACGGCAGAAGTGTGTGATTTTTATCACGTTGGCCATTGAGTTTTGCAAAAAAAACAGTAACTTTGGGGCGAAACCAAAAACGCTTAAACAATGAAACACTACTTCAAGTATCCGCTTCTGCTGACCATTGCTTTCCTGATGTCGCTTTCCATAGTATCCTGCTCTGATAAGGACGACGACCCGATGAAGGTATGGGATTATTATGCGATAGAAATGATGGTGCGCGTAAGTGATGCAAATGGCAATGACTTGCTTGCGCCCGACGTGGAAAACCCGCTCTTGAACACCATTTATATAAGCTATGACGGCGAAGACTACCAGCTCGATGCTGCTAACGAGCCGCAAAAGGCGTCTTCACGTCATTACGAGCCGATTTGGCGCGGCTGCAATCTTGTCTATAATAAAGTTCTGTCGGCCTATTGCGTCGCAATTGGGGAGTGGGATGCTTTCGACAGCGACGGTATGGTAGATTTTTATGTCGGAGGCCGGCACCATGTACTTTCGTTTACCAACGAGGTTATACCCGTTAACAATAAAGGCGAGTATAATTTTACACGCATGTACTATCAGGACTTTACTCTTATTAGTGAAGGTAAGACGCCTGTCGGTGTATATGATATAGTCATACGATAGAATGATATGGTTTAAAAAGACTTAGAGGTGTTTAACAATGATTATTAAACAATCTATTAATTGAATATAAAAGTGAGCTAACGCCGCAACCTGTGCCCGGGCTGCGGCGTTATTGCTGTCGCAAGGCGCTCTGAAATACGGCGTTGGCTCGATTAAATTTTATTAATAAAGAAATTTTTCGTTATTTATGGCAGATACCGAAAATTTTTCCTACCTTTGCACTCGATAAACAAGGCGCTGCCCGGCGGCGCGATATCATAACTGACAGAATATTTACAAACACCATATTTTTTCAAGCACACAATGAGCAATATTGAAGAAATCAAGAAAGCCCGTATCGCCGAGATTAAGAACGACCTCGTGAAATACGGCATCGACGGTACAACAGAAGTTGTATACAACCCCTCTTACGACGAACTCTTCGAGCAGGAAACACTCCCCACCCTCGAAGGCTTCGAGCGTGGCGTAGTGACCGAACTCGGCGCTGTCAACGTGATGACAGGTGTCTACACCGGCCGTTCGCCCAAAGACAAGTTCATCGTTCTCGACGAGAAATCGAAAGACACCGTATGGTGGACTACCCCCGAATATCCCAACGACAACAAGCAGGCTTCGGAAGAAGCATGGGCTGCTTGCAAGAAGCTTGCCGTAGAAGAGCTTTCTAACAAGAAACTCTATGTAGTGGACGGCTTCTGCGGTGCCAACAAAGACACCCGCATGGCTGTGCGCTTCATCATGGAAGTGGCATGGCAGGCTCACTTCGTGACTAACATGTTTATCCGCCCCACCGCTGAAGAACTCGAGACATTCACTCCCGACTTCCTCGTATACAACGCTTCGAAGGCTAAGCTCACCAACTACAAGGAACTCGGCCTCAACAGCGAAACCGCAGTGGTATTCAACATCACCTCTCGCGAACAGGTTATTATCAACACCTGGTACGGCGGCGAAATGAAGAAGGGTATGTTCTCTATGATGAACTACTACCTCCCCCTCAAGGGAATCGCTTCCATGCACTGCTCGGCCAACACCGACATGAACGGCGAGAACACCGCTATCTTCTTCGGCCTTTCGGGTACCGGCAAGACCACTCTCTCGACCGATCCCAAGCGTCTCCTCATCGGTGACGACGAACACGGCTGGGACGACAACGGCGTATTCAACTTCGAGGGCGGCTGCTATGCCAAGGTTATCAACCTCGACAAGGACAGCGAACCCGACATCTACAACGCTATCCGCCGCGACGCTCTCCTCGAGAACGTGACTGTTAAGGAAGAAGGCGTGATTGACTTCGCTGACAAGAGCGTGACCGAAAACACCCGCGTATCTTACCCCATCGACCACATCGAGAAGATTGTGAAGCCCATCAGCCACGGCCCCGCCGCCAAGAATGTGATTTTCCTCAGCGCTGACGCATTCGGTGTGCTTCCTCCCGTGTCTATCCTCACTCCCGAGCAGACCAAGTACTACTTCCTGAGCGGCTTCACCGCCAAGCTCGCCGGTACCGAACGCGGCATCACCGAACCCACCCCCACCTTCTCGGCATGTTTCGGCCAGGCATTCCTCGAACTGCACCCCACCAAGTACGCTGAAGAACTCGTTAAGCGTATGGAGCAGTCCGGCGCCAAGGCTTATCTTGTGAACACCGGCTGGAACGGTACAGGCAAGCGCATCTCTATCAAGGATACTCGCGGCATCATCGACGCTATCCTCGACGGCGCTATCCTCAAGGCTCCCACCAAGCAGCTTCCCATCTTCGACTTCACCATCCCCACCGAGCTCCCCGGCGTCGACCCCAAAATCCTCGACCCCCGCGACACTTACCAGAACGCCGAAGAATGGACTGTAAAGGCAAACGACCTCGCTGCCCGCTTCATCAAGAACTTCAAGAAATACGAAACCAACGAAGCCGGCAAGGCTCTCGTTGCCGCCGGCCCCCAGCTCTAAGCTGAGCGCCGCATAACACTCACAGGCCGTGCTGCAATGCAAGTTGCAGCACGGCTTTTGAATATACGCGCGCATGGCCGGGCTGCGATTGTGTAAAGAATTTTTGCTGTAAATATGGCATTTTTGGCTCATAGTGAACGTTTGTGGCAAAAAATACATTATATTTGCAGTATTAACAAACACAGTTTACGACACCTAAACTCTACCACTATGATAAGCCCCTTAGCATACGTCGATACCAAAGCACAGCTTGGCAAGGACGTGAAAATCCATCCCTTTGCATATATCGATGCCAATACCGTAATCGGCGACGGCTGTGAGATTATGCCTTACGCCTCCGTAATGGCCGGAACCACGCTTGGCCGGAATGTGAAAGTGTATCAAGGCTCTGTTGTGGGTGCCGACCCGCAGGACTTCCGCTGGAAAGGCTGTAAGTCGCATTGTACTATAGGCGGCAACACCGTTATACGCGAGAATGTGATTATCAACCGTGGTATTGCCGATACCGGTGGAACAGTGGTCGGTGCCGACTCCTTTGTCTTCGCAGCCAGCCATATAGGCCACGATACGCGCATCGCCGACAAGTGCGTGATTGGCAACTCGGTGAAGATAGCCGGCGATGTGGTTGTGGGCGAAGGAACTATACTTTCGTCGAGTGTAGTGCTCCATGAAGGCTGTCATGTGGGTCATTTCGTTCTCCTTAAGGGCGGCACGCGCGTAAGCTCGAATGTGCCTCCGTATGTGATTATGGCGCACAATCCTATCACATATTATGGCGTGAATGCTATCGTGATGCGCAAGCATGCGGGCTTTACCGAAGAGCAGATAGACGATATAGCCAAAGCGTACCGCCATATCTATCAGTGCTCCACATCGCTTTACAATGCTCTTCTGCGTATCGAAGACGACATACAGCCATCGGAGGTGCGCGATGCAATCCTTGCTTTTGTGCGCGACAACGATATGAAAATTGCCGGCAACCGCTTCGAAGCCGACTAATACTGTTCAAGTACGCTCTTAAAACAATATAACACTGAAATATGATAATACATAACTTTGCCGAAGAACCTTCGCTGGTAAGCCAGTATCTTGCCGAGATGCGCAGTACGTCGGTACAGACCGACCGCCTGCGTTTCCGTCGCAATCTCGAGCGCCTCGGCGAGATTTTCGCATACGAAATCAGCAAGACCCTCGGCTATCGCAAGGAGCCTGTTACTACTCCGTTGGGAGTGACCGCCAACTGCGACCTCATCGACGATAAGATTGTACTCGCCACCATATTCCGCGCCGGCGTGCCCTTTCACCAGGGCTTCCTGCGCTATTTCGATGATGCCGAGAACGCGTTTGTGTCGGCATACCGCAAGTATAAGGAGAAAGAGAATTTCGACATCTGCATAGAGTATCTCGCTTCGCCCATTCTCGACGGCAAGACGCTTGTGCTCTGCGACCCCATGCTCGCCACCGGCGCATCTATGGAGCTTAGCTACAGGGCGCTTCTCACCAAGGGCGCTCCCGCCAAGGTGCATGTGGCATCGGTGATTGCCTCGCAGAAGGCCGTGGACTACATGGCGTCGGTAATGCCTGAGGACTCCGAGCTATGGGTGGGTGTCATCGACCCCGAAATCAACGCGCACAGCTATATCGTGCCCGGTCTCGGCGATGCCGGCGACCTCGCCTACGGCACTAAGGAATAGCCTGGGGCAGATGCTCCTCAGGCTCCTGTGGCTGCGAACATTAAGTGCTTTTATTTGTTAATCCTTTTGGAATGGCAGATAAAAGCACTATCTTTGTCGTCTGATTGAATAAGAATAACATAAAACATGGATACTAAAGAATTTGACCGCCTGAGCTATGCTCTCGGCCTTAGCATGGGCAACAACTTCCGAGGAAGCGGCATCGAGAAAATCAACGTACAGGATTTCGCCGACGGCGTTGCCGCCGTTTACGACGGTCTCGCTCCCCGCATCAGTTTCGAAGAAGCAAAGCAGGTAATCAACGAATACTTCACCAAACTCCAGAAGCAGCAGCAGGAAGAAGCTGCCGCAATGGCTTCGGTAAACGAAAAAGCCGGTAAGGAATTTCTCGAGTCGAACGGCAAGCGCGCCGAGGTGAAGACTACTTCCACAGGACTCCAGTACGAAGTTCTCACTGAAGGCAACGGCCCCAAGCCCGGCCCCGGCGACCAGGTTACGGTACACTATACCGGCAAGCTCATCGACGGCACTGTGTTCGACTCGAGCGTAGACCGCGGCGAACCCGCTACTTTCGGTGTCACTCAGGTAATACCCGGCTGGGTGGAAGCACTCCAGCTCATGAGCGCCGGCTCGAAATGGCGCCTTTTCATTCCGTCGCAGCTCGCCTATGGCCCTCAGGGTGCAGGCGGTCTTATCGGCCCTAACCAGACTCTCATTTTTGATGTGGAACTTATCGAGGTAGTTGGCAAGAAATGATGCGCCGCTTCCTCTGTATCGCATTTGCAAGCCTTGCCGCCGTGGTTTCGTTCGCGGCCCCGGCGGAAGGTACTGCGCTCGACCGCCCCGTGGCGGTCTTCGTGGCTTCCAATATGAAGCTTGCGGTGGACAACGCTTTGGCGCAGCTAAAGTCGACGGGCGTGGAATGTGATACCGCACGGGTGCGTCAGCTCATCATCGAGGAGCTGCAGCGCCCTTACAGCAAGGCCGAGCATGATGCCGCAGTGGCTGCTATAGATGCCGCCATGGAGGCCAAGGCCAACGCTGCCGCAGACATGTCGGAGCTTATGCTCGCGCAGGCCGCCGCCGAAGACGGCGCCCGCGTGATGCCAGACGGTCTCGTCATCGTCACGCTCGACCAAGGCGATAGCTCGCGCGCCAAACCGACATCTTCCGACAAGGTGAGCATACGCTACACAGGCAAACTGCCGGACGGCACTGTCTTCGATGTCATAGCACCCGACGAGCGTCCTATGGTCGCTACCGTGAGCGACCTTGCTCCTGGTATGGCAGAAGGCCTTGTGCAGATGCACCCCGGCGCGCGTTGCCGCCTGGTGCTTCCTGCCTCGCTTGCATACGGCAAGGAGGGCGTGCCGGGTGTAATTCCGCCTGACTGCGCTCTTTCTTTCGATGTAGAGCTTCTCGATGTATTTCAGGAATAAAAAACTCTAATATAAGAATATGAAAAAATTGATGATGGGCGCTTGCGCCCTTATGGCACTCACAGCAGTGAGCTGTGGCAAGTGTGAAAGCGACAGCTGCGCGAGCGGTGTTGCAAACGACTCTCTTTCCACAGCATACGGCACTTATGTAGGCTCAATGATATATGGCGACTACTCGCAGATGGGCGAGAAGCAGAAAGCGCAGAAGCAGGAGTTTCTCCGCGGCATGCAGATTGTGTTCGGAGCCGACGACAGCCGCGACACTCGCATGGGCATGCAGGTGGCCATACAGATGATGACCGAACTCCAGCAGCTCGAGCAGCAGGGTATCACTATCAATAAGGCTGCTGCGATGTCGGCTTTCAAGTCGGCCTTCCTTGCCGATTCTCTCCCTTACTCCGAAATGCAGGGTCGCGCGCTTGAGTTCCAGCGCCTCTACATGGCCGCACAGGAGAAGGCCCAGGCCGATAAAGATGCTGCCGAAGCCGGCGCCCCCGAAGCGGTGCAGAATGGCGAGAAAGCTCAGGCTTTTATAGCCGAGCAGAAGGCTGCCAACCCCGAAGTACGCACCACAGAAAGCGGTCTCAGCTACCTCATCGAGTCTGAAGGCGACGGTCAGCATCCCGATGAAAACGCCACCGTGGTAGTGAACTACACCGGCAAGCTCATTAACGGAAAGGTTTTCGATACCACCGACGGCCGTGGCCCCGCCACATTCAATCTCCAGGGTGTGGTTCCCGGTTTCCGCGAAGGTCTTATGCTTATCGGCAAGGGTGGCAAAGCCACACTCTACATCCCCGGCAAGCTCGCATACGGCAATCAGGGTCAGCCTGCTGCCGGAATCGGCCCCAACGAAATGCTTGTGTTCGAGGTTGAGCTACTCGATGTAAATCCCGCAGAATAATCCGTATCATAGGATATTAACCGAAATAGGCCCGCTTTTGCGGGCTTTTTTCGTTATTGCCATTTCTATGCCCGGAGCGACGATATCCTTGTCATCGCAAGTGCGATGCCGCTAATCAACCCCGGGGCGCAATGACGCGCGGCGATGACAGGAATGTCGTCGCTCCGTGTGGCCGGCTGCCTTTTCAGGAAGCTTTGTAATAATTCTTGACGAGATGACACTCCCCGCCTATCTTTTGCCGGCCTTTTACATGTCAAAATTTTGCCATGAAGCGGAAAATTGTTAATTTAGCAGACTAAAATTTGAATAATACAGATATACGGATATGGACAAACGTTCACATCGCTATTGTGTAATAATGTGCGGTGGCATCGGCAGCCGTTTCTGGCCCTATAGCCGCACACGCCTCCCCAAGCAGTTTATCGACTTCTTAGGTACAGGCCGCACCTTGCTGCAGATGAGCTATGACCGCATCAGCAACATCATCCCGGCAGAAAATATCGTGATAATGACCAACGGCCTCTATGCCGACCTGGTGCGGGAGCAGCTGCCTATGATTGCGCCCTCGCAGATACTTCTTGAGCCTGCGCGCCGCAACACGGCTCCCTGTATCGCCTGGGCCGCATGGCATATTGCCGCACGCGACAGCGAGGCCTCGATGATTGTGACCCCCGCCGACCACGTTATCACGCGTGAGGCCGACTTTGAGCTGTCGGTGCTCAACGGCTTTGAATTTGTAGAGAGCCACGATGCACTCCTCACTCTCGGCATTTCGCCCACACGCCCCGAAACTGGCTACGGCTACATACAGATTGGCGATGTAGTGCAGGACGGCATCAACAAAGTGAAGACTTTCACCGAGAAGCCCGACCATGAGCTTGCAAAGGTGTTTGTGGCTTCGGGAGAGTTCTTCTGGAACTCCGGCATCTTCTTGTGGCGCGCTTCGGCTATCCGCGAGGCGCTACGCCGCTGGGCACCCGATGTGGCCGGAGCTTTCGATGCGGCTGCCCACGAGGTGTACCGCGACCATGCCGCCGAAACCGAATTTATCGACAAGGCTTTCCCCGGATGTGTGGGTATATCCATCGACTATGCCGTTATGGAGCGTGCCGACAATGTGTATGTGGAGACCGTGACATTCGGCTGGAACGACCTCGGCACCTGGAGCGCTCTCTATGACCTCTCGCCCAAAAATATAGAGCAGAACGTGACTCAGAACTGCAATGTGCTTGCCTATAACTGCCGCGGCAATATCTTTGCCGTGCGTGGCGACAAACTCATCGTGGCCGACGGTCTCGAAGATTATATTGTGGCTGACGCCGACGGTGTGCTGCTGATTTGCCCCAAGGCAAGAGAACAGAAAATCAAGCAGATGTTCACCGACGCCAAAGTAAAATTCGGCGACAAGTACGAGTGATTTTTTAGTTTGTAAGTTTAGAAGTTCGGGAGCCTTGTTACTATGGCTCCTTACAAATCGAAATAACGAATATGTCAATCGACAATGTAATATCTACTGCGGTTGCATCGGCCGTCAAGGCGCTCTATGGTCTTGATGTCGACCCCGCCACAATTGTGCCTCAGGCTACCCGCAAGGAGTTTGAAGGCAATCTTACAATAATGGTTTTCCCTTGGGTGAAGGCTGCTCGCAAGGCGCCCGAGGCCGTAGGTGCCGAGATAGGGCAATGGCTTGTGGATAACGAGCCTGCCGTGGCTGCCTTCAATACAGTGAAGGGCTTCCTCAACATCGTCATTACCCCCACTTATTGGAACTCGGTGCTCCGCAGCATCGAGGAGACCGAAGGATATGGCACTGTCGCTCCCGCAGCCGACAGCCCCCTGGTTATGGTGGAATACTCTTCGCCCAACACCAACAAGCCTCTGCACCTGGGCCACTTGCGCAACATCCTTCTCGGCAGCAGCCTCTCCAACATACTCGCAGCTTGCGGTAACCGCGTGGTAAAAACCAATATAGTAAACGACCGCGGTATCCATATCTGCAAGTCGATGCTTGCGTGGAAGAAGTACTTCGACGGAGCTACTCCCGAGAGCACCGGCAAGAAGGGCGACCACCTTGTGGGTGACTGCTATGTGGCTTTCGACCAGCACTTCAAGGCCGAGGTGAAAGAGCTGATGGCCAAAGGTATGACCGAGGACGAGGCTAAGGCCGCTTCGCCCCTTATGGCCGAGGCCCGCGAGATGCTTCGTCTGTGGGAAGAAGGAGACTCCGAAGTACGCGCCCTCTGGGAGAAGATGAACCAATGGGTTTACGACGGCTTCGACGTGAGCTACCGCCGTATGGGTGTGGGCTTCGACAAAATCTACTATGAGTCGAAGACTTACCTCGACGGCAAGGCCAAAGTGCTCGAAGGTCTTGAGAAGGGCCTGCTTTACAAGAAGGAAGACGGCTCT
Source organism: Muribaculaceae bacterium (assembly GCA_009775225.1). Taxonomy (GTDB): domain Bacteria; phylum Bacteroidota; class Bacteroidia; order Bacteroidales; family Muribaculaceae; genus CAG-873. The sequence goes on along the minus strand of VSPE01000032.1, from coordinate 6,531 downwards.
GTGTGGGCCGACCTCACCGCCGAGGGCCTCGACCACAAGCTCCTCCTCCGCAGCGACGGCACTTCGGTGTATATGACTCAGGATATAGGCACCGCCAAGCAGCGCTTCGATGACTATGCTATCGACCGCATGATATATGTGGTGGGCAACGAGCAGAACTATCACTTTCAGGTGCTCTCCATACTCCTTGACCGTCTCGGCTTCAAGTGGGGCAAAGACCTTGTGCACTTCAGCTATGGCATGGTAGAGCTTCCCGAAGGCAAGATGAAGAGCCGCGAAGGCACCGTTGTCGATGCCGACGACCTTATGGCCGACATGGTGGCTACAGCCAAGGAGGTGGCCGACCAGGCAGGCAAGCTCGACGGTCTTTCCGACGAGGAGAAGGCTGAAATAGCCGAAATCGTGGGTCTGGGCGCTCTCAAGTATTTCCTGCTCAAGGTAGACCCCCGCAAGAATATGACTTTCAACCCTCGCGAGTCCATTGACTTCAACGGAAATACAGGCCCCTTCATCCAGTACACCTACGCCCGAATTCGCTCGGTACTTCGCCGTGCCGCAGCCGAAGGTCTCGACAAGGGTGACTACTCCGCAGTGGAGCCTAACGAGAAAGAAATCACGCTCATACAGCGCCTCAGCGACTTCCCCTCGCTGGTGGCTGAGGCCGGCCGCTCATGTTCGCCCGCGCTCATCGCCAACTATGTGTACGACCTCGTGAAAGAGTACAACCAGTTCTATCACGACTGCTCAATCCTTCGCGAAGAAGATGCAGCAGTGCGGTCGCTGCGTCTGGCGCTCTCCGATGCCGTTGCCAAGACTATTCGCACCGGCATGGGGCTGCTCGGCATCCGTGTCCCCGAACGAATGTAATATCACTCCAACCTCTTAACCCGAATAATTGTTTAGAAGTATATGTATACCAACGATTACAACCGCGACAGTTACGATATCTCCCGTCAGTCGCAGGCCGCTTTGGCCAATACCGTAAGCAGCGCCATGAAGCGCGTCTACTTCAAGATGACACTGGCACTTGTTGTCACTGCACTCACTGCCCTTTGGGCATCGTCGAGCTATGGCTATCTGAGCTTCCTCGCATCGCACACCTGGATGATGTGGGTGCTTATCGCAGCCGAACTCGGCCTCGTATTCACTATTTCAGGCGCTATCAACAAGCTCTCGAGTGTGGCGGCTACTGCTCTGTTCTACCTCTTTGCTGTGGTCAACGGCCTGATGCTATGCACGGTATTCCTTGCGTACAGCCCCGCCGCAATCACCAAGACCTTCTTCATCACCGCCGGTACTTTCGGCGCCATGAGTGTCTACGGCTATTTTACAACCAATGATCTCTCTAAAGTAGGCTCATTCCTGTTTATGGCGCTTATCGGTCTGATTATAGCCTCTGTGGTGAATATCTTCCTTCATAGCTCCACTCTCGACTGGATTGTGTCGATAGCCGGTGTGCTCATCTTCATAGGTCTTACCGCCTGGGATACCCAGCAAATCAAGACTATGGCTATGAATATGCCCGCCGACAGCATCGGCAAGCTTGCTACCGTGGGCGCCCTCTCGCTCTACCTCGACTTCATCAACCTCTTCCTTTACCTCCTCCGTATCTTCGGAAATCGCGATTAAAAAGTTTAATTTTAGACCAGGTCAATTAAATCAATTTAAATCAATTTTCTGCAAAAAGAGATTGATTTTTATTGATTTAATTGATTGAAATATCTAAACCAATCATCTAAAACATCGGGGAGTTATCGGATTGTTATCGACATACGGGCAGTACTATCGCAGCATAGGCCGTCTCGCCTTGCCGCTCTTCATAGGGCAGCTTGGCAATATCGCCGTGGCCTTTGCCGACAATATAATGGTGGGGCAGTACTCCACCGAGGCCCTTGCGTCGGCATCGTTTGTCAATAACTTCTTCAATATCGCTATTTTTGCCTGCGTGGGCTTTACCTATGGCCTCACGCCGCTCATAGGCGCGGTGTTTGCAAGCGGCGAGAGCGACAGGATAGGGCGCATGGTTCGTGTCGGTCTCCGCGTCAATACCGCCTTTACCGTCTTGCTGTCGCTGATAATGCTGGCCGTGTACTTCAATCTCGACCGGATGGGGCAGCCCGGGCATCTGATGCCACTGATTAAGCCCTACTATCTGATAGTGCTTGCAGGCATGCTGCCGGTTATGCTCTTTAATGTGCTGGCGCAGTGGAGCTATGCTATCAACAATACCGGGCTGCCGACCTGGATAGTGCTCGGGGCCAATGTGGTGAATGTGGCGGGTAACTATATGCTTATCTACGGCCACTTCGGGGCGCCGGAGCTGGGCCTTACTGGCGCCGGTATAAGCACCCTCACGGCACGATTGCTCTGCGCGGCCGCCATGTTCGCGGTGTTCTTCGGCACACGCATAGGCGCGCCGTTCCGCCACGGTTTCCGTCGCGGAGCCGCCGAGTCGGGCGAGAACATGCTTATTGCGCGCACCGGCTTCCCCGTATCCATGCAGATGACATTCGAGACGGCATCTTTCTCCGGCTCGGCCATCATGGCCGGCTGGCTTGGAGCAATTCCGCTTGCCGCCTTCCAGATAGTGGCCGTGAGCGGCATGCTCGGCTTCTGCCTCTACTACAGCATCGGGGCCGCCATGGCCATACCGCTGAGCCATGCCTCGGGCCGCGGCGATGCCGTGGCCATGCGCCGCATAGCCTATGGCGGCTACCACATGATACTGGCGTGTATGGTGGTGGTATGCGTAGTCTTTCTGAGCTTCGGGCACGTCATCATGTCGTTCTTCTCGAGCGATGTGGCTGTGGTTGCTGCGGCTATGGCCGTAATAGTGCCCATAGTGCTGTATCAGCTCGGCGACGCCACGCAGATAGCATTTGCCAATGCGCTGCGCGGCACATCGCACGTGCTGCCTATGCTCTATATCGCCTTTGTGAGCTATATCGTGATAGGCCTCCCGGTGACCTACGCCCTCGGCTTTCCCGCAGGGTTGGGGCTTTTCGGCATAGTGCTGAGCTTCTCGGTGTGCCTCATGATAGCGGCCGTGCTTTATCTGATATTTTTCCTTAGAGCGACACGCATAATAAAGAAATAAATGATTAACTTTGCCAAAAAGCAAAATCATGACAGCCAAGTATAAAAGAATATTGCTCAAGCTCAGCGGCGAGTCGCTGATGGGCAAGCAAGGCTACGGCATTGACTCCGAGCGCCTTGCCATGTATGCACAGCAAATTGATGCCATTGCCTCCACAGGCGTGGAAATCGGCATCGTAATAGGCGGCGGAAACATATTCCGCGGACTTTCGGGAGCAGCCAAGGGATTCGACCGCGTGAAGGGCGACCAGATGGGTATGCTCGCCACCGTAATCAATTCGCTGGCGCTCAGCTCGGCCCTTGAAGGCATAGGACGTCCCGCACGCGTGCTTACCTCGATAGGCATGTTCCCCATAGGCGAGCCTTACAGCCCCGCCCGCGCGCTGGAGACTCTTGCCGACGGCAAGATTGCCATTATCGCCGGCGGTACAGGCAACCCCTACTTCACCACCGATACAGCTTCTGCCCTACGCGCTGTGGAAATCCGTGCCGACGTGATGCTGAAAGGCACGCGTGTCGACGGCATATACACCGCCGACCCCGAAAAAGACCCCATGGCAACGAAGTTCGACACTATCAGCTACGACGAAATCTACAACCGCGGCCTTAAAATCATGGACTTAACCGCCACCACTCTCTGTCGCGAAAACGGCATGAAGATAGTGGTATTCGACATGGACACTGCCGGAAATCTCGTGAAGGTGGTAGCCGGTGAGCCTATCGGAACACTCGTGTATTGACAGAAAAATCAGTAAAATACAATATTATGACAGACCCCAAAACATATCTTGGCCCTGCTGAAGAGAAAATGGAGATGGCAGTAGCGTATCTCGACGAGACTCTTGCCCGTATCCGTGCAGGTAAAGCCAACGCAAAAATTCTCGACGCCGTGCGCGTAGAGTACTACGGCTCGCTTGTGCCCGTGTCGAACGTAGCAAACATTTCGGTGCCCGACGCCCGAACCATAGCCATTACACCCTGGGAGAAATCCATGTTCAAGGCTATCGAGAAGGCGATTATAAACTCCGAGGTAGGCATCACTCCCGAGAACAACGGCGAGGTAATCCGCCTCTCAATTCCTCCGCTTACCGAAGACCGCCGCAAAGCTCTCGTAAAGCAGTGCAAAGGCGAGGCCGAGAACGCCAAGGTATCGGTGCGCAATGCCCGCCGCGACGCTATCGACGGCCTCAAGAAAGCCGTTAAGCAGGGCATGTCGGAGGACGTGGAGAAAGATGCCGAAGCTCAGGTACAGAAAATCCACGACAAATACCTCAAAAAAATCGACGACATCTTCGCTGTGAAGGAAAAAGAAATCCTCACAGTGTAATCATCGCGATTATCGATATAGCGAGCACCCCTGTCATGGCAGCCATGACAGGGGTGCTGCAGTCTTATATGTAACGTATTTTAAGACCGGTGTATTCTGTCTCTGTGTCGAACTTTGCAGACAAATAAATTTGAGCTGTTTTTCAGGGCATTTTGAATTAAGCTATTGCAAATTATAAAATTTGTTGCTAAATTTGCGCCCATATCGCTTGCGGAGTCCCGATATGGGGTGAAGCGGGCGGGCATTTACATATAAAGCGTTTATCAGACGCTTGTTCTTGGCTATACAGAACTTAGCAACTTCATAATCAATGTCAAGGATGAGTCAACGATAGGCAGCTTCGGTATGGTATTATTCCATAGTGGCCGGCAGCGGTCACTATCGGCGTATCATACAGCGTGAGGCTCCGCGTTGCTCGTTCTACATTGATGGGCAATGCTAAGGCCTTGTATAGCGGGACGAGTGACAGATACAGACTCTCACGCTTTTTTTATACCCTTACGCCTGAATCCGGTGAGTCTATAAGGTAGAATACTAACCAATCAACTCACCGATGCAATCGCTCAACATCATCAAAATTATTGCCATTATTGCTTTTTTTGGTTTGGCCGGATTTAGCTGCTACTGGACTGCCGAATCGCTATATATATGGCAGCCTTCAATCACAATTTACGGCGCATGGATGATTGCGGCAATTTTCTTTATTGTAGCCTCAATCTGTTTCGGCAAACTTCTCAAATCTCTCGACCGTCAGGAGGACTTCTATGGCAAGCTCTTCGGGCGTACTGGCGCTTTCTTACTAGGATTTTTAGGTCTTATGGTGTTCTGGCTCTGTGTGAGCCTGCCTACGAACACGCATACGCTCCTGTATCGTGCCTCGATAAAAAATGTGATAACCACCGACCTCAACCGCACTCAGGGCTATCTGCAAGGCTTGAAAGATAATAATGTGGAAATCAAGAAAATCAATCAGAAATATGAAAGCAAGAACGAAGCTGTCGACGCGCTCATCCTCCGTCTGATAGCCGAAATAGACAACCCCAGCGCGCTTGGTATAGGCCACCGTTTCGAGACCGTCCTCGTAGAGCTTGACCGCACCCTATCGACCGATGTGGACAAGCCCACCAAGATACAGCGTGTAGCAAATGTCGGCAAGACGCGTGCCCAGTGGCTCACCACCATTAATTATTATCAGGGACAAGCCTATGAGCAGCTCAAACTCTACCGCGCTTCGTGCGACAAGGAAATCGCCGCAATCAAAGCCACTATGGGTTCGAAGGAACTGGAAAGTCTTATTGCGAACAATAAGTTGGCACTCAAGGATATCACCAACATGAAGAGTGTCGATAATGAGGTGATACAGGCCGCAATCAACGACCTTAACAACGGCTACGCGTATATCAAGACCAACTCGCAGTATATCCAATTCAAAGGCAATGACAAAGAACTTTACACCCGCGACGGCGCCATGCCCGAGTCTAAGGCCATGCTGAGTGTGCCCGACGTGTGGAAAGACTATCTCACCACCGACAAGTACGAGGGCCACGGATTTATATGGTGGGTGCTCATCGCCTTGTTGGTCGATATTTCAGGCTTCATCTTTTTCCAAATGGCTTTTAACAGTAAAAACAATAACGCAATAGCATAACTATGTCTGCCAATAAATTTGATAATCTTGTAGACCGGGATGATGATGTGAATACCGGCGCCACAGGCTGCTCAAACAGCAACTTTGATGTATCGGACGTGACCGATGATACATATACCGAGGAAGAGCAGCGCGACGTAAACGCTATCACTGTTACAATTCCTGACCGACAGACCCCTATAGTAGTATTCTTCGGCTCACCGGCCTCAGGCAAGACTCTCGCACTGATGCGTATGATTCGTTTCCTCGAGGGCAACGGCTATCAGGTGGTGCCTGAAGAAGTATTCCGCCCCAAGACCGACAAACACTACTCCAAGATGTGTGTCAACCTAAAGAAAATGGTATACGACCAGTACACCCCCGGCGGCACAGATATCATCAGCTTCACTAGTGTCTCTTAAAAAGTGTTAATCAAATTCGAGGTCAAGAGTTGGATGGCAATTTGCTATTTGTGCTGGCT
>VSPE01000031.1 GCA_009775225.1 Muribaculaceae bacterium | reverse complement strand
ATTTAGAAATGTCCTCTCCTTTAGCAGAGGCATTTTTGCTTGTTACTCTTAACAATTGTTATGAAACACCCTCTAAGAGGTTGTTTAATTGTTAAACAACCTCTTAATTTTTCGTTTATTTATCTGAACAGCTGTGGCACGAACTCGGTGAGATATATTCGCCAGTTGCGCCATATATGGCCGTCCTCGTTCTCGTAGTAGGTATAGGGATAGCCTTTAGAGTCGAGGTGCTTGCGGAATTTTTCGTTTGACTGATAGAGGAAATCGGTCTTGCCGATGCCTATCCAGTAGAGCGCGGGCTTGGCCGCGAACTGGCGTGCGAGCTTGCCTTCGAAATCGTCGTACACCTCGGAGTGTTCGGTGTAGTGGTCGATAGCGGCCGAGAAGAGTCCTATATAGTCGAATACATCGGGATACTGCTTTGATATATGCAGCGAGTGGAAGCCGCCCATCGAGAGTCCGGCTATGGCGCGGCTGTGCTTCTCGGGAATGGTTCGGTAGGTACGGTCGACATAGCTTACAATCTCGGGGAACGCTGCCTCGAATGTGCCTTCCATGGTCTTGGGGCGCTGCAGTGTGGGTACTGTAAAGCCGTCGGCGGTCTCGCCGGGAGCTGCCGTCTGCGACACATTGCCGTTCGGCATCACCACAATCATGGGTGTGGCTTTGCCCGACGCTATCAGATTGTCGAGGATATATGCTGTGCGGCCCAGCTCGCTCCATGCGTTTTCGTCGCCGCCCATGCCGTGAAGCAGGTAGAGTACGGGATAACGTGTTTCGGAGCTGTCATAGCCAGGGGGAGTGTACACGGTCATGCGGCGGTCGGTGCCGAGTGCGTCGCTGTGGTACCATACCTTGGCTACATTGCCGTGGGGCACGTCGTGTACGGTGTACAGCGATGCGCGCTCGCCGGGAATAATGAATATATTGTTCAGGGTAGATACATCGCGGCTCACGTACACGTTGGCAAGGTCGAGTGTACGCATGGAGTCTACTACAAACGAATAGCTGTACAGCTCGGGCGCAAGAGCATCGGCCGTGGTGTACTCCCAGATGCCGTCGGCGCTGCGCTTCATTTCGGCCGGAGGCCTTACGGTGAATGTTCCGTTGGGTGTGTCGACCTGCTTCACAGGCAGAAAGTCGCCGGTCAGCTGTACCTTGCCGGCCTTTGCCGCTTCAATCCTGAATGTCACGGTGCCGTCGGCGTGTATTTCCGGCGATACCACAGGCGCCTTCCCCCACAGCGCTTCCTGTGCGAAAGCGCCTGAGGAAAGTGCGGCCATGAGTGCTATGGCTGTGAGGCGTCTCATTGCGGCAGGCATGTGTTGAGAAGCTCCTTCATCTGAGCGGCAAGCTCGGCAGCAGCCTTGGCTGCTGCTTCGGAAAAGTCGGCACCGGTCGATGCGTATATGATGCCTCGCGAGCTGTTGACAAGCAGGCCACATTCGTCTATCATGCCGTAGCGGGCTACTTCTTCGAGGCTGCCGCCCTGAGCGCCGACGCCGGGTACAAGCAGGAAGTGGCGCGGTGCCACGGTGCGTATGTGGGTGAGGCTCTCGGCCTTGGTGGCGCCCACTACATACATGGTGTCGATAGGGCTGCCCCAGTGGCGCGAGCGGCGTATCACTCGCTCGTACAGAGGCACGTCCCTGGCATCTTTCACGGTCTCGAAGTCCGACGACGACGCATTGGACGTGAGAGCGAGAATAATGCTCCAGCGGCCTTCGTAGGCAAGGAAGGGCTTCACGGAGTCTTCGCCCATGTATGGTGCGAGAGTCACGGCGTCGACATCCATAGTCTCGAAGAAAGCGCGGGCGTAGAGAGCGGCGGTGTTGCCTATGTCGCCGCGTTTGGCGTCGGCTATGATAAACTGGTCGGGATAGTTGGCGCGGATGTATGCTACTGTGTCGGCCAGAACCTGCCAGCCTTCGGCACCCATGCTTTCGTAGAATGCGGTGTTGGGCTTGTAGGCCACGCAGTATGGTGCGGTGGCGTCGATTATAGCCTTGTTGAAGGCGAGCATGCGTTCGGCGGGTGTGCCTGTTATGATTTCGGGTATTTTCCTGATGTCGGTGTCGAGACCCACGCAGAGGAAGCTTCCTTTGCGAAAGATGTTGTCGACTAAATCGTTGCGTTTCATATTCTGTAGGATATGTTTGATTGGGTTTATTTTTCGAGTAAGTAACCTTTGACGGAGATATGTCGGTAGGTATTGGTGCTTGTGTCGGAGCGGAGCGTTATGCCCGTGAGCCTGAAAGTGTTGTCGCTGCCTTCTACGGGCACGGTCAGAGGCTCGAAGTCGTAGTCGCGTGTCTTTATGAGGCTGTCTACCGGAATGACTATTGATACACTGTCGATTTCTAACGCATAAGTGCCATTATCGCTGTGAAAGCGCGACCACGAGGTGCGTTCGAGGTAGCGTATCGAGCGCAGCCCCTCGGGTACAGGGCTTAGCCCGCTGTCGGTAATTACGGCTTCGACCTCTACAACTTCATCGGTCGAGTCGCTTACAAGCTCCCATTTATATATAGTGCCGTCGTGTGTGACAATAGGTTCGACAGCGCTGTGGTCGTCCCGGCTGTCGAGGTACGACAGGTCGCCGGCCACCTCTGCGGCGCGTTCGTGCGGCATGGCATCGAGAGTGCGCCGCAGCTCGTTATAGCTTATGGGGAATTTTTCCACACCGGCCCCGCCCAGCGCTGTGTACACTCGGTTCTGTACTATACGCGTGCCTATGGTGCAATAGTTGAGGCCGGGCATTATGCTCGTGGCAATGAAGACCACGGCAAAAGATGCGGCGACGGCGTTGAGGCGCGGCCGGCGCGCTATCATTATATATGCAACCGCGAGGTAGGCCCATATATTGAATGTGGCTACATACAAGCGGCTTGTGGTGAAGCCGTACTGGCCTATGCGGTAGAATATGGCTACACTCATAAGCGCCAGCAGAGGCAGTGTGAGCAGCGGCAGGAAGCGGTGCGCAAGCGATGCCACACGCTTGGCCGAGGGCTTGGAGCCGAGGTCGCACAGGTATCCCTGCAGGCCGTAGACGGTGACGAGCACCACCGAGACTATGCCTGTCACCATCCATGTAATCTGTCCGTTGGGAAGTGACCATGTGGCTATAATCTTGATGGTGTAGACATAGAGAATGACCATATACACCAGCGCGAGCGGCAGCAGAATGTTCTTGCAGAAAGCGGCCAAGGTGCGGCAGAGGCTGTCGGGCTGCTCTTCTTCGCGTGGGTGTGGAAGCATGTGCAGGAAGGCGAGTGCCGGTATGAAGCCTCCGAATATTACTATCAGGCACTCGAAGAGCTTATGCTCGTATATTCCGAAGAGTACGGAGAGCGTTGTGTTGATGATTAGCAGTGCTATGGAGAGCACAATCTGTATGCACAAGGTGAGGAGCGTGCCACGCACCACCTTCATGGTGTACAGCCAGCGGCGGCTCATAGGTGTGTGCCCCAGCGGTGGGGTGAAGGCGATAGCCACGACACAGGCTACCACTGCAGAGGCATAGCCGGTGAAGTGGGCTGAATTGAGCGCTTGAATGTGTAATACAACCACGATGAAGTTTGCCGCGGCTGCCATAACCGACAGCGTGAGGGCTATGGCCGTGAACTTCTTCTTGCCGAAATACTCGCCCCACAGATACGACGCCAGCGTGAGGAGTGTGCCGAGAGCCAGTGCTTCGACAATGGCTGTCTCGGTGATGTCGGGAAGCACTTTGGGGAAGAGAATGAAGAAGATGCAGTAAAGAGTGTCGAGGCAAGCGAATACAAAGGTGAGCGTAAAACGGCTCACAATGTCGCGCAGAGCGCCGACAAGGACCTGTGGTGAGAACAGGCGCCTGAGGCCCTGAGGCTGAGGCAGAGGAGTTTCCATATAGTTTTGAGGTTTTTGGTGTCAGAGTTCAGAAGCCTTCAGTTTCTCGGCGTTTTCAGCGATTATGAGTTGGTCTATCACGTCCTGGATATCGCCGTCGACAAAGGCCTGAAGATTATATATGGTATAGTTGATGCGGTGGTCGGTGATGCGCCCCTGCGGATAATTGTAGGTGCGGATTTTTGCCGAGCGGTCGCCTGTGCTCACCATAGTCTTGCGGCGCGAGGCAATGTCGTCGATGTATTTCTGATGCTCCTTGTCGTAGATGAATGTGCGCAGGCGGCTGAGTGCGCGCTCCTTGTTTTTGGGCTGGTCGCGCGTCTCGGTACACTCTATGAGGATTTCCTCGCTTACGCCTGTATTCGGGTTCTTCCACATATAGCGGAGTCGTACGCCCGACTCAACCTTGTTAACGTTCTGGCCGCCGGCGCCGCTCGAGCGGAATGTATCCCATTTTATCTCGCCTTCGTTGATTTCGACGTCGAAGGCTTCGGCTTCGGGCAGCACAGCCACAGTTGCGGCAGAGGTATGTACGCGTCCCTGGGTCTCGGTGGCGGGTATGCGCTGCACGCGGTGCACGCCGCTCTCGTATTTGAGGATGCCGTATACGCCTTCGCCTGTCACCGACAGAACCACTTCCTTGAAGCCTCCGGCGGCTCCTTCGCTTGCCGAAGTCACGGCCACATTCCAGCCTTTGCTTTCGCAGTATTTCATGTACATCTTGCACAGGTCGCCTGCGAATAGTGCGGCTTCGTCGCCGCCAGTGCCGCCGCGTATTTCGAGGATGGCGTTCTTACTGTCTTCGGGGTCGGCGGGTATGAGCAACAGCTTTATTTCTTCTTCCAAAGCCGGGATTGCAGCCGAGGCTTCGTCGAGTTCTTCCTTAGCCATCTGGCGCATTTCGGGGTCGTTCTCGGAGTCGAGCAGGGCCTTGGCCTCGTCGATATTGGCAAGCAGTGTGCGGTAGCGGCGGGTGGTGGCTGTGAGCTTTTCGAGGTCTTTGTATTCTTTCGACAGGCGCACGTAGCGCTTCATGTCGGCTATTACAGCGGGGTCGGTGATGAGGGTCGATACTTCTTCGAAACGGGCTTCGATGCCGTCGAGGCGGTCTAAAAGTGATATTTCGGCCATATTATGTTATCTGATGTTTTTGTTCCTGAAAATGTGATTTATTACCGGGGGAGCGGTGAAATATGCTATGATTATGCCTGCCGTGTCGGCGAGCCAGTCCAGAATGTCGCCGCTGCGACCGTTTTCGAGTGCCTGCTGAAGCACTTCGTCGAGCGCGCCGGTAACAACCGATATTGCGGCGAACAGCACAAGCGAGCCGGCAGTGAGGGCATGGCCGTCGCGCCGCCGGTCGAAAGAAATGGCAGAGAAGAGTCCACCGAACATTATGGCGTGGATGAGCTTGTCGAGGTGAGGTATGGCCGGAAAGCGGTCTGCGCCTACCGGGTCGGAATTGAGAGTGGCATACAGTATCACTCCCACAACCAGTGCGGTGGGCCACCATGCTGCCATATGTCTTTTTACCTTATTCATAACCTCTTGGAACTTAAAAATTCATATACTCGCGAGGGGCGAGAGGCGTGCCTTTGTGCCACAGTTCGAATGTGGTGGCGAGCGTCGGCGACATGTGTGCTATACGCTGCCCGGCAGATACTTTGAGTCCTTTGTCCACAAATACATCGCCAAGGCCGTCGTATATGCTGATAAAGTCGTTGGGGTGCTGTATTATCACGGCACAGGAGCCGTCGGGGCGGGTATATACTCCCAGTACGGTGCCACGGTATACTGCCGTAACAGGTGCTGCTCCGTGCGAAGTGATACGTACTCCGGGACGCCCTCCCGGCATATCGGAGATGTCGGTGCCGGCACTCACGGGTGAGTTGAACACCATGCCTTCGGCAGCTATGGGGGAGAGCACCGATACATTGAAGCGGGCGTCTTCTTCGAAGCGACGCAGGAATGAGCGCTCTGTTTCGGAGGCCTGGAGCAGAGAGTCGTCGAGCATCACCTTTTCGGCGGCGCGGTACATGGCGGAGTCTTCGGGAAGCTCGTCGCTGAGAATAGAGGCGAGATTGGCTATGTATGCGTCGTTGAGGCGCGCTTTCTGCTCGAGGGAGTCGAGGCGGAGCGCAGTCTCGAGATAGCGGTTGCGGAGGTCGCCGCTGAGCGAGTCGGGAAGCATGCGGCGCAAAGGGGTGTAGGCAATGATGAAGAATATGAGTGCGGCGCCGCCTGCTGTTACGGCGGCGGTGACTAAGGCTACGCGTGTGCGCGTCATGCGCACCGACCACACGCGGTTGAAGGTATTCTCCTTTATGAAGTCGAGGCGATAGCGTGCCGGGTTCTTATAGTTCTTTGCCATGCTTCTGTGCGAGATAGCGCGCAGGGCTTTCCTGCGGGCGGTTTTCTTCGGCTATGCGGTTTAGTACATCTATTGCGAACTCGAGTATTGTATCGGTTCCGTCGAGGGCCAGTTGCGGCTCCATGTCTATTTCTGCGCCTGGAGTGGGGGCTACGCCATGTTCGGTGAGCTGCATCTGTGCGTCGTAGACGGGCGATGCCGAGAAGCGTACGGCCCAGCCGCAGGGCAGTTCCGACGAGAATGGCATGCCCGAGCCGCCGCCTGTCACCGAGCCTGCCACGGCTACCTGCGGCAGCTGTTTCATGGCGGATACGAAATTGTTTGCCGCGCTGTATGTACTGCGGTTGGCAAGCACTATCACGGGCTTGAACCACTTGACATGACCTTCGGCAGGCTCGTAGTAGAAGGCGTATGGCTCCGAGAAATCGTTGTGTCCCGGCCCGGTCTTGTGCGATATGTAGCCGCCGAGAGTCTTTTTGTCGATAAAGTGGCTCACCCAGTGGCCCACGTTGGATATGTCGCCGCCGCCGTTGTTGCGCACGTCGATGATAAGCCCGTCGGCGTCTTTCATGGAAATCAGCATCATGTCGATGAAGCTGTGCGAGGGCGCGCCCGCGAAGGTGGAATAATATACGTATCCCACCTTTCGGTCTTCGAGATACTTGTATATGGTGCCGGTGCCGGAGTGATAGTCGAAGCCGAGATAATACTGCTGAATGACGCGCAGGTCGAAGTTCTGAGGATAGTCGCTCCACCACTTGCGGTAGTAGCTTACGTCGAACCACGACGACAGGTTGGTGTGGCCGTCGCGAAGTTCCTCAAGCATGGCGGCGCAGTGGTCGAAGAACTGTACCTGAGTCCAGTCGGGCTGTATGGCGGCACGATAGCGGGTGCCTACTTCGTTCCAGTCCACATCTTTATCTTCGAAGAAGCAGTAGTGTTCGTCGAGGATAGTCCAGAGTGCATCGAAGTTGCCGTAGTGGTCGTTGTCCCACTCTTCGATGCTGTGGCATGAAGTGAGTGTGGCGACGGCGACTGTGGCTGATATTATGACGGAATAAAGATATTTCATTGTCAGTACTGAGAGCTGATGATTTCCGCATCGGCAAGCCCGCGGTTGCCTTTGGCCGACAGGGCAATCCATTCCGATGCTATGCCGAGCACGAAGCTGTGGCTGATGCGGCGGGTGACTATGTGCGATGCCTTGCTCGAGAATATGCCGCAGCGGTAGCCAGCGCGTATTATAGTGCGCCCGAGGCGCAGGTCGACTGTGGCGAGGTTGTCGAGGCGGAAGAAGTTGCCAGGCCACGCTCCGCGCACAAGTCCCTTATGGTTGCCGAGGTATATCTCATAGTAAAGCTCGCCGTATTCCGGCGAGAAGAAAATGCCGGTCAACGGCATCTCGGCTATGTAGCGGGCGCTTATGGGGAGTCGCCCTATGCGGGTGTTGAACACGGCGCCGGCGGTGGCGTTTACCGTCCACGATGCTTTGGCTGCCACGGGATTGTTTCCGTTGCGGGGGGTGTAGAGGACGCCTCCGCTGATGTCGGTGGCGCCTCCGGCGAGGATGTTCCAGCTTGAATTGAGCCGGAAGCGTCGCATCATTCCCCAGCCTATGTTGAGGTCGAGGCCCCACATGGATGCGTTGCGGGCGGGGCTTAGCGTGCGCTCTACCGCGAGTTTGCCGTGCAGACGCATCACCCAACGCCCAGGGGCGAAGCGCATGGCCTGAGTGCGCTCGTAGGCAAGGGCGGTGCTCCAGCCGCTATACTTGAGCGGCGACAGGTATGTCTCGGCCACGTGGCTCGAGCCGGCGCTTACGGTATAGGCCGAGAGCACGGGACGCTCGGGCCGAGACCCGGCTGCGGCAACGGTGCTGTCTGGCGTATGCGCCTGTGCTGCAAGGACTGCGAGCACAAGAGCGGCAATGGCGGAGAGTAGTCTATTCAACTTCATCGAAGAGAGTGGGGCTGTCGTCGTTTTCGGTATCGCTGTAGTCTGCGATGCCGCTCGTAGAATCGTCAGTGTTGTCGGTCGGGTCGGAGTAAGGCTCTTCCATCTCTATGGCGGCGTCGGCATCGACGGGTGCCGCCTCGGGTTCGGGAGCAGGCTCGGGAGAGATGTCTGCGAGCTGTGCAAGCTCGTAGGTGGTGAGGCGCTTGCCGTGTGCCTTGAACGATTTTACGGCGATGAAACCTTCGGCTTCTATTTCGGCCGGAACGCGGTTTGCGTCGGTAAATACAAGCTGAAGCACCGGCGAGGGATGGTCAGAAAGGAGCATCAGCTTGGAGCGGTCATCGTCGCCGACATAGCGCTGGCGGCGCGGCGAGTCCTCGAAGGTGAAGCGTTTTATGTAGGGATAGCCTTGGTCGGCATCGTGGAGTACGGCGGTCCATACCTTCTTGTCGTCGAACTTCTCTATGCGTAGCACCTTGTCGTCGTAGTGGTTTGTGACCTCGAAGCCGGTGGTGTAAAATTCTCCCGATTCGAGTATGACAAGCACTCTGTCGTTGCCTCCGAACTCGCCGAGGAAGGTGCCGCGGCCGTCGTAGTTGATGCGCATCACGTCGAAGTCGAACCATACATTGCGTCCGCCGAGAGTCGACTGGCCGCGTTCTTTGAGCGAGAAACGTGCCACATCGTTCTTTGTCACTAGGTTGCCCTGAGCCGAGCGGCCTTTTATGGCTTGCTTGGAGAAGTCCACGTCGAGCGACAGGTTCTTCAGCCTCAGCTTGGGCTTTAGAGTCACTTTTACCACCTCGGCCTCGCCGTTGGGGTTGGAGGTAAGCCATGTGATGCGGGAGCCGGGCAGAAGGTTGTTGGTGAGCTGATAATCCTTGTCGCGAGTCATGCCGGTGGCGGCGAAGCGCTTCATGTAGTATGCGCCACCTTTGCCGTTTTGGTAGATGACGTTGTATATGGTGCGTTCGTCGCCGCGCTTGTACACGTTGACGTGTATCACGCCTTTGCCTACCGACAGCTTTTCCTGTACCTTGACTATCTTGTAGCGGCCGTCGCGGTAGAATATGATAATGTCGTCGAGCGAGGAGCAGTTGCATACAAGCTCGTCTTTTTTCAGGGCTGTGCCGATGAAGCCTTCCTCGCGGTTGATATACAGTTTTTCGTTTGCCTCGGCCACGGTGGCAGCCTGAATGTTGGCGAAGTTGCGTATCTGTGTGCGCCTGGGGTATGCATCGCCGTATTTCTTCTTGAGGTATTCGAACCACTCTACCGTCACGTCGTCGAGGTGCTCGAGACGGTCGAGGTTGTCGCTAATCCTTTTGCGCAGGGCAGCTATGGCTTCTTCGGCTTCGTCGGAGTTGAAGCGTAGTATGCGCTTCATCTTTATTTCGAGAAGGCGTAAGATGTCGTCGCGAGTGATTTCGCGGATGAAGGATGGCTTGAACGGTTCCAGACGGCTGTCGATATGAGCGATAGCGTCGTCGAGCTTTGCCGCTTCTTCGTACTCCTTGTCTTTGTATATCCGGTTTTCTATGAATATCTTTTCGAGGGTGGCGTAGAGCAGTTTCTCGCGGTCTTCGGCCAAAAGCACCTCTAATTCTGCCGCTATTATGCGCCGTGTGGTGGCCACGCTGTGGCGCAGTACGTCGCTCACGCCTAGGAAGCATGGCTTCTTGTCACTGATTACGCAGCAGTTGGGCGATATGTTGCACTCGCAGTCGGTAAAGGCGTAGAGCGCGTCGATAGTCTTGTCGCTGGAGGTATTGGGTATGAGGTGTATGAGGATAGAGGCCTCGGCTGCGGTGTTGTCTTCTACCTTGCGTATTTTTATCTGGCCACGCTCGTATGCCTTGAGGATTGACTCGATAAGGCTCTGCGAGGTCTTGCCGAAAGGCAGCTCGGTGATGTTGAGCGTGCGGTTGTCTATTTTTTCGATTTTGGCTCTGACCTTTACCGCGCCGCCGCGCCGTCCGTCGTTATAGCGACTTACGTCTATCATGCCGCCGGTGGCGAAGTCGGGGTACAGTTCGAAAGGCTCGTTGCGCACGCAAGCTATCGAGGCGTCGAGCAGTTCGTTGAAGTTGTGAGGCAGGATTTTCGACGACAGGCCCACAGCTATACCCTCGGCGCCCTGCGCCAGCAGGAGCGGAAATTTGGTGGGGAGTGTCACCGGCTCGCGTTTGCGGCCGTCATAGCTCATAGTCCACTCCGTCACTTTGGGGTTGAAGAGCACTTCGGTGGCGAACGGCGACAGACGCGCCTCGATATATCGGGCTGCGGCTGCATCGGTGCCTGTGAGTATGTTGCCCCAGTTACCCTGTGTCTCAACCAGCAGCTCTTTCTGGCCGAGCTGCACCAGCGCGTCTTTTATAGAAGCGTCGCCGTGCGGGTGGTACTGCATGGTTGTGCCGACTATGTTGGCTACCTTGTTGAAGCGCTCGTCGTCGATAGTCTTCATGGCGTGCAGTATGCGTCGCTGCACGGGTTTGAGACCGTCGTCGATGTGCGGCACGGCACGCTCGAGTATCACATACGATGCGTATTCGAGAAACCATGTCTGGTACATGCCGCGCAGGTGGTGGCGAACCACGTCGCCTGGCGCGGTGTAGGGGCGTGGAGCCTCGGTGTGTTCGGCTGTGGCCGTGTCGAGTTCTTCGGGGTAGATATCGTCGGTATTTTCGCTCATTGCAAGGGTGATAGGGTCAAAGTTGCTACAAATTTAGTTATTTTTTACCAAAAATGCAAGAAGAAAAAATCCGGCCCGCGCGTCGGGCGCAGGTCGGATATGTATTGTAAGAGCTTGTCTTTGTTAAGCTATGTACTGTCAGCGTACGAGTATCTTGCTGTTTGTACCCGAGGCTGTGCGCACTACGTAGATGCCCGGATTGAGGTTCTCGGCAGAGCCGAGCCGGCGTCCGTACAGGTCGTAGACGGCCTCAGTTGTGTTGTCGGCGGCTGCGCTCACTTCGCCTACCCCGGTTTCTATTCCCGACGTTACGGTCACGGTGTAGGTCGGAGAGGATAGGTCTACGCTTATCAGAACATGGTTTTCGCTGTCGCGAGGCGCTGAAGTGTCGTAAGAGAATGTCGCGGATGTGTTAGTGGCATATTTCAGCTCTACAGCCTCACCGGGTTCGAGAACGACTGAAGACTCCGACTCGGCAGGGCCGAATATAAAGGCTTCGTAGCTGTAGCTCGGCTCGTATGTTATCTTGAACGAGGAGGGGAGTGTCACAGTGGCCGAGTATACGCCTCCGCTGCCTTCAATCCTTATTTTTTCGCCGCTTACGGGCACAAGATATATGGCATCGGGGTACGTGGGTTCATCCGGCGCCGAATTGTATTTCAGTTCGAACATGCTTACCGAATAGCCTGTGTCTTCTCGCGAATAGAACGAAATATCATATACGCCGCTTTCGGGTACGGCGGCATATCGGGGACTTGTGCCGTTGACAGGGTTCAGCCAGCCGATAACTGCCGGCGACACGGCCCACGACGGCATGCCGTAGTCGTTGCCGAGGTCGCTTGTCGGGTCATAGCCTCGTATGTAGAAGCCATAGTCGAGGCTTACGCCCGATGCCTGGAATGTATCGTCGGAGGTGCGTGTCATTTCTACCTTTGCGTCTTCCATGACAGAGCCTTCGGCATCTACGGGCACAATGAATACCTGCCCTGTGGACGAATCCTGTGCGTATACCGATGCGAACGCAAGTACAGCTGCGGGCAGTAAGATGAATTTTCGTGAAAAAGATTTCATAAGCAGTAGTTGAAACGTTGTATAGCGTTATAACAACCGTTATGGGCCGCTTGTTCGGCGACGGTTTTCGCGATGTCGCAAAAACGGCTATTTTTCTTTCGAGCGACGAAAATATTCCGAGGGAGTGGTGCCGAACTCTTCTCTGAAGCACTGGCGGAAGTTGGCGGGGCTGCCCATGCCTACCAGGAGAGCTATTTCCGATACTGTGTATTCGCCTGTGAGCAGAAGTTCTGCGGCCTTGCGTGCGCGGTATTTGCGGATAAGTCCGGCTACCGACATGCCTGAAATTGCTTTCACCTTGCGGTACAGAGTGGAGTGCGACATACACATTGCGTCGGCAATGAAGCCCACGTCGAGCTGCTCTCCGGCTATGTTGGCGTTGATTATTCCGCCTACCTTGTGCAGGAAGTCGCTGTCGGCGGCAGTGAGTCCCGACACTATCTCGTCGGAGTGCTGCTCGGGAGCGATATTCTCCACCGCCGTCGTGGCGGTGTCGGTGGCGGCCGGGAGCTGAGCTTCGAGGGCCATGTGTGCGAGGCGTCGCCGTGTGTTTATGATATTCTTTATGCGGGCTTTAAGGAGCTTCGATGAGAATGGCTTGGTGATAAAGGAGTCGGCCCCGCACTCGTAGGCTTCAAGGCGTGCTTCTTCGGCAATCTTCGCCGTGACTACCACCACGGGTATGTGCGACGTATCGTCGGACTGCTTGAGGCGGCTTATCATGTCGGTGCGGCGGGAACTGTCGCAGTAACCAACTCGCTATTCACCACCGGCCGTCCCTATGCCCTCAGGGTAAGTGCCGAGCGCGACGGTACTCTCGCTCATGTGACCGTTGAGGTTGTGGACGAAAACGGCATCCGCGTGCCGCTGGCCGACAATATGATAAGCTGCATCACCGATGGTGCCGAGCTGCTCGGCCTCGAAAGCCCCGGCAATACCGACATGAGTCATCCGAGGGCATCTTCGCGTCGCGCCGCCGACGGGCGTGTGCTTGCATACTTGGTGTTGCCGGATGCTGCCGCCAAAGCGCGTGTACGCTTCACGTCGCCTCTGCTCGAAGGTGCTGAAATAGAATTATAGGCCCGTTGGCCTGATAGCATAAATATACGTAAAAGTGCTCCTCTGTGGGCACTTTTTTGTTTTGAGGAGGTTTGACTGAGCAGATTGCTGTGTTTGTAACTTGTGTATGTTGTGTGCATTTTTCCAAAAAATCTTGCAAAGTCGAAAATTATAGTTATCTTTGCGCTGTTGTGGTGGATTTTTGACTGCAAAAGCACTTGAAGTCTGCTGATGTGACTTTAGTATAAACAAAACAATAATCGTTTCTAATATATTTTCTATGAAAAAACTCTACACATTACTTGCCTCGGCCCTGTTTGTAGCCACTGCAGCCACGGGCCAGGTGAGTCTGCCGTATGTATCAGGTTCGATGACTGCGGCACCGGGTTCTTCTGTCGACGACAACAGCTGGACTCAGTTGGATTGTTCAGGTGCCGAGCCATGGTATTTTCAGGTAAACGCGCAGCGCTGCTTCGAGGTCGATGCAACAAAAGGGCACGATGCCTACCTACTGCGTCTTAATCGCGGCGCTCAGGACGATTGGCTGGTATCGCCTGCGTTCAATATAAAGGGGGAGACTGAATATAAAATCACATTCTACGCTGCCAAAAGCAGTACTGCGGCAGTTCCCGATGAGTTCGAGGTGTACTTCACTTCCTATAATCCTATCCGCGACAAGGATATGGCGTCGTATTACGACCACCAGTCGGTGACCGCTCTTCCCGACCCCGTAGACTACGCCCCGGTGTACCGCAAGCATGAGATGACCTTCTCGACTGACACCGGCGAATCGGGCACTTATTACTTCGCTTTCCATGTGAAGTCCGCCGGGAAGTCCGGCCTTATCGGTGTGGCCGACGTCACTATTGAAGAACTCGGCGAAGAGCCGGAAGAACCCGGGCAGCCCGAAGTGAGCGGCGTCCCCGTGCCTTATGAATCCACAATTGCGGATGCATCAGGTGTCTTTGCCGAAGGCTGGACTACTATCAATGCCAACAACGACAATCAGACGTGGACTGCCTGCACCGAAACGAGCAAAGACCACTCGCTGAGTGGTCTGTATGCCCAGTGCCGCTATCACTCGACCAATGCTTCCGACGACTTCCTTTCGTCGCCCGCTATCCACATGGAAGCAGGCAAGGAATATAAGGTGCTTTACGGATATCGCACATACAACACAAGCAATAAGGAGCATATGACGGTATATGTCTCGCAGAGTGTGGCTGACGCCGCAAGCATTACCGGAGGTGTTATGCTTGCCGACTACGACGACAATGCTGAGGAAAAATGGTCGGCTACGCCCAATGTGTGGTCGCGTCAGGCCGTGAGCTTCACTCCAGAGGCTACCGGCGACTACTATATTTCATTCCACGCATGCTCTGAAAAGAACAAATATTATGTCTACGTGTCAGACTTTGCAGTGCTCGAAAATGTATTCGCGCCAGCCGGCGTAAGCACTCTAGCTGCCAGCCCCGGCGCAGACCGTGCTATGGAGTGTGTGCTTTCGTGGACACTTCCCACGGAAAGTGTATTCGGCGACCCATTTACCACAGAGCAGACTGTAGAGTCGGTTGCGGTGTACCGCGACGGTGGCGAGTCTCCTGTCGCCACGCTCAAGGGTGCCGTAAGCGAGTTTACCGACACAGAGGCCACAGGCCTTACTTCGGGCTATCATACATATAGCGTGAAAGTTACTGTCGCCGGTGTGGAAAGCCCGGCCGTGGAGGTGCGCAGCCGCTATGTAGGCCCGGTGGCTCCTGTTGCCGTGCCTGCCGAGTTCAAGCACACTACATCCGACGATTTCGACCTCTACACCGTGATTTACGGCCCCGACTACAGCCCGACCGATGACACCAATGTGTGGTCGTATGCTGCTACGTCAAACCAGATACAGCTCTCTTCGGGCACAGGCACCGTAGAAGATTCCTGGCTCATAACTCCTCCTGTGGAAGTTGCCGAAGCAGGCTATTACCGCGTGACTCTCAACGCACGTGTCGGATATGCCGGGCCTACCTACTCGCATAAGTTCGAGTACTGCGTCGGTACCGACGATACTGTCGAGGCTATGGAAGTACGTTGTACCGACATCGGCCTCACCAGCGGGCTGTCGCCCCACTACTTCGATTTCTATGCTTCTGAGCCGGGCGTATATTATGTAGGTATCCATGCCTGTGATGTGAAGACTTCGCGCAATACTTTCTATGTCGCTTCTATTAATGTGGACGCTTCCCGCCGCCTTCCCGCCGCTGTGACAGCTCTTGCAGCCGTGGCCGCCGCCGACGAGTCGCTGAACATCGAACTGAGCTGGGAGAACCCCGCAGTATCGTTTGCAGGTGATGCCATGAGTACCGACGAATACAAGGTGCTTGTGTACATCGACGGTGAACTTGCTCTCTCTCTCTCTGGCGAGGAACTCGTGCCCGGCGTACAGACCGCAACAATACCTGTAGCCTCTACCGGTGTATATACCGTCAAGGTGCAGACCGTGGCCCTCGATGAAGAAGAGTCTTCTGTCGACGTACATCCTTCCGTTACCACTTCCTGGATAGGCCCGCGTACAGTCGGACTTCCCTATACTGCCGATTTTACTGCCGGCGAGCATCCCTCGTTCGCTATATGGGATATTATCGACGGCAACAACGACGGCCAGACATGGGTTTTCGATATGGAGTCGTACTACTCCAAGTGTGTAAAACTTCAGGGCTATTCGGTTAAAGACGGTCTCTACGAATACAACGACTATCTGCTTACACCTGACTTCGATTTGCTTCCCGGCAATTATTCGGTGACTGTCTCTGCTACCGGCGGTACTGCGAGCAATCCGTTCTATTTCAACCTCGGCGCGTTCAAGGCCGGTGAGTTCGACACCGATAAAGCGCAATGGATGGCTTCAAAACTGTGTAGCGTGGGCGGATACTCCACAGTAGACTGCACCTTCGACTTTACTGTGACCGAAGCCGGCAAATATCAGGTAGTAGTTGCCGCCGACGAGCTTTTCACCACTTCGCACTATAGTCATCTTCAGCTTAAGAAGTTTGCTATCAAGGCTGTGGTGGCACTTCCGGCTCTCGCTACCGATGTTGCCGTTACTCCCGGTGCCGACTTCGCTCTCGAGGCTACAGTAAGCTGGAAGAACCCTACCGAGACTTCGCTTGCAGGCGTGTCGCTTGCCGAGGGTGATATTGTAAAGGCTGTCGTGTACCGCAACGGTGTTGAAGTAGGCACTGTGGAAGAAGGTCTTGTGCCGGGTCTCGAGGCATCGTTTACCGATACTACCGTTCCAACAGGCGGTGTTTACACCTACAAGGTGGAAATTTACAATGTCAACGGCTGCAGTGAGACAGCTGCCACCGAGGTCAAGAGCATGTGGATAGGCCCGGGTCTCGAAATTCCCGTAATCGGCCTCAACTACGGTGCCGACTGGGAAGACGGCCCCTTCTCAGGCTGGACTATAGTGGACGCCAACAAGACTCAGAAAGTTCTTGAAGTAAGCTTCACGTACGGTCTCGGCATAACAAGCAACAACGTCACTCCCGACTGCTACGCTTATTCGCGTCCTGTTCAGTTCGAGAAAGGCAACATCTACAAGGTTGTGGTTGACTCGCACTATAACTTCGATGTGCTCGGTGAAGTTACCCCGGAACTCCATTACGGTACATCCGATGATGTGACCGAGTTTGTAAAGGTAGGCGAATGGTCTATCCCCGCCGAATGTACCAACCGCAACAAGCTCCACTCCGCCACATTCTACCTCTATGCTGTGGATGCCTCCGAAATTGAGGCTCAGGCAGATGAGACCGAAGGCGACGACGATTTAATCACCAAGTCGGTGAAGGTGCCTGCCGGCGCACTCCGTCTGGCTCTCCGTGCCAACGATAAGGGTTCGTACTACCTCCGCAACATGGAAATCCGTCATGAAAAGTCGATAACCGGCGTTGACGACGTTAAGGTGTCCGACGGCATAGTATATACAGGCGGAGCACTGAGCTTCGAGGGCGAGGCAGCAGTGGAAGTCTACACCCTCACAGGTATGCTCGTGTCGTTCGACGCTCACGCTGTCGACGGCTTCGACCTCGCTTCTCTTGCCAAGGGCGTGTATGTGGTGCGTGTTACCACAGCCGACGGCAAATCTGTAACTGTAAAGATTGTAAAATAATTTTCATTCTCCGATATCCTTCGATAAAAATGGACAGCACCGTTGTGGTGCTGCTCCGTTTTTTGGATTTAGAGTATTAATTACTTATCAGATTTATGAGAAACATTCTTTTGATTACAGCGGCGGCTATAGCCATTTCGGCGTCGGCCCGACAGCCCGCGCAACTGAAAAGTGCCGTGGCCGAAGACTTTCCTCCGGCATCGGTCACCCTCGGCGGTATCATGGTAAGCAATGAAGAGTGGGGCACTGCCGAAGGTGCGGGTGTCTATTCTCTGGAGGCCCGTCCCGGCGGCAAGGTCACCTGCCTGCAGAAGGTGGGCGGCATGGCCAATACCGCAGCAGCCCTATACAGGGGAAATATTATGTACGCAGTGGAAGCGTCGCTGTACGACGGCTTCCGCTATCTCTCGTATTCCACTTCAACATGGAGTGCCGGCACTCGCGAGGAAATCGACATGGTGAATGTGCCTTCCGACCTGACCTACGACCCCGTGACCGACAAGGTGTACGGCGGTTTCTGGGATGAGGACTATGGCGGTTTCTCGCGTTTCTGCTCTTTCAGTGTTACCACTGCCGAGGCCCGTGATATAGAAAATCCAACCCGCGATGAGCGCGACTTCTTTGCCATTGCGGCTGCCAACGACGGCACTATATATGCGCTTTTCGGTGCTTTCAACTATCTTGTGTCTGTCGACCCGCGTACAGGGGCTGTGGAGCGCATAGGGCGCACGGGGCTGACTCCGGTGAACAGTATTGCCCGCGGACACCTGTCGTCGATGTGCTACGACAATGCCAACAGGCGCCTGCTCGCTGCCGTGTATCAGGAAGAGGGCTATGGCGCAAACAAGAAGTGCTGGTCGGGCCTCTATGAAATCAATCCGTCTACAGCTGCCGTTAAAGAGCTTTACAGGCTCGACGGCAACGCTTCGGTGGCCGGGCTTTATATCCTCGACGACCGACCTGCTCCGACGGCTCCTGAGGCTCCTTCCGCTCTTGCCGTAGAATTTTCACCGGGCAATCCTCTCGCAGGAACGCTGAGTTTCACCGCGCCCGCCAAGGCTGTCTCTGGGGCCTCGCTCTCGGGCTCGCTTATGGCGATGGTGTCGGTCAATGGTGTAGACCGCATTGTGGGCGGCATTGTTCCCGGCTCGCGGGTTGCAGTTCCCGACCTTGCGTTTACCGAAGGCAACAACAGTATCAGGGTTACTATGGCCGACAGCGACAACCGCGGCGGCGCTGACTATATTGAGTTCTGGGCAGGCGAGGATGTGCCACAGGCCGTGAGCGACCTCACGCTCGAGGTGAGTAAAGGGGTGGCCACTCTGCGCTGGTCGGCACCCGAAGCTGGGGCAAACGGCGGTGCTCTTATCGCCGGCAACCTGCGCTATGCAGTCACTCGTTATCCCGACCGTACTGTGGTGGCGCCGGATTTCCAAGGCACCGAGTTTACCGACGATACTTTCGATGCTTCATGGAAAGCGCTGTACTACGAGGTCAAGGCTTTCAACAGTCGTGGCGAGTCGGAGGCGGTGGTTTCAAACAAATGCCCCGCGGCTGGCGCTCTCGGGGTACCCTTCAGTGAGGCGTTCGATACTTCCGAAGACTTCGATGTCTGGACTGTGATAAACGCCAACGGCGGCTCTACATGGTCTTTCGACAAGAGCTATAAATGTGCGCGCTACGACTACGACCGCGACAATCTTGCCGCCGACGATATTCTCGTATCGCCTCCGCTGGCGCTAAAGGCAGGGCAGACATATAAGGTGACTTACGACTACCGTGCGTTCAGCAGCAGCTATCCCGAGAGTTTTGAAGTACTCATCGGAACGGCTCCGACTGTCGAGGGTCTGAGCGAGTGCATTGCCTCGCACAAGGAGTTTACTGACACGAAATTTACCGGTGGCGTGGCATCGTTTACGTCGACTGCCGACGGCACCTGCTTCGTAGCCTTCCGCTGCATCAGCGCGCCCAAAATGTGGGCCATGATGATAGACAATGTGACTGTCGAAGCTATCGACAGCCGCGTGCCCGGTCTTGCCTCTGAGCTTGATGCCGTGGCCGGAGAGCGCGGCGCTCTCAGCGCCCTTGTCAGCTTCAGGGCGCCTTTGACCGATGCTGAGGGCGACGGCCTTGCCTCGCTGTCGCGCATCACGGTGCGTCGCGATGACAAGGAAGAGCCGGTGACTGAGTTTATCGGCGTGGAGCCGGGTGCGGAGCTGTCGTTTACCGATACCGACTTCACAAGCTCGGCACTCTATACATATAAGATTGTGTGCGTGAATGAGCTTGGCGAAGGCATGCCTGCCGAAGTCAAAGTCTTTGTCGGCACCGATGTGCCGGCCGCAGTGGGCGCGCTCGTTATTGCGGAAGAAGACCGTCATCCCGTGCTCGGGTGGGAAGCTCCCCTAACCGGCGCGCATGGCGGCTGGTTCGATGCCTCGCAGCTACGCTACAGGATAGTGCGCAGTACCGACGGTGTCGTTCTCACCGAAGACCTCACCGCATGCTCTTATACCGACGGAGGCTATACTTCGCCCGCCGACAGGCAGGAGAATGTATGGTATCTTGTATATGCCGTCACCGACGCGGGCCGAAGCCCTTATGCGCAGAGTTGCGACCTCGCGCTTTTTGGAAAGCCATATGCGGTTCCCGTGAGCGAGACTTTCGCAGGAGCGGATATGGCTCTCTATCCCTGGATGTCGCAATCGTCGAATGCTGTGATGCAGGCGTGGTCGCTCGACCCGGCCGGACTTAATCCGTCTGCCGCCGACCAGAACGGCGACCGCGGCCTGGCCACATTCCATAGCGTGGGTGAGCCTGTCGGCACTGTGTCGGACTTCTATTCTCCGATGATTTCTGTACGCGGCCTTGAAAGCCCTGCGCTGTCGTTCTGGATGTACCATAGCCCTGCAATAGCGGGCGATGCCACTCTCGAAGTCCTCGTTTCAGACGGCGGCGCTTACGAAAGTCTCGGAGCTCCTTTGCGTCGTGATGCTGCCGAAGCCGACGGCTGGGTTCGGCATACCTACAGTCTGGCCGCTTTCGAGGACGCCGGGCGTCTGCGTGTGCTCTTCAGGGGTACAGGCGACGGGGCTGCCGACATCTATCTCGACAACATCTGTTTTGACTCAGCCGTGGCTGTCGATGCCGCCGTTACGGCTTTTAACGGCCCTGCGCGCATTGCTGCCGGCGAGCCGTGCGACTATGTGGTGAAGGTGCTCAATGCCGGTACCGAGCCTCTTGCGGCCGTTGATGTGCTTGTGCGTGACGGTGACAGCACCTTAGGCTCTGCCAGGGTCGAGGCTCTTGCTCCCGGTGAAGAGCGCGCGGTGGCGTTCGATATAGCTCTTGATGGTGTGGGCACGTATACTCTTGCCGCTACGGTGGTGTGCGCCGGCGATGCTGTGGACGCAAACAACAGTGCCACGCTCTCCGTAAAGGCCGTAGAGCCTGTTGTGCCTGCTCCTACGGCTCTCACTGCTACTGCCGGCGATGGCGGGGCGGTGCTTTCATGGCTGGCGCCTGCTGAGCGCGGAGCCATAACCGACGATGTAGAGTCCTATGCTCCGTGGATTATCGACGGGGTAGGCGAGTGGACTATGCACGACGGCGATTACGATGTGACCGCATATATCAACTACGATGCCGGTCAGTACGAAAATGCGACTGCCCGCAAGGCATTTCAGGTTCTTGATGTGCAGCGCCTCGGCATTGATATCTGGGACGAGGGCAAGGCCCATTCCGGCAAACGGCTGCTGGCGGCGCTTTCATCGCTCAACTACGTGAACGACGACTGGCTTATTTCGCCTCGTCTCAACGGAGCCGCCCAGTGGATTTCGTTCTATGCCCGTTCGTTTACGACCGATAATGGTATGACTGAGCGCATGCTCGTGCACTTCTCGACAGTAGATGCCGACCCGGCAAACTTTACCGCGATTACAGCGCAGCCCGTGGTGCTCGACGGCGTTTGGCGCGAGTTCCGCTACTACCTCCCCGAAGGTTCGCGCCACTTTGCTGTGAACTGTGTGAGCGACGGCGCTTTCGCTATGTTTGTCGACGACCTTACCTTCAACGACCTCTCTGTTCCCGCATGGGAGCTGACAGGCTACGAGGTTCTGCGCGACGGCGAGCTTATCGCCACTGTAGAAGAGCCGTCCTACACCGATGCCGAAGCCGGTGCAAAATCGACTTATACCGTCCGTGCCGTTTATGGCGCGCACGGAGCCGGCCCCGAGAGTGAGCCTGCCGTGTACGAGGCAGCCGCTCTCGACCTGCCCTGTGCCGGGGGGGCGGCAGTAGAGGCGATATATACGCCGGCCGGCCTGCGGGTAGACGGTACTCCGGCTCCGGGAATATATCTGGTGCGATATACCGACGGCTCAGTGCGCAAGGTGGTACTGTAGTAGCTGCTTTAATATTAGAATAATCGGGGGTGCGCTTGGGTGTGTCCCCGATTATTTTTGCCTCACCAACTAAATTTTTAGTTGAAAAATTTGGTGAACTAAAAAATTAGTTATACATTTGCGGTGTCAACTAAAATTTTAGTTATGAGTAAGACGAAGAAACTGACAGAGAAAGAAGCCGAGATAATGGAGCGGCTGTGGGCCGACGGGCCTATGACGGTACGCGAGCTGCTTGAGCGCTACGACGACCCTCGCCCGCATTTCAATACCGTGTCTACCATTGTTCGCATACTTGTCGACAAGGGCTTTGTGGAGCATGTGGGCCAAAAGAACGGGGCATATCTTTACGGAGCCTCGGTAAAGTCGGCCGACTTCGGGCGTCGCTCGCTCGCTCAGGTGGTTAAGAGCTACTTCAACAACAGCTATAGCTCGGTGGTGTCGGCGCTGGTGAAAGAAGAAAAAATCTCGGTAGAAGAGCTTCGCGAGATAATAGACATGATAGAAAAACATAACGAAAAATAATATGGGCGCTTTACTTGCATATTCGCTGTACTCGGGCATTTTCCTGCTCGCGGCTTACCTGCTCTACAAGTGGGCTATGGCCGGCGAGAAGCAGGCCGTACTGAACCGTGCTGTGCTCTTGGGCGCCTACGCGCTGAGCCTGTGCGCGTGGCCTCTGAGCCTTATTCGTTGGCCCGAGGGCAGTGCGGGTGCCGGAGCCTTCGATTTCGGGCTTGAGGCTGTGGCGGCAGGTGACTCCGACCCGTCGACAAGTCCGTTGTGGCATATACTCCCTGTCGCCGTGTTCACGGTGGGTTTTGTCGCAATTGTCGTGTGGACGGCAGTGGTGGCCGTGCGGCTTGTAGTGCTGGTGCGCTCGGGCCGACATATCGACTGCGGCGAGTTTACTCTTGTGCTGCATAGGCAGGGCCGGGTGGCGCCGTTCAGCTGGGGGCGTTATGTGGTAATGGGCGAAGCCGACTACGAAGCGGCCGGAAGCATTATCGCGGCTCACGAGCTGGCTCATATCAGGTGCCGTCATAGTCTCGACCTCATGCTGGCTCAGGCCGTGTGCGTGCTTATGTGGTATAACCCCGCAGCGTGGCTCATGCGCGAGGAGCTTAAGAGCGTGCACGAATATCAGGCCGACGCCTCTGTGCTCGCTTCTGGCATAGACGCGCGCACCTATCAGATGTTACTAATAAAAAAGGCTGTGGGCACTCGGTTCCAGTCGCTTGCCAACAGCCTTAATCACAGTAAACTTAAAAAACGTATAACTATGATGTACAAAGAGAAAAACAGCGGACTTCGCCGCATGCGCGGTCTCGTCCTGGCCATGGCTCCAGTTCTTGCCGTGGCAGTGGTAAACATTCCGGCAGTGGCATCGGCCATGGAAAGCATGCGTGCGGCCTCGTTCGAAGTCCCGGTTGTTGCGCCGGTTGAGGCTCGCGCCGTAAGCGAGGACAAAGTTAGTGAAAATTCGGTATCCATCGAAACGGCAACTGAAAATATGCCCGACAGTCATGCCGAGTTCAAGGGTGGCCAGACGGCTATGATAAGCTACCTCGTGAACGCAATCAAATACCCCGAGGCGGCTCAGAATGTCGGTGTGGAGGGCACGGTGGTAGTCGGGTTCACTGTAAATGCCGACGGTACGCTCTCTGACTTCAAGGTGGTGAAAAGCGTATCTCCCGAGCTTGATGCCGAAGCTCTCCGTGTTATTAAGGCAATGCCGGCATGGTCGCCTGCTATAGTCGACGGCAAAACAGTGGCTTGCAGCTATGTACTGCCCGTGTCGTTCAAGCTGCAGGGCGATGAAAAAAAGCCTAATAAGATAGAGTGACAGATGCATAGAGGGGGATGCCGGCGCCGGTATCCCCCTCTTTTGTCTATTGTCGCGTTGCGGCCAGCCAGTCCTCAAGTGCCGACATCCATTGCGTTTTATGTGTGAAGCTGTCGCGGAAGCCCCAGCCATGGCCCCCTGTAGGGAAGATGTGCATCGAGGCAGGCACTCCGGCGGCATGAAGAGCGCGGTAATAGCCGATTGCATTCTCCACTGGTACGGAGCGGTCGTCATCGCTGTGAAAAATTATCGCAGGGGGAGTGTCTCGTGTCACCTGCTTCTCGTTGGAATAAAGTGCCACAGCCTCGGGTGTCGGCGCGGTTCCGAGCAGATTGTTACGCGAGCCGTGGTGTGTGAGGCCTTCATCCATGCTGATTACAGGATAAAACAGCACCTGGAAGTCGGGGCGCGACTCGGCATCGTAGTGCGTGGCTACCGTGCTTGCCAGATGTCCGCCGGCCGAGAAGCCCATTATGCCGACCCTGGCGATGCCGTCGATGTCGCGCAGCATCTTCATGGCGCGTCGTGCATCGTCGCCGGGCACTTCGCAGTGGCCTTCGGGCATGCGGTAGCGTAGTACGGCGGCTGTTATGCCGAGGCTGTTGAGCCACTGCGCGAACTGATACCCTTCGTGCTCCATTGCAAGATGCGAGTAGCCGCCTCCGGGGCATACGAGTATAGCCGTGTCGACAGCGTCGCCGTCGGCAGGATAGAGGTAGAGCATGGCAGAGTCGGCGGTAGTGTCGTTGTAGAGTGCAATTTCGCGCGGAGCGGGGGTTGCAACAAGAGCGAGGAGTGCGAGCATGGTGGTGATGAATATGCGTGTCATGGTATCAGTCAGGGAGTGTTGAGAAAACGATAGTATCCGAGTCGGTGTCGCACGGCTCGGCCATATAGCATGGCGATGACAGTGCGCGAATATCGTCGGGAGTTTCGGCGCCATGCTCTATAATCTGCCTAAGCAGAGTGCCGCGCAGTTTCTTGAGGCGCCCCGCATCGGGTGTGCGCAGAGTGCCGCCGGAGCGCATTTCCTTGAAATCAATGCGGACGATGCGGACTCTGCCGCCCAGGCGCCGCCTGTCGAGGCATTTGGCGGCATCGCCGGGCATCAGGTCTACGGCAATGGAGCATCGCCGGTTTGCAGTCTCGGCGAGCAGTGCATCTGTCACGGCGTCGCGCCAGTAGGCGGCGAAATTGCCGCCGTCGGGTGCGAGCCGGGTGGTGAAATCTAAGCGGTACGCCTTGATGATGTCGCGCGGTCTTAGCCAGCCGTAGAGCGACGAAACGATGCGAACGTTCGCGTCGGCGCGCTTCCGGGACTCTTCGCCGAGTGTGGCGTAGTCGAACGCCTTGAATACAACGCCCGTAAACGCCTCGATAGCCCTAGCACCCATGCCCTTGGCCGGAAATTCGTATATCATGTCGCGGAGGCGCGATGCCATAGCGGTACTAATTTTAACCTTGGCGGCGAGTTCGCCTGCGCTCATGTGGCGCAGCGAGAGCATGATGCTGTCGGCTTGCGAGGCATATTCGGGGATGTTGTTCCGATAAAGCGCGGGAGCCACGGCGCCGTCGCACGGTGTCATGGTCTTCGACTCGGCTATCAGAAAAATCATTTCAGGATTTGTTCGGCGTGAGTCTTGGTCTTGATTTCCTTGGGCAGAAATACACGCTCTATCTTACCGTCGGTGCCGATTATAAATGTAGTGCGGAAAGTACCCATGTATTTGCGGCCATACATCGATTTTTCACCCCACACGCCCATTTGCTCCACAAGAGAGTGTTCTGTGTCGGCTACGAGCGGGAAGTCAAGCTGATGCTTGGCGGCGAATTTGCGGTGCGACTCGGCCGAGTCAACGCTCACGCCAATCACCTGATAGCCTTCGGCAGTGAGTGCAGACATGTTGTCGCGCATGCTGCAAGCCTCGGCGGTGCAGCCCGACGTGTTGTCTTTGGGGTAGAAATAGAGTATTATTTTTTTGCCGGGGAAGTTGCTCAGGCGTACTTCGCGGCCTTCTGCGTCGAGACCTAAGAGGTCGGGTACGGTATCACCTATGTTCATCATATAAGAGGGGGATAAAAGTATTTCTGCAAATATCGTGAATATTTACCGTATAAAAAATAGGAGCAAAAACGTGATGTCTTTGCTCCGTGTGGTATTTCGGGTGCCCAGTGGGATTCGAACCCACGACCTTCGGAACCACAATCCGACGTTCTAACCAACTGAACTATGGGCACCATTTTCAAAAGGCACTGCAAAGGTACGCACTTTTTTTGAATTTGCAAGCGTTTGGACCAAAAAAAATGCAGCGAAGTGGTATTTTTTTATTTTCGGGGTTCTCGGCGATAGTTTGCATCAATGCAATAGCGTATAATTTCGACTTGACACGCTTTTTTGCAGGAGGGTGTGTATAGCCATAAGATGTACACGCTTTTTTACAGATTTGCCGTAGAATAAAATAAGAGCTGCAAGTCTTTGACTTGCAGCTCTTATTGCGGAGAGAGAGGCTCCAGAACCTACGCTTTCAGAAAATATCATAAAATTGCAAATCACTGATAATCATATATTAT
>VSPE01000030.1 GCA_009775225.1 Muribaculaceae bacterium | reverse complement strand
CGGGAATCAAGGCGTCAGCCTTGATTTTTTATTCTGCCGGTGTAAAAATCTCAGGATTTTTATCTAAATTTGTAATCCGATATCTCCGGTCACACCTTATCGGATAGCTACACCTTATTAGATATATGGAAGAAAAGACATACTCCCCGATGCAGACCGTAAAACGTGGTTTCTTTGCCATGCGAAACGGCGTCATTGCCGACACCCTCCGCAAAGGAGGCTCGCCCTTCCGCATTATTTTCGGCCTGAACCTGCCGCAGATTGTCGACATTGCAGCTCAGACAGGTACCAACCCGTCGCTTGCCGAAGACCTCTGGCACAACAGCACTACCCGCGAGAGCATGCTCCTGGCGCCCATGCTGGTCGCTACCGACGCTTTCTCTAAGGCCGATGCGCTCCGATGGATAGCCGACATTCCGACTGCGGAGGTCGCCGACGTGCTGTGCCACCGCCTGCTACGGCACCTCCCCTTCGCATGGGAGCTTGCCGAAGAGCTGTGCGATGCCGACATGCCCTTTGCCGCTTATACGGCACTGCGACTGGCCTTCAATCTTGTGGCGTCCAACCCCTCGCGCGCCGCTGCCATTGCCGACCGCTTTCCCGACCGTCTGCTGGCGCGTTCGCTCGCCGAAGAGGCTGCCTTCCTCAACCAATAACACCTCGGATGTGTTGTATTTATAATTACATCACATCCGAAGTGCAATATGAAGAATTTCATCTCATTCATCACCTTGTCGCTGGCTGCGACATTATGCGCCGGCGCCACCGGGCGCGCTCTCGCCGACATTCAGATTGACTCTACCCTCACCTCCAACAGAATTGTTTTCATAGACGGTAAACCGGCGCCGGAACAGACTCAGGAATACGTCGACTCTATTCGTCGTGTAATTTCGGAGTTCTACTACGACCAGTTCCGCCACTTTCAGGACCCCGGCGCACCGTATTTCCTCTTTATGAGCAAGGATGCCGGCCTCGCAATGGGTATCGGAGGCTGCGTACGCATGCGCGCATACTACGACTGGGGCGGAGCCATACCCGCAAGCGGCTTCGCTCCTTATCTGATACCCATACACCCCTCGCCGACCGACATGCGCCACGTCGGCACTTCGCCTGCCGGAACGAGTCTCTTCTTCCGCGTGATTGGCCGCAACAAAGCGCTGGGCGACTATCAGCTGTATATCGAGGCCAACTTCAACGGCTACGAAACCCGCGACTTCCGCCTCAAGAAAGCCTATGCCACTATCAACAATTTCACAGTGGGCTACGCCGCCTCCACATACTCCGACCCTGCAGCCACTCCGCCCACAGTCGATGCGCAAGGCCCGAATAATAAAATCGGCACCACTGCCGTGCTGGTACGCTATATGCCTGTTATAAAAGACAGATGGGTGCTGGCCGTATCTGGCGAGTCGCCCGAGTCCTCCATCGATGTCGACAACATAAACACGGCCAAGGTGAGCAACTGGATGCCCGACTGGGCTACATTCGTACAGTATCAATGGGACAAAGGCGAGCACGTGCGCCTGTCGGGCATTGCGCGCACGCTGTCGTACCGCGACCTCATTGCCGGGCGCAACCACAATATTGTGGGCTGGGGCGTACAGCTCAGCTCGGTGGCGCATCCCCTGCCCTCTCTCACCACCTACGTCACCGCAAGCTACGGACACGGCTCGGCAGGTCTCGGCGGCGACCTGCTCATAGGCAGCTACGACCTTACCGGCGACACAAAAAGGCCGGGACGGATGTACGCCCCGGCCTCCTTCGGCTGGTGTGTGGGCCTCCAGTATAACTTCAGACCCAATCTGTTTGTAAGTGCTTCGATGAGCCAGAACCGCTATCTGCCCGACTGCGAGGTCAGCCCCGACGAATATAAATACGGTCTTTTCGGGGCTGCCAACATTTTCTGGAACCTCACGCCGCGCATACAGGTCGCGGCAGAGTTCGATTTCGGAAAACGGCAGAATTTCTCAGGTGAGCACCGCTGGGCGCGACGCATGAGCGCCATGTGCCAGTTCTCATTCTGACGCCTCCGCGCTCATGACAAGCGCAGCCTTGTGCGCTGGCAGCAGATTGCGACGTCCGAATGTCTCTACCGAAGCCGGAGTAAGGCGCTGCACCGCTTCTTCATATCCGTTCTCGAGGTCTATGCCGTCGCGCAGCCACACCTTAATCACCTTGAGCCAGTACGCATTGTCACGTACGGCCTCTCGGTGGTTCTTGACAAGAAAACTACGTATGCCGGCAAGCTCGTCGGCACCCACTCCGCCTTCGGCCGACAGCGAAGCCACTGTCTCTTTCACGACACCGAGGGTGTCGAACTCGCGCCCGGGTGTAACCTTTATATAAGAGGGCATCATCACCTGAGGCCCGCAACCCGGACTTACGCCCGGGTTGAGCGCACAGTGGCTCTTGATTGAATAAGTCCATGCCTTATCCTCGCGCATGTCAGCCAGCAGGCGGCTGCGCATAAGCTGCCCGAAAGCTGTGGCTTCCAGCATGCCGTCGAGGGTATATTCGGCAGGGCCGCTGTAGAAGCTGTACACTATGGCCTGCGGATTGGCCATGCTGCGCGTAAAGCGACTGTCGAAATCATATGGAGTATACTTGTAGCCGAAGTCGCGCGGAGTGTCTGTGCGTCCGCCGCCGGGGAGCGCCCCGAGGTAGCGACGCATCATAAGCTCAAGGCTGTCGGTGTCGAAATCGCCCAGAACCATGAATGTGAAGTCCGACATATCGCCAAATCGGTCTCTATAGACTTCCAGGGCTTTCGGCATATCTACGGCATCGACATCGGCAAGCGACTGGCGTGCGGCAAGCGGATGACGGTTGTATATAGTATAGTGTATCGAGTCGCCCATTATCTGCACGGGGTTGAGCCTGCGGTTGTTTATGCTGCTGCGCTGTGCGTCGATAAAGTTGGCGAAGGCCACACTGTCGGCCTCGAACGCGGTAGCACGCAGATATATCGCCTGAAACGCTGTTTCGAGTCCTGCACGGTTCGTTGCGGCTTCCACACCCTCTTCGGTATTGCCGACCGATGCCGACACCTTTACATTTTGCCCGTCGAGAATACGCTGCATATCGTTGGCGCTGAGTCCGCCGTGCTTCATCACGGCCATAAGCTCGTTTATCACGCGCAGTGTGGGCACATCTTTCTCGTCATATAGCATCGAAATACCCCCGGGGCTATAGCCACGTATGAATATCTGGTCGGGCTTGTAGTCGGTACGCTTTGCCACCACCCGGATACCGTTCGAAAGCGTATACACTTTGGCGTCGAACCGTGCGAGGCTGTCGGCCGTCACGATGTCGCCGTCGGCAGGAAGCGCTGTCATAAGGTTTTCCGAGCACTCGCGGGGAGCGAAGGGCTCGTATCGAGAGGCGCGCACCTTGGCGAAAACGGCGCGCAGGTTGCTCTCCACCTCTGCGTCGCTCTTGCCGGACTGCGGACGGGTAAGATATATCACCGCGCCTTCGGGAGCAGCGCCGGCCGCCATTGCCAGATACGACACAACATCCTCGGAAGTGACCGAGGCGGCCACCTGTTCCGTAAGCGTTAGATAATCGGCAGAGCTTATCCTGTTGCCTCCGTCCAGGAAGTGACGCACGGCCTGACGGGCAAGATAAGTATTGTCGGCCGACGACGCGCGGCGCGCACGTTCCTGCACAGCAGCTTTTATATCCTGACGGGCCTTCGCAAGCTCCTCGTCGCTGAAACCGTGCTGAAGTGCACGCTGCACCTCGGCATACCACGCTTCGAGAGCGTCGTTCTCGCGTCCGGCTTTCACCATGCCGCGCAGTGTAAGGGCCTGCTCGCCGCGGCTCATGAGATATTTCACCTCACCTATGCCGAGGCTGTTGTGAGGACATTCGGCTGTTGCCTCAATCCCCTCGAAACGTTTTGCAAGCATACCCGACGCCATATCGCCGAGCACCTTGCGGCGCACCTCGCCTTCCACATCGGCAGGCATGCCCGGCATGCGGAAATACAGCTGTAGCATCTCTATGCCGTGCTCGGGGTCGCTCTCCACCACACAGGAGAGGGTGTCGGACACCGCCACAGAGGGAAGCGCGACAAGTTCCGACGATGCGGTGCGGCGTGCGGGCAGACTCCCGAACATATTCCTGATACTCTTCTCTACCGCATCCATATCCACGTCGCCCGTGACAATCACGGCCTGATTGCCGGGTATATACCAGCGGTCGTAGAAATCGCGCAAGGTCTGAGGCTCGAAATTCTCCACCACGCTCATAAGGCCTATAGGCAGACGCTCCCCGTAGGGGCTTCCGCCATAAAGGCGCGGAAAGGCGCGCTCGAGCATGCGGTTCGACGCCGAGTTGCGCTGCCGCCATTCATTCACTATTATACCGCGTTCGGCATCTATGTCGGCACTGTCGAGCAGAAGGGCACAGCTCCAGTCGCGCAATATCATCAGGCACGAGTCCACAGTGGCGGCCCTGGTCGTCGGCGCCTTACATATATTATATACGGTCTCATCGGTGGAAGTGTAGGCGTTGAGGTGCGCGCCGAACTTCACGCCTATGCTTTCTAGATAGCTGATAAGGCTGTTGCCAGGAAAGTTCTCGGTGCCGTTGAAACACATGTGCTCGAGAAAGTGGGCGAGACCTCGCTGGTTCTCTTCCTCGTTGACGGAACCGACCTTCTGCGCGAAGAAATAATCGGCGGTGCCAGCAGGCTTGTCGTTATGCTGTATATAGTAAGTGAAGCCGTTGGGCAAAGTGCCTGTACGCACGTCCGGCTCTATGTTTGCGGCTGAGGCTCTGGTTGCAAGGAGCGTTCCGATTGCAAGTGCTGTGATTTTTCGTTTTATCATAGTCTGTGGTTGTTATGTTCAGAATTTAAATGCCAGCGAGGAGGTAAGCGCATAGCCTGTGGCGAAGCCTGTTGCCGTGCGGTATTTGTACCCCGCCGAAAGTCCTATAGACTTGTTGCCGGACAATATATAATCCACTCCCGCCGATGCTCCGGCGGCGTAATAACGGGACAGTATAGCCTCACCTGCAATTGAAGCGCTGATTGAGATTTTGCGGCTTAATGTCTTGCGTAATTGCGCCTCGGCATCTACAAGCCATTCCTCTTCAACACTTCTGAGACGCGGCACTACGCCCTTATACACCTCTTCTATGAAGCGGTAGGAAGCAGCGGCATACACATCTGCGCGCCAGTCGCCTGCAAGATACCTCCATGCACCTTTGAGGCTTGCGGCAGTGCGCCGCCACCCATAGGTTGTGAGCGCGAAAAGCTCGGGGTAGACGTTCCCTGCTGGGTCGCCGAAAATATTCTCGGTGCCGGTGCGGCAGTCGTACTCAAAACCGGCCGACATACTCCATGCCTCGGCCTTCCAGCCGGCCAATACCGCATAGCGGTCGGCGACAGCATCGTTGAGCGGAAGATTGTTCAGCTCTTTAAGCGTCTTGGTGAAAGTGAACCGATGCAGCGAAAGAGAGGCATAGGTGCCTTCCGTGGCAGGATACAAATCCACCGATGCACCGCGGCTCCAGCCATCGTAGCCCGCCGACTTGCCCGTTCCGGCAAAGCGGGCATAGTGGCTTGTCATACCCGTAAGGTGATATACAGGCTGTTCTCCAAGCTCGCTGACAAACATTATATTGTTGCTCTGCCTGTATTTGAACGCATTCAGCCCCAACGACACTATATACGGGCCGAAGCGGCCACCGAAGCCGACTGAGAGTGAAAGCTGCCCCACAGTGTTCTTCGGACGCGGGTCTGCATCTCGGTGCTCCTGCACAGCGCGATAGCCGAGGCGCGCACCATAGAGCCATTTGCCTCCATGGAAGTCCGAAGAATAGGAACCTCCGAATGTATATCCCTCGTTTTTGAAGTCGCCGCAGGCGTCCACTGCCGTGAAATAGGGAAAAATCATTTCCGGGTCGGATACCTGGCAGTACTCCACACCATAGCGCCGGCCATTGCTGTAAGAAGCGTTACCGGTTATGGTGGCGTGGCCGGTTTTGATATAGGCGTCCGCATCAAACCACCCTTCCGCACTTCCCTTTCCTTCCGCTGGCCGTACCGCCACTTTTCCAAGCGACGCGCGGTCGAATCCGGCCGCAGCGTGCGAGAGGCTCACCCGGCTCCGCATGGGCGTCAGCACGGGATTGGCAAGGACTTCCGATGCCGGTTTGTTGGCAAGCGTATCGGTGAGCAGAAGCCTCTCGGCAAGAGTCTGGCCGGATGCTGCACAAGCTGTGGATACAGCCAGCACTATCACTATTATACTCAAACGCATGGTGTTATGCCGTCAATTGTTTTTACTCCGTCCTCACTTTGGTTCTCGATTTCCGACGGGGTGACAAAAGGATTGAAGTCGTGGGCCGAATTATTGGTCTTGGAAAGCACCACACGTCCGTCGGCTGCCATGTAGGCCATTTTGCGACGTACAGCATGAAAATATCGGTTCTTGTCGCCGTCGATAGTGCCGCAGTGTGTCCAACCGGAGTCGAGAGCCATGGCACATACATTCCATTTATATTCCGATGCCACCGAGAGTGTCACGACATCGCTTATCCATGTATTTGGCAGCCTGTAGCAGTCGCGCGACATGGGAAAAGTTCCGGCAGCCGTAATCTGGTCGTAGTTGCAGGTATATCGGTAGTTGGCAAGATATGTCGAACGGTCGACAGGAATACGTGCCACACCGTATGCCTTGAAACCCCGGTTGTGAAGTATCCACACGGTATAGGTGTAGCAGTACCATTTGTCGAGGTTCGGTACGGCCGGGTTGTCTATGTCGGCGTTCCGTGGGTCGGTGCTTTCATCGTACCACTCGAAGTCGGCATGGCTAAGGTCTATGGAGTTGGGATTGATGTCGCGGTGGTTGATTGCCATGTCGGCGATTAGCAGACTGCTTCCCGGTTCAACAGGATATTCGCGTCCGCTACCGGGAATGGTATAGAGGGCATCGACACTCACGGCTTCGTCCATAATGTCGGGCGTATAATTAAATTTCTGTGTGGTGAGGAACTGCGACTCGAATATTGTGAGACCGTCGGCATATACCGTATGGTCGGTATTGTTGTACAGGCGGAAATACTGGTCGCCGTTATACTGGTCGCCTGAGGTCTGTAGCGAACCTGTGAAATAGATTTCCGATATTATGAGGTCGTCGACAGGGACTATGGCAAAAGCAGTCAGCGTCACGGACTGCGATGCCGCGGCAACAGTCACACCGAGAGCCTGCGCCCTCACGTCGGCCTCGACACCGCCGTCGAGAGTGCAGCGGGCACTGTAGCCTATATTGTAGAGTCCGGGCAATACACTGAAACTTACGTCGGCAGGATTCGGCGCCGGCACCGTGGTTGTGATACCGTTGCTCACATTGTAGAAAGAGACTGAGCCGCCTGTCACGACACTCGCATCGATATCCGCGGGCATCGTCACGGATAGATGCCCGCTTACATCGAGCGCGTCGGTGGATGTATCGGTGCACGCCACGCCGAAAAGCGAGAGAAGTGCAAGTTGTATGAGCGATAGTTTGTTCATCATAAAGTGAAATTGAGTTCCATGCCGAAATACGAGTCCGACGAGCGGCGCACGGTAAGTCCGTTGCTTCTGTAGTCGGGCAGATAGTCGATTATGCGGTTTACAAAGAGTGCCACGCGCAGCCATTTGCCTATAGTCTTGGTGGCCTTGAGGTTTACATACATCGCTGTCGGTATGGTATATGTGTCGTAAAGTGTGGGGTTATAGTGTCTTATAAGATATTGAAGCTCGCTGTCGGCTTCGGGCTGCCCGAAATCGTGCACCAGCCCGTCGAGATAGCTGATGTATTTGGCAGGGGTACCGTTCTGCGGCAGGCGACGGGTCTTTACATACCACATGCACTGAAATGTGGTGGAAAATACAAGCCCCAGGCGCGGAAGCTGCGTGTCGAACATGAAGTTTGTGTTGAACTGCTCGCTCTCACGGCCGTCGTTGCTGTCGTACAGGCCCACATAGCGGTCGCTGACGGCCACTCCTTCCACCACGTCGCTGACAGGGGCATAGAGCATCTGCGAATTGCTGTAGAGCGAGCGGAACCACGCGCCTGTCACTATAAGCGATGTGGCGAGCGGGCGCCAGCGGGCGGTGTTGAGCTGAAA
The DNA here is from genome assembly GCA_009775225.1 of Muribaculaceae bacterium. Taxonomy (GTDB): domain Bacteria; phylum Bacteroidota; class Bacteroidia; order Bacteroidales; family Muribaculaceae; genus CAG-873. Next base: position 18,828 of record VSPE01000030.1, on the reverse strand, counting down.
TTCTATGCCGCGCTTGTCGGTGCGCGAGCCGTTTTCTGCCTTGCGGTAGCCACGGAGCACGCTTTCGTCGGTTGAAGGCAGCGAGCCGAGGTCGGGCGGCGAAGTAAGTTCGCCCGGAACGATGCCCGAGGGGTCGTAGCGGGTGTAATCGTAGGCGCCGTACACTATCGAGTAGCGGAAGCCCGAGTTCATGCGCTCTTCGAAATAGGTCACCGACATCCGGTTGGCGCCTATTGTCGCACCGAGCCTAATCTCCCATTTGTGATTGCGGGCAGGTTTCAGGTCGTAGTTGGTGGCGTCATTGATGTAGGTTCGCAGGTTCACACGGCTGAGCCCGGCAGGGTCGGAGGTGTCGTAGTAGTTGAGCTGCATTATGTCGAGGTAGGCTTTCTGAGGATACAGAAAGTCGGCGGTCGGCATTTTGCTGCTCACACCATAGCCTCCGGCAATCTGAAGCTCGAGTTCGCGGCAACCTACCGTATACGAAGGGAGACGCCATACTGCGTTTACACGCGGGTCGAAATACATCTTGTCGGCCATGGCATAACGGCGGTCGAGGCCTGCGAGGCTTATGCCATGCACACCGGCCCGGAGGTCGACAGTTCCATAACCCACTGCAGTGGTAAGAGCATCTTCGACATACGCCGACACGACATTGACTGCCGGGATTTCGCGGTAGTCACGGGGGCGCGAAGTCCAGCTTGCAGAGAGAGGTCGTAGAGGGTCATAGACTTGGCCTCGCCCGTAGTTCTTGCTCATAGTCCAGTCGGCTCCGGCCCCGTAGCTTTGGGTGGCACCCTGCCATGCCGGAATATCGCCGCGCAGACCTATTTTACCGAAAATGCTTACGGGCTTGCCCTCGCTGATGTAGTCGGAGATATATTCTTCTATTATAAATACACCGTCATGAACGCCTGCTTCGTCGCTCACGGGCGCGACAACCGGGCGCGACGGCGCCACCTGGCGGCGGCGTCGCAGCCTGTCGCTTTGGCCGGATGCCGACACATTGACATCGACACGGCGCAGCCACGGCATCTTGCGGAACGACAGCGTGAGGTCGGAGGTGAACGAGGCTCTGTGATTGTCAGACATGTATTCGTCGATTTTCACCAGAGAAAGGTCGGGGTCGGTCTTCATCTTGTCGACGGTGCCGGTATAGTCGGCTGCAAGGTTCCATTCGGCAAGCACTCGCGGCGAGTCCCATTGGAGCGCCGCGCGCAGCGAGGCCGTTATGCGGCGATAATTCTCAAGGCTGTTACGGGGGTCGGTCTTGCTGTCGAGCCAACCGATATCGACATTGAGGGTGTTGTTTCTCCGAGGGCCGAGCACAAAGCCTTTGCCCACAAAAAGAAGCTTGCTGTAGCCGTCGGCCTTGAAACGCGCCGTGAGCGGAGTCGCCTTTCGCGTACGCCTTATGTTGACTACGCCGGAAGTGAGGTTGCCGTACTCGGCGGAGGGTATGCCTCGCACTATCTCCACGCTTTCGATATTATCGGTGGAAAGCGAGCGCATATCCACGCCACGGTTCACGGAATTGCGGCCCGCGGAGCTTTCTATACCGATGCTCTGGTGGTTAGCATCATTTACTATCGGGGCGCCGTCGACGTTGAATACCGTGCCGAGCGAGCTCATCACATAGTCGGGGCTGTCGGCCTCGATGCCTGTAGCGCCGATATTGCCTGTCTCACGGAGCTTTATAGAGTTCACACTGCCCATTTCGGGGTTCTTGGATATATTGCCCGGCAGCAGCTCCAGCAGGTCGGTGAAGCTTGAAGGCTGCAAATGAGCCATAGCCTCGCGGTCGATGCGCGATGCTGTAGTCGGTCCCGACGATTCGCGCGCCGTTACCGTCACCTCGCGCAGCTGCGATACCACCGGCTTGAGACTCAACGTAAGACGGCACTTTTTGCCCTTGATTTCAAAAACACGCTCATACGGTTCATAACCGACATACGACGCCCGCACCGTGTACGTTCCTTCGGCGAGACTGACTCGAAAACGGCCCTCGGCATCGGTCTGTACGCTCTCCTTTACCGGGAGAAATACCACGGCACACGCAGCAAGCGGTTTTCCGTCGGTTTCATCAAGGGCAATGCCCTCTACCACAGCGGCACGCACTGCGATAGAGAACATGAGAAGTATTAAAGCTGTTATTAACTTATTCTTTATAAACATCTTCATTTAACGAGCAACTTCTTGCCTGCGGCGACATATATGCCGGGGGCTACGTTTACGGTGGTACTGCGTCCGTCTACGGCAGAGAGAACGGCAACCACGCGGCCTGTAAGGTCGCATACAGCCACCGAAACGGCTTCCGGGGAGCTGAGTGTGAGTGTGCCGCGACCTGCTGCGAGTTCAAACGATGCAGAATTGGCGCCGGCAACATTTTCCACTCCTGAAAGAAATTCGCCGGGAAGGTCGACACGAGCGGCAGCCACCGCCCATTTCTTCGGAGTCTCGCTAACAAGAGTGCCGGAAGTCTTGAACTGTGCATTACCACGGGCAGCCACATAGGCGCGGGCGGTAGAAGGGTCATAGGCCATGCCTAAGGCAGAGGGAACACCGCCGCCGGAGATTACATACCAGTCTTCTTCAGTGTCGGCGGCAAGGGTCTCGGCATCGTAGCCGCGGAAGAATACGCCTTTCGGGGAATTCATCAGATAGCCGTAAACATATACTTTATCGGTACGGGAGGGGTTCTGTATAGCTTTTAAGTAGCCGCCGAGAACGGTGTCGCCGAAGCCGTCGCGCGAGTCGGCTGCCGCGAGCCATTCGCCCGTGGCGGCATCGAATTTCACGAGAAGACCCTCACGCTGTGTCCCCTGCTGAGTCGCCACACTTTTGGAAGTATCGGAGAAAGAGGTGTACACACCGTTGGCCATAGATGCGAGCCACAGGTTGCCGCCGGTTGCGGTTACGTGGGCATTCTGCCATGCGGCGCTTTTGGAGCCGGCCACAGGCTCCGAGTCTATACATCCGAGCCATTCCACCTCAAGCGAAGTGCTTACAGCAGCGACGAAGGGTGAAACGGTTGTGCCTGCCTTGAATTCTTTGCCGCCAAGAGTGGCGCTTGCATCGGTTACAGCAGTCGCAGAACCGGTCACATAGAGTTTGCCGTCGGCATATACAAGGTCGAGAATTTGTTCCGTTGCCATAGGTGCGCCTTCTGCCTGGAGCGCACCGGTGTAGAAGCCGTCGGCATCGAAGCGTGCGATGAAGAGGTCGGAGCACGACGACTGCGAAGCACCGTTCCATTCCGAGGCATTGCGTGCCGAAATAGTAGCGCTGCCATCGGCTGTGGCAAATGTGAGGGGCATGTTGAAGCTGCCGCCTACATATATATTACCTTCTGCGTCTATTGCGACAGCCTTGGCTGCGACAGCATCGCCTACAAAGTCTTTCGAGCCGTCGGGACTTGCGCCGTGCGCTACATCTACAGTACGGAGCCACTCTATAGCACCATCGGGGGAGACGCGAGCCATGACAAGGCAGTAATAGCGGTTTTCCACAGCTGCGCCGAACGATGCTGTATTGCCTGCCGCATCGACAAGAGTCAGCTCGCTGTCAAGATAGCCGTCGGTATGGCGTACTTTGCCCACGAACACTACAGAGCCATCCGCAGCGACTGCAAGAGCGCCGTCGCCCGACGCATAGTCGCCCGAGTTGGAGTATACAGTCCATAGCGCGGCACCGCTATTGTCGGTTTTCGTGAGTGCAAGATTGTTGGCATAGCTTGTGCCGGCCGAGTATGGCGAGCCTGTAAATATTTTTACACCATTATAAAATATATCGGTGGCGGCGTCGGTCGAGCCGAGAGTGTTGAGCCAGTATGTGGCGTTGTCACCGGCAGTTGCTACTGCGATATTACTGTCGCCGGCCGTAGTATTGCCGTCGAACAGATTAATCCACGCCACTTCGGGAGCGGCGGCGGCAAATGCCTGCGGGCAAGTCATAAGTGCCGCGGCAAAGAGTGCTTTATGTGTAAAAATGTGCATAATGATATGGGTTGATTGTTTCGGTTGCAAAAGTACGTTTGCCGTTCTGTTTCCGAAATACCCACTTTTGAGTATTTTTGCGATGAGGATATGCCCCAAGGCTTGCGCCGTAAGGTATTTTTTTGTAATTTTGCACTCAAAACCAACACATAGCATTCCACCGATGGTTGTATTCTTTACCACCCCCGACGGCCGGGCTTACGCCGTAGAAAGCTCGCAGCAATTCTCAGCTGCCGATATCGAACGTCTGCAATGGCTCTTCAGCGGAGCCATGCCTCTTCCGGCCGGCAAAGGGCTGACCGGCAAGTACGTTGGCCCCCGAAAAGAAATGATAACTCCCTGGAGCACTAATGCCGTAGAGATTACCCAAAACATGGGCGTCCACGGCATTTCTCGTATAGAGCAGTTCGTGCCCGAGTGTATGGCGGCCGTATTCGACCCCATGCTGCACACCCGCTACTCCGACCCTTCGTCCGAGGTTTTCCACCTCGACATAGCGCCGGCACCTCAGGAGTTTATAACCGACATTTCCGAATACAACGCCCGCGAAGGTCTTGCTCTCAGCGAGCAGGAAGAAGACTATCTGCGCAAACTCTCTGCCCGCTTGGGACGTCCGCTCACCGACAGCGAGGTATTCGGCTTCTCACAGGTAAACTCAGAGCACTGCCGACACAAGATATTCAACGGCACCTTTATTGTAGACGGCGCAGCCAAGCCCTCTACCTTGTTCCAGCTCATCAAGCGCACCAGCAAGGTCAACTCCAAAGGTCTCATATCGGCTTATAAAGATAATGTGGCTTTCGTAAAAGGACCGAAAACATTCCAGTTCGCGCCCGAGCGCGGCGACGAGCCTTCGTTCTTCTCCGAGCGCGCTATCGACACCGTGGTATCGCTCAAGGCAGAGACTCACAACTTCCCCACAACGGTAGAACCATTTAACGGCGCGGCAACGGGTAGCGGCGGCGAAATCCGCGACCGCCTCGGCGGCGGACGTGCCAGCCTTCCTCTGGCGGGCACTGCCGTGTACATGACTTCGTACCCACGCATCGCCGACAATCTGCGTCCCTGCGAAAAGGCTGTCGAGGAGCGCAAATGGCTCTATCAGACGCCTGCCGACATCCTCATTAAAGCTTCTAACGGCGCTTCGGACTTCGGCAACAAGTTCGGCCAGCCCCTCATCTGCGGCTCGCTCCTCACTTTTGAGCACGCCGAAGAAGAGCGCATATACGGCTACGACAAGGTAATAATGCTCGCCGGCGGCGTGGGCTTCGCAAATGCCCGCCACGCCATAAAAGGCGAACCCGAAGCCGGACAGACGGTGATGCTCGCCGGCGGCGACAACTACCGCATAGGCATGGGCGGCGGCGCCGTATCGTCGGTCGATACCGGCCGCTACGCAGGCGCTATCGAGCTTAATGCCGTGCAGCGCGCCAACCCCGAGATGCAGAAGCGTGTGGCAAACCTTATCCGCGCCCTCGCCGAAGGCCTCGACAATCCTATAGTATCAATCCACGACCACGGCGCAGGCGGCCACCTCAATGCCCTCTCGGAGCTTATTGAATCGACAGGCGGCGTCATCGACATCGACGCACTTCCAGTGGGCGACCCCACTCTCTCCGACAAAGAAATAATAGGCAACGAAAGCCAGGAGCGCATGGGCTTCGTGGTAAACGCTGCCGACATACCTCTGATAGAACGCATAGCACGCCGTGAGCGCGCGCCCCTCTACAATGTGGGCCGCACAACCGACGACCACCGTCTGTCGTTCCGCCGCAAGGAGAGCGCAGCGATAGACCTTGCCGTAGACGACATGCTCGGCAATCCGCCCAAGACAGTCATCACCGACAACACCGCAGAGAGCCGCTTCAGCGCCGGCGAATACGAGCAGGAACGCATACCCGAATACATCGACGCCGTGCTCTCGCTCGATGCTGTGGCCTGCAAGGACTGGCTTACCAACAAGGTTGACCGCAGCGTAACAGGCCGCGTGGTGCGCCAGCAGTGCGCCGGCCCGCTCCAGCTGCCCGTAAACGACTACGGCGCAGTTTGCCTCGACTACCGCGGCAAGCACGGCGTGGCTACATCCATTGGCCATGCACCTCAGGTAGCTCTGGCAAACGTGGAAGCCGGCTCGCGTCTTGCAGTGGCCGAAGCTCTCACCAACATTGTGGGCGCAGGCGTAACAGGCCATGCGCTGTGCAACGACATAAGCGGCATCTCGCTCAGTGCAAACTGGATGTGGCCCTGCAAGAACCCCGGCGAGGACGCAGCCCTCTACCGTGCCGTAGAAGCCTGCTCCGACTTTGTGTGCGCTCTCGGCTGCAACATCCCCACGGGCAAGGACAGCCTCTCGATGACGCAGAAATACCCCGACGGCACCAAGGTGACCGCTCCCGGCACCGTGATAATCTCGGCGGCTGCGAATACGGTAGACCCCGGCAAGATGCCAGACGCTGCCCTCAACCCCGACTCTAACTCCACCTTATATTATATAGACTTCAGCGGCACTCCCCTCGCCCTCGGCGGCTCGGCTCTCGCACAGGCCCTCTCGAAAGTGGGCGGCGAGACTCCCGATGTGGCCGACGCCAAGGCTTTCGCTCTTGCCTTCAACAGCGTGAGCGACCTCTGCAAGAAAGGCTATGTTGACGCCATTCACGACGTAAGCGCCGGCGGTCTTGTGACCACCCTTCTCGAGATGTGCTTCCCCAACACACGCGGCGGCCTCAACTTCTACACGGAGGGCTTCCGCATGTACGGCGAGACTGACCTGCTCAAGATACTCTTCGCAGAAAACCCGGCAGTGGTAGTGCAGGTTTCCGACCGCTTCAAGCGCCGTGCAGAGAACTATCTCGACCTACGCGGCGTGCGCTACTTCCCCATAGCATCGCCCGCCAAGGAGAATGTGCTTACAATAAGCCACACCGACGGCCGCACCTTCATGGTGTCGATACCCTCGGCACGCCGCCGCTGGTATGAGCCTTCGTACCGCTTCGACAGCCTCCAGACCGCACGCGAATGTGCCGACAGCCGCTTCCGCAACTTCGACATCCAGCCCGTGCGCTACCATATCCCCGGCTCTTTCGACGCCACATTCAAGGGCTGCGGCATCAAACAGGGCCGTCGCGCCCGACCCACCGCACCCCGCGCCGCCATTATCCGTGAGAAGGGCGTGAACGGCGACCGCGAAATGGCTTACTCGCTCTATCTGGCAGGCTTCAACGTGAAAGACGTACACATGACCGACCTTATGAGCGGCCGCGAGACGCTGGACGACATCAACATGATAGTATTCTGCGGCGGCTTCTCCAACAGCGACGTGCTCGGCTCCGCCAAAGGCTGGGCCGGAGGTTTCCGCTGGAACGATACCGCACGCGAGACACTTCGCCGCTTCTTCGAGCGCGACAACACTCTCAGCCTCGGCGTATGCAACGGCTGCCAGCTCATGATAGAGCTTGACCTGCTCGGCGCCGGCACCACAGCCGACGGCAAACCCCGCGTGGAGATGTGCCACAACCACTCGGGCAAATTCGAATCGACCTTCCTCTCTCTCTCCATACCCGAAAACAACTCCGTGATGTTCGGCTCGCTCTCTGGCACCCGTCACGGTATATGGGTCGCACACGGCGAAGGCCGTTTCCACTTCCGCGGCGACAGCGGCCTGCACACAGTGGCCCGCTATGCCTACTCGGAATACCCAGGCAACCCCAACGGCAGCGAAGACGATGTCGCCGCCCTCGCCTCGGCCGACGGACGCCACCTCGCTATTATGCCGCACCTCGAACGCGCCATATTCCCCTGGCAGTGCGCATTCTACCCACGCCTGCGCGCCAACGACGAGGTGACCGTATGGATGCAGGCATTCATCAATGCCCGCAAGTGGATTGAACGCAAGCTCAAAGAACAGAAATAAAGCCCAAACGGCCCTGATAAGAAATTTTAACATTCTTGTCAGGGCCGTTTAGCTGCTATCATTTTGACTTACAGCCAAAATTCACTAACTTTGTACGCAATTTTCGCAATCAGAAATCAGTATTTAGGCTCGTAGGAGCCGGGCTACGGCATGATTTTACCGATTATACCGAAGACCGCCACTCCACGGGTTCAAGTTAAAAAACATATATAAAAAAGTATTCTATGAGTTTGAACATCATAGTGCTTGCAAAGCAGGTGCCCGACACCCGCAACGTAGGCAAAGATGCAATGAAGGAAGACGGCACAATCAACCGCGCCGCCCTGCCTGCGATTTTCAATCCCGAAGATCTCAATGCACTTGAGCAGGCTCTTCGTCTGAAAGAAACTCATCCCGGCAGCACTGTCACCCTGCTCACTATGGGTCTTCCCCGTGCAGCCGAGATTGTACGCGAAGCCATTTACCGCGGTGCCGACAAGGGCATCGTGCTCACCGACCGCGCCCTCGGCGGCGCCGACACTCTGGCAACCTCCTACTCGCTTGCACAGGCAGTAAAGAAAATCAACGGCTATGACATCATCCTCGGCGGCCGCCAGGCTATCGACGGCGATACCGCTCAGGTAGGCCCCCAGATTGCAGAAAAGCTCGGTATTCCCCAGGTGACATACGCAGAAGACATCCTCGAAGTGAAGAACGGCAAAGTGACCGTAAAACGTCGCCTCGAACACGGTGTCGAGACCGTAGTCGCTCCCCTGCCCTGCGTTGTGACCGTAAACGGCTCTGCCGCAGAATGTCGCCCCCGCAACGCCAAGCGCCTGATGAAATACAAATATGCAGCATCGCCCTCCGAAGCCGCATCGCTCAGCGAAACAGCAGCAGCCCGGCTTGCCGCCAACCCCGAGCTTAACATAGCCGAATGGGGCGCAGCATACGTAGAAGCCGACCCCGAGCAGATTGGTCTTGCCGGCTCGCCCACAAAGGTTAAGACAGTGGAGAACGTAGTATTCACCGCCAAAGAAAGCCGCCGCCTCGACAACAACGACGAGCAAATCGAGACTCTTATCAAAGAACTTATCGCCAACCACACTATCGGCTAAGTCGATATATCCATTCATTTATCACTATGTCAGACAATAACAACCTCATAGTATACTGCGAATACGACGAAGGCCGTGTGGCAGACGTCAGCCTTGAGCTTCTCACTAAAGGCCGCGTGCTGGCCGACCGTCTCGGCGTAAAACTCGAAGCAATCGTTATCGGCGACAAACTCGACGGCATCGAAAAACAAATATTCCCCTACGGCGCCGACGTAGTGTATAAGGTGGAAGACGCCCGTCTCTACCCCTACACCTCGAACCCTCACGCCGCAGTCCTCATCAACCTCTTCCGCCAGATTAATCCTCAGGTATGCCTTATGGGCGCCACCTGCATAGGCCGCGACCTCGGCCCCCGCGTGAGCTCGTGCCTCCACAGCGGTCTCACCGCTGACTGCACCTCGCTTGAAATCGGCGACCACAAAGACCCCAAGACAGGCAAGGAATACACCGACCTGCTCTATCAAATCCGCCCCGCATTCGGCGGCAATATCGTAGCCACTATCGTCAACCCCGACTGCCGTCCCCAGATGGCAACAGTACGCGAAGGCGTGATGAAGAAAGAGGTGTTCAACCCCGACCACAAGGGCGAGGTCATCAACCTCTCCGCCAAGGACTACGTGGCCGACACCGACTTCGTGGTTGAAATCATCGACCGCCACATCGAGAAGTCGAAAGTGAACATCAAGAACTCGCCTATCATCGTGGCCGGCGGCTACGGCGTAGGCTCGAAAGAGAACTTCCAGCTTCTGTTCGACCTCGCCAACACCCTCGGCGCAGAAGTAGGCGCATCGCGCGCAGCCGTGGACGCAGGCTTTATCGAACACGAACGCCAGATTGGTCAGACCGGTGTGACAGTGCGTCCCAAACTCTATATCGCTTGTGGCATCTCGGGCCAGATACAGCATATCGCCGGCATGCAGGAGAGCTCGATTATCATCTCCATTAACAACGACCCCAACGCACCGATTAACACCATTGCCGACTACGTTATCACCGGCGACATGGAAGACATCGTGCCCAAACTCATCAAATATTACAAGAAAAACTCCAAGTAAGCTATACACTAATGGCTAATTTCTATACAGACAACCCCAATCTCAAGCATCATCTCAATCACCCGCTGATGCAGAAGATTGTAGAGCTTCGCGAACGCAACTACTCCGAAGCTCAGAAATTCGACTACGCACCGGCGAACTTCGAGGACGCTATGGACAACTACGAGCAGGTACTCCGAATAGTAGGCGACATCTGCGGCACCACCATTGCCGAAAACGCTGAAAGCGTTGACCACGAAGGTGCATCTTGCGCCGACGGCCGCGCATTCTACGCAGCAGGCACAGTGGAGAACCTCGACGTATGCCGCAAGGCCGGTCTGATGGGTATGGCTATGCCGCGTCGCTTCGGCGGTCTCAACTTCCCCATTACTCCCTACATCATGGCTGCAGAAATCGTGAGCCGTGCCGACACCGGTTTCGAGAACCTGTGGGGACTTCAGGACTGCGCCGAGACTCTCTACGAGTTCGGCAGCGAGGAACAGCGCGCCAAATATATCCCCCGAGTATGCGAAGGCGAGACCATGTCGATGGACCTCACCGAGCCTGATGCCGGCTCCGACCTCCAGTCTGTGATGCTCAAGGCAACACAGAAGGAAGACGGCACCTGGGTGCTGAACGGCGTGAAGCGCTTCATTACCAACGGCGACAGCGACATCCACCTGGTGCTCGCCCGCTCGGAAGAAGGCACAAAGGACGGCCGCGGCCTCTCGATGTTTATCTACGACAAGCGCAACGGCGGTGTTACCGTGCGCCGCATCGAGAACAAGATGGGTATCAAGGGTTCGCCCACATGCGAACTTGTATATAAGAACGCTCCCGCCGAGCTTTGCGGCTCGCGCCGTATGGGTCTCATCAAATATGTGATGGCTCTTATGAACGGTGCCCGTCTCGGTATCGCCGCCCAAAGTGTGGGTGTTAGCGAGCTCGCTTTCCGCGAAGCTCTCCAGTATGCCAAGGAGCGCCGCCAGTTCGGCAAGGCTATCATCGAGTTCCCCGCCGTATCCGAAATGCTTTCGGTGATGAAGGCCAAGCTCGAAGCCAGCCGCACACTTCTCTACGAGTGCTCGCGCTTCGTGGATATGTACAAGATTTACGAGGATATAGCACGCGAACGCAGCCTTACCGCCGACGAGCGCGCCGAGATGAAGCACTACAGCCGTCTGGCCGACGCTCTCACTCCCCTCGCCAAAGGTCTTGGCAGCGAATACTGCAACCAGAACGCTTACGACTGCATCCAGATACACGGTGGCTCGGGCTTCATGAAGGACTATGCCTGCGAACGCATCTACCGCGACGCACGCATCACTTCGATTTACGAAGGCACCACCCAGCTGCAGGTTGTGGCTGCTATCCGCCACGTGACCACCGGCACATACGCCAGCCTAATCGACACCTATGCAGCAGCCGGTTATCCCGCAGAACTCGCTCCTGTGGCGGAGACTCTCAAGGGCCTTACCGAGCTGTACAAGGACGCCGTAGCCAAGGTTACCGAGCCTAACAATCCTCAGTACCTAGACTTCATGGCCCGTCGCCTTGTGGAAATGGCCGGCTACATCATCATGGCTTATCTCCTGCTCCAGGACGCCAAGTTGAACGAGTCGTTCCGCAGCACTGCCCTTGTATACACCAAGATGGTACAGGCTGAGGTTGCCCGCCACTGCGAGTATATCAACAACTTCGATATCGCTCAGCTCGCCGACTATACTTTCGAGGCTTAATCGCCCGGATATACTTTATAAGATAAGCACGCCCCGGCTACTTCATCGATAGCCGGGGCGTGGTGTTTATTGAGGGGGTGGAACGCCTTTCGGCGGAGCTTTCGTCGCTATTATTATGCGCTTTTTTTGAAAAAAACAGCGGTTTTCAGGGGAAAATCCCGACGGCCGGGATTTTGCAGGAGCCGATACGCATGCCAGTGCCTAATTTTGCATCATAAAAATCAATTTATTAATCTTCAAAATTATAAATGTTATGAAAACTATGAAATGCAAAGTACTCAATCATGTAAACCAATTTCAGACAAACACACAAGTAGGAGCGGCGCCTGTGACTGCACAGATGCCTGCTCTCGGTGGGTCACATGAATGTGGCCTCACAGGACAATGCTGCTCCAGGGCTTTTTACGAGCCTCTTACAGAGCTATACCAGGCGACTGATTTTACCAGTCATCGGAGTCGTATGAATCGGGGTCATGGGTGTAGCTCCAGCTATCGTGGCCGATGTAATCATCGCTTCTGCATCCGCAGTCACAGTCTTCGTAATCGTATCCGTAGCGACGTGTGTAAGACGGATACTCCATCTTGCGATTTTTGCTATCGGATGAATGTGCGTTGAACAGCATGTCGAAAAGGGCAAGTTTGCCTATAAAGCTCCAAAATGACATAGTTGCGTGTTTTTATTGTTTCTGTGCGCAAAATAAAAACATCGATGTGCAAGTTTTATGCACACCGATGTTAATTATGAGTCCGTTGCGGTGTTAATTAGCGTCCTTTAGGCATTTTGGCTTTAGGCTCTTTGCGGTCGTATACAGGCTGAGTGTTGATTATGCCGGAGGCTCGCCACAGAGTCTGGAGGGGCTGCACGCGGCGCATAAAGTCGGTGTAGTCGGTATTGTCGGCGGGCGACCAGCCGCGCTCTGCCAGGGCGGCGATACGTGGGAATGTCATGTAGCATAGCTGGGCGAAATCGGGTACCTTCTCGGCCCACATCTGTGCCCCGAAACCTATGACCTTTTCGCGGAGTGAGGCATCTATATTTGCGGGTATAGGGTTGAAACGGAAGCACTTCCACAGGGGTGTGCCGTCGTAGTCGTAATCGAGGTAGGTGTATAGCTGGTCGGAGTTTACGGTGAGGTAACCCTGCGAGGCGGCTCTGCCGAGGCCAGAGATATCGCCTTGCCAGAACTGGGCGATAGAGCCGTCGACTTCGGCCCTGCGGGCGGGGTCATGGCCCGTGATTTCGTTCCAGCCCATCATGCGGACACCTTTACCGTCGAGGTAGCGTGCCATACGACGGACGAGCCTGTCCTGCAGCTCCCACGGCTGCTGCATACCGTTCTCTGCCATGTATGCGGCAACGCCAGGCGCTCCGCTCCAGTGTTTGTATTCAGCTTCGTCGCCGCCGATGTGTATGGTGTCGATGCCGAAGAGGTCTATGACGTAATCGAGTACATCGCGAAGGAACTGCTCTACCGAGGGGTCGGCAACGTTCAGCAGGTCGCCGGTGACAGCTTTGCCTGCCATGCGGGAGGATGTTCCGAGCCACGGATATGATGCAATGGCCGCGAGTTGGTGGCCGGGCATCTCGATTTCGGGCATCACGGTTACACCGCGCTTGCGGGCATAGGCTACAATGTCTTTTATTTCGGCAGCGGTATAGTATGCTCTGCGCGAAGGATATATGGAGTCCCACTGCTCGGGGGTGACGAAACGGTGTGAATAGTCGAGCTTGGAACCGACTTCAGTAAGGCGCGGATATTGAGGTATCTCGATGCGCCAGCCTGCGCCGTCGGTAAGATGCCAATGTAGCACATTCATCTTGAGACGAGAGAGCTCGTCGATGACTCTTCTGGCAGCCTCGGGGCCGAAAAAGTGACGGCTTTCGTCCATAAGATAGCTTCGCCAGGGATAGGCGGGAGTGTCGCTAATCGTTATGGCATCGATGCGGTCTTTACCGGCAGCATACTGCCTGAGCGTCTGCAGCGCCCAGATTATGCCGGCATCGGAATCGGCGCAGATGTCGATGCGGGAAAGCGATACGGTGAGTGTGTACCCCTCGCGGTTGCCTGTGACTCCAGGGCAGATTTTCATCGCCACAGAGGCCGTGGCGACCTCAGATGCCGGAATGGTGTCGATGCCGGCCTCGGCGAGCCATTCATATGCAACAGAACGGTCGACAGAGGAAGCGGGGTCGATATATATGCCTGAGCGCAGGGATGCCGGCGCGAGGCTGCCTTTCGCGGTTTTGAATGTCTGTGGGAGCGGTACTATTTGCGGAGATGCGGCGGATGCGTGCGGCACGACACAGCAACACAGCACCATAACGAGGAGGAGGCGGAGCGTAGAGCGGTTCATGGCTGTTTTTGCAGGGTGTTTTGTTGTAGTTGATAATTGATAACACAAAGTTACGATTTTTTTTGCGGGCTGCAATATTTTTTAGAGCGAGCGGATAATGAGTGAATTGGCTCGGTCGATGGTGGCGGTGTCGAGCGAGGCGAGATATATGCGGGTGGTCGCCTCGGATAAGTGTCCCATACCTTCGCTGATTACACTCATTGCCACACCTTTTCGGTATGCAACAGAGGCCCAGCTGTGGCGCGCCACATACATTGTGAGGTGCAGCGGAAGGTGCATACGTCCTGCAATAGTGTGGAGACTGGCGTTGATGCGTGAGGCAGTGCGGCGATATGAAGCATGCACGGAGGAGCTTCCCGGAGAAACCAGGGGGAGCAGGAAGGGGCTTTCGGATGCAGGGTATTTGTCGACAATAGCCTGCATCTCGGCAGTCCAGCGGATAGACAGCAGTCTCCCCGTCTTCCGACGGCGGTATGTGATGCGCCCGGCACACAGGTCGGTCTTGCGAAGACAAGCCATGTCGATGAAACTCATACCGCGGAGATAGAAGCTCATCATAAACATATCGCGGGCAAAGTCGAGAGCGGGTGCGCCAGTAAGGTCGAGATGGCACAGCCGGCGTAGCTGAGGGAGTGTCAGCGCCCGTTTCACGGTGTCATCGATGCCTGTATATACGCAGCTGAATGGATTTTTGTCGTCGGTAATCCCTTCGGCGACAGCGCGGCGGTACACCGCTCTTAGGATGCGCAGATAGAATGATGTGGTATTGGGTACCAGCCCTCTTCGGCGCATCCAGTCCTGATATGCCTCGGCGACGGTGGGAGAGAACGCATCGAGGAGTATATCGAGAGAAGCTCCTGTTTCGGCGCGGAATGTAGTGAAGCTGCGCAGAGTAGAGCCGTATGTTTCGGCGGTGCGCAGTCGTCCTGCCGCCTTGAGCGAGTCGATGATGCGCGCCATGTACACGGAGAGTGAGGCTGTAGAGCGGGCGCACCTGTAGCGCCATACGATATCATCGGCCGAGAACGTGAGGCCCGAGGCTTCGAAATATGCTATAATGCGGTGGATGCGGGATATATCGGCAAGAACAGTCTCGCGATGTTCTACAAGGCATGGCATTGACGCGACATCATCCCATGCGTCGGAAGATATTTTAATGTCGGTGGTGATACTTCTCACCATACGGGCATGGATAATCCGATAATATACGGAACCTGATTTGCCCTCGGGAGCCGAGGGACGGAACTTTACCTTTACAGATGTCATTACTTGGGGTTTTATTGGTTAGACACCCCGAAATTAGCAAGTAATGGAGCAACTACAAGTCGTGCCCGGGAGAAAGCATCCGCAAAGCCACTGTGCGGATGCGGGCACCGTCGAGCGCGACGACGGTGAACGACAGGCCGTTCCACACCACGGTGTCGCCCGACTCCGGCATGCGCCGGAGCTCTTCGAGGATAAAACCGCCAACAGTAGAATACGATGCCGGGGTGTAGAGGTCTTCGAACCCGAAATAGCTGAGGAAGTCGTAAAACAGCAAGGCGGCATCGACCGTCCAGCTGTTGTCGCCGTCTTTGACTATTCCCGGGTCTTGCTTCGGGAGCAGCCCCACAAGAGCATCGAGGATGTCGGCAGGTGTGATTACACCTGTCATTGCACCGAACTCATCACATACGAGCGCGAAGTGCATATCGGCTTTCTTCATCCTGTCGAGGGCATCATATACGCTCATCGACTCGGGAAAATATACCGGGCGCGACACTACATCGGCCAGTGCGAAAGAGGCGGAATGTATGGCAAGCACCAGCTGTTTCAGAGATACGATGCCGCAAACCTTGCCGTGGGCTTTGTCGCAGAACACCGGATAGTTGTTGTGGAGGGCAGTCGACAGGACTTGCTTCACCTCGGCTCCCGACATGTCGAGACGCATGGCTTCGACGTCGATTTTCGGAGTCATTATGGATGCTATGCGAAGGTCGCCGAGCACGAGTGCCCGTTCCATTATATCCTGCTCTACCTTACGTACCTGACCGGCATCGGCGCCGTCGCGTATAAGGGCCTTGATTTCATCTTCCGTGACAGTATTTTCTTTGCCTTTCATTCCGAGCATCCTTACTATTAGGGCTGTAGAGACGGAGAGCAGCCATACTGCAGGCATGGCGACTATCGAGAGAACCTTCATCGGTCTTGCGATAAGCCGTGCAACAGTATTAGCGGCGGCGAGTCCTATTCTTTTTGGCACCAGTTCGCCTACAACTATCGACAGAAATGTAACCACGGCCACAATGGCAATCTGCCCGACGGTCTGTGCCGTACGAGCCTCGAGCCCAAGGTGCTGAAGCATGCGCCCCACATCGGCAGCCAGCGCGGCTCCGGAATAGAGACCCGTGAGAATACCGATGAGTGTGATGCCTATCTGAATTGTAGAAAGAAATGTGTCGGGGTTCTCAGCAAGCCTGAGAGCGGCCTCAGCGCCCTTGCTTCCATGCTTTGCATCGGACGCAAGACGCGCTTTTCGAGCAGATATCAGGGCTATTTCCGACATCGAGAATATGCCGTTGAGCAGGATTAGGATTATGATTATTATGACATCGTCCATATAGTTGAAATCGCGAAAATATAGTTTAGCTATATTGATAACAATTATATAACCGAGTTGTTCCCGTACACGATAGATAGGGTATATATGCAGAAAGAGTTGCAAGCAATTATGCTTGCAACTCTTTTCAGTGTCCGAGATGAGATTCGAACTCACACAGGCTTTCGCCCACTACCCCCTCAAAGTAGCGTGTCTACCAATTCCACCACCCGGACATGGGGAAGCGCCATAGGCACTGAGGGAAGCTAAAAAGCTTTTGAGCGAAAAACGGGACTCGAACCCGCGACCCCGACCTTGGCAAGGTCGTGCTCTACCAACTGAGCTATTTTCGCAGAAGGGCATTCCTCTCAAATGCGATGCAAAGTTAGTGCTTTTTTTTAACACCACCAAATTTTTCGGCGATTATTTTTGCAATCATTTTGTCTTCGCTTTGTAAACACCTGCTATTGAGTATACTTCAGTATCTACATCGGAATAGCTGCCGACGGTGCATTCCCGTAGTGAAGTCGGTACATCAGTGCAGTCAGGTCTATCACCGGCAGCGGACGGAAGCGGAGAGGGGTGTCGGCTGTGCGCACGGCAATAACACCGCGGAGCGCTCCTACCGCTATTCCGAGCATGGTCTGCATAAGCTTTCCTCCGACTATCACCTCTTCGCCCTGCATAGTCACGTGCGCCGCCAGATTCTCTATCTCGAACGTCGACACCGTAGAGCACGAAAGCACTCGAGTGCGGATAAGCCCGATTACGGCAACATACGAGCAGGTGACGATAAGGCTCACCATAGAGTGGTCAAGGTCGGGCACTACGCGCACATTCATATCCACATTTACGGGGGTGCGCCCCAACCGGCGCAGTGCGCGGCGGTTAATGGCCGTTGCGCCCTCCACCTCCCGCACAGATAATAGTCTGAAGTTAATAGATGCTGTTTCCATAGTATTTACAACGCCTTAATATTACAAAGTGTTGGTGCCTACAAATGTACAAAATCTTTTTTTATCACCCCAAGTCCCAAGTTCATTTTTTAACGCAAATATATCTTTTTTACGAAAAAAATGTGTACCTTTGTGCCGTTGTTACGCGGTAGTAGCTCAGTTGGTAGAGCATCAGCTTCCCAAGCTGAGGGTCGCGAGTTCGAGCCTCGTCTACCGCTCTTATTGTCTAAGGCATTGAATTTGCTAATGTTATACATTGCAGTTCAATGCTTTTTTTATTGCCGTTTTGTGCTATTGGGCAAGGCGTCATATCGAAACTAATTATTAATCACTTTTGCAGGATGAATAAGATTGACAACGACAATTTACACATAATCGAGGCCGATGAAAACAAGCGGAAGTTTTTGCCACTACTTCTTATAGGCGACGAAGCGGAGTACATGATTGAGCGCAATCTCGACAGATGCAATCTCTATGTCGGTTTCATCAATGAAAAAGCGATAGCGGTATGCGCTGTCACAAATGTGGATGATGATACTGTAGAGGTGAAATGAGAAAAGACAGTGTAACTTCCTCTTTCGATGAGTGCGACACATTAAGGGAAGTAAGTAAGCACCGGCCCGAGCGTCGGTCAGTAATACTCGGTCAGTAATACACGGTAATCACGATGAAGCGCGGGCCGCCGTAGTCGCGGAACTCGCACAGGTATATTCCTTGCCATGTGCCGAGGTTGAGTCGTCCGCCGCTTACAGGTACGGTGAGCGAGACTCCGAGCAAAGATGACTTGGCGTGCGCCGGCATGTCGTCGGGTCCCTCGAAGGTATGGGTGTAGAATGGTGCGTTTTCGGGTGCAAGCCTGTCGAGAACGGCGTTGAGGTCTACGCGCACATCGGGGTCGGCGTTTTCGTTGACGGATAGTGCGCATGAGGTGTGCTTTACGAAGATATTGACAAGCGCGCACTCGGGGAGGGGCTGCGGCAGGCGCCGCACTATCTCTGACGTGATAAGGTGACACCCGCGCTTCATGGCGGGGAGCCGAAATTCTATCTGCTTAATCATTCAATCCAGCCTCGATTTTTGTTGTTATTAATACAAATTTAGATAAAAATCCTGAGATTTTTACACCGGCAGAATAAAAAATCAAGGCTGACGCCTTGATTCCCG